>ONYL01000005.1 GCA_900322035.1 uncultured Prevotella sp.
TACGCCGATGGTACTGCAATGCAATGCGGGAGAGTAGGTAGCCGCCTTCTTTTAAGGTAAGGGTCTTTGTTGCAAATGCAGCAGAGACCCTTTTTTCGTTATGTTTCTATTGTTTGTAAATTGAAGTAGGCTGAGATGCTTTGGCCACGTGCGGAGTTTCAACGCTTATGATTTTGAATCCTGCGTTATTTAAAGTATAGACATTTATTACAACTTCAAAGTTTATCTCCCTCAATAGTACAGTGATCGGGTATTTTCAACATTTCTTATTAAAATCTTTTGGATATTTTTTTGTAGTCTCGATTAAAAAGTGTACCTTTGCACTGCTTCAAAAAAAGGGTGGTTTCCAGAGTGGCCAAATGGGGCAGACTGTAAATCTGCTGCGTCTCGCTTCGGTGGTTCGAATCCATCACCACCCACGTGTAAAGGGGGGACCGAAGATTGCTGTTGGTTCCCCCTTTTTTATTTCTAATTTATATAATTTTCTAAATGATTTTTGTTAAGCGATCTTTTCTTACGTTTCATCTTGTGCTCTTTTTATGGTTCGTTCCATCCATGTTAATTGCACAGGAAACTTTTCAGTTGTTAACCCATGCCAGTGAACTTCAAGAAGGTGATGAAATCGTTATTGCCAACGCAGAGGATAGTCTTGCAATGTCTGTTCAACAGAATACTAACAACCGCGATGCAACTTCTGTGGATATCCAGGACAATCAGTTGTTTCCATCTTCTTCAACACAGATTATCCAGTTGGAGGGAGAACCTGGTAAATGGCTCCTTCATGTAGGTGAAGGTTATCTCTACGCTGCAAGTAGTTCAAGTAATTCACTTCGTACGGATGTGGGAAACGTTCCAAATGATAATGATCGCTGTACACTTGCAGTTGGTGAGGGAAATATAGCTATCATTACGTTTACTGGAGTGAATTCACACAATAGTTTGCGGTTCAATCCCAATAACGGCAAACCTATTTTTTCTTGCTATTCTTCAAAATCATCCGTAAAAGATAATCAGCAAATCTATTGGCGACGTGGCAGTCGTAAGCCGGACGCAGGACTTATAACCACTCTGTCTGCATTCCAAGACTTGGAAGACGGTACGACTTGTAAGTTATTTCTTCCTGATATGCCTCAAGTCCGTGTTGTCAATCTGAAGAACGACACAGTCATGCTATCTGATGATACTGGGCTTGTTAAATTTGTTGGTGTTATGACAAACCCTGTAATGAAAGTGGATGATCATGTAGCAGGTTACATCTCTGGTGAGAAGCAATCCGAAAATGGAATTTCACTTTTTGTTCCGACAACAAAAACCAATAGTAACTTGCTAATAATAGCAGCGCCCATAACCGAGTTGCCTACCGACATCCGAAAGATGATCAATGAGGAGCGTATCACTCCATCTGATGATCGTATTTATACTTTAAGTGGCAAATTCGCTGGACAAGAGATAGATTCGCTTCCAAAGGGAATATATGTGCGTGCCGGAAAGAAATTGATTATAAAATAGACTGACAGAAGACAATGAAAAAATATTTTCTAACTCTTATATGTTCTTTTACCTCGCTTTTATCGTTTTCTCAAGGGAATGTCAAGGTTGAGTCGGTGCATCTTATTGATGGAAAAGTAATAAATTTTGAAAGAGCAAACGTTGACAGCAGTCGGGTCGTGTTCACTCCCGAAGGAGACTCTCTTGGTGTAAAAATATATTTAAAAGGGCAAGAGTCACGTGATTTTCTGTATTCACAGGTGAAGTTTGTCGTCTTCTACGGAAATGGATTAAATCTCAATCGGAATACTCCGGAAGACTTGGCAAAAAATCCTGAAGGCTGGAGATTGGAATTCCCACGATTCTATCAGGGGAGTGACGTCACTTTTGAGATCACTCATTCGACAGATGACTATGGAATCACTTATTCTTTGGAGTGGGATGGCAACAAACGTGCGAACCGATGGACATGTTATGAATTTTCGGCAGCAACTCCCAATAATGGTGTAGGGAGGAATGAAGCTTGGGCAGTAGACGAGGAGATACCGAGTGAATATAGAACGAGCCGATCCGACTACTCAGGATATTCACGTGGGCATCTCTGTGCGTCGAACGACCGTCAGAGCAGTGTGGAGCAGAACCGGCAGACCTTTTATTACAGCAATATGCAGCCGCAATATCAAAATCATAATGGTGTCCAATGGGCACGATTGGAACAGAAAGTACAGAATTGGGGAAATGACCGTAACTTCTGCGACACACTTTACGTAGTGAAAGCCGCAACCATAGATAAGGCTGACCAAATATTATCTTTCCATGATTCTACAACCATGACTGTACCGGTGCCCAAATACTTTTATATGTGTTTGCTCGCCGTGAAGGATCATCAGTATAAGGCTATTGGATTCTGGACCGAGCATGTCAATGTGGCAGAAAACTACGCCTACAGTCATTATGCCAAGAGTATTAAGGAAATAGAACAACTCACAGGTATAGATTTCTTCTGCAATTTGCCCGATGATATTGAGCAGGATGTAGAAGCAAGCTTTAATATTGAAGAGTGGAAATAAAGCACATAGCTTGCTGAGACCGGTTTTACCTTTTGTCACCGTAATATGGAGTCATTAGGGCCGGTCTCTTCTTCATGAATTACATCACCTTTTGCGTGGGTTAAAATTCCATGTCGTCAGGTTGTAGACGGCTTGGGACCTGAAATGTTTTAATGATTTCATTATGTGGCCCGTTTCATATGAGTTGTGACTAACTTCTTACCAGTATCACAAATATGAAGTAGCTTAGGGAATTATACTCACCGAACTTATAAATTAAGGAATAACAACGTTTCTAATTATCTTATCAAAAAAAATATTCGTATATTTGCAGTGCAATTAAGCAGGGGTCGTTAGTAAGAATTTGAAATCAATTCTTCACATGACTGTAGCTCGTTTATCATTCTATTTTTCTATTTTTGCATATAGAATCGGGATGGTAGATGGGCTGAATAGATGTTGACTATAAACTTATGAAATAGAACAAATCATTCATAATGTGCGATGTTTCTCTTCAAGCAGGGACGCTGAGCACCTAAAATTTTAAATCTATGATCAAACAATTACGTTTTTTGTTGGTTTTGGCTTTGCTGTCCGTGATCGGTCAGGCAAGCGCACAAACCATTGTTACTTTCACGGCCGGAACTGACAACGGCAAAAATACCGGTAATGGAAAGGCTGATCAGATCTCAAAGGATGGTGTCACCATCTATTGTTCGGATGCAGCTTTCAATGCTTACAACAAGGGTACCAAATCCTACGAGTACCGATTCTACAAGAATTCTACAACGACGATATCGTCGACAGTAGGCAATATTCAGAAAATCGTTTTTACTTGTACTGCAGAAGGCGAAGCCAAGCAAGGTCCTGGCTGTTTTGAGCAACCTTCCTCTGGTTCTTATTCGTATGAGGGGAAAATCGGAACATGGACAGGTAATTCATCTTCCGTTGAATTTTCTTCTCCTTCAAATCAGGTACGTGCTACTAAAATAGAGGTTACTTTGGTAGCTGGCTCTTCTACTAAGCAGTCTGCAGGCTTAGAGTTTTCTGCAACTTCAGCCACGGCTGTTCTTGGCCAACCATTTACGGCTCCCACACTGTCCAATCCTAATCAGCTGCCTGTCACATACACCTCCAGCGACGAGAATGTAGCTACAGTTGCAGGGGACGGTACGGTAACTATCAAGGCAGCTGGCACAACAACGATCACCGCTTCTTCTGAAGAAACAGATGAATTCTATGCCGGTTCAGCCAGCTATTCGTTGAACGTTGCCTCGGCCGTAGACAATATTGCAGCCTTCAAGGGCATCGGAACAGGAAACTCTGCCATTTTGAACCTCACCAATGCCCAGGTGCTCTACGTGTATAATAACGATATGTATGTGCGTGACGCGTCTGGTGCTATTGACTTCTATAAATCAAATCTCGAGTATACGCCGAACCAAATCCTCAACGGAACACTTTCGGCAAAATATGCTGAATTTAACGGTCTTCCAGAGGTGACTGACGTGGCTGACGTTAACGTAACCGCCTCTGAGGGTACTGCTGCTGCTGATCCTCTTGCGTTGACAACTGATCAGTTAACAGCTGAGCACTACTGCGATCTTGTCAAGATTGAAGGTACTTATGACGCAAGCGCATCAACACTTGACGGAGTTGCCCTTTATGACAAATTTAAGACGGGAGAACTCGATAATCTTGCAGATGGTGGGCGTGGATCTGTGACGGGTATTTTAGTACCCTTCCACGATGCTCCCGAAATTTATGTTATCTCTGCCGAGGAACTGGCTTCTACAAAGAAGAATGCAGATTTGGCCTTCTCGCAGGATTCAGTCAGCGTGATGCTTGGTGAGGAATTTACGGCTCCCACACTTAGCAACCCCAACAATTTGCCTGTAACCTATTCTTCAAGCGATGAGAATGTTGCAACTGTTGACGCTCAGGGTAACGTTACTGTTGTCGGTGCTGGCACTACGAAGATTACGGCCTCTTCGGAGGAAACCGATACTTATTATGCCGGTTCTGCAAGCTATACCCTGGTTGTGGAGAAACTCTATACCTCCATTGCAGACTTCAAGACCATTGGTAAAAAGAATACAGCCAAGTTGAAGCTTAATGATGCTCAAGTGGTCTACGTGAACAATTATACAACAAATAGTGGCAAGCAGAACAGCGAAATTTATGTTCGTGATGCTTCTGGTGCCATTGAGTTCTTCAACACAGGCGTTGAATTTACTGTTGGGCAGATTCTGAATGGAACTTTGACAGCAACCTACGACGAGTTTAACTCTTTACCCGAGATCACTAAGGTTGCAAACGTAGAAATCACAACAACCGATGGAACCGTAGAACCGAGACAAGTTGCTTCTCCGGCCGACCTTTCTGCTGCTGACTTTTGTGATCTTGTAGAGGTTTCTGGTGTGTACTCAGCAGAGGCAAAGACCCTTGGAGGTGTGCCTGTATACGACAAATTTAAGAACGGTAGCCTTGACAATCTCGAAGATGGTGTCAACTATACTGTTACGGCTGTCGTGGTGAGCTTCAAGAATGCGCCTGAGCTCGCATTGGTTTCATCCGTCGCTACAGGAATCAATAATGTTGAGTCAAAAGAGGCAGGCAACGGCAGCGCATTCTATAATCTCGCCGGCCAGCGAGTTGATGCCAACTATAAGGGCATTGTTATCTGTAATGGTAAGAAGATGCTGAAGAAGTAATCGGATACCATTCTATGCATACGAATAAGGCAAGTACACCCACTGTGCTTGCCTTATTTTTTTCCTTATATGCCGCGAACTATGAGCTGATGAATTCCGGCTTATGGCAGCCTGCGACCTGCCATAAGGAAGCCGGTGAGCTTGCATAAGGGAGCCGGTGAGCTTGCATAAGGGGGCCGGTGGGCTTGCATAAGGGGGCCGGCGGGCTTGTATATGCCGGACGATGTGAATGTTCAGAAATCTGAGAACGAATATCTGATAACGGATTCAAAAAGTGCCATGCAAATTTGCATAGGCCTTTTTCCTTAAATCTGTTAAATTAACACCGTAATTACACAGCATATCAGAAATTTCTGCTACCTTTGCAAATTATGAATATAGACATCTTATCAGCAGAGCAGTTGGAGCAGCTCCAGGATCTCCTCGCCCAGGCTCAAAATATTCTCGTGTGTTGTCATAAGTCTCCCGATGGCGATGCGTTAGGTTCGTCGCTGGCGTGGTCGGCTTATCTTCGTGGCTTGGGCAAGCAAGTAACTGTTGCCGTACCCGACGCATTTCCCGATTTCCTTAGATGGCAGCCGGATGTTGAAAAGATCATCCGGTATGACCGGCATCCGGAAGAGATAGACAAAGCTTTGAAGGAGGCCAACTTGATCTGTTGTCTTGATTTCAATGCTCCGGAACGTCTCGACAGTATGCAGGAAGCCTTCGAGAAGTCGACTGCAAAGCGGATCCTTTTTGATCATCACCTCGAACCACAGCTTGACGCCGTGGTCAGTGTTTCTCGTCCCGAGCTTTCGAGCACATCCGAAATCGTTTTCCGTGTGCTGTGGCAGATGGGTGAGTTTGAAAAGATGGATAAGAAGATAGCTTCTACGATCTATAGCGGGATGATGTGTGATACGGGTGGTTTCACTTATAATAGTTCACGTCCGGAAATATTTTTCATCATCTGCCAGCTGCTCACCAAGGGTATAGACAAGGACAAAATCTATCGTAAGGTATTCAACAATTATAGTCAATGGGCCATTAGGCTTCGGGGCTATCTGATGTCACAGAAGCTAAACTACTTAGAGGACTATCACGCGAGCTACTATACGCTTACGCGTGACGATATGCGCAATTTTCATTATGTACGTGGTGACCAGGAGGGACTTGTCAATGAGCCGCTTCGTATAAAAGGAGCCAAGCTCAGTATTTCGCTGCGTGAGGACGATCGCCACGACAATACGGTGTGGGTTAGTCTCCGTTCGGTGGATGATTTCCCGTGCAATGAGATGGCGGCCCGTTTTTTCAATGGCGGCGGCCATTTGAACGCCAGTGGCGGTCATTTGAACTGCTCAATGGAAGAGGCCGAGAACATCACCCGCCAGGCGATCATTGCCTATGGTGACTTATTAAAGAAAAAATAATCTAAAAATGGGATACCGTTGGTGTATACTCGGCGTTTTTTAGTAAATTTGTAGCAAAAAACAAGTAGATATGAAGAAGTTAGTATACGTTGTACTTTTTCTTGCCGGTGTCTTAGCCTTCCAGTCGTGCAACCACGATGAAACCTATGCAGACAAGAAAAAGAAACAACGCTCAGCCATCAACCAGTATATTGCCGATTCTGCAGTCAAGGTGATTTCGGAGGAACAGTTCTATGCCCAAGATTCAACAACTGATGTGAGCAAGAATGAGTTTGTACTTTTTGAATCCTCGGGAGTCTACATGCAGATCGTGCGCAAGGGATGTGGTAAAAAGATAAAAAGTGGCGAGACCGCTACCGTGCTGGTGAGGTTTACCGAGCGTGATCTGCTCACCGACACCATCACGCTTTCCAACCAAAATATTTATTACGGTCAGTATCCCGACAAGATGCGTGTCTCGTGTACTTCTGGAACTTATTCCGGATCTTTTGTCAGTGGTTCCAGCCTCATGGCAACCGCCTACGGTTCTACAGCTGTTCCGACTGGTTGGCTTGTGCCCTTCGCTTTCGTCAATATTGGACGGCCCCAGACCGAGAACGACGAGATCGCAAAAGTTCGTTTGATTGTTCCGGCTGAGAAAGGACAGCAGTCTGCATCACAGACGACGACTCCATATCTATACGATCTTACGTTTGAGAGGGGCCGATAAGATCATTAAATAGAAAAATAAGTCAATCAAGTTATTATATTCTTATGACACTGATTAAATCCATATCAGGTATTCGCGGAACCATCGGTGGTCGTACAGGCGATACATTGAATCCGCTCGACATTGTGAAATTTACTACGGCTTATGCAACGTTCATCCGGCGCAGTGGCCATTCGGCAAGCAACAAGATCGTTGTGGGCCGTGATGCGCGAATCTCCGGCGACATGGTGAGAAACGTTGTCTGCGGCACACTCATGGGTATGGGCTATGATGTTCTCGACATAGGCTTGGCCACAACGCCTACAACAGAACTCGCCGTGAGAATGAGCGCGGCCGATGGCGGCATCATCATCACGGCCAGTCACAATCCTCGCCAGTGGAATGCTCTGAAATTGCTCAACAATGAGGGCGAGTTTCTGACAAAGGCAGACGGCAATGAGGTGCTCGAAATCGCCGCTAAAGAAGATTTTGAATATGCTGAAGTTGACCATATGGGGCATTATACGCAGGACAACAGCTTCAACGAGCGTCATATACAGTCTGTGCTTGGCTTGAAGTTAGTGGATCTTGAAGCTATTCGCAATGCTCATTTTAAGGTGGTAGCCGATACCATCAACTCGGTCGGTGGTATCATTCTTCCCGCACTGTTCAAGGCCTTGGGCGTGGAGTATACGATGCTCAATGGAGAACCCAATGGTCAGTTTGCTCACAATCCGGAACCTTTGGAGAAGAACCTTGGCGGCATTATGAGCCGGGTAGCAGAAGGGGGCTATGATTTGGGTATTGTCGTTGATCCCGATGTGGACCGCTTGGCTTTCATCCAGGAAGACGGCAAGATGTATGGAGAGGAGTATACGCTGGTAACCGTGGCTGATTATGTTCTCGACCATACACCTGGATGCACGGTGAGCAACCTCTCCTCAACCCGAGCTTTGCGCGATGTGACAGAAAAGCACGGTTGCAAATATTATGCTGCTGCTGTAGGCGAAGTCAACGTAACGACCAAGATGAAGGAAGTCGGAGCTGTTATTGGCGGCGAAGGCAATGGTGGAGTCATCTATCCCGAAAGCCATTATGGGCGTGACGCCCTCGTGGGCATTGCTCTTTTCTTGAGCAGTCTGGCACAGAAGGGCATCAAGGCCAGCGAGTTGCGCAAGACTTTCCCTGCCTACCAGATGGCCAAGAACCGCATAGACCTGACACCTGATACCGATGTTGACGCTATTCTTGTCAAGGTGAAGGAAATGTATGGTCATCAGGATGATGTGAAGGTTACAGATATTGACGGTGTGAAACTCGACTTCCCGAATTGCTGGGTTCATCTTCGCAAGAGTAATACAGAGCCCATCATTCGCGTCTATTCTGAGGCTGCGACGGCAGAGGAGGCTGATGCCCTCGGAAAGAAGCTGATGCAAGTGGTATATGACATGCAGAAATAATTCTTGAAATTGTATATAAAAAAAGAAAAGCGGTTCGTCACATGTGTACGAATCGCTTTTCTTATTGCTTTCTTTAGAATTGTTGCAGTATGGCAATCCTTTTCTCCGTAGGTGGATGGGTGGAGAAAAGGGAGTCCATAAAGTTGAGCAGACCGTGTTGCATCTCGTCTGGCTGGCAGATGAAGAGTTGAGCCACGTCGGGCCTCTTCACATTGTCCAAGCCGGGATTGGCCGAAATCTTTCGCAGTGCGGAGGCCAGGGCAAGCGGATTGCCACAGAGTTCGGCTCCTCCGGCGTCGGCCATGTACTCGCGCTTGCGGCTGATGGCAAATCGAGTGAGAAGCGTGAAGATATAAGCAATGAAACAACACACGAGTCCAATGACCAAAACCACAACAAATCCAATTCCGCTGCTGTTGCCGTTGTCATCGTCATCGCTGTTGCTTGCCGTGCCAAACCAAAAGTGGTTGTAAAGAATTTGCAGCACTATGCTCATCACCGTTGAAACAATGCCCACGAAGACGATACTCGTAATGAGCAGTCGGGTGTCTCGGTTGCGGATGTGTGTAAGCTCGTGGCCAATCACACCGGCGAGTTCTTCATCATTGAGCAAGTCTATGATTCCCTGAGTGAGGGTGACTGTGTAGGTCTTGTCGTTAATGCCGCTGGCAAAAGCGTTAAGTTGCGGATCGTCGACCACGCACACCTTTGGCATGGGCATGTTGCAGGCAATGCACAGATTTTCCACGATGTTGTAGATGCGTGGATTCTCCTTACGTGTGATAGGGTGGGCATTGACTGCTCCGTTAATCATCTGTACGTTGAAGTAATAGGCGATGATAAACCACAGGGCTACTCCTCCCACTACCCATGGCAACACATTCACAAATGTGGCATTTACGGCGGAAATGTCTAAGTCGTGGAGAGTGTTGCCATATTGATCATAGCCGCTTCCGGCAAGCCAATTGATGATGGCAATGAATACCCACACCATGACGAGAATGATCACCGGAAACATCACCAAAAGCAAGAAGCTCTTGGTGTTGTTTCGGCGTATCTGCGTCAGCATTCCAACATATTCCATTCCTGATGATTAGAATTTGATTTCGGGAGCTTTGTCCATCGAGGCGCGGTCCTGCTCTGCTATTTCATACATGGTCTCTTTGTGGAATCCGAACATTCCGGCAATAATATTGCCCGGGAAGGTCTGGACCCCATTGTTGAGTTCACGAGTAGCACTGTTGAAGAAACGGCGGGCAGCAGCGAGCTTATTCTCGATATCGCTGATTTCAGTCTGTAGCTGCAGGAAATTCTGATTGGCCTTCAGTTCGGGGTAAGCCTCAAGAGTGACCTTCAGTCCCTGCAAAGCTGAGGTGAGAAGGTTGTCGGCCTTTATTTTGTCGTCAATGCTCTGAGCATTGACTGCAGCCGAGCGGGCCTCTGTCACACGCATGAAAACCTCCTTTTCATGTGAGGCATAGCCTTTCACCGTTGATACCAACTGCGGTACAAGGTCGTAACGCTGCTTCAACTGCACATCAATGTTGGCAAAGGCGTTCTCACGGTTGTTTCTTAATCTCACCAAGTTGTTGTAGATGCTGATGAACCCTATGACCAGCAAGACTACGACTCCTATAATAATAAATCCTGTCATTGTATTGTAATAAATGATTGGTTTGTTTTACAAATTTACAGAAAAACTTTGAATGTCCGTCTGATTGGCAAATATATTAACAAACTTTATGCAGTCCCTACCGCCATGAATGAATTCGACAACAGCGCGATCATTAGGATAGGGGGAGTGCCTTCTATTAATTTCTTTTAAAATCACTTATAGTTCTCATGCCTTGTTCGTTTTTTTTGTAACTTTGGCGTCATAAGACATTGATGATATGCAGAGATTCCTGTTTACACTTTCCATTACATTTCTCTTGATGCTGTCTGTCCTACGACTCTCAGCCGGTGAGGTTTGTCAGAAAGATCAGCCAAAGCGTTGTCTTGTATTGGATATGGACAACAAGACGCTTATCAACCATGCTGATGTTGCTTTCAGCGATGGGCACATCGTGCATACCGATGCACATGGCTATTTTGTCTTGCCCGACACATTCTGTTACGTCATCATAGCCAAGAATGGTTATATCCGTCAGAAGATAGACCGGACAGAGTTGGGCGACACGCTGTTTTTGACCAATGCAAGCCATTGCCTTCCTGAACTCACCGTGGTGGGCACCAATGTCCCTAAAGATATCAACAACAGATTCCGTATCAATGCAACAGATATGAAACTCATTGCACAGGGCCAGCTTTTGAACCGTGGCTTCGGCCTACCGATAGGACTTTTGATCTATCCGATCGTCAAGCTACTGTCAAAGAAACCCAAGGTAGACCTTTCACGACAGATTCTCAGCAACTACTAATACTCCTCAACTTATATCAAAATTGTCGCTTAATAGCGCAATTAAGGTACAACCATTAAGTTCTTATTGCTGCATTTTTCGTTTTTGGCTTGGTTGTTATGTTCTCAGCTGAGCCATGGAGAATTATGGCTAAAGAAGTTGCAAAGGATTCCATATCCTGCTATGTTGAATGAGGTAAGTTGACCTATGCAAATTATTTTAGGGGCATAGACTTTCAGAGAACATCGCCGTAAGATACGGTGAACTGTTGATTGATTCATACCTCATCGCCCGGCCATTTAGAAAAACTGCTTGGTGAGAACGTCCACACGGTAGACTCGTTGGTAATTCAATGTTCACTTGGCAGCACAGATATCGAAGTGATGTGGAAAGCGAGTTCCTACGATGTTCTATAATCCTTCTTTTTCTGATTGGTTCTCACTGTGGCTGCGGTTTATGTACAAAAGAAGAGCCCGGCCTGCGCCGGGCTCTTCTTAAAAATAGTTGTTTTTTATTGTGAAACCAACTGGTCATTTCTTCTTGATGGCCACCTTGCGTCCGTTGACGATGTAGATGCCCTCAGGCAGCGAGTCGAGACGGAGGTTGCGGCCCACAAGTGCGCCCTGGAGCGTGTAGACGTCGGCACGGCTGTTGGCTGTGAACGTAGTCGTCTCGTTGACACCCGTCAGCGGGTCGATGCGCAGCTTGATGTCGTCGACTGTGGTGAGGGTGTCGTCGGCAAGCACCACCACGGTGGCCGTCTGCTGCAGGTAGTCCTTCTTCGTCACCGTCAGCGTCCAGCTGCCGGCTCCCAACTCGATGTCGAAGCGGTAGCCGCCATTGGCGTCGGTCTCGGCCGTGAGCGTGGTCTCGCCCTTGGCCATCACCACCGTGGCGTTGGCCAACGGCTGTTCCTCCTCCGTCACGTCGTCGACGCCCATCACCTTTCCGCTTACGGAGTTGATGATGTTGAGGGTATCGGTGAGTAAGTCGGCCGTAGCGGCCTCTATCTGCCTCTCCACCGATGTGAAGTGGCTTCCGGCCTTAACGGTGAGCGTGAGGCTCTGGGGCGCGTCGATGGCCTCCAAAGTCCATCCACCTTCGGCATCGGTCACGGCCGGGTAGGTGTTGTCTTCATAGCGGATGGCCACGTCGGCCCCTTCGAGCGGCTTCAGCTCAGTGCCGTTGTTGGCGATCACCTTCCCACTGAATATGCGTGCCTTGTGCAGCACAACGTTGAGCGTGCCATCACCCGAGCCGAACCTCACCTCGCGTGTGACGGTCTTGTAGCCTTCCATCTCAAAGGAAGTCTGATAGGCCAGTGCCGTCTGCGCCACGGTGATGCTGTAACGGCCATCTGCGTCGGTAGTGGCTGCGTAGCGCACGTTGTCGTGCTTCATCGTCACGGCTACTCCTTGCAGCGGGCTGCCCGTATGGTCGGTCACGGTGCCGGTGAGTTGCTGCGAGCCGGTTGCCTCGAGATACATCACGGGCGACGACTCCATTGTCCAGTTGGTTGTGGCCATCTCGTCGGGATAGTCGTTGCTGCGGTAGTAGGTGCCCTTCGCGTTGTCGTCGGTGACGAAGTAGGTGCGGGCGTAGGTCTTGGCCTCCGTGCGGAACGCCAGCCTAAGGTTGTCGCCCGTGTAGCGGAATCCGTCGGGAAGATTGATGACGATGAACTCCACGGGGTTCTCCGCCGTTCCGGCCCTCTCGATGTGGAGCGTGTCGGCGTAGATGCGGGTCATGAGCGCCGTGTCGCGCTCGATGAATCCATTGTCGTAATTGTCGGTCGTGTTCTCGATGTACACGCGCAGGTTGAGGTTGTAGACCTTGCTGTTGTTGTTGTAGCCCTTGAAGGCGATGCGGTGGATGACGCTTCCCGCTGAGAGATTGAGGTCCTCGGCCTTGTAGATGGTCTGGCTCTCACTATTCTTGTCGTAGGTGCGGATGGGCACGTTGTAGTTGCCTATGGCTGTGGAGTCGAGCACCTGCATGGAGCCGCCGAGAGGCTCGGGCAGGATCTCCACCGTGGAGTCTGGGGTGGCCGAAGTCGTTCCGTTGGCCTGGAACTGGATGCTCATCTTCGCCTTGCCAGCCTCGTAGGGCGTGAAGGTGAATGCGAATTCAGCCTTCTGTCCGGCCTTGAGGGCGGGCGTGGCCGTTGTGGCCAGCACCTTGCCGTCGCTCACAAGCTGGGCTGTGTAGACCGCGCTGTCGAGTTGTGAGGTCTCCACGTTCACCACCTGTGCGCGGGTCGTATAGAGGTGGTTTACCATGGCCTCGGCGGGCATTTCGAAATCGTCGATGTAGATGCCGTGTCCAGCGGTGAGCTGGGCGTTGAGCGGCTGGTCGAAGGAGGCCACCGTGGTCTTGAACGGCTCGTAGCCGGGCTTGTCCACACGGAATTGGTAGGTTCTGTCGGTCTTGTAGACATTCATGCTGAAGGCTCCCTCGGCGTTGGTGGTGGCCGAATAGAGCACATTGCCCGATGTGAGCGTCACCTCAGCTCCCTCGATGGGCGCGTTGCCGTCGGCCGCCGTCACGGTGCCCGTGAGCGTTGTCGGATCGCTCTCGGCTGAGAGGGTCACCACCGGCATGTCGGCGGTGCTGTATGACTTCTGTGAATAGTCGCTGTCGTCGGAGCGGTAGAAGGCGTGGCCGCTGACATTGCCGTCGCTCTCGAAGCGCACGTTGGCGTAGGCCTCAGACTCTGAGTACATGGCCACGATGAGGCTTCCGCCTGTGTAGACGAAGGGCTGCTGCAGCAGAATGCCAAGCATCTCCTCAGGCGCGGTCTTACTGCCTTTCTTGGTGACGGTGTAATCGCCGTTGTAGATGCAGGTCATGGCGGTGGTGTCAGCCTCGGCGAGCGGAGCCTCAAAGTAGCTCTTGTCCGAGTTGGCCACGTAGACCTTCAGCTTGATGGGCAGGTTCTGGTTAGTATTCCAACCCTTGTAGGAAAGTTTGGAGATTTTTGCGCCGGCTTTCAGGTTGAGTTGGTCGGCAGAGTAGACCGTATTGCTCATGCTCTTCTTATAATAAAGGTAGAGCGGCACGCTATTTTGCGACACCGGCGAGTCGGGTGTGCCCACGGTGACATCCTTGAAGGCACTCTCTTGCAGTACGGT
Source organism: uncultured Prevotella sp. (assembly GCA_900322035.1). GTDB lineage: Bacteria > Bacteroidota > Bacteroidia > Bacteroidales > Bacteroidaceae > Prevotella. The sequence continues at coordinate 14,342 of ONYL01000005.1, forward strand.
CATCGTCGTGGTATCAGAAGTGGCTACCACCTTTCCGTCGGCCTCAAACAAGGCGTATACCGTGGCTTGCCCGGCGAAGTGGGGCGTGAAGGGCAGGCTAAACACACGCGTCTCTCCGCCCTTGAAGTCGGCGGGGGCAGCCGTGGCGGCCTTCTCACCGTTCACGTAGAGGTTGACGCTGTAGGCCCCGGCCTTCTCTGTCGCGGTGTTGTTGTTGACGAAGGTCACGTCGGCGCCGGTCTCGGCATTGGCGCTTCCCATCATCGGGAAGTTGCTCTGCTTGAACATGATGTCGTGGGCCACCTTGGCGAGGTGGCAGCCGAAGATGTTGTCGATGCGCGCCTTGCCCGACTCAAAGGCCACGTAGCAGCGACCGGCGGGCAGTCCGCTCACGGTGTAGGTGCTGAAGGCGAAGCTGTTGGGCTCTGTCGTGATGAGCAGGCGGTCGCTGAAAGTGGTGTTGTCGGTTCCCGTTCCCTTGATGGTGAGCAGGTTGTGCCACTCCTTGCGGTCGGTGGAATAAAGCACGTTGACCACCGACGTGGTGTTGATGCGCCCGGCCTGGAAATAGAGCTTCTCGCCCTCGGCCACCTCAAGCAGCGGCGTGGTGAGGCGGGCGAGGGTCTCGGGGCCTTGCGCGCAGTAGTAGTTGTTGGCCATTCCGGCGAGCTGAGGGAAGCTGGTCACTGTCCACCCCTCGCCCGGCACGAAGCCCAGGGGCATCTTGCCGTCCTCGAAGTTGGCGTAGAACTCGGTGCTGTCAACGGCGATGGCCGTCACCGGCACTTCGAGTTGCGTGCCGTTGCCCACCACCGTTAGCGTGCCCTCCTTGAATCCGGCAGCCGACACCGTGTATTTCAGCGGCAGGTTCACCTTCTCGTGGGGCTTCACCACTCCCGCCACGTCGGCCGTCATCGTCACGTCGGCCGGAGCGTTCACCGCGCTTATCACGAGGTCGGTGGCTCCGTCGTTGCGCAGGGTGAAGAGGGCAGTGGCATAGCCGTGCACGATGCCGAAGTCGATGCCTTTGAGCTCTTGCTTGGCATACTGGTCGAGCAGCGAGATCTTCGGCCCGTAGGGCGACGCCTGCAGGTTCTCAAGGTCGGTGATGTTGCCGCCCAAGTTCTCCCTCATGCCATAGAGGTAGGCGTCGGGATAGTCGGCGTAGGGAATCTCGGCCGTCACCACGATGCTGTCGGTGGCTCCCATGGCCAGGTTGCGGTCGATGTTGGTGGTCGACATCACCTTGTTGCCTTTCGAGCGGTTGACGATGCTCAGCGAGAATCCCTCCTCGTTGGCAGTGAGGTCGCGCTGCCCCGTGTTTTCCACCGCCACCTTGTAGGACAGGGTGAACTTGCCGTCGGCCTTGGTGTCGACATATTGTCCGCCCAGGCGCCTGAAGCCGTTCACTCTCATGCGGGGGTAGGGGGTCACCTCGGCCATGTCGGCCTTGAAGTTGTCGATGTACACGCTGTTGCCACGGATGCCAATGAGCGTGCCTTCGGGCATTTCGGGTATGTCCACGCGCACGAACTCGTCCTGCGCAAGCTCCGGCACGGCCATGTCGATCTGGCCGTCGGTGGTGAACTTGCCATCCTCATAGTTGACATACCAGAAGCTGATGGTGGAGCCGTAGTTCATGGCCTTCACTTCGAGGCTGACGGCGCCGCCCACGGCGGGTGTCACCAGCATGTCGTTGAGCTCCACGGGCGACTCCATGCCGTCGGTGACCGTTTGCGACCCGATGGCCAGGCAGCCCGTTCCGTCCACTCCCGAGCTGGCATTCCATTCGTAGCTCATGTAGAGCGGCCCGGACGCGGTGTTCATGAAGCTCACCAGATGCCCCCATCCGATGGGGGCAAAGTCTGGTGAGGCGGTGCTTACCGCGGTGTTGAAATCGTAGCTGTAGGGCGTCTGCGTGTCGGCGTGGGCCAGCCCCGTCAGGAGGCACGCAAGCGCGGCTATGAAGAATCTGAACTTTCTCATAATCATATAATAGGATAATGGATGAAGTATGTTTTATCTCACGATGACGCGCAGCGTGGCGTTGCCGCCTCTGACGAGGTAGATGCCCGGGGCTGCGGCCACATGGGCGTTCTCAGCGTTGAGGCTGCCGGCCACCAATTGTCCGCCTATGGTGTAGACGCTCACCTCCAGCCGCTCGGGGTTGGTGATGTCGATGCCATTGTGGCCTCCCTTGGCCTGCAGCGGCCCTGCGGTTGTGGCGGCGATGGCGTTCACCACGCGTGCCTCGTTGCTCATGGCCGACTCGCCCTCGTCGTAGACCACCGTCACCGTGTAGGTGTCTTCCTTGCCGGCGGAGTTGTCGGCGAAGGCGGTCTGGGTGGAGCTGGTGGAGCCAATCTTCACTCCGTTGCGGTAGACGTTGTAGCCCGTGAGGTTGACATGGCCCTTATGGTAGCTCACGTCGTCGATGAACAGGGCGAACTTGTCCTCGCTCACGCAGCGGATGGCGAAGTATTTCGTGCCCTCGGGAACGACGGCGGCAAACTCATACCATTTGTCGGCGGCCACGTCGTAGGAGGCGATCTTCGTGAAGTCGGCTGCCTCCTTGCCCGATGTGGAGTAGAGCAGCTCAAACGACTCGGGCGAGTAGCCGGTCGAGGCGGCCTTGGCCCAGAGGCTGATGGTTTGCCTGTTGCCCTCGAGCTCGGGCGATATGAGCCAGTCGTCGTTGGCCACCTTGGCGTTCTCGTCGTTGCTGTAGGCGGCGAAACTGGCCATGTAGATGTTGCCTGAGTGGGGCTTGTAGCGGTTGACGGCCGTCACGCCGAGGTCGGCGGGGTCGAAGGCGATGTAGGCTTGCCGCTTGCCCATGTTGTTCCAGCTGAGTCCCTCGATGCCGATGGTGCGCAGGGTGTCGACGTCGAGGAGCGTCCAGCCGTTCTGCTCGGCGTCGATGCTCCAGGGTGTGAACGTCTCGAAGTCCTCGGTGAACGACTTGGCGTCGCTCTCGGGCTTCTCCCATTGCAGCAGGGTGGTCGAGGCTATCTCGGAGGCCGTGAGTGTGGTCACCACAGGCAGCTCGGGCTCCTTGATGTTCACCTTCACGGTGGCGGCCTTGTTGTCGCTCTCGTCGAGGTCGAGGTCGCTCGCCACCTGTGCGCCGAGTTCCACCTGTCCGCTGTTTTCAATCTTCGGCACGAAGGTCAGCGTATAGGTGCTGTCGGCAAAGGAGGCCAGTGTGCCGCCGTCGATGCTTCCCACCACCTTGTCGGCGATGGTGAGCTCCACCTTGAAGTTGCGCTCCGTCTCTCGGCCGATGTTGCGCACCCTCACCGTTGCCTTCATGGGCTTGCCCACGGTTCCGGTGAGGTCGGGGTTGAGATCCTTGGCCATGAGGTTGTGGGCCTTCACGTCGAGAAGCTCAATCTTGTCGAAGCTCACGCGGGAGAAGGTCTCGTCGTTACACTCGCCCAAGAACTTCAGCACCACGAAGTCGTTGGCTGCGAAGGGCTTCATGTCGACCGACTCTTCTATCCAGCGGCGCTCTCCGGTGAGCGTGCTGTAGTCGATGGTCTTCACGGGATGCAGCTCGTTGTCGGGGGTCATCACGTTGAGCGTCAGCTTGTAGTTGGAGCCGGGTTGTCCGCTGTGGCTGAAGTGCAATACTGGGTTTTCCGCGCCGTCGATGGCTATCTTGCCCGAGTTGAGCGAAGCCACCTCATTGGGCGTCTCTGGAGTCCAGTCGGCGGAGCCTATGTATTCGTCGGCGGAGTTGTAACCGTTGCTGGTGACGAAGGCGTGCTCCGTTTCCGACCACCACAGTTCGTTGTCGAGTCGTCCCTTGGTGAACGATTCCATAAAGGGCAACTTGTAAGGCTGACCAGTAATGACCACGTTCGACACAGCGTAGTCGCTCTCGCCGAGCTCGGAGTTGGCGGTCACGCCAAAGAACTGCAGGTCTTGGCTGCCACTCATGCTCACTGCGGGTTGATAGGAGAATCCGTTGATGTATTGCTGCTCCGGCACGAAGGTGAGCGAGCTGAGGTCGAGCTTATACACATTGTAGGTGAGTGAAGCAACGTCTACATATCCGCCATGGAGTCCTTTCTGCGGTGATTGGCTCCAGGTCAGTGTGGCCTTGCTGTTGTCGGCCGTGGCCTTCACCTCTGTGGGGGGCAGGGGCGTGTCGATGCCTACATACACGGGACTCACATAGGGCTCCCCGGCATCCTCTCCGGCGTAGGCCGTGACGGTGTAGATATTGAATCCGTTGAGAGCCTCAGAATCGGTGAATGTGAGTTCCTGTCCGGGAGCCACGTTGTCGAAGGTCTTGATGAGGTGGTCGCCTTCCGCCTGGCGGTAGATTTCAATGCGGGATATGCTGTTGAGCGCGTTGCCGTCGATGTCGGTCGTGGGTGCGTTGAAGACCAGCGTGGCCTCGCCGTATCCTTCCGGGTCGATGGTGATTCTCATGTTGGTGACGCTGTCGGGGGCCGAGAGCTTCGGGCCGGCCGTCACGCTGATGCTGTCGAGATAGGTGCGGTAGGAGTTGAGGGTAGTCAGGTCGTGGAAGCCGAAGTGATAGTTGCCGTCGGAGGCCACCTTCACAGAGGCGTTGAAGCGTTGGAAGTTGCTCGATGCCAGCGTGGTGATAGGCACCACCTCTGTGTAGTTGTCCACATCGAGGCCGCGGCCGAAACTGGCGCCGAGCATCTGGGGATATTCCTCCATGCCGCGCCGGGCCACGTAGGAGAGGTTGTACTTGCGGCCTCCTTCAAGCTTCAGCTCTGGGGTGAGCAGCCAGTCGTCGTTACCCTGCGTAGAGGTGAACGAGCAGTAGGCGCACTGATAGTTGGACGAGTATTTCCAAAGGATGCCGTCTTGGTTCTTGTCGATGACGGTGAACAGGTCGAAGTCGGCACTGTTGTCGAAGTTCTCTATATAAGGTACGGTGAAGGCATCACCCACCAGCACTTTGTTTGAAGTGGCCGTGGTTCCGGTCAGACCTTCGTGGATGGGAGTCACGGTGTAGTAGTACGACGTGAGCTTCTGTCTGTCGAGAGTCTCCTCGAATTTCTGCTTCTTCAGTCCTGTCGCCACTTTCACGCCTCCTGGGTATCTCACAACGTTGTAGGTCACCTTGGGTGCGCTCACGTAGCCATCGTGCTGGCCTGCCGTGGGGGCACGCCATGTGAGCGTGGACTTCATGGTGGCGGAGTCGATGCTCAGTTTCAGTGAGCTGACTGCTTTGGGATAGTCGGGACCGGCCCAGAAATAGAGGCGCGCGGTGGGGCTTGTGCCCTTGTCGTTGCTTACGTTGACGTTGACCACCGCCTCGCCCTGTTTCACGGTGGCATCTGCCGTCACTTCCTCACCCGGAGCGCACTGGCCGTTGGCCACCACGCTTCCGTTGGCCTTCACCTCGTAATTGAGCTGTCCCTCCAGCGGGTCGCCTCCGTAGGTCAGAAGGGGAGCCTTGAAGCTCACCTCGCCCGTGAGCGCGCCTTTGGGGAAGTTGGCCTTGAGCCCATCGGCTTTGGCTGGGGCGGCGTTGTCGGTCTGGGGCTCCACCACGGTGAGGCAGCACACTTCCTCATTGTCGGGGAAGTTGGCTATCTTGGTCACCTTAGCCGTGAGTGTGTCCACTTGGTAGAGGGCTGAGTTGGAGTTTTGGAATGAGGCTGCCCAGTAGAGCTTGTCGGTGCGTTTGTCGAACGTGGCGCTCTGCACATAATAGGGCGAGAGTCCGGTATTGCCCACCACGGTCACCTTGCCCGTGTACTTGTCCACCCGGCACAGGTCGCCGTCGATGCTGATAGCGTAGACGTTGCCCTTGCTATTGACTGCGATAGTGACGAGCAGCTTGTCGAGGTCCGCGATCTTGTGCTGCTCCAAGTTGTCGTAGTCTATCCATCCAAACTCATAGCCTATATAGCTGTCGTTGTAGAAGCAGCCGTAGACGCGCCCCGTGGTGCGGTCGAGGTCGGTGTCGAAGGCATACATCTCCGGCTGGTCGGTCACGTCCTCGTAGCGCAACTGTTCCCAGGTGTTGGTGTCGTACTCGTAGAAGGAGCCGGCCACCATCACCGTGGCGTCGAAATAGGTGATGAAGCGGAACACGCCGTCGTGGATCACGCCACCGCCGTTGGCATTGAAGTGAGGGTCGGCTTTGACGTGCTGCAGCTTCATTCTTGTGGAGTCGGTGAACTGGGCCACGTAGTAGGGGTCGTCGTCTACGGCTCCAAACTCCTGCCACGAGTTGGCGAATACCACCACACCCATGAACTGCACTCCGTCTGGGGTGGTCAGCAGCGGTTGCCGCTTGGTGTTGTTGGGCACCATACGGCTGAGTGGGGAGTGCTTCACGTCGCTCTGCAGTCTCTTCAGCGGGCGCGGTCCGAACAGCGGCCGCTTGCTTTGCTGCGCTGTCGGTGTGCCGTCGGCCTTTACGCGGATGCCGTTGTCGTTGACGCTGTAACGTCCCTGGGCCAGCGAGGCCAGCGAGAGGCATAGCATCACCACGGCGGCCTGGATGGCCTTGAGGGTTGTTGACTTGCTCTTCATATAGCTATGTTTTTCGTTGTTTTACTTTTCTATTTGATGATTTTGCGGGATGTGGTGTGGCCGTCGCTGTAGACGGTGCGCTCGATGTAGACTCCTGGTGCGGGATTGGCTCCGGCCTTGGTGCCATTGAGGTTGTAGAGATCCTTGCGGGCCACTCCGGATCCGGTTCCAGTGGCCGCGGGGTGGGCGATACCTGTCACGGCACTGAAGTCTATGCTCTCCACATTGAGGATGCCGCAGCCTGTGGGCGACGACGACTTGGTGTTTACAAAGGCGATGATGTGTATGTTGTCCTTCTTCCAGTTGCGGTAAGCCTCGTCCCACGAGCCCATCCTGATTTTCTTGAAGTAGTGGGAGTTAAGCCCCATAGCCACCTGGTAGCTGAAGCGGTTGCCGTTCATGGTTACCGGCACGCCCCATACATTGTTGAGCGCGCGCGACACGTGCTGATGCACGAAGCCTTCGCCATAGCCCGCCTGGTTATGTGCGTCGATGTTGTCCTCGGTCAGCATCACCGTGACGTTGAGCCCCAGCGCGGCCGAGCTGTTGCAGATGCCCTCCACGCTGACCACCACCGTGGTGTCGTTGTCGCCATAGCGGGCGGTGAGCGAGGTGATAGTGGCGTTTGCGGGTAGGGTCAAGGCATAGTCGAGCAAGCTCTGAATCTCGGCGCTTGAGCTGGGCAGGGCCACGGGCGTGTCGTTGCCAGTGTTGCTCGTGAACCAGGGCTGGCGGTTGTACATCAGGGCGGGGGCGTAGGTGCCCTTGTCGTTGTAGAGCATGGCGTAGCTGTAGATGTCGGTGGGGGTCAGCGTGCCGTCCACCACGCTCTGCTGCAGGGTGAGCCAGTCGTCGTAGTACATCTCATGATGGGCGGCGGCGAACACCTGGCCCTGATACTTGTCGAGGTCCAGCACATCGCGCAGATAGCCGGCCACGCGCGGGCAATTGGGGCAGTTCTCGGTGGTGAACTCTTCAATCAGCAGGTTCTGCTTGAATGCGATGGCCGTCGAGGCTTGGTTGTTGCTCTTGTCGTTGTCGTCATAGTCGTCCAAGGAGCTGATGGTGGCTGTTATCAGGTTGGAGCCATCGATGGTTGTGGCGTCGGGCATGGTCTCATAGCTGATCTCAATGCTCTCTCCCGGCTTCACGCATTGGCTGATATGGTTGATCGAAGGTTGCTCCATACCGCTTATTTGCGTTTGGATAGTGAAGCCCTCCACTTGGCGCGTGGCGTTGTTGTACACCTTGGCCGTCATGTTCAGCTTGCCCGTCTTGGGATTATAGATACCCACGGGGGCCGAGAGGGCGAGGTCGTATTCGGGCAGGTTGTCACCGGCCACTACGGCCTCCACGCTCAGACAACCGTATTTGTAGCGGTCATACCATTTTCCGGTTCCGTTCTCGTCGAGATAGCAGGCATTGCGTGTGGCGCTGCCCACCACGGAGATGGCGCTCGTGGAGCCGCGCTGCTTGTAGCTGAAGCCGACGAAGAACTCATCCCCGGTGGAGATGTCGATGGGAACGTTGAGCATCACGCTGTTCCATCCCTTGGCGATGCGAGGCTGGTCGCGCGCCGTGATGATACCCTCGGCGAGGTTCTCGCCCGTGGCTGTGGTGCGCACCCATACTTGGAGCGTGTCGATGTTGACGCGGGAGCAGAGTCCCACTCTCACGCCCACAATCTTGTTGTCGACAAAGGGGCTCAGCGTGACAGATGTGAGACGGATGGCACCCGAGATCCATTTCTTGCCTTGGGCGGTAGTCCGGCCCTTGGCCGCAATCTGTCCTTTGCAGTAGCCCAACGTGAGGGTGTCTGTCTGGGCTCGCGATGGAAGCGCGGCCAGCAATACGGTTAGAATAAGTAATAATTTCCTCATAACGGAATCTTTTGAAAATGGTAAATTATGTGAGTTTACTCGAAAAGTCATTCCCTGATGGCCTTTGTCGTTTTTTTGTCAAGGCAGGGCCGTCTTCCAAATTGTCCCGCATGCATTGTTAGGTTGGCTTGTGTCTCCGCAAATTTAAGAAAGATATCACAAAAATCGCACAATAAGAGCGGCTTTTTTGTTCTAAATTGTCACTTTGTTATTTTAAAAAGTCACACAATGGCTTTTTTACAATTCATAATTCATTATTGCCATGCGGAGCAAGGGAAATGCATTGTATAATTCATAATTGCCATGTGGAACAAGGGTAATGCATTGAAAGGGGGGCGCGCGAGCCAAAAAATTATGCATTATTCATTGAAAATGTTCGCGTGAGCCAAAATTATGAATTATGAATTATCGTGTTGGTCCTTGCTAATGGCCTTCTTGTATTCGGAGGGTGTCATGCCGAAGCGTTGGGAAAAGAGGGTGTAGAAAGTGCTTGCCGAGGTGAAGCCGCACTCGGCGGATATGGCGTCGATGGTGTAGTTGGTATGCTGTTTGAGCATTCCCACGGCATAGTCGAGCCGTAGGTCGTTGATGAATTTGCTGTAGGTGGTGTTGGCGTAGATGCGGAAGAGTTTGGCGAACTTGTTTTTTGGCACCTTGGCCTTTTCGAGCAGCACCTCGCGCGAGAGGTCACGGTCCAGATAGAGCCTCTCGTCGATGATGGTTTGGCGCAGCCGCTCGAATAGCCTCTCCTCGGAATCCTCTTCCGTGGCTGGAGCCTTGTCGGGAGTGAGTGTTGACGCGGGTGGCTCCTCCCGCTTCCGGCTCATGTCGATGTAGTGGGCCATCCACTGGTTCTTCTTCGCTATTACGCGGGCGTTGCGTCGCTCGCGCCAGGCGATGAATGACAACGCCAACATGGCGGCCAAGGCCGTACCCACAATCCATTCTATCTTTAGCCGCGCCATGCTGCGCTCCATTTCCAGTCGCTCGCGATTGGTCTCGTAGTTGGTCGTCAGCTCGTCGATGGCGCTCTGCTCCTCGGCCGTCTGCTGCCGCTGCCTGATGGAGTCGAGGCGTAGGTAGGCCTTGGCTGCCTCGCGATAGTTGGCCTTGTGCATGTAGGCGTCTCCCATCGACTTGAACACATAGCAGAGGTCGGCCGAGGCATCGTAGCCCGACTTGCGCAGGTTCTCGAACCGCTGGGCAGAGAGGCTGATGATATCGTCGTAGAGGTGGTTGTCGGTGAGGTAGGGCATGATGCACTTGAAGTCGAACTCCATCACGTCGCTCGCTCTCATGAAGTCGGCGTAGCTGTGGGCGGCCTCGGCCTTCATTCCCAATTTTGAGTAGACCACGGCCCGGTGGGCGTCGAGGTCGCGCTCCACGCTCCGCGCTATCGACGCATCGAAGCCGGCGCGCCTCATATGGGTATTGATAAATTGGGCAAGGCGGTCCAACTCGGCGCGTGCCGCCGGGTAGGCTCCGTCTTGTTGCAGCAGTTCGATGAGTGTGATGCGGTAGTAGTAAGTTTCGTTGACGCGCGACTTCATCCCAGAGTGCTCCATGGCCTGAGCGGCCTTTCTGATCATTTGGCAGCCGATGGCCTTTCGCCCCATGTAGTGTTCCATCTTGCCCTTGTTGAAGAGGGCCACGGCCCTCATGGCGGTGTCGTTGGCCTGGTATGCCATCTGCTCCAGCTTCCTTTGGTAGTAGTCCATCTTCTGCAGGTTGTGGGTGCTGTCGTAGCAGAGCAGCACCATGCGGATGATTCTCATCTGCAATCCTGGGTCGCGTGCAGCCTCGTCGCTGTAGAGCACGCGCTTATAGAATTTCAGTGCCTCGAAGAAGTTGCCTTGGTTGAGGAAGAGGTCGCCTTCGATCTTGTCGGCGCGGTGGGTGTCGATGCGCTTCTCGCTGCGCAGCCGGTTGAGGGTGAGCAGGGCGCGGTTCATGTCGAAGAAGGAGTAGGAGTATATCTTCTCAATGGCCCGCTTGGTGGCGGGGTCGGTCGTGTCGGCCGACCGGCACACCGCGGGTAGCAGGAGCAGCAGTAGGGCGAGCGTGGCCCTGAGGCCGTACCGGCTGAGCCAGTGCCAAAGGAGCGTTGGGAGAGGATATTCTGTTGCTTGGTGAGTCATCGATTGTAGGATTTGTTGTGGTGGCCGTAGCTGTCAGGCGGAGGCCCTTCTACCTGCTTGCACACTGCAAAAATAGTAATTTTTTCGGTCAACCTACCCATTGGACCTAAAAAAATCATTCATTTGCTGTTATTTCCTGCCATGCTCCCATCCGCTTCCCCGCCTCAGCGTCTCCGTATGAATGGAGTAGAATCAGTCTGGGCAGATTCATGCTCTCATTGAAATCCTTGAGTCCCAAAGCATGCCCAAGGCATCATGCTCGGATTTATTTAGGTGTACGGCACTACGACGGTCTCTGTGGCGGACTCGGCCAAGGTGCCGCTGGCATGCCGTGCCTGTTTGGTTTAAAACTCCATGCCGGCGCCCTTTTCACCATGTACTAAATTTATAAAAACTTTTAAAGAACTATGGTAACAAAGGCTATCAACAATTATTCCTATGATCGCAACACCATCAAGGCAGGCATTCTCCACTTTGGTGTAGGCAATTTCCATCGTGACCATCTCAAATTTATGACATCACGTCTGTTAGAAGATTCCCTTACAGCATGGATGGCGGATCTGCGGTGCCATGATTCTGCCGGGCGATGAGAAACACTACGAAGCACTGAAGGCTCAGAACGGCGAATATACACTGACCGTCTGCGGACGCGACGGCAATAACGAGGTGTATCGTCTGGGAGCACTCGTAGAACTGTATTGGGGATATGAGGACAAAGATGCTATCTTCAATAAAATGTCAATGCTGAAAATCAATTAGTTACATGAGATATACCTGCGATGTGGGTTAAGGCCGCGTACTCGGTGAGGGTGTGGGAGTGAACTGAAGTTGGTTGGCGTTTGTCATGTGATCGGATGGCATTCGCCACAGAAGCGTGTGGCGTCCGCCACAATACATGTACAGTCCTGCTGAGAGTCGTCTGTTGCAAGGGATTGTGCTTTTGTCGTCTGCCAGCTGAAAAAGATAGTTAACAACGACAAAAGAAGGATGTTGCTCTTTCGATTCATATTTGTTTTGTTTTAATCGGGATGCAAAGGTTAGAACTTCTTGTTTTTTTTACAATACCCAAATATAGTGAAATCCTGGAACTATGGACGGGCCCAGTGGGTGGTCTCTATCCAAATACAGTGAACAAAGGGAGCGTGCCCGGAGTTTTCAAGTTTAGGGGCTGCCGGCTGTACGGAGTCGTGTATCCGGTATTCTCCCGGAAACCATGGCGCACGACGATTTAAAGCGGTGATTGGCAAGCATCGAGAAACGGCGATAAGAGGCCAGAAACCAGTTTTCTATGCCGTAGAGATTCATGCGGCTCATGGCTATGGCAACAAGTAACACACAGAAAACCATCGTTTCTCTCAACTCAAAGCTGGCGCTGGATGAGCTTCAGAAGTTAAAGAAGCAAGTGGAAGATCTCAAGAAAAAAAAGGCGATGCCTTGAAAAAAACAACGACAGCTTGTCAAAGCAAGATGCCAAAAAAAAAAATCAAACAAGCTACAGCTACTGTCAAGACGTATGAGTCCAAAGTCGCCCAAACCATCAACACGCTCTCCAACATGGGCACGGCCAGTGTAGGAGAGGTGAAGGCGGCCTTGAAGCAGCTGAAAAAGTCAGACTCTTGCCGGGTCGTAGGCGAAGAAGTTAACATAACATTGCTTACCCTTGTGGAGCCTCGGAAGGGTAAACTGAACAATACATTTTGATGAAATAAGTTCTTTGTCTAAGTGAGACATTTTTTTACATTGTTCGCTCTCCGCAACCAATGCCACTGAAAAGTGTCGTCTGAAAACTGTCCGGCATATAAACCGGAAAACGTCCGAAGTGTTGATCGTCAACGACTTCGGACGTTATAGTTGCGGAGGCAGGATTCGAACGTGCGACCTCCAGGTTATGAGCCTGGCGAGCTACCAACTGCTCCACTCCGCGATGTTTCCACCAATTTTTTATGATTGGCCTTGTTCTTTTTTGCGACTGCAAAGGTACATACTTTTTTGCTAACTACCAAATTTTTTTTGAGTTTTTTTTGTTTTCTCCTCGAATAGCTTTATTCATGTCCGTTTATATAGATAAGTCAGATTCCAGAATGTTGGGAAGAGATGTGTTATCAGTACCTCAAAGAAAGATATTTCTTCGGCAGTAGAATCGAAAGTACTTTTAGATGGCGTTTTGCTGTTAGTAGCCTACTGCTTTGTGTATTAACGGAAGCTGATTTCGCTCTAATTCTTATGCTTTGAAGGCTAATGTAGTTTTATTGTATCGTTTTTTTGTTCATTTTTGTTTGTTATTAGAAATAAAAGAGTTATTTTTGCACACGCAAATCAGTATGTGCAATTTTTCTATTGGGAGGTTGTTTAGATTATGTCGATATCAAAAACAAGACAGAAATTAGTAGATGTGGCTCGCCAGTTGTTTGCGAAAAACGGATTGGCAGGTACGACAATGAATGATATAGCTGTCGCCTCGGGCAAAGGGCGCCGCACCCTTTACACCTATTTTAATAGGAAAGAGGATGTCTATTTTGCCGTGATAGAGTCCGAATTGGAGCGGTTGAGCGATAAACTTGATGAGGTTGCAGCAAAGAAGATTCGTCCTCAGGATAAGATAATAGAACTCATCTATACCCATCTGAGTATGATTAGAGAAACTGTGGTCAGGAATGGTAATTTACGTGCGGAGTTCTTTCGTAATATCTGGACAGTTGAGAAGGTGAGGAAGAATTTTGATGAGGATGAGATAGAAATCCTCCGCAAGGTATATGCTGAAGGCAAGGCAGATGGCGAGTTTGACATTGAAGATGTTGATCTTGTTGCTGATATTACGCATTATTGTATCAAAGGTCTTGAAGTGCCATTTATTTACGGACGTCTTGGGCATGGACTGACAGAGGAAGCCAGCAAGCCACTTGTGACAAAAGTTGTGTATGGCGCGTTAGGAAAAAGGCATTGAAATATACTAACCGTAAGGTTTATCCGTTACAATATAAAGAACATCATTTAACATTTTTGAAATAATGAAATTATTGGAAGGCAAGACCGCGCTGATTACAGGCGCGGCACGTGGCATTGGCAAGGCCATCGCGTTGAAGTTTGCTTCTGAAGGAGCGAATATTGCATTTACAGATCTTTTCATCGATGAGGAGCATGGCGGATTGGCTACAGAACGTGAGATTTCCGCATTGGGCGTAAAGGCCAAAGGCTATGCCAGCAATGCAGCCGATTTTGCTCAGACAGAGGAGGTTGTAAACAAAGTGGTGGAAGAATTCGGCAGTGTTGACATTTTGGTCAACAATGCTGGAATCACCAAAGACGGTCTGATGTTGAAGATGACAGAACAGCAGTGGGATGCTGTGATAGCAGTGAACTTGAAGAGCGCTTTCAATTTCATCCATGCTTGCACTCCTGTTATGATGCACCAGCGTGGTGGCAGCATCATCAACATGGCGTCTGTTGTTGGAGTCCATGGTAATGCTGGCCAGTGCAACTATGCTGCTTCAAAGGCAGGTTTGATCGCTTTGGCCAAGAGTATTGGTCAGGAGATTGGCCGTCGTGGTGTCCGCGCCAATGCCATTGCTCCCGGATTTATAGATACGGCCATGACCCAGGCGCTCCCCGCCAATATTCGCAAGGAGTGGGTGGATCGTATTCCCCTGCGTCGTGCCGGTAAAGTGGAAGACATCGCCAATGTGGCTTTGTTCTTAGCTTCTGATTTGTCAAGTTACGTTTCTGGACAGGTCATCCAGGTGGATGGCGGCATGAATATGTAATTTGCCGTGAGAGTAGTCTACGAAGACAATCACATCATCATCGTTTTCAAAGAGGCTGGCGAGATCGTCCAGGGAGATAAGACAGGCGATGAGCCCCTCTCTGAAAAGGTGAAGCAATACATCAAGGAGAAGTATCACAAACCGGGGAATGTCTTTCTCGGTGTTGTGCATCGGCTTGACAGGCCCGTATCCGGGCTTGTGGTTTTTGCCCGCACCTCAAAAGCCTTGACCCGAATGAATGAGATGTTTCGCAAGGGGGAAGTCCATAAAACCTATTGGGCTATCACGCAAAACTCGCCGTCAGCACCGGAGTCACTATTAGAGAATTGGCTGGTGCGCAACGAAAAACAAAACAAGAGTTATGCCTACGATCGTGAGGTGGCTGGCTCAAAACTTGCTAAACTTACATACAAGGTCATCGGTAAGAGCGACCGCTATACGCTCATAGAGGTGCATTTGCTCACGGGGCGGCATCATCAGATACGATGTCAGTTGGCACATATGGGTTGTCCTATTCGCGGGGATTTAAAATATGGGGCCAAGCGAAGCAATCCCGATGGAAGTATATCGCTGTTGGCACGCCATATCGAGTTTGTGCATCCTGTTTCGAAGCAGAATCTGTCTATCGACTCACCTTTGCCTGAGGATATCTTGTGGCATGCGATGAGTCCTGTAGTATAAAAGTATATGAAGAAAACCCTAAAATGGATTTCAATAGCCATTTTAGCGCCAATATTATTCATTTTGCTATTGGCTCTATTGCTTTACCTCCCTCCCGTTCAGAATTGGGCTGTAAAGCATGTGGCCGAATATGCTTCGAAAAAAACAGGCCTTGAGATTTCCGTAGGTCACGTAAATCTTGAATTTCCTTTAGATCTTGGGTTGGATGATGTGAAGGTTATTCAGCCCAACGACTCTCTTCCTCAAGTCAAAGATACTGTTGCCGATGTCGGCCATTTGCTTGCCGACGTACAATTGTTGCCACTGTTCAAGAAGCAAATTCAAATTGACGAATTTGACATTCGACGGGTAAAAGTCAATACAACCAACTTCATTCCTTCTGCGCATATTAAGGGGAATGTGGGTAGAATTAATCTACAGGCCCATGGCATAGATTTGACAAAAGAAAAAGTCAATGTAGACAATGTCATTCTCCAGGATGGAAACTTGTCTATATTTCTGAGTGATACGGTTCCCCCTGATACTACTCCAAAAACCAATCACTGGAAGATCAACGTCGCTCAGATGAAGATTGACCGTACCCGGCTCGACCTCCATATGCCCGGAGATACCCTTGAAGTGAAAGCCGGAATGGGTGATGTCGCATTGACAAATGCTCATTTTGATTTATTCAAAGGGCTTTACAAGGCTGGACATATAGATTGGAAAAATGGGTGGGTCAACTACGACAACAATTTCGAAATTAAGCAAAAAGGCTTGGATTTCAATCATCTCGCTTTTGGTGATATGACTCTTGTGGCAGACTCATTCAGCTATTGCGATTCACGGCTCGACATCATCCTTCGCGAATGCAGGTTGAAAGAGAAGTGTGGATTGGCGGTGGAAAATCTGACAGGACCATTCGGCTTAGACAGTACGCGCCTATGGCTGCCGAAGCTTTTTCTCCGTACCCCAGAATCGGAATTGCAGGCTCAGGTCAATATGGACATGGATGCTTTTGCCGATCATCATCCTGGAAAGTTGAATCTTGTTGTTCACGGCTACATTGGCAAGCAGGATCTCTTGCTTTTCATGAAAGGTGCCCCAGAGCCTCTGCGCCGGCGTTGGCCTAATGCTCCACTTCGTATTGATGGAGTATTGAAGGGCAATCTGCGGATGGCTAAGTTTGCAGGCCTCAGTGTCAGTCTACCGTCGGCATTTAAGTTTCAGGCCAATGGTTACATTGCCGGCCTAATGGATCCAAAACGGATCAAGGCTAATGTTGATCTTAAGGCGACTACTTATCATCTGGATTTCCTTACGGCTTTGCTTGATCCTTCATTGATGCAGACCATACGCATACCAGTAGGTATCGGCTTTAAAGGAAATGTCCGCGTGGATGGTTCGATATATGCTTCGCATTTCCGGCTCACAGAGGGTGGGGGATATGTGGCTGGTAATGGGCTGTTTGATGTTAGCCGTATGGATTACCATGCTGATCTTGTTGCAAGCAAGCTACAGTTGCAGCATTTCCTACCTCACAAAGGATTGACGCCATTTAGTGGTCACGTTGTTGTTAAGGGTAGTGGCACGGATATTTTGTCTGTTCGCACCAAGTTGGATGTGAAATTCAAGGTTGACGATTTCCATTATTCCGGTTACAGCTTATCTGATATCAACGGTATGGCCAATTTGTCGGCAGGGCGGCTGCATGCCCAAGTAAATAGTCACAATCCGTTGATAAAAGGCATGATAGGTTTGGATGCCCTGACACAAAAAAGGTTTATGAGAGGTACGCTGACGCTGGATTTGTCGCACGCTGATCTCTTCCGTCTGCATTTTGCTGATCGCCAGATGACTTTTTCTGGATGTGGGCATATTGATTGGGATTCAGATTTCAAACATAATTATAAGTTGAATGGTGCGTTGGGTGATATTACGTTCAGCAACTCTGCACGCGTCTATCGCCCTGACGATTTGGTTTTCGACATTCTATCACGTCGCGATACTACCCACGCCTATGTGGATTGCGGTGATTTTCACATCAATATGAATGCCCGAGGAGGGTATGAGAAACTTCTGGCCCAATGTCAGGGAGCTGTCAAGGAAATTCAACGCCAGTTTGACCTGCGCACTATCAACTTGAAATCTCTTCGCTCTCGTTTGCCTTTGTGTGATATCTCACTCATCAGTGGTGGGCGTAATATGTTTATGCGTTTTCTGAAAGCTTATGGATATGAGTTGGACAGTATCAACATGAACCTTACTTCATCGCCCGTATTGGGATTGAACGGCAATGTGGACATCAACCGCCTGATTGTTGATTCCATGCAACTTGACACTGTTCGGCTGGCCGTAGTATCTGATACGTCAACCACTCATTACACCTTACAAGTACGCAACAATCCTGGCAACCCCCAGTACGTTTTCAATTCCATCTTTCAAGGAGCAGTTCTTTCCAATGGACTTTATGTGCAAGGGAGCATATACGACCGTGCCAACAGACTTGGCGTACAACTTGGTCTTTCTGCCGAGATTGAGAAAAGGGGCGTGATGTTCCATCTCTATGGCGACAACCCCATATTGGGTTACAAAGAGTTTAAAGTCAACAATGACAATTACTGCTTCCTTGGTAACGACCGCAGGGTTTCGGCCAACGTGACGTTATCAGCCTCCGATGGCCAAGGTGTGCAGCTCTTCTCTGATGATGAAGATTCTACGGCATTGCAGGACCTGACGCTCACCCTGCATCGTTTCGATTTGGAAAAAACGCTCAGCGTTTTGCCCTACACGCCCAATGTTAAGGGAATCATGGACGGGGACTTCCATGCCGTCCAAACCCAAGAAGAGTTTTCTGTTTCGAGCACGGTCTCTGTGGAGAACATGATCTATGAGGGCTGTCCCATGGGCAATATCGGTACGGAGTTTGTCTATACGCCATCGGTCGACGGTACCCACAAGGTGAATGGTTTCCTCTATCAGAATGACCGGGAGATTGGTTATCTCGATGGAGTGTATGATAAGCGTCAGGGCGGCTCCATAGACGCGACATTTAAAGCTGAGAAATTGCCCTTGGAAATACTCAACGGCTTTATTCCCAACCAGCTTTTTGGCTTCAATGGGTGCACCGAAGGCCAGCTTAAGATTCAGGGTAAGGTGACAAAGCCAGAGGTGAATGGCGAATTGATTTTCGACTCCTGTTCTGTATTCAGCAAGCCTTATGGTGTAGAGATGCGCTTTGCCGACGACCCGGTACGCATCGTGGGCAGTCATTTGCTTTTTGAAAATTTCGAGATGTTTGCCCACAACGACAGTCCTCTTGATATTTTGGGAAGTTTGGACTTCTCTGATCCGAGTCATATGACGCTTGACATGAAGATGCAGGCCCGTAATTTCTTACTCATCGACAGTAAGGAAAACAATCGCTCGGAGACTTATGGTAAAACCTACGTCAATTTCTTCGGAATGATGAGTGGCCCTGTTGAGTCTTTGAAGATGAGAGGCAAGTTGGATGTGCTTGGAGCTACCGATATGACTTATGTCTTGCGTGATTCTCCCTTGTCTGCCGACAACGAAATGGAAGAGCTTGTGACGTTCACGTCGTTCAGCGATACTGTAGCTGAGACCATCGCACGTCCTCCATTGACAGGATTCGATATGGATCTTGGCATCAGCATTGACGAGAATGCTCATATCGTCTGCGCACTCGATGACGAACACACCAACTATATCGACATTGTCGGTGGTGGCGATCTCCGCTTGTCCTATTCTCCTTCCGACAATCTTATGTTGAGTGGCCGATACACGATCAGTTCTGGCTCGATGAAGTATTCGCTGCCAGTGATTCCGTTGAAGACTTTTACCATTCAAAATGGCAGCTATCTTCAGTTCCAGGGTGATCCTTTCAATCCAGCCCTGAGCATTACGGCCACTGAGCGCACAAAGGCCTCGGTTGAGTCGGGCGGAACTAATTCTCGTATGGTCGATTTTGATTGTGGAGTGGCCCTGTCAAAGACCCTCGGAGATATGGGCGTGGAATTTATTATCAACGCACCGGAGGATATGACCATCAGTAACCAGCTTAATACTTTGTCGAAAGAGGAACGTGGGAAAATAGCAGTGACGATGCTTACTACCGGCATGTATCTAACGGACGGCAACACGAGCCAGTTCTCTATGAACTCAGCGTTGAGTTCGTTCTTGCAGTCGCAAATCAACAATATTACAGGGCGTGCACTGCGCACCCTCGATCTCAGTTTCGGTGTTGATAACGCTACGTCGAAGAGTGGGGCCATGCAGACCGACTATTCATTTAAGTTCTCCAAGCGATTCTGGAACAATCGGCTCAACATTCAGGTAGGCGGAAAAGTATCCACGGGGGCCGACGTAGAGAGTAACGATCAGACATTCTTTAACAACGTTGTCTTTGACTATCGTCTCGACAATAATAGTAGCAAGTACCTTAAGCTTTTCTACAATCGCGACAGCTATGACTGGCTTGAGGGTTATGTCGGCAAATATGGAGTGGGGTTTGTTTGGAAACGTCGTCTGCGTCATTTCAAGGATCTGTTCCGCTTTAAGGATACTGAGGATATCCTGCCCATGCTACGCGATAGTGTAAAACAAAGTGATAAACCAACGAGTAAATGACAAAACTATACTATATTTCCCCGTCGCTCTTCCTACTTGCCTTTTTTCTGTTTGTCACTTCGTGCAGTAGCACAAGTGGTCTGGAAGAGGGCGAACAGCTCTATACGGGGTTGAAGAAAATCAACTATGCCGATTTCAAGAGTGATACCCATTCGGAATATGTAAAGGCCGAGGTTGAGGCTGCTCTCGCCGCTGCACCTAACGGAGCACTCTTGGGAAGTTCTTACTACCGCACGCCTTTTCAATTGCGATTGTGGATGTGGAATGCCTTCCACAGCGATTCTACTGCATTGGGCCGTTGGCTGACACGAAGCTTTGGCCGAGCCCCAATCCTAATGAGCCATGTTAATCCGGCATTGCGTGCGAGCGTAGCCCAAAGTGTCCTTCAGAAGCATGGCTATTTTCAGGGCCGAGTAGACTATAGTTGTATCACGGGGCGAAATCCGAAGAAAGGGAAAATACAATACGAGGTAGCGTTCAATCGCCTCTATACGTTTGACACCATCCGCTACCTCAATTTCCCACCGGAGGCCGAGCAGATTATCTCTCGCAGTATGTCGTCTACGCTGCTTCATCAGGGCGATGCTTTTGACGTCTCTGTTCTTGATAAGGAGCGTCAGCGGATTTCTACGCTGTTTCGCGACAGCGGCTTTTATTACTATCAGCCTGGATATTCTTCCTATTTTGCTGACACCGTAAGCATTCCCGGAAAGGTTCAGGTACATTTGCAGATGGCCGACAGCATACCCGAAAAAGCCCGTCATAAATGGTATTTGGGTAAAATACAGGTGATGCTCCGGCGTAATATCAGAGATTCTCTTACCCAGGTACTTCATAGACGTAGCATGGATGTGCTTTACAGTGGTCGAAAACTTCCGTTGAGGGTCGGTGTTATAAGACGTCAATTGAGCCTGAGGCCTGGTCAGCCCTATAGCCTTTCGGCCCATCAGTCATCGCTCAGTAGTCTTTCTACAGGTGGGTTGTTCAGTCTTGTCAACTTTGATTTCACCCCTCGTGACTCTACGCCCCAGTGCGATACGCTCGACTTACAGCTCAATTGTGTCTTCGACAAGCCTTATGATTTTTACGTGGAGTCTAATTTTACGGGCAAGACCTCGGGACGCATGGGGCCAGGACTGGTCGTCGGCCTCACCAAGCGCAATGCTTTCCACGGCGGCGAGACTTTCGACCTCAACCTTTACGGCAGTTATGAGTGGCAGACGGGACATCGATATGAAGGCTCCACGTCAAAGATGAACTCTTATGAATATGGTATGGATGCCTCGCTCACTATTCCACGTTTTCTATTGCCTCCGGGTTGGAAATTCTTCCGCCATAAATTGCGCAACCGGCAGACCGTAGTTAAGGCATCGAGCGATGTCATCAACCGGGCCGGTTACTTCAAACGTCACATTGTCTCTGGCGAATTGACCTATAGTTTTCAGACTTCACCTCGCGCTCTGCATGAGTTTTCTCCGCTGATCCTGCAATACGACTATATGCAGAGTTCCACAGCCAAATTCGATTCTCTTCGTCGGGCCAATCCCTATCTCGAAGTGTCCATGCGCGATCTGTTCGTGCCCCAAATGCGCTATAGCTTCACCTGGCAGTCCTCCTCTGTCAGTCTGAATCCGCTTCGCCTGCAGGCCACTGTTTCCGAGGCCGCAAATATCGTGTCGTTGGCTGGTATGGCATTGGGCCACCCATGGTCTAAACGCGACAAGCAGATGTTTAAGAATCCCTATGCCCAATTTGTCAAGATAGAAGCAGATTTGGTCAAGTCTTGGGCTTTGTCAGCCCATTCGTCTCTTGTAGGCCATCTTGCAGGAGGAGCCATTTTCTCTTATGGCAATTCGTCGGCTGCTCCTTATAGCGAGCAGTTCTATGTGGGCGGTGCCAATTCTGTGCGTGCCTTCAATGCCCGCTCTATAGGCCCGGGCTCTTTCACAACTCGCGGTGGCCAGTCGTCTTATCTTGACCAGACGGGAGATCTCAAGTTTTTAGCCAACCTCGAATATCGTTTTCCCCTTTTCTCCCATCTTTATGGAGCCGCCTTCCTCGATGCTGGCAACATTTGGGCATTGCGCAACACCGTTTCCCGTCCGGGGAGCCGGTTCAGGCTCTCTAACGTTTTCGATGAAATGGCTCTCGGCACTGGCGTCGGATTGCGCTACGATCTCGACTATTTCGTCATCCGTATTGATTGGGGATTGGGCATTCATGCCCCCTATGATACTGGCAAGAGCGGCTATTTCAATATGCCGCGGTTCCGCGACAGTCAGACTTTGCACATTGCCGTTGGGTATCCCTTCTGATTTTTTCTAAAACTTAAATATTTGTATCATGATTAGATTAAATGGTTTTTTCCAAGTAAAAGCTGGAGTCTCTGAGGCTCAGCTGAAAGCCTTGACCGACGAATTGGTTGAGAAGTCGCTCAACGATGAAGGCAATCATGGCTATGATTTGTTTCACAGCTCAACGCGTCCAGATGTGTATTTGTTCTGCGAGACATGGGAGAGTGAAGAGCTACTCAATAAGCACTCCCACTCAGAGCACTTTACACGTCTGGTACCGCAGATCGAGGCGCTGACCCTTGACGGACTCCACCTCGAGCGATTTGATCGTTAAGGCATATCATCCTGCTCTTCAGACCATGTCTTCTGCACGGGGCAGGTTTTTTTAGTTTGTCCCCCTCACCACCCCTTCGGGCTGCCACTGCTTGGCGACATGCCCGAAGGGCCTTTATTTTTCCTTTTCATGTTCAGCCCTTTGCCAGATCTTCTGTCCCACGTCCCAGTCTATTATCCCAACGGGATTATTCTGGCACAACGGATATCTTCCTATTATTTTAAGGTGATAAGCGCTGATTGTTATTTTCTACTCTTGTTGGCTGCAAACCTTTTTGGGGTGATGGAAAATGTCGCATTGCCAAATTACAAATAGGGAATTCTATAATTTTCTCAGCGCCAACCTTCGGGAAATATTCAGTGAGCCATTATTCTGCGATCAGACTGTGTCCTTCCTGCGTTTTCAATATTACACGGACAGCCATCAGTTTTTCTATTATTCAAGCATGGCGCAGTTATATATGAATCGTTTTATGAATTCCTGTTGAAGATGAGATAATTTTAGGATATTTATCTCGTCTGCCGGTTGCAGCCCCGCTGGGCCCCAGTTGCAGCCCCGCTGAGCCCCAGTTGCCATCCCGCCGGGCTCCAGTTGCAGCCCCGCCGGGCCCCAGTTGCCATCCTGCTGGGCTCCATATGCAGCCCCGCTGGGCCCCAGTTGCCATCCCGCTGGGCTCCATGTGCATCCTGTCGGGATGCTGGCTGGGGACCGTCATCCAGTGCTCTACGACGTGGAAATCGTGCTATGGATAGAGTTTTGCAGTCATGGTCCAGTGACTCTTTTTTTTAGGAATGAAAGATGTTTTCGTCCGGGTTATCGAAAAGAAAAGTAAAAAATGAGCGGAAAAGTGCGGCTTAGGAATATTTTTTATATCTTTGCAGTTGATTATAATGTTTTACGATAACACAATTTATTTGATTTTCAATGAAACAATACAAGCTTGTGAACAATATCATGGGTTGGCTGACATTTGTCATCGCAGCCTTTGTCTATTGTTCCACCATTGAGCCCACAGCGTCCTTTTGGGATTGCCCGGAGTTTATCGTGACAGGCTATAAGTTGGAAATCGGCCACCCACCGGGCTCGCCGTTCTTCATGCTTACAGCCAATCTCTTCTCACAGTTTGTCAGTGACCCGTCTCTGGTTGCAAAGATGGTCAACACCATGAGTGCCTTGCTCTCAGCCACCACCATCCTGTTTCTTTTCTGGACAATTACGCATCTTACGCGTAAGCTTGTTCTCAAGAACTGGGATGAGTTGACTACCGCCAAACTCGTTGCCATCGAGGCCAGTGGTCTGGTGGGCGCTTTGATCTACACCTTCTCCGACACCTTTTGGTTCTCGGCTGTTGAAGGTGAGGTTTATGCCTATTCCTCTGCGTTCACTGCCATCGTGTTCTGGCTCATTCTGAAGTGGGAAGACCATGCCGATGAGCCCCACAGTGACCGTTGGCTGGTACTCATTGCTTACATGATGGGTCTTAGCATTGGTGTTCACCTGCTCAACCTGCTGTGTATCCCCGCCATCGTGCTCGTTTACTGCTATCGCCGTTTCCCCAATGTGGAGACGAAAGGATCGCTTTTGGCCTTGCTTGTGAGTTTTGTCATTCTGGCCGCTGTACTCTATGGAGTTGTGCCCGGTATTATCACCGTGGGTGGATGGTTTGAGCTGTTCTTTGTCAATACCCTCGGTCTGTCGTTCAATACGGGTACCATTATCTATATTGTGCTTTTGGTAGCCTCTGTGGTATGGGCTATCTTTGAGAGCTATACCGCTCAGAGCAAAACGCGCGAGAACATTTCCTTTATGCTCGCCTTTGGTCTCTTGGGCATTCCCTTCTACGGATTCGGCTGGAAAGCAGTAGTGACTGGAGTGGTGATTCTTGCCCTTCTCTGGTGGCTGCTTAATAGCAAGCGTACAGTGGAGAAAAAACGGCAGTATGTTGTCTCATCACGTGTGAAGAACACCACGCTCCTCTGTATGCTTATGCTCATGATCGGCTACTCCAGCTATACGATTGTTGTCATCCGCTCTACTTCTAATCCTCCGATGGACCAGAACTCGCCAGAGGACATCTTCTCTTTGGGACGCTATTTGAGCCGTGACCAGTATGGCTACCGTCCGTTGCTCTATGGCCAGACTTATGCCTCTGAGTATAAGATGGGCGAGGTGAATGCCGACGGTTATGCCACTCCTAAATTTACCGATGGCGCGCCCATCTACAATCGCACGGAAAAGCGTAATCCTAATGAGAAGGATTCTTACTATGTGTCGGGCCACAACAGCCAGGTGGAATATGAGCAGAACGTATTCTTCCCTCGTATGTATTCGGCCCAGCATGCCAGCCTCTATCCTGGATGGGTGGGTGGCATCACGGGGCGCCAGGTGCCCAGTGTCTTCCATCCCGGCGAGACCATCACGATTCCTACCGCATGGGAGAATCTGAAGTTCTTTATCAGCTATCAGTGCAACTTCATGTACTGGCGCTATTTCATGTGGAACTTCGTGGGACGTCAAAATGACATCAAGAGCGACGGAGAGCTGGAACATGGCAACTGGCTCAGTGGTATCAAGTGGCTTGACAATGCTCGCTTGGGCGACCAAAGCAAATTGCCTGATGAACTCCAGCACAATAAGGGGCACAATGTGTTCTACGGTCTGCCCTTCCTCTTGGGCATCATCGGTCTGTTCTGGCAGGCGTGGCGCGGCCGGCGTGGTATCCGCCAGTTCTGGGTGGTGTTCTTCCTGTTCTTTATGACAGGTCTGGCCATCGTGATCTATCTGAACCAGACGCCCAATCAGCCTCGTGAGCGCGACTATGCTTATGCCGGCTCGTTCTACGCTTATGCTATCTGGTGTGGGATTGGTGTAGCAGCTATCATTGATCTGGTGAAGAAATATCTAAAGATGAGCAATGTCGCTGTAGCTTCCGTCGTCTCGCTGCTCTGTCTGCTTGTGCCTATTCAGATGGTCAGCCAGACCTGGGACGACCACGACCGCAGCAACCGCTATACTTGCCGCGACTTCGGTGCCAATTACTTGAGATCGCTTACAGGCAAGAACCCCATTATCTTTACCAATGGCGACAACGACACCTTCCCGCTTTGGTATAACCAGGAAGTGGAGGGCGTAGGCACCGATGCGCGTGTCTGCAACTTGAGCTATCTTAACACCGACTGGTATATCGACCAGATGAAGCGGCCTGCTTATGGTTCGCCTGCGTTGCCCATCAGTTGGCCCCGCTACGATTATGTGGAGGGAACAAACGATCAGCTACGCGTCAATACGGCCATGAAGCAGCAGGTTAGAGAGCTCTACAACTCTGATCCTGAGGATGCAAAGAAGATCTTTGGCGATGATCCGTTTGAGCTGAAGAATGTGATGAAGTATTGGGTGCGCAATGACTTCACACCCCAGCAACGGGAGCTGATTCAGAATGTCTTAGGCTATTCGTCAGACGACATCCGCAACAATCTCCATTGCATTCCGTCGGATACCCTCTTCATGACCATAGACAAGAATGCAGTGAAGCAAAGCGGTATGCTTATGGCAGTTGACAGTATTCCGGCCCGGATGACGATCTCGCTCTCCGGTCACAACTATTTGGGCAAGAGCGATCTGATGATGCTTGAGATCATCTCCAACAGCGGCTGGACACGACCCGTATATGTGGCTACCACCGTGGGTGAAGACAACTTCATGAACCTTGGTGACAACTTTATCCAGCAGGGACTTGCCAACCGCATCACTCCGTTCAATACACGGGCCGAAAATGCTCAGCGCTTTGATGCCGACAAGACCTACGATGCCGTGATGTACCGCTTTAAGTATGGCAATCTCAGTCATCCCGGTCTCTATATCGATGAGGCCACCATGGGTATGTGCTGGACCCATCGCCGTCTACTTGCGCGTACCGCCATCCAGCTGGCGCTCAACGGTGAGAAGCAGAAGGCCATCAACGTGCTGAATAAGGCTGAAAAGGAGATTCCGGAATATAATGTTCCGCTCAACTACATCAGCGGAGGTGGCGACATGGCTAAAGCCTGGCAGATGGTCGGCAACAAGCAGAAAGCACGTATCTATGCCGATAAGACATGGAAGGTGCTCTGTCAGTATGTGGAGTTCTATCTCCAGTTGCAAGGCAATGCATTCATCAGCGAGCAACAATCGTGTCTGCCTAATTTCTATTACATGCAGGATGTGTGCAACACCTACCGCATGATAGATCCGAAGCTCTATGAGGGCAAAATGCAGCAATTTGTAGGCTACACCCAACGTTATCAGGCGAAGGGTGGACAAATGCCCCAACAATAAACGTTAAGATCCACTTCCCATCGCTGTCTGCATCTTATGACGGGGTAGGGGAGTGGATCCTCTTATGCTTCTTAACAATATAGCCTGTGATTATTGAGCAACCTGCAAAATGGCTGAGATGGATATATCCCAAGGCGTTGTGGCGAATGGACAAGCATGAGCATGCTGTCTATCTTACCTTCGACGATGGACCAATCCCAGAATCTACGCCTTTCATTCTCAAGACGTTGCGGGAGTATGGCGTGAAGGCTACCTTTTTTATGGTCGGTGAGAATGTGCTGCGCTACCACAACCTTTACAATCAGATCGTTGAGGAAGGACATCAGGTGGGCAATCATACATTCAACCACCTCGGTGCATTCAGACATTGGTCGCTGACTTATGTGATGAACACGCAAAAGGCCAATGAGCTTATCCACGCCCATCTCTTCCGTCCGCCTCATGGGTGGATGCGTTCCAGTACTTACTGGTGGCTCAGTATGAAATACCAAATTGTGATGTGGGATTTGGTGACGCGCGACTATTCTAAGTGGCTGACGGCAGAGGACGTTCTCAACAACGTGAAACGTTATGCGCGCAATGGCAGTATCATCACTTTCCATGATTCACTGAAGAGTATCGACAAGTTGCACTATGCCCTACCGAAAGCCTTGGAATGGCTAAAAGAACAAGGATATGAGTTTAAAACCTTTGAATGATTCCGTGAGTTCCTCTACCCTGGAACTCACGCAGAAAATAAAAGCCGAGGCCAAGCGCCTTGGCTTTTTCACTTGTGGCGTTGCCAAGGCCGATCATGTGTCAGCCCAGGCTGAATCGCGGCTGAAGGCATGGGTGAAAGCTGGCAGGGAAGCCGACATGGAATATATGTGCCGCAATACAGACATGCGCCTTGACCCACGTCTGTTGATGCCGGGAGCGAAGAGTATCGTGTGTGTGGCTCTAAACTATGCTCCACGGTGCAGGATGCCCATGGGGGAATATCAATTTGCAGCCTATGCTTTAGGAAAAGATTATCATGACATAATGAGGTCACGGCTCAGGCAACTCGCGCAGACTTTCGGGTTTGAAGACGCATTGCATTCTGATCGCCAGCATGGTTTGTTCAGAGCCTTCTCTGATACCGGTCCATTGTTGGAACGCTATTGGGCTTGTCAAGCCGGCATTGGTTGGATTGGCCGCAATCATCAGCTGATCATTCCCCATGCAGGCAGTATGTTTTTCCTCGGCGAATTGATTTTGGATATAGAGCTTGCTTACGACAAACCCATGCCCAGCCACTGTGGACATTGCCATCAGTGTGTGGATGCTTGTCCCACCCACGCATTGATTCCCACCCATGATGGTGACTGTAATTCTACAGATTTCGACTCTCGTCGTTGCCTTTCATATCAGCTTATAGAGAATCGTAAAGATTTGTCGCCTGCTGCCGTGGATGCCATGGGCGACTGCATCTATGGCTGTGACAAGTGCCAACAGGTTTGTCCTTGGAACCGATTCGCTTCTCCGACAAACGAACCTCTGTTACAGCCTTCTGAAGCATTGATGAATATGCGCAAAGAAGACTGGCAGCATCTTTCTGTAGAGCAGTATCGTGAACTTTTCAAAGGGTCGGCGGTGAAACGAGTGAAATATGAAGGCCTTATGCGTAATATCCGTGCAGCTGAGCACAAGTCTTAAAAAAAACAGGAGAACAGGTCTTTTTATTTGAAAAAAATTGTAACTTTGCAAAACAAATATAGGAGTAATCCTTTAGGGTTATTTAGATTATCTTTCAATCAAAACATATCATTAGCATGAAACCAACATTATTGCTCCTCGCTGCTGGCATGGGTAGCCGCTATGGAGGCTTGAAGCAGCTCGATGGTCTGGGCCCCAATGGCGAGACCATCATGGACTATTCTATCTACGACGCCATTCAGGCAGGCTTCGGTAAGATCGTTTTCGTCATCCGCAAAACATTCGAAAAGGACTTTCGAGATAAAGTTCTCTCAAAATATGAAGGACACATTCCTGCAGAGCTTTGCTTCCAGTCGCTCGACGCACTTCCCGAAGGCTTCAAGGTTCCCGAAGGCCGCGAAAAGCCCTGGGGGACCAATCATGCTGTGATGATGGCTAAGGACTTGATTCATGAGCCTTTCTGTGTGGTCAACTGCGACGACTTTTACAATCGCGATGCCTTTATGGTCATTGGCAAGTTCTTGGCCAACCTCCCCGAGGGTAGCAAAAATAACTATGCCATGGTGGGCTTCCGTGTAGGAAACACGCTGTCGGAGAATGGTACGGTAGCACGTGGTATCTGCTCTACTAATGCTTGCGGACATCTCACTACCGTTGTAGAGCGCACAGAGATAATGCGTGTCAACGGTGAAGTGTGCTACAAGGATGAGTCTGGCAACTGGCAGGCCGTAGGAGGTGACAATACACCCGTCTCTATGAATATGTGGGGATTTACTCCTGACTATTTCGATTACAGTGAGGCAGAATTTAAGGTGTTTCTCTCTGATCCGAAAAATTTGGCTAATCCCAAAGCTGAGTTCTTTATTCCGTTGATGGTGAACAAACTGATTAATGATGGCACAGCCACTGTGCAGGTGCTTGATACGACAAGCAAATGGTTTGGAGTGACTTATCAGGCTGATCGTGCATCCGTGGTTGCTAAGATTCAGAGCCTTATCGACGCAGGAGTCTATCCACAGAAACTTTTCTAAAAGATATTCCTTTAACAGATTGAAGCGCGTCGTGCTACTCGGGACGGCGCGTTTCAGTTTTTTTGTCGCCACTATTTCTGAGTATTTAGGAGTTTGGGCCGGCAAATCAGAGGATTGTCAATGAATGTTTACTTGCCTTTTGCGGACAGTATAAGTAGAAGAAGACTTAGTGTCAGGTTCTTCCCCAAACATTTCATCCCAATAGTATCAATCTGTTTTTTTTCTCCAAATGTACTTTACTGACCATTATTGGCATAGTTGTTGGGGCTGTGCAGTCTCTGTAGGGAAAAGACAGAAAGAAAAATCCTTCGGTTTTCTTTTTCAATTTAATTTATTGTGTTATCTTTGTAGCGGAAAAATGAAAAGATGAACAATCCCGGACAGAATCGCTTACTCACACAAACTGTGGACGCCCTTGCCGATCTTGAAGCTTGGAATATATTCAAGCTTAGTAGTCGTGATGGAAAGTGTGCCCGTTCCGTAGCCTTTACCAAAGGACAACGTCCATCGGGTGAGGCTTTGGCCGAGATTGTATCATTGGCCCGAAGTATACTGTTTCCCGGCTATTACGGAAAATCAATGGTAAATCAGCATACGCTCAAATTCCAAATCGGGGTCAATGTTGAGCAGTTTCATAAATTGCTGTCGGGGCAGATCCTTGCAGGACTGAGCTTTTGCGATGCTGACCAAGAAGAGCCAGAAACGGACTGTTATCAGCAAAATTTTGTTTTGAGGGAGCGAAGCGAGGAGCTTTCGCTGAAACTGACTTCCAAACTGCCGGATATTCGAGAGGTATTGCTGACAGATGTCGTTGCGGCTTACAATGGAGATCCTGCGGCTAAAAGTTTTTCGGAGATTATTTCCTGCTATCCCGTCATCAAGACCTTGGTGAACTACCGTATTGCCCACGAGCTCTTTTTGATGGATGTGCCCCTTATTCCCCGTATGCTTACGGAAATGGCCCATTCGGAGACTGGGATTGATATTCATCCCGGTGCTGCTATAGGACCTTATTTCACGATCGATCATGGTACTGGCGTGGTGATAGGAGAGACCTGTACTATTGGTACCGGTGTCAAGTTGTATCAAGGAGTCACCCTCGGGGCTAAAAGTTTTCCTCT
Source organism: uncultured Prevotella sp. (assembly GCA_900322035.1). Taxonomy (GTDB): domain Bacteria; phylum Bacteroidota; class Bacteroidia; order Bacteroidales; family Bacteroidaceae; genus Prevotella. Next base: position 44,733 of record ONYL01000005.1, read on the forward strand.
TGACGCTGACGGCAATCCCATTAAGGGTATTCCTCGTCATCCGCATTTAGGTGACAATGTAGTCGTATATGCCAATGCCACCGTCCTTGGCAATATTCATATCGGCGATGGCTGCATTATCGGTGCAAACACTTGGGTCATGGAAGACATGGCACCAAATACAAGAAAATATAAGAAGAGTAACAATAAGTCTTTCTGACAAGAGAGACAGAAAATCCAATAGAATTACCCACAACAATGGAAAATGAATTCGAACTCATAGCCAAGACTTTCATGGGTCTTGAGCCCGTTTTGGCGCAGGAGCTCACAGAATTAGGTGCAAACAATGTTCAGATAGGACGTCGTGTGGTCTCTTTCACAGGTGATCAAGAGATGATGTATAGAGCCAACTTTCAGTTGCACACGGCTATTCGTATTCTAAAGCCAATCAAACATTTTACAGCTCGCTCGGCCGACGACGTATATGAAGCGACAAAAACCGTGGATTGGAGCCAATACATCCTTCCGGGCAAGACATTCTCTGTTGACAGCGTTGTCTACTCCGAAGAATTCCGTAATTCTCGGTTTGTCACATACAAGGTGAAAGACGCCATTGTCGATCAGTTTAGAGAGCGTTCCGGGAACCGTCCAAATATATCGGTGAGCAATCCAGACGTCCGTCTGCACATTCATATCTCTGACGACGATGCCACTCTTAGCCTTGATTCGAGCGGTGAGAGTCTGCATAGGCGCGGCTATAGACAGGAGAGTGTAGAGGCACCGCTCAATGAGGTGCTGGCTGCTGGCATGATTCTTATGACTGGTTGGCGTGGTGAGACAGATTTCATCGATCCTATGTGTGGTTCAGGAACTCTGCTCATTGAAGCCGACCTCATTGCCCGCAATATGTCACCAGGCATCTTCCGCAAGGAGTTCGCTTTCGAAAAATGGCCCGACTTCGATAAAGAACTTTTTGACAGGATCTATAATGATGATTCTCGCGAGCGTGATTTCACCCATCACATCTATGGTTATGATGTAGACATGAAAGCTGTGAACACAGCCCTGCTTAACGTAAGGGCTGCAGGCCTGACAAAGGATATCTCTGTCGCTCAACAAGACTTTAAAGATTTCAAGAAACCTGCTCAAGAAGCCATCATGGTGATGAATCCTCCCTATGGAGAGCGTATCTCCACACCTAATCTTCTGGGTACATACAAAATGATAGGGGAGCGGTTGAAACGGGAGTTTGCCGGCAATACGGCTTGGATCCTCTCTTATCGCGAGGAGTGCTTCGAGCAGATAGGGCTCAAGCCCAGCTTGAAGATACCATTGTATAATGGCAGTTTGGAGTGTGAATTCCGCAAGTACATGATGTTTGACGGAGCTATGAAGGATTTCCGTTCCAAAGGAGGAATTGTAAAAACCGAGGAGGAGAAACAGGAAATGGCTCAAAAACATCGCTTTAAAAAGCATCGCGACGACTTCAAGGAACGTTTTGAACGTGAAGATGACAATGAAGAGGGTGATATCCGTACCTTCAAGTTTCATTCGCTTCGAAAAAACGACCGTTTTGGCGACCGCCGCACAGACCGTCGTTCGGGTGAGACGCGTCGTGGACGTGATTTTGATGATGAGCGTGGTGGAGAGCGAAGAAACCGACGTCCAGACAGAGATGGCTGGAAAGCAGGTGGGGGTAAGAAATTTTTTAAAGGCAAGCGATATGAGAAAGAAGATTGATCGTTTTTTCGTCTTGACATGTGCTGCAGCAACTGTGCTGTTGGCCGTGACTGGACTTTTATTCCCGCAGATGACGAGCGCTCAGAAAAAGTTTACTCTTGAAGACCTAAATTTTGGCGGTACAAACTATCGCAACATGATAGCCAAGAACCGCTATGCTACTTGGTGGGGCAACCAGTTGGTGGGTCAAGATATAGAGCAATGTTCGTTGATTGACAAGAAAACGGGAAAAGCTACAAAACTTTTCACGCTTGCCGAAATCAATAAATGGATAGGCCAGGAAAAGGCTGTTGCTTCTCTTTATTATGCTTCTTTCCCAGATGCCAAGCAGCCTTTGGTGCTGGTGGAATCTTCGAAGAAACGCTATTTGGTAAATTTTAAAAAACATGCAGTTGTCTGGGTCCAAAATGCGGATCATCAGGCCCATGTTGATTTTTGCCCAGTTACACGATTGACCGCCTACACACCGACTGATGGCTACGACTTATATGTGGCTGGACAAGAGGGACAACAACCATTGCGTATCTCATCTGATGCGTCTCGCAACTTGCTCTATGGTACGAGCGTGCATCGAGATGAATTTGGCTATGAAAAGGGAACGTTTTGGAGTCCGGATGGAAAAAAACTGGCCTTCACACGTATGGATCAGAGCATGGTGACAGATTATCCGCTGGTGCATATTCCAGAGATTGACTGGAAACCTGCACAGGGAGAAAGCCGAATGGCCACCCCCGCTCCTGAGAAATATCCTATGGCTGGAGAGAAAATGCACAAGGTTACCATTGGTGTATACGACATAGAGACAGGAAGCAGCATCTTTTTGAAGGCTGGAGATCCAACCGACCGTTACTTTACCAATCCTGCTTGGAGTCCGGATTCTAAGACCGTGTATCTCTTTGAGCTCAATCGCGACCAGAATGATTGTAGACTGGTGGCATACGATGCCGTGACGGGTGAGAAACAAGGAGAACTCTATCGGGAGACGGATGAGAAATATGTGGAGCCTTCGCACCCCATTGTATTCCTGCCTTGGAACAGTAATGAGTTCCTGTTTCAGAGCCAGCGGGATGGATATAATCATCTCTATGTCTTTAACTTGAAAACAAACAGTTTTCGTCAGTTGACAAGTGGCAAATGGGTTGTGATGGAAATGTTGGGCTTCAACGTAAATCGCCACAGCATCGTCATAGCCTCTAATGAGTGCAGCCCCATCCAGCGGAATCTTTATGAGGTGAACGTGGATAATGGCCGCAGGACGCTGCTTGATAACGGCAAGGGATGGCACAGAGGTCAGTTGAGCACAGATGGCGCTTTTATCTACGACAACTATTCTGCACCTGATGTTCCGCGCAACATTGACATTATTGATGTTGCCAAGGCACAACGCTTCGCATATTTCTCGGCCGAAAATCCCTGGAATGGATATGACGTTCCCAAGTATGAATGCGGCACAATTAAGGCTGCTGACGGGAAGACAGATCTTTATTGGCGCATGGTGAAGCCTGTCAACTTCGATCCCAATAAGAAATATCCTACAATTATTTATGTTTACGGTGGTCCTCATGCCCACAACGTAGATGCTTCTTGGCACTATGGCTCACGCAGCTGGGAGACTTATATGGCCCAAGAAGGCTATTTGCTTTTTATTCTCGACAATAGAGGAAGTGAGAATCGAGGTAAAGAATTTGAGCAGGCCACTTTCCGTCATTTGGGACAGGAGGAAGTCAAAGACCAGATGGAAGGCGTGAAGTATCTTCAGAGTTTAAACTATGTAGACACTGCTCGCATCGGTGTTCACGGATGGAGCTTTGGCGGTTTTATGACTATCAACTTGATGACTACCCACCCTGAAGTATTTAAAGTGGGAGTAGCTGGTGGTCCTGTGATTGACTGGAAATGGTATGAGGTGATGTATGGCGAGCGATATATGGATACTCCTCAAAGTAATCCCGATGGGTATGCCCAGAGTTCCTTGTTGCCAAAGGCCAAGAATCTGAAAGGAAGGCTGCAGATCATTATTGGAACCAACGATCCGGTAGTCTTGCCTCAACATGCCTTGTCGTTCCTCAAAGCCTGTATAGCTGCGGGGACCCAGCCGGATTTCTTTGTCTATCCAGGTGAACCCCATAATATGCGTGGCCACCAAAGTACTCATTTGCATGAGCGGATCTCGCGTTACTTCTTTGACTATCTGAAATAACAACACGAAGGCTGTCCTATTGTTCCTAACTGTTTTGGGCGATAGGTTTGAAGAAACTCTAAATGGGTTGAACAGCCTTATTAAAATATTGAAGCTATATGAGAATCTTATTGTTGGGTTCTGGCGGTCGCGAACATGCACTGGCCTGGAAAATTGCACAGAGCACACTTTGTGACAAACTTTTCATCGCTCCCGGCAATGCTGGGACGGGTGATTGTGGCGAGAATGTAGCCATTGGCGTAGGAGAAACGGAGAAACTCAAGGATTTTGCCGTAGACAATGCCATCGATATGCTTGTTGTAGGACCTGAGGATCCGCTTGTACATGGAATAACAGATGCTTTTCGTGCCGATCCCCGCACTGCTCATATCAAGGTGATAGGTCCGTCGGCTTCTGGTGCCCGTCTTGAGGGGAGCAAGGATTTTGCCAAAGGCTTTATGAAACGTCATGGTATTCCCACCGCCGCATACGAGACTTTTGATGGAACCACAATGGAGGAGGGACTGAGTTTTCTTGAGACCCTGAAACCTCCTTACGTTTTAAAGGCCGACGGTCTCGCTGCCGGGAAAGGTGTGCTGATCGTCCCGACACTTGAAGAAGCAAAGAAAGAATTCAAGGAAATGTTAGGTGGGATGTTTGGCAATGCTTCTGCTAAGGTGGTTGTTGAGGAATTTCTCAGTGGAATAGAGTGTTCCGTATTTGTTCTCACGGATGGTAAACATTATGCACTGTTGCCCGAGGCAAAGGACTATAAGCGCATAGGCGAACACGATACAGGGTTGAATACCGGTGGTATGGGAAGTGTCTCACCCGTGCCTTTCGCCGACAAGGAGTGGATGAAGAAGGTGGAAGATCGCATTATCCGACCAACGGTTGAAGGACTCGCGGCTGAGAATATTGACTATAAGGGATTCATCTTCTTTGGTCTGATCAATGTTGATGGTAACCCTATGGTGATAGAATACAACTGTCGTATGGGTGACCCCGAGACAGAAACTGTGATGCTGAGACTGAAGAGTGACATCGTGGATCTCTTTGAAGGCGTTGCCAATGGTGATCTTGATAAGCGTCATGTTGAGTTCGACAGCCGCAGCGCCGTGTGTGTTATGCTGGTCAGTGGCGGATACCCTCAGCAATATGTCAAAGGTTACCCCATCACAGGGCTTGACAAAGTAGAAGGTTCCATTGTGTTCCATAGTGGTACGGGCTTGAAAAACGGCCAGGTGGTCACCGCTGGCGGTAGAGTTATTGCGGTGAGCAGTTATGGAAGCAATAAGGCCGAAGCTCTGCAGAAGAGCTTTGAGGAGGCCAGCAAGATCGAATTTAAGGATAAGTACTTCCGCCGGGACATCGGACAGGACTTATAAAATATTGAAGTTTGAGACAGAAGTTGGGAGTTTGAGCGTTACCGCTAAGGCTCCTGACTTCTTTTAAAACGAAGGTTACTTTACTACTTTCGGTTCTGAGAGTTTATATATGAAAAGAATTCAAAACAGGGTAGCCGGTTCACGCATAGCCTTACCAGTGACAGCTGTCTATGCGTTGTTGGTTTGTCTAATCAATCATCTTGTCGGGCAATCATTGTGGTTGCAATTGTTGTTGTTGGCTGTTTCAACACTTCTAATGGTCCAACTCAACAATATTAATGCGCTCATCCGCATTTATAGCCGTATGGTTTCCTGTTCCTTTCTCGTGTTGATGTCGATGGTGACATTTATCTTCCCGGGCTTGGAGCAATCTTTAGCAGCTTTGTGCTTCATCGTTTTTCTGCTTATCGTGTGTTATGCCTATCAGAATCCCCGAGCTGCCGGAGCCGTGTTTTATGCTTTCCTTTTTGTAGGTGTGGCCAGTATCTTTTCTGTTCAGATTCTCTATTTTGTGCCACTGTTTTGGATTGTTTTGGCATTTAACCTGTTGGCATTTAGTGGACGTACGTTTATCGCGAGTCTAATGGGACTCATATGTCCTTATTGGTTTTCACTCTTGTGGTTCGGGCTTACGGGCGAAATGGATTGGTACTCAGCTCATTTTATGGCTTTAGCAGATTTTTACGAGCCCTTGGATCTCTCTTTGTGGACTGTTCATCAGCTTGTTTCATTCCTTTTTATTTTACTGTTAACACTGATCTCAGCAGTTCATTTCTTCAACACCAGCTATAAAGATAAGATTCGCACCCGAATGATCTTTGAGATGTTGCTTGTCATAGCAGTTTTCACCGCAGTTCTGATGGTTTTACAACCCACTCTTTACGATCCGTTCGTGCGCATTCTTATTATATCAGCCTCCCCTTTGGTGGGGCATTATTTGGCACTGTCTGAATCTCGGCTGAGCAACATCACCTTCATTGGAATGTTGCTGTGTGTATTGGGTCTTACAATTTGGAATTTATGGATTTAACCTCATTACTCACCAGTTATGGCTATTGGGGAATGTTCATTGCTGCATTATTGGCAGGCAGTGTGTTTCCTTTCAGTAGTGAGGCAGTGATGTTAGCTTTGTTGGCAGCAGGATTAGAACCTTGGAAGTTGATGGTCTATGGCACGCTGGGCAACACCCTCGGTTCGTTGTTCAATTATGGATTGGGACGGATGGGTAAGATTCAATGGCTCGAACGTTACTTTCATGTGAGTCAAGCCCAAATAGACAAGGCTATGCATTTCATGCAAGGCCGAGGTTCCTGGATGGGATTTTTTGCTTTTTTGCCGATTTTGGGCTCAGCCATCTCTGTGGCTTTGGGACTGATGCGTTCCAATTTCTTCGTCACTGCCTTAAGTATCTTCATCGGCAAACTGCTTCGTTATTTTATTCTCTTGGGAGGAGTAGAACTCATATTTGGCTGATTCTGTAAGGTGGTTTGGTAAAGAATTGGCAATTTATATTGAATTTTCTATTTTATGTCGATATAAAATATACTGAAAACGCATTATTTACGTTGTATAGGATATCTGATTACCTTTAACAAATCAACACTATGAGTAGCAATCAATATGATTTAGAGAGAGACGAAAAATATTTGGAGCTGCTATCACAGTCGTTTCCTACGATAGCGGATGCCAGTACGGAAATTATCAACTTGAGTGCGATTCTCAATCTGCCCAAAGGCACTGAGCACTTTTTGGCTGATATTCATGGAGAATATGAAGCGTTTCAGCATGTCCTGAAGAATGCTTCGGGTAACATCAGACGAAAAGTGCATGAGCTTTTTGGTGACACACTTCGTGCAAATGAGGAGCGTGAACTTTGTACTTTGATTTACTATCCTGAGCAGAAGTTGGAGCTGGTGAAGCAGGCAGAGCCCGACATTATAGATTGGTATCATATCACCATCCATCACCTTGTTGATGTCTGCCGTGATGTTTCCAGCAAATATACGCGTTCCAAGGTGCGCAAGTCGTTGCCTGTCGATTTCTCCTATATTATTCAGGAACTTCTTCATGAGCATTCTGAAGACAAGGACAAGGCTGACTATGTGAGTGCCATCATCAAGACCATCATTTCCACCGGCCGTGCTGACGATTTCATCATTGCTCTTTGTGGAGTGATTCAACGACTCAGCATCGACCAGCTTCATATTTTGGGCGATGTCTACGACCGTGGTCCTGGAGCGCATATCGTGATGGACACACTCATGAACTATCATACATGGGACATCACGTGGGGAAATCACGATATCCTGTGGATGGGGGCAGCTGCCGGCAATGATGCATGCATGTGCAACGTTATCCGCATTGCACTCCGTTATGCCAACATGGAGACCCTTGAAGATGGTTATGGCATCAATTTCATCCAGTTGGCTACATTTGCTATGGATGTCTATGGCGACGATCCTTGCGTAGAATTTATGCCGAAAATAGCCAAGGAGAATCCTCTTGACGAGAAAAACAAACTCTTGCTTGCCCGTATGCACAAAGCCATCAGTGTGATCCAATGGAAGCTGGAGGCTGAACTGATCAACCGGCATCCCGGATGGCGGATGGAAAGTCGCAAACTGTTGGATGCCATCGACTTTGAGCGGGGCACAGTGAAAGTGGATGAAGTGGAATATAAGCTCACCTCGTGCCATTTCCCGACGATTGACCCCAAAAATCCAGATTTGTTGACCGCTGAGGAGAAAACTCTCGTTGAACGGCTTCATCATAGCTTTGCCTCCAGTGAGAAGCTGCATCTCCACATGCGTCTGTTGCTTCGCCATGGGTGTATGTATCGGGTAGTCAATCAGAATCTTCTCTATCATGCTTCTATACCTCTCAACTCAGACGGATCATTGCGCACGGTAGAGATTTATCCCGGTATGGCTTTCAAGGGAAAGGAACTTTTGTACAACATCGGTATGATGGTGCGCTCGGCTTTCCAGCCCAACAGCGATGACCAAGAACGCTACCATAAGTATGCTATCGACTATTTCCTCTATCTTTGGTGTGGACCCGACAGCCCACTCTTCGATAAAGCCAAGATGGCAACTTTTGAGCGTTACTTCCTGAAGGAGAAAGAGACCCACAAGGAAAACAAGGGCTTCTATTTTACATTGCGTGAAAAAGAAGAGACCGCGGAGCGGATTATGGACGAATTTGGCGTTACAGGTCCTAATCGACATATCATCAACGGCCATGTTCCGGTGCATGTGGTCAGTGGAGAGAACCCCATCAAGGCCAACGGAAAGTTGATGGTGATAGACGGAGGCTTCTCCCAGGCTTACCATAAGGAAACTGGTATTGCTGGTTACACGCTGGTCTACCACTCACGTGGTTTTCAGCTGGTGCAGCATGAGCCGTTCACTTCTGCGGAAGACGCTATCAACCGTGGAACAGACATCAAGAGTACCACGCAGATTGTGGAAATGAATCAGCGCAGACTGCGTGTCGCAGATACTGACAAGGGTAGAGAGTTGAAACAGCAGATAGAGGCTCTCGACGAACTGCTTTATGCTTATCGCACCGGATTCATTGCTGAGAAGGAACGCAAGAATCCGCCTAAGATTTGATATAGACTCATTTTGATTTGAGGTTAGAGGTTCAGACTTACAGTTAAAGTCTAAACTTCTAACCTATTTTTTTCAATTTGCAACTTTTCATTTCAATATAGTTCTTCTTTATCAGTTGTAGAATTTCTTATTTATTGTGCAAATTTAGCTTGTGTACGCAATTCTGATTGACACATGTCAAGAACGGTCTGTTGATAACATTTCTTTAGCGTTGCTTTGCTTGTCCGATTCTAAAAAATGTCTACATTTGCAACGTGTTCGTGATGAAGCCCTTTTATAGAGGGTATTCTTCGTTCAATAGATTGAAGGTTAATAGATTGTTTTTATATATAGGTTTTTAGTTTTGGTTATTAGGTTTTAAGATTTAGATTCAGGTATCACAACTCCCAAACTTTTGTGAAAAAGCTTGGGAGTTGGCTTTTTTATACCATGCCCCATTTGGAATCTCCCCCTATCCCATGCCGTAACCATTCAACGAATCTCACGCCATTACCTTCGCCTATACCCCCAATCTTTAGTTTTGACAAAAGCGACATTCGCTGAACAGAGAGCCCATACTATGTTTTCAGCTCATTCACTTTGCTTTCTTCGTCAAAGAAGTGAGCCAGCGGCGCACGGGAATGTCGTAGAAATGCAGTGCCACCCATGCCAAGGCAATGCTGCCTGCCACGGTGAGCGAGGCATAGCCCAGGCTCTGGCCTAAGGTGTAAGTGCCTGTGTGGATAAGGTGGGAATAAAAGAGATAGAACAGCGGATAATGTACGATGTAGAGCGGATAAGAGAGGTCGCCCAAGAGACGGAACATAGCGGTCTGGCGCTTGCCGGCTGTCCTATCGGAAGCGCCAAGCCAAAGCAAGACGGGGAAAACGATGATGATGCAAACGGCCTCATACACTCCATTCCAGCACACAGGTGACTTGCCGGGAATGTAAGGCACCATAAACAAAACCGCCATGACGACCGTGGCCAGCCAAAAGGCGCCCCTCACCCTGACGGGACGGAAACGGCGGGAAAGGAGCATGCCGAGGGAATAGGGGAACAGCATCCTTGCCAAGCCTCCCAAAAAGTTTACTCCGTCGAGCGTCCAGCCTACGCCAAACATGCCCGACCCAACAAAGTCGCCGACGGTCATCCATACCAAGGCCACACCCAACAATGCGGTGACGGCTGTCAGCATGCGGGTGGAGAGGCGATGGACAAGAAGACCATAGAGGATGTTGCCAATGTACTCAAAGAACAGCGACCACGCCGGGCCATTGAGCGGGAACATCTCGCCGTTGCCCCTCACCTCGTAGGGACAACCTGGCCAAGCCGGAATCATGAACATAGCTGCCAAAAGGGCGAGCATGGCCATGGACACGGAGACGCGGCTGCCGTCCCAATGCGCGCAACCTTGGAGGAGGAAACACACAAGACCCACCACTGCGCCAAACACCACCATGGGATGGAGGCGGATGAGGCGACGGCGGAAGAAGTCGCTCAACGTAAAGCCTCGCTGCCAACGGTCGTCGTAGGCATAGCCAATGACAAAACCTGAGAGCAGGAAGAAGAAATCCACCGCAAGATAGCCATGATTGAGGTGGGCGATGATGCCGTCTCCAACGCCATTGACAGAGCCGGCAAAGGCATAGCCCTCAAAGATGTGGTGGAACACGACAAGCAGGGCAGCGACGCCGCGTAGCCCGTCGAGCAATTCGTAATGGGGTTTGGTATCAGCAAAGCCAAAGGCGGGAATCTTCACGCATTGTGTGGTATGAAGCATGACTGTCTTTATTTACTTAATGACTAATTTTCGTGTAAAGTTAGGAATATTTCCTTAAACCAACAAAAATACATTACTTTTTCCCACTTCCCTTGTCTGAGTTGCGTGTCGACTGGTCTGTTGCTGTGCGTAGGTCGTCCTGCTGCTGTGTGCAGTTGTCACACAACTTGGATGAGCGACGGCAAACTACAAGGTATGCAAAAAAAAGGCTGATACCTCGTGAGAGGTGTCAGCCCTAATCCTGCACAGCCAAAAAAGTTCTGCGGACAGCAATAATAACCCATAAGTTCAAAGAACAAGAAAAGGGACGGCTAACTGTGCCATCCCTTTTCTTATTGGTTGTCCAACTTTGCGATTGCGGGCCTCACGGAGAATCTTCCATCATTTGTATTCGTCCCAACTCTTGATGTCGATGTCGTCGAGCGTCAGCGTGCAGAAAGCATTAATGAAACTGGCGGCAAGACGGCTGTTGGTGATGAGCGGCACATTGAGGTCGATGGCCGCGCGACGAATCTTGTAGCCATTGGTGAGTTCGTGGGGGGTAAGGTCTTTGGGGATGTTCACCACCATGTCTATCTTGTGCTGATGAAGCATATCCATGGCTTGTGGCTTCTTTTCCTCATCCGATGGCCAGTAGACACACGTATTAGGAATCCCATTCTCTGTGAGGAACTTGCTTGTTCCCGGTGTTGCGAAAAGTTCATAGCCATGCTGTACGAGCATCTTCGCAGGGTCGAGCATCTCGGCTTTCTGCTTGGCACCACCCGTAGAAAGGAGCAAAGTGTGCTTAGGAATCGACTGGCCCACAGAGAGCATACTCTTGATGAGAGCCTGATTGGTATCGTCGCCGAGGCAACCTACCTCTCCCGTAGAGCTCATGTCCACACCCAACACGGGGTCGGCCTTCTGCAGTCTGTTGAACGAGAACTGGCTGGCCTTGATGCCCACGTAGTCGAGGTCGAAGAGATTCTTGTTGGGCTTCTCCACAGGTACACCCAACATCACCTTTGTGGCGAGGTCGATAAGGTTGATCTTGAGCACCTTGCTCACAAATGGGAAGGAACGGCTGGCTCGGAGGTTACACTCGATGACTAAAATGTCGTTGTCGCGGGCCATAAACTGGATGTTGAAAGGACCCGAGATATGAAGTTCTTTGGCAATCTGGCGGCTCACACGTTTAATACGTCGAACGGTCTCAACATAGAGTTTCTGTGGGGGGAACTGTATGGTGGCATCGCCTGAGTGGACTCCTGCAAACTCTATATGCTCCGAGATGGCATAGGCAAGAATTTCACCCTTGCGTGCCACTGCATCCATTTCGATCTCTTTGGCATTTTCAATGAATTTGGAAACGACGACGGGGTGATCCTCGCTAACGTTAGCAGCAAGCTTGAGGAACCGTGTCAGCTCCTCCTTGTTGGAGCAAACGTTCATGGCTGCACCTGAAAGTACGTAGGATGGGCGGACGAGTACCGGGAAGCCGACGCGGTCGACAAAGGTGTCGATGTCGGCCATGCTCGTCAATGCACTCCATTCGGGTTGGTTGATGCCGTTGCTGGTCAGCATTGATGAGAATTTGGCCCGGTCTTCTGCATTGTCAATATCCTGGGCTGCTGTTCCGAGTATAGGCACATTCTGTTCGTCGAGACGCATGGCCAAATTGTTGGGGATCTGTCCGCCTGTAGAGATGATGACACCATGTGGGTTCTCAAATTCAATGATGTCCATAACACGCTCAAAAGTCAACTCGTCAAAGTACAGCCGGTCGCACATATCATAGTCTGTGGAGACAGTCTCCGGGTTGTAGTTGATCATGATAGAGCGGTAGCCCTGTTTGCGTATGGTATTGAGTGCCTGAACACCGCACCAGTCAAACTCTACAGACGAGCCGATCCGGTAAGCACCGGAACCTAACACAATGATATTCTGCTTGTCGTTGTGGAATTCAATGTCGCTCTTTACCCCCGCGTATGTGACATAGAGGTAATTGGTCTGCGCGGGATATTCGGCTGCCAAAGTGTCGATCTGTTTCACCACGGGCAGAATACCCATACTCTTGCGGAGATTGCGAACGACGAGCAGCGCTTTGTGCATATTGTGGAGTTCGTTCTCCAGTCCAACCGCACGCGCAATTTGGAAGTCTGTGAATCCATAAATTTTAGCCGTGCGTAGCAGTTCCTTGTCAAGAACGTTGATGCTCGTGCATTTTTTCAAGGCTTCGTCAATGTCTATGATATGCTTGAGCTTGTAGAGGAACCATTTGTCGATTTTCGTCAGTTCATGGATTTGGTCTATCGTATATCCACGGTGCATGGCCTTTGAAATGACGAATACACGTTTGTCGGTTGGCTCACGCAATGCCGCGTCGATATCGGGGATTTCCAGCTCCTTGTTTTCAACAAAGCCGTGCATTCCCTGACCGATCATTCGCATACCCTTTTGGATGGCCTCCTCGAAAGTGCGTCCTATGGCCATAACTTCGCCTACCGACTTCATCGATGAGCCGAGTTCCTTGTCGACACCATGGAACTTGCTCAAGTCCCAGCGTGGAATTTTGCAGACCACATAGTCGAGGGCTGGCTCGAAGAAAGCTGATGTTGTCTTCGTGACGGAGTTCTTCAGTTCAAAAAGTCCGTAACCCATGGCCAGCTTGGCAGCCACAAACGCCAATGGGTATCCAGTAGCTTTGGAGGCCAAAGCCGAAGAACGGCTCAAGCGGGCGTTGACCTCAATGACACGGTAATCCTCGCTGTTGGGGTCGAAAGCGTACTGGACATTGCACTCACCGACAATACCGATATGCCGGATGATCTTGATAGACAGAGCGCGAAGTTTGTGATACTCGCTGTTTGAAAGTGTCTGTGATGGCGCAACTACAATGCTCTCACCGGTGTGAATGCCTAATGGGTCGAAATTCTCCATGTTGCACACGGTGATGCAGTTGTCGTATCTGTCGCGCACCACTTCGTATTCGATCTCCTTCCAGCCTTTGAGACTTTTCTCAATCAGCACCTGGGGAGAAAAAGAGAAAGCCTTCTCGCAAAGCGCGTCGAGTTCCTCCTCGTTATCGGCAAATCCTGATCCCAAGCCTCCAAGTGCATAGGCTGCACGTACGATGACGGGATAGCCGAGATCCGAGGCCGCTTTGTGCACTTGTTCTATGTTCTCGCAGGCTTCGCTTTTTATGGTCTTGACGTTGATTTCGTCTAACCGTTCCACGAAGAGCTCGCGGTCCTCAGTGTCCATGATGGCCTGCACAGGGGTACCTAACACGCGCACATTGTATTTCTCAAGGATGCCGTTCTTGTAAAGCTGTACACCGCAGTTGAGTGCCGTTTGGCCACCGAATGACAGCAAAATGCCATCAGGGTGCTCCTTCTTGATGACGCGTTCAACGAAATAGGGCTGAACGGGAAGAAAATATATCTTGTCGGCTACACCCTCTGAGGTCTGTACTGTGGCGATGTTGGGATTGATGAGTACGGTCTGTATGCCTTCCTCACGCAAGGCCTTCAAAGCCTGTGAACCCGAATAATCAAACTCACCTGCTTCACCGATTTTTAATGCTCCAGAACCAAGCAGCAATACTTTTTTAATATTATGATCTTTCATCTTGGATTATCTTATGAGATTTGACGGATAGCATTATTTATTGAGCGTGTCAACAAACTTGTCAAACATGAACATCGTATCGACCGGACCTGAACAAGCCTCTGGATGGAACTGAGATGTGAACCACGGATTGGTCTTGTGACGAATGCCCTCATTGGAACCATCGTTCATATTGATGAAAAGTTCCTCCCAATCCTTTCCGAGTGTTTTGGCATCAACGGCATAACCATGGTTTTGTGATGTGATGTAGCATTTGTCGGTGCCCACAAGGCGAACTGGCTGGTTGTGAGAGCGGTGCCCATATTTTAGTTTATAGATTGTGGCTCCAGCCGCCTTGCCCAAAAGTTGATTGCCCATACAAATTCCGCAGATGGGTTTGCGGTTCATGCTCATCTGTTTACGGATGATCTCAACGGCGTCGGAACATGTGTCGGGATCGCCAGGACCATTGGCGAGGAATAGTCCGTCATAGTCCATGCCAGTATAATCGTAGTTCCAGGGTACGCGGATGACTTCCACGCCGCGTTCAATAAGGCAACGGATGATGTTGGCCTTGACACCGCAGTCGACAAGTACTACTCGCTTGCCTGCACCTTCATTGTAGCGGATGACTTCCTTGCAGCTCACTTTGTCGACAAAGTTCACTCCTTCGTAGGTTGCTTCAGGGACATTGTTGGGCTCATCGTCAAAGAGAATCTTTCCCATCATGACTCCATGCTCGCGCAAAACTTTTGTCAGTTCGCGTGTGTCAATACCAGTAATTCCTGGCACTTGTTCACGTTTCAGCCAATCAGCGAGACTTTCTTTTGCGTTCCAGTGGGAATATTGCTCACTGTAGTCGGCTACAATGATGGCTGAGGCATAGATTTTATCACTCTCCATGAAATCGGGCAGCCCTGTGGCTGCAAAAGTGAAGGGGGGGACACCATAGTTGCCCACCAATGGGTAGGTCAGCGTCATGAGTTGCCCGGCGTAGGACGGATCTGTTAGACTCTCCGGATAACCCATCATTGCGGTGTTGAATACAACCTCACCTGCTACAGGTTTGTCGTAGCCAAACGACTTTCCATGGAATGTCGTCCCATCCGACAAGACTAATGTTACATTTCTCATAGTTGTGGTTGTTATCTCTTGTTCTGTTGATATACGTTTTCGAAATACTTCACAAAGGCCTGAATACAGCATTTGGTGCCGCCCGGAGTAGGATATTTCCCCGTGAAATACCAGTCGCCCTTGTGGTTGGGAATAGCTTCATGAAGTCCTTCGATGCTCTGATATACCAGCTCAATAGGTGTAGAAACACCTTCAGGGCGTAGCATTTTTACGATCATTTGGTTGATTTCTTCCACGCTGAATGGCTTGTAGATGTCTCTCACGCAATTGCGCATTTCATTTTTGGGCTTCTGAAGTTCTGCTTTGCATTCTTGGTAGACTTTTCCGATAAGATCCTGCATGCCTCGCTCGATGTACAGGGCAATTGTAGCCCGGAATACACAGAATTCTTCCAAGCGGGGCATATCAATGCCGTAATAATCTGGATAACGGATTTGGGGAGCCGACGACACGACAACCATCTTCTTCGGATGCAGGCGGTCGAGAATTCTAAGAATGCTTTCTTTGAGTGTTGTACCTCTGACGATGGAGTCGTCTATGATGACCAAGTTGTCTTTAAAGGGAACGATACTCTCATACGTGATGTCGTACACATGACTCGCAAGGTCATTACGTGAGTTTCCTTCTGTGATAAACGTGCGGAGCTTGATATCCTTCCAGGCCACTTTCTCAGAGCGGACAGACTGAGAGTTGAGAATCTCTTCCATCTCCTCTCTGGTTGGCGCATGGCCTAAATCCAAGACTTTCTGGATTTTCTGTTGATGGACATATTGGGTGAATCCTTGCGTCAGTCCGTAGAAAGCCACCTCCGCTGTATTGGGAATGAAGGAGAATACGGTATGCCTCGTGTCAAAGTCTACAGCTTTCAGGACGGGACCGGTGAGTTGCTCGCCTAACTTCTTGCGCTCTTTATAAATGTCACGATCGCTTCCGCGTGAAAAATAAATCCGCTCAAACGAGCAGGCAGAGTTTTCCTTCGGCTCAAAGATCTTCTTAATGGAGCATTCGCCGTTGCGTCTGACGAGCAACGCCGTTCCGGGTTCGAGCTCTTTGATGTCGTCGCATTCCAAGTCGAATGTGGTTTGCAGCACAGGGCGCTCACTTGCCAATACGACAAATTCATCATTCTTGTAGTAAAAAGCAGGGCGGATTCCCCAAGGGTCGCGAATGGTGAACATTTCGCCAGATCCTGTAATCCCACACATGACGTAGCCTCCATCAAAATCTTTCATGGAGGTTTTGAGCACGTTGCTCATATCCACATGGTCTTCGATATAAGCCGTGATGTCCAATCCTTTAAGACCTTGCTTTCTTGCTTCGGCATAGTTCCTCTCAACCTCTCTATCCAAACGGTGTCCCATCAGTTCCAGCATGATGTATGAGTCGCTGTAGATGCGTGGACATTGTCCCTGGGCAGTAATCTTTGAGAATATCTCATCGATATTTGTCATGTTGAAGTTGCCGCACAGGCATAAGTTTTTGGCTTTCCAGTTGTTGCGGCGCAAAAAGGGATGAACGTATTTGAGTCCGCTCTTTCCTGTTGTGGAGTAGCGCAGATGTCCCATATACACTTCGCCCGCATAGGGGAATTCGTGGATTTTCCGTTTTTCATCTGTGTTGGCATCACCCACTACAGTCTGATATGTCTTATGTACAGTGTTGAAGATTTCGGTTATGGCATTTGCTCCTTCAGCCCTTTCTCGGAACATGTATTCATTGCCCGGCTCGGCTTCGAGCTTGACACAAGCCAAGCCAGCCCCTTCTTGACCGCGGTTATGTTGTTTCTCCATCATCAGATAGAGTTTGTTCAGCCCATACATCCATGTGCCGTATTTCTGCTGGTAATATTCAAGCGGCTTCAACAGGCGTATCATTGCCACACCGCAATCTTCATGTATTTCCCGTTCCATTGAGTAATGCTGTCTTTTTAATAAAAAAAATGAAAGAACGGTGAGAAATCGCTTTAAGCAACTTCGTCAACATTCTTTCATTCTCATGTATTTAAAAGTTCAAAAAAAACTTAGCCTTCGTTTAGTTCAAGATGTTCACGACCAGAGATGCAATCGATATGGCTACGCTTACGAATGCTGTCCAAATCGTAGTGGAGCTACCAATATCAGAGTTCTTAGCCTTGATGTTGTTGGGCTGCACGTATATAATGTCGTTCTGTTGCAGATAATAATAGGGAGAATTGAAGATATTGGCATCATTCAGATTCAATCTATGGATATGCTTCTCTCCCTGTGCATCTTCGCGAATCAACATCACGTTCGTACGCTTACCGTAAATCGTGAGGTCGCCAGCCTGTGCTAAAGCTTCGAGAATGCTCATCTTCTCTGTTGTGACGGGAACTACTTTCGGGCTCTGGACCTCACCGAGCACCGTCACGCGATAACTTGCCATTCTAACCGTCACGACCGGGTGTTCAGTCTCAGACAAGTAGGGTTTCAACTTTGAAAGAATCAAGTCTTCGCATTGGCTCTTTGTCATTCCGGCGACATGGATCTTTCCAATTACAGGAAAAGTAATGTTACCTGAGTTGTCAACAAGATAGCCTTGGAGGGATCCGCTACCAACGCTGAGCTGGCCGGTTGTTCCAATGGTATTGGATACAGAGAGGTTGAATGGGGCAGAGGCTTGAGGATCAGTTGTGATGACGGTGATGGTGAGCTGATCCTTAGGCATGATCTTTGCATCGTAGAGCATACGAGAAGCTTCAAGGCTCACTTTGTCAGCATTTTGAAAATAAGCTACTTCTTTGGCTGAGTTACAACTACCAAGAAGCAAGATAATCGTCAGAGCGATTAATGGGACGATAACTCTTTTCATCTGTAATAAATAAAAGATATTAATTGTTTTATTTTGTGCAAAATTAATATTATTTTCGGATATGCCCAAGTTTTTCTATAGAAATATACTCCTTGTACGTGTTAATTTATCAAATCCCAATTAGAAGCCTAAGGCCTTTGTTACGATAAGTTCGTATTGTTTGCTGATTTCTCCCAGTCGGTTCATGCAATTTATAGCCGCATGCTTCACTCCTAAACTCCCGCCTTGGATAGCAGTTTGAGCCTGGTCGATGAGTTCGTTGATTCCGCGCTCATTTGGCTCTTGACCTTTCATGAAGAGGCGCGAGAGAATGTTGTAGCCACATATTTGATAGAGATCTCTGTCGCTGGCTATCCATTTGTAGGCTAAGTCGGGGGCGTAGTCGAGGTTCTGGAAGAGGTTGAAAGCTTCCATCTCTGCCATTTCCTGCGATTGTGTTTGCTCCATCCAGATCTCGGCCACTTCTTCTGGCATTTCTTTCGATGGCATCAGAAGAGTCGCCAAGATTTTGCATTCTCTGATGTCTTCTTTCCAAAGTTCCACGGCCAGTTCATAATTTTTCTCATATTGAGAGGCCATTTGCTTGAGTTGAGGCAGTGTCACGCCCCAGTTCAGTTTATATTCTACGCCTTTCTCGCGCATAGACCGCGAAGCCTCGCCATTCATCATCAAGCGGAAAGACTGTTTGATCTGCTTTATCTGTTTGTTTATCGCTTCGTTCATTCTTTTTAGTCTATAAGTCCTGTTTAGTTTATAAGTCTTTTGAGTCAATAAGTCCTTTGAGTTTATAAGTCCTTTGAGTCAATAAGTCTTTTGAGTCAATAAGTCTTTTGAGTTTATAAGTCTTTTGAGTCAATAAGTCTTTTGAGTCAATAAGTCCTATATTATTTCTGTCTTAATCGGCAATTATTTTCATGCGTAGTCCACGCCATCCCCATCTGATTTAGACGGGAAGAGTGGAGTAATCTCTACTGTAGCGGAGCATCTGCTCGTCGTAACCCTCACTGTAATCTACCTTTACATCAACCGTTTTGCCGTCTTTCTCGACAAGTGTCAGTTTCGGGTTGATAAATCCTTTGTAGGGAGCAATGTTGAGCCGGGCATATCGTTGCAGTATTTCTTGGTGGAGTTGAGGATCAACTTTCACTGCAAAGTGTTCTATCAAATTTCGGGCCGCCTCATAATCGCCTTCGCTCTTGATGCGTTGTATCTCTGCCAATTGACGGCCAAAGACCACGCGAAGCGCTTTGTAGTCGTTGATCTTTACGTAATGCTTTCCCCCTGTCTCTATCAGTTGTAGGGCATCCGGGTTCATTTCAACAGCCCAATGGGCGATTAGCGACCGGTTGAGCATGTGGGCTTCCTCTATCTTGAAGCCTGGGCGTATTCTCACCAGCTGGGTCATTAGTCCATTCATCAGGTAGGTGTAATATTGGGCTTCATAGGCATGTTCGGAATCCAGCAGTCCCAATTCGATCAGTTTATGGTCTGCCATGTAATAGAGTCCGAACAGATCTGCCCGTGCCTCCTCAATAGTGCTCCCGTAGGCCTTCAGCGCATTTGGGTCGGTTCCCGGCAGTAGTTGTCCGCTGCCATGGCCCAGACATTCATGCAGGTCGGTATGGAGCTCATCGGTAACGCTTTCCCATCGGCGAATGGTGGCAAGAGTCGGCTTGTCTATGACAAATTCTTCAAGAAACCCGTTACCTTGCGCTGCCCTGTTATAGGATTGGGTGATATTGCTTATCGTAACACTCTTGGATCCGTAGCGAGCTCTTATCCAGTCGGCATTCGGTAAGTTGATACCAATAGCCGTTGAGGGATACTCATCACCTGCGAGCATGGCGGCGCAGATGACTTTGGCCGACACTCCTTTCACTTTGGGTTTCTTGAATCGGTCATCCACGGGCGAATGGTCTTCAAACCACTGGGCGTTTCTACTGATCATTTCAGTTCGTTTTGTAGCTTCATGGTCTTTGTATTCTACCAGTCCTTCCCAAGAACCCTTCAGTCCTAAGGGATCGCCGTATACCTCGATAAACCCGTTGATGAAATCGATATCTCCTTGTTGCTCTTTGAGCCATTCAATAGAGAAGTCGTCAAAGGTTTTCAAATCCCCGTCCTTGTAGTAGTGCAACAGCAGGCGGATGACTTTTTTCTGCTGCTCATTCTCTGCATATGTTAAGGCTTTGCTAAGCCATTCTGAGATCTTTTCCAATGCTTCACCGTATAGACCGTCTACTTTCCAAACACGTTCCTTGATCCTTCCATTCTGGTCTTTCACCAGGGTGGAGTTCAGTCCCCATGACGGCTCTTCTGAAGCCCCCGTCTGTTTTTGTTTATAGAATTGTTCCACTTCAGTTTGCGATACATGGTCATAGTAGTTGCAAGCAGAAGTTTTGACCAGGTCTTCTCCATCTGTTTTATTGACACGCATGGGGAGATAGTTGGGGTCGAACATGGCTCTTGAAATTGTAGAATAGGCTTTCGATGCCGAGAACCCTTTGGGCAGGAGGTGTTCAACCTTGTTCAGTGCATCCTCAAACCATTCTGCCGAGAATGCGGGTTGAAATTTTTCACACCCATAGTGGTGGTAGATGCCACTTGAGAACCAGACTCTGCGCAAATATTCGTGGAGTGCCTCACGCTCTGAATCATGCCCTGTGAAGTCGTAGCCCTGCCACACGGCTTCAAGACATTTACGGATGAGAAGATTGAATTTCCCCGTTTGATCAAAAATGATGTCACGCCCAAATAGGGCGGCTTTGCTCAGAAAATAGATATATAACTTTTGCTTTAGGCTGAGGTTCTCCCAACCGGGCAGGTCGTACCGCAACATTTGAATGTCGGCAAAACGAACGTTGTTTATTTCGTTAAGCATTGATATAAGTCAATTATGTATAGAATGAATCGCTGCGAAAGAAACGGCGCCTAAAAGATCACGGTAATCAAAGTCTCATGAATCTTTTCGTTCGTTTTGTCCGCAGCGATCATAAGAAATTTTCAGGTCACTCGCTTATAGCAGCGACGGGAATGACTCCTTCACTGATAGGAGGCATGGCGTTCTCTCCATTCAGTGGTCGCTTAGCGGCCCGCTTGGAGAATTGCTTCAATTTATACTCACGGGGGGTGATTTTGTTGATTCTAAAGAAAGAGGCATAGAACGACTGACGGTTGGCAAATCCTACCATATCTGATATGTCTTCCATGTTGAGGCTCTTGTTGTCTTTCTTAGAGAGTAGGGCCATTGCGTCCTTGATACGCTGTTTGTTTACAAACGACGTATAATTCATTTTGAATCTAACATTGATCACGGCAGAGATGTAGCGTGAATTCGTGTTCAGGTCAGCAGCCAACTGTTTGGCGGAATAATCCTTATCCAAATATTTCTTCTGTTTGACGATGATGTCGTAGATCTGCGTCTCTAATCGATCCATCAGTTCGGGATTGACCAGGTTCCTGTAAGCCGCCATCTTTACTTTCTTGGGTGTGATGTTATATTTAGTCATCAGAGTAAAATTTATTTCCTTTTATATCTCCTTTCACTCGTTAAACATGAGAGCCCCCACGCGAGGGGTAATCCACCAATTTTCAATGCAAATATACATTTTTTATTTTAAATCGTCAAGATTTCTTTGACCTATGAACGTAAAAAAATGTTTTTTTTGTCGTCTTGAAAAAATCAAGCAAATAATTAAGGCGTATTCATTCTTTTCTTTTACATACTTGTTGTTCGTGAATGAGAATCCTTCTTAGCTGATGGGCCTATGGCTGGATTCATCACTATGCCTTTCTGTTATAGTTGAAATTTCCGGCAGGTCAGCCAGATTTCGGCGCTTCCGGAAGAGTTTTGCTATGGAAATCCTATTGATCGTTGACGGGAAAAAATATTTATCACGGTGTGTTTTCATGCTCTTGATCCGTTTTGTCTTGACGAATTGGACAGCATTCGCCGCACAACCAAAAACGTTAAACTGCATGCTTTATGCGAGATCGGAACGAGAGCAGGAGGTGAGGTCTCCGCCTTTACTCCCTCTCTTGTTCTGTTATGTTTTTTGCTAACGCAGCGGCTGTATCAACCATAAACGTGACTAAGCCGCACATGTATCAACCAAATATAAAAGTAAGGTTTAACCGAGTCAACCAACATTAAAAATAAGGCTAAAAGTAGTCAACCAAAACGTTAAACTACAGACAGCATTCGCCGCACTATAACGTGTGGCATTCGCCGCATCGTCGTGTGGCTTCCGCCGCATCATCGTGTGGTATTCGCCACGGTCGACATGCTTGTAATATCCCTGTGTCTGCTTATGCCAAGATAACCACAGAGAAGGGACACCGGGTACTTCTCCAGCGCATTGGCGTCGGTCCTCTGCGACAGGTCCTTGATTACTTGGCACCTGAGTTTTTTCTTATGCGGATATGATAGATCTTCTCGGCCATGTCCATCATCGTCTCATTGGCCAAAGTCTTGAGCTTCTCCTCATTAAGCTCTTTCTGAAGGCGCTTGATCTCGCGGTCCTTCTCCTTGCGAAGGTGAACCAGCTCGGCCTGAAGGCTTGCCACGTCCTCGGGGATATTCTTCTGTTTCATAAATTCTGATAATTTCTTTGAGTCTGGGAAGTCATAATGACGGTTCCATGTCGAGAGAGTACTCCAAGGGATGCCTCTCTCTTTTATAAAAAAAGCGCCGGCACAATTTATGCCAGCGCTTTGGATGATGTTATGCAGAGCTTGTTATTTAGCGACTTTCTCCAAACGTTTCATCATGGAGAACATAAATACGGCAGAGAGGAGGCAGAGGACGATGAATACTGCCCATACCGACCAAAGCGGCAGGTCGCCCCACAGATAGCCGCCTACGCTGACGAGCATGTTGCCAAATGCTGTGGCAACAAACCAGCCGCCCATCATGATTCCCTTGTACTTGGGAGGTGCCACCTTGCTGACGAAACTGATACCCATAGGCGAGAGCAGGAGTTCTCCGAAGGTGAGGATGAGATAGGTGCCGATGAGCCAGTTGGCGGAGACGAAGTCGCCGTCTGCTCCCAATGCTTTCTGTTCATTGGGTGTGGGCAGGCCTGCTGAAGCGAGGCACATTATTGCGTAGGCACAGGCTGCAACGAGCATACCGTAGGCAATTTTGCGGGGAGCTGATGGCTCTTTTCCTTTTCGGGCCAAGGAACTGAAGATGGCCATACTTACCGGCGTCAGTGCTACCACGTAGAATGGATTGAATTGCTGGAAGATCGGTGCGCTTACCTCTACTGTGCCATTGGCATTTTTATAGTCGAAGCCCAAAATACAGCAGGCTACGATAATAAAGGCCAAAGAGATGACACGTCCCTTGTTGGACTTGCTTTGGAATAAGCCAAACAGGGCGTAAACGATGAAAATGATGGCAACGAGGTTGACCACATTAAAGGCCATGCTCTGAATGCCTGTAGATGTCTTTTGGGTAAACTCATTGGCAAAATAGGTCAGGGTCAGACCGTTCTGATGGAAGGCCATCCAGAAGAAGATCACCACTGCAAACACCAGACAAAGGGCAACGATGCGCTCCTTGGTCTCTTGTGGAGTCAACTCTTCAACATGCTCATTGTTGGCCTCGGCTGCATTCACCTGTGCGGCGTTGCCTTCTACATGACGGAAGGTAAAGCGGAATGCGTAATAAATGAGGATAGAGATGATGAGTGAGGCACAGGCCACACCAAAAGAGAAATGGTAGGCTGAGGCCGACTCGAAGCCTTGGGTCATCGCCCAGTCGTGGATTTTTACTGCGGCTGTGGGTGCAAACAGAGCACCAATATTGATGGCCATATAGAAGATAGAAAATCCGGAGTCGCGCTGTGAACTGTATTTGGGATCATCGTAGAGATTACCCACCATTACCTGCAGATTGCCTTTAAACAAACCGGTTCCAAAACTGATGAGTATCAGTGCTGCCAACATGCAAGCCATGGCAAAACCATTGCCGCCTAACGGCACGGCGAGGAAAAGGTAGCCCAAGAACATGATGATGATACCAATGGTTACCATCTTGCCATATCCAAATTTGTCGGCGAGTGCTCCGCCCACAAGGGGCATGACATAGACCAAAGCCAGAAAAATACTGTAGATTAGACCGGCATTTCCAGGTGTGAGTCCGAAGTTGGCTCTCAAGAAAAGTGCGAAAACGGCGATCATCGTGTAGTAGCCGAATCTCTCGCCAGTGTTGGCCAAGGCCAACGCATAAAGACCTTTAGGTTGATTTTCAAACATATTTTTAGGTGTTAAAATTAAATATCTCTTAGATAAGTCAGTTTGATCATAATACTTCCATTATTGCTCTTCGAAAAGTAGTCACGTTTGCTGTCGCCATAGATATTGCCGAGACCATAATAATATCGTCCTTCAAGGAGGAAATGGCCTATCTTGGGCGCCGAAAATTCTATTCCCGCACCGGCAGCAATTCCGTAGTCGAATTTGTTCTCAACGCTCATACTGTCTTGCGCATAAACTTTGTTGGCCCGGTCATCCATGTTGCGGTGGTCAAAGGCAAAGTTGGAATCAGTGCTCTCGCTGAGTAAATAACCGAATTGTGGACCGGCCTGAATAAAAAACTGGAAACCCTTCTGCTCTTTTCCCCAAGCTAAGTGGGCAAATATGGGAACTTGAATATAGTTGAGTGTACGCTTATAGTTCTCAGCCTCTTTGGTGGAGGCATTGATCACGGGCTGATTGTTGACATCTTTAATGTTCTCTTTCCATCCGAGCTGGGCATAGTTCACTTCAGCGTAGATAGAGCAAATGGTTGAGAAATATTTCTCGCACACATACCTCATCGAGAGCCCCCCGGTCATGCCTCCATGCTTGCCTTGAGAAACAGAAGGGGTGAAGCCTATGTTGCTCATGGCATAGCCACCATTTACACCTATCGAGAAGATGCTTCGGTGATCGCCGATTTGTGCCCGCATGATGTTGGCGACTAATGAGAACAATATGAGGAAGGTGATGCTTCTTATTTTCATAGGATTTGTCAGTCGTCAATAATTGATTGCTTCCAGTTTCTGATTGGGCAAATAGTGAATGAGTATGAAGGCGTCGTTCTGATAGCCGCCATTGGCCACGCGTTCAAAACGCAGCGGAGTCTGCACTGGTTTGTAGTTGCTTTCTTTCGCGGAGCCGGTAAAGTTCTTGCCCTTGCTGAACAGACCGCGGATGAAAAATTCTGCTTGATCGTAGCCGGTGATGGCGAAGTGGGGCAGAGCCCAGATCATTTCTCCTTTAAACCACTGGCGATACTCTCTTTCGAGGTTTTGAGTCGAAGCTGACAGGCTGTTGTAATAAAATGTCGTGGGGATATACGTGTCGTATTTGTGGAAATACTCCAAATAGACATTTGTATAAAGCAGCCATTCGGTATATCCGAAAAGAGACACTTGTATATTGGGATGATTGGCTTTCATTCCATCCAGTTTTGCCAGGCAGACGTTGAGCTCTGGCGAACGCCCCGTATTGAGAATGACAACATTGGGTTTGGAGGCACTGAAAGCCTTGGCAAAGTATTCCTCCGACGACTTCAAGTTGGTGATGGAATACTGTATGTTGTGCTTTTCCAAGACTTTTCTCAGTCCGAAAGTGAACCCTCCTTTCTTAGAGGTGGTGTCGTTGCAGTCGACGAATATGGGATGATAGCCTTGAAAACGTTGCATGAAGACATCGATCGACTGTTTGTTCACTTTATCAGGATTTTGATATACTTGAAACACTGCGTTGTTGGTGGCCACGTCGTTGCCGTTAATAGAGAAGGGAATCACCAGACGAATGCCGTTGTTTTGGCAGAAACGGGCCAAGTAACCCACTTGAGAGGTATATAGTGGGCCGAAAATAATGTCGCGGTCTTTTGCCTTGGGCTCCAAGAGTGTCTGTCTGATATCTGCATCAATGGGAACGTTCCATGCCGCCACGTCGGTCGAGATTCCCTCCTGGCTGAGCTGGTCGCAAGCCATAAGTATTCCGCGGTAGAATTCCACCATTCGTCTGCCATCGCCGTCATTGTCGTGAAGTGGCAACATTACCCCGATTTTTACCTTGTGTTCTTGTTGGGCATTGGTTTTATTGGCAGTCGGAACCTTCTGGCCCGTTTTCACGCTTTGCGTGTTTTGAGGACTTTGGGCTTCATGACCTTTGGGTGACGGATGCTCCTTAGTATAGGGGATGAATATGAAATCGTCTTTTTTTAGTTGGTATCCTTCAACCTTCATTTCCGGGTTGGCGTCCATCAGCTCCGGTATGGAGATGCCATATTTGTTGGCGATGCCGAATATCGTATCCTTTTTCTTCACCTTATACATGTCGCGCCACTTGGTAGTTTGAGCGGTAATACCCAAACAGAAAACACCAAGAAAAACGAGAAATAGAATTTTCTTAAAAGTCTCCATCTAAATTTTTGTTTATATCCATTTGCAAAAATACAAAAAAATATCAAGTAGGCATGATTTATACCTTCTTTTTTATTAACTTTGCATTCTACATCATGATGTATAACGAATGAAAAAAGAACTTATTATATTCTTCGGGCTGTTGTTGTTTGCCTGTAAGGCTATGTCACAGGCTTCCTATCCCCTGATAGATCCCCAAGGAACCTATACCGATGATAGTGGCGATGAGCAGACGTCTACCTCGATATCGGGCAATGCCCCATTGAGTGTTCATTTTGCAGCTAATCCTTCAGAGACAAGTGGATGGAGCAGTTATTATGAGTGGCGCTTTTACAAAGACACCCGTGAGAATTCTCCTTACATGGTGCGCTATGATGAAGAGACTGATGTGACGTTTAATGATGCTGGTACACATTTGGTCGTCTGCTATGCCATGTTCATTCAAGGCACAGACACTGTGGCCTATACCGACGATTATTGGAACGAGACGGGCCCTATCACTGTAACGATCTCCGAGAGTCGTCTTGAGATGCCCAATGGATTCTCGCCCAATGGTGACGGCATTAATGATATCTATAAGGCTAAAAAAGGCTGGCAAAGTATAGTGGACTTCCATGCTTATATTTTCAACCGTTGGGGACAGAAACTCTATGAATGGACAGATCCTAACGGAGGATGGGACGGTACTTTTCATGGAAAGGATGTAAAGGAAGGCGTCTATTTTTGCCTCGTTAAAGCCAAGGGGGCTGATGGACGCAATTATCATATTAAGACAGACGTGAACTTGCTGCGGGGCTATACTGAATCGAGTGGGGCCAGCGCCAGCGAATAGACGAGATATTGGCAAATGGATAACAAAGCAGGATGGATTATTGTTGAGGGCGCCAGGGTCCACAACTTGAAAAATATTGATGTGAGAATTCCCCGAAAGTCTCTCACTGTGATTACAGGCTTGTCGGGTTCGGGCAAGTCTTCTTTGGCCTTTGACACAATTTTTGCGGAGGGGCAACGGCGTTATATAGAAACATTTTCGGCTTACGCTCGAAACTTTTTGGGTAATATGGAGCGCCCCGACGTCGATAAAATCTCTGGGCTCAGCCCGGTGATCAGCATTGAACAGAAGACAACCAACAAGAATCCCAGGTCTACAGTCGGTACGACCACTGAAATTTATGATTATTTGCGCTTGCTCTACGCTCGTGCAGGTACGGCATACAGTTATGTCACGGGTGAGAAGATGGTGAAATATACAGAGGAGAGGATTATCGACATGATTGGCGAAGACTATGCCGGTAAGGCTATCTATCTGTTGGCCCCTCTCGTCAGACAGCGCAAGGGACATTATCGCGAACTCTTTGAGAGCATGCGTCGCAAGGGCTACCTTTATGTGCGTGTCGACGGAGAGATAAGGGATATCGTCAGAGGCATGAAGGTTGATCGCTATAAAAACCATAATATAGAGGTTGTCGTAGACAAAGTGAAAGTGGCGAACTCGAAAGACAATGTTCCCGAATCACAAAAGGAGCGTTTCCGCCAGTCTGTAGCTACAGCCATGAGGCAAGGCGATGGAACGCTGATGGTTCTCGACAAGACTTCGGGCGAGGTGAGAAACTTCTCCAAGCGGCTGATGGATCCCGTAAGCGGGATTGCTTATGGTGATCCTGCGCCCAATGTCTTTTCGTTTAATTCTCCGGAGGGGGCTTGCCCGCGATGCAAGGGATTGGGGTATATCGATCGGATCGACTTGAAAAAAGTGATACCCGATGACAAACTGAGCATTTACCAAGGTGCCATCTCTCCACTTGGAAAATATAAGAACCAGATGATATTCTGGCAGATCGACACCATTCTGCACAAGTATGACTGCAACCTGAAGACTGCCATCAGGGACATTCCAGAGGAAGCGCTCAACGAGGTGCTTTATGGAAGCATGGAGAACATTCGTATCTCGAAGGATCTTGTGAAGACTTCTACTGACTACTTCGTGGAATATGATGGCGTAGTGAAATATTTGGAATCGGTCATGGACAGCGAATCCTCTCTGAATGGAAAGAAATGGGCCGACCAATTTCTTACTAAGGCGGAATGTCCGGAGTGTCATGGCCAACGGCTGAAGAAGGAGGCTCTTTATTATCGAATTTGGGACAAGAATATTTCTGAAGTAGCCCATCTTGATATTAGGGAGTTGAAGGATTGGCTTGACCATGTGGAGGAACATCTTGAGCCCCAACAGCAGATCATCGCTGCTGAGATCATCAAGGAATTGCGCTCACGTGTGACTTTCCTTTTGGAAGTAGGTCTCGATTATCTGAGCCTCAACCGTCAGTCGGCAAGCTTATCAGGAGGTGAAAGTCAGCGCATCAGGTTGGCCACACAGATAGGCAGTCAGCTTGTTAATGTGCTTTATATACTTGACGAACCGAGTATCGGTTTGCATCAGCGTGATAACGAGCGTCTCATCCGATCGCTCAAGGAGTTGAGGGATTTGGGTAATACGGTCATCGTTGTCGAACACGACGAGGACATGATGAGAGCAGCAGATTGGATCATAGACATTGGCCCAAAGGCTGGAAGAAAGGGAGGTGATGTGGTCTTCCAAGGCACGCCTGAGGAAATGTTGAAGTCACACACGCTCACAGCTCAGTATCTTAATGGTGAAGAGAAAATCGAAGTGCCTTCAATTCGTCGCAAGAGTGAGAAGTTTATTACCCTGTGTGGTTGTACAGGGAACAACTTGAAGCACGTGGATGTGAAGTTTCCCTTGGGCACGCTGATCGTCGTCACCGGTGTGTCCGGTTCTGGAAAATCCACCCTCATCAACGAAACCTTGCAACCCATCCTTTCACAACATTTCTATCGTTCTTTGAAAAAGCCCATGCCGTATGAGCGGATTGTGGGTGTAGAACTGATAGACAAGGTGGTAAATGTTGATCAAAGTCCAATCGGACGCACGCCACGTTCCAATCCAGCCACGTATACTGGTGTCTTTTCCGACATTCGTTCGCTATTTGTCAATTTGCCAGAGGCGAAGATACGTGGATATAAGCCTGGCCGTTTCTCGTTCAATGTGAAGGGAGGCCGTTGTGAGGCTTGTGGCGGCAATGGTTATAAGACTATAGAAATGAACTTTCTTCCGGATGTAATGGTTCCTTGCGAAGTTTGTCATGGCAAACGCTACAATCGTGAGACTCTTGAGGTGAAATTCAAGGGCAAGAGCATTGCTGATGTTCTTGATATGACTATCAATCAGGCAGTTGAGTTTTTTGAGAATGTGCCCTCAATCCTTCCGAAAATAAAAGCGCTGCAACAAGTAGGCTTGGGCTATATCAAGTTGGGCCAAAGCTCTACAACGCTCTCGGGAGGTGAGAGTCAGCGAGTTAAACTTGCAACTGAACTTGCTAAGCGCGATACAGGAAAAACGCTATATATTCTCGACGAACCGACAACGGGATTGCATTTTGAGGACATCCGTGTACTTATGGGTGTGCTGGAGCGGCTTGTAGACAAAGGTAATACCGTCATCATCATAGAGCATAACCTTGACGTGATCAAGCTGGCCGACTACATCATCGACATGGGTCCCGAGGGAGGACGGGGTGGTGGTAGGGTCGTCCTGACAGGTACACCAGAAGAAGTAGCTCAGTCGAACAAAGGCTATACGGCACGTTTTCTGAAAGAAACTTTGGAGCGGGCACTGCCCTGTAAGGTCGATTCTCCGGAGTAACGGTAGAAGAAAAACTTTATTTGCCGGTTGAAAGAGGGAAAAATCTTTCCATGTA
Source organism: uncultured Prevotella sp. (assembly GCA_900322035.1). Lineage (GTDB taxonomy): Bacteria > Bacteroidota > Bacteroidia > Bacteroidales > Bacteroidaceae > Prevotella. The sequence goes on from ONYL01000005.1 coordinate 75,151, forward strand.
GGATACTTTTCTGTTAAGCCAGGCCTATCATTCTTTTGTAGAACGAAATCTGGGGTTTCTCTCTTTTCGCGTTTTTGGTCGGCTAATGGTTGTTGAAGTCTCGTAGAATATAAAAAAGGTAAGCACTGCTCTTCCAGTGCTTACCTTTTTAGGTTTGACTGGCATGTATATCGGCTAACGGGTGTAAGTCCCTAACAGGCCCCAGTAGTGGGAACTGTCCAGCCAGAGAGACAAGGGTGTCCATC
>ONYL01000079.1 GCA_900322035.1 uncultured Prevotella sp.
GCAACTGGGCAGAAGGTCTTTAAGCTTCTCAATACATGTGCCATTTATACCTCGTTCTTCTTCCTGCAAAGAAGGAGAAAACTCAACTTGACAGTACAACCCTTTTGAATCTTCGCTGATAAAAATGTCCACCTTTTTTCCTTCCAAGATCAGAGAAACACCTGTATATTCTCCTCTTTCGCATGGATGCAACTCAGGGAAGAGTTCTTTGGTCTTCTTTTTCCAATCTTTATAAATGGATTCACAGAGCCTTCCCTTAAGTGCTTGCATTGCTTTGACGACTTCCTGCATGTCATCAATTTTATTCTGAAGCTCTTTGATACGCTCTTGGTCAGTATTGAACTTATCCAGTTCAAAGTGGGATGAAATAAGATTGTCTAAATTCATATTCATTCTATTGTTTATTGTTCTGAGTAAGAAATATCCTTCCAAGTAGTCAGTATATTGCACTACAGCAGTGTAGAGATATACATTGCTACTTGGAATATTGGGAAGAACATCGCCTTTCAGCCAGGCAAGGATGTCATCTCTGAAGGAAAGATTGACATATCTTTCTTCAAATTCCTCTTTGTAATTACCCCAAGATTGTTCATCTGGCTCATGGGCATAAGAAGGTAGATACACGACAAATATTTTTTCTTTATTGAATCCCTCGGCAATTGTCTTGTCGATGTATCTAGACAACTGTTCTTCTTGGTCTACGGCATCACAAGCCTTATTCTCAAAGATAATGGCATATCCACTTTCCCAGTCACGGAGCCAAAGGTCAATCCGTGCTTCCTCTTGTGTCAGGAGTGGTTTCTTTATCTCAATCTGAGAAAAGCTTGAGGAGTGGGTATGTGTATTGATGTACTGAAGCAGTGAATGCAGAAATGTGTATTCGCCTTGTCTATTCTGGTATTGCAGCAGTTTCAACAATATGCGACTATGCCCGTTTTCATTGATATGAAGTTCATCAATAATGTTGATGTGATAAGGCAAAGCGAGCCTTTCCTTTTCCTTTTGTTCCATGAAAGAAGCTGCAAAGACTGCTAAATTCCGATATTCCTCCATGATGGTCTCATGGATGGACTGATACGAAGCAAGCGCGTTGCTGACACGAGTCTCTTCCATGGGCAATTAAAGGATTTTGATAGCTATTGCTGCACATGCCTCAGCATCGGCCAGTGCATGGTGATGTTTTTTTCGCAATCCACCACGTTTTATCTCGTCTGCGTTCTCAATATAATAGTGGTAGCCGCCTTTGCGCTCGCATTCTATGGCAAGGTTGAACATCTCCTCTACGGCAATTTTCCATTTGTGAAAAGTGCGCAGTGGTATTGGGTCTTCTTCAAACTTTTCCACCCACTTTTGATTGATTTCCTCAAAGGTGATGCGGCCAGCCTTGCAGATGGTTTCAACCAACCAGACGTATCTATTGATAATTCTCTGTTTTGATAACACAAAGATAGTGAAAACTTGTGTAATTATGGTATTGTGTACCTTTTTTAATCAACTTTAATTCTTTAAAAAGATTTAATAACAGGCGGAGTCAATTACCAAGTGCAAATTTACAAAGTCTTTTTGTAAACTACTTCATCAGGAGTGAGAAAATTTAATTTTTCCCTTGGTCTTGCGTTAATTTTTCTTTGTATCATCTTAATTTTTTGCTGACTTACATTCTTGAAATCGGTACCGTTTGGTATGTATTGCCTTATGAGGCCGTTTGTGTTTTCGAAGCCACCTTTTTGCCATGGTGCATGAGGATCAGCAAAGTACACTTTTATGCCCAGCTTTCTCGTAATGTACTCATGACAGAAGAATTCAGACCCGTTATCTGTGGTGATGGTCTTATCCATTTTCTGTATAGTTCCAACAGGTGTACTATCGTCTTGGCCGCCTCTTTTGCATCTTTGCCATGGGGCAGTTTTCTCATGATTAGCCAGCCTGTGCTTCTGTCTATTATAGTCACAATTGCTCCTTTATTGTTTTTTTCTACTATGGTGTCCATTTCCAGGTCACCGAACCTTCTGCCATCTGCTTCCTTAGGCCGTTCATGGATACTTGTGCGGTTGGGTATCTTTATGCGGACATCTCCGACCGGTCTACGTCTATGCTTCAAGTGATGCCGACAGTTCTTGTAAAGGGTTCCACCATTAGCCTTGTCACTCCTTATCATCTTGTATATAGTCTCATGAGAGATATACCTGCCTTCCAATGCCAAACGGCCAGATATTTGCCTGGGAGACCACTGTTTAGTAACAAGCAGTGAGACAACCTCGGTCTTTATCCCTGCTTTCACCGCGTGATTGCCGGGAAGTCTGTGCTTGTGGTATGTAGCATTCGACTGAGCCGTTTTCCAGTTGTATTTGCACTTTCTTGGTTCTATTCTTCTATCTCGGTGAGTGCCCCTGTGGTGGAGTCGATGATAAAACCGCGGACAATGATGTTATCGGGAACGAGCGGATGGTTCTTCACCCGTCGCATTGTCGCCCTAACGCTTTTTTCCGTATCGCCAAAGCCGTCAAGCGACTGGCGGAGGTCGATATGCTGCTATACTTCCACTATCTTAAATGTTAAATCGCCAAATAATAGAAAGCGCATCAAGAAGTGCCGGATATAGAGCGGTCAGCATTATTTAATGATTTAGAATGGGGTGTTGGGAAATTTCTTCCTTCTTTGACAGAATTTGGCATATCTGTACGATACCTTTGCCGACAGATACGCCAGGACAGTATGTCCATTAGCGAAACATTAAACGAATTGTCTATGAGCCAGAATGATAACAGAACGATCTACGAGGCCATCCGTACGATTGCCGCGAAAGTATGTAAGGACGGAGAAACCTACCTGCGTGCTGACCTTGCCTACGAACTCAAGCAGTATGGTATCCAGACCGACAGCACCGACGTGAGCCGCCTGGTCCTTGAGGCTTACCGCTATTTCAGCAACGACCGTAACATCGAGCGCGCGTTTGTCACCAACGACTGCCGTCGCCCGCTGATTGAGGAATACCAGATGACAGATTTGCTCGACAACGGCAAGACGGAGGATGCCATGACGCTCGCGCAAAAGGAACTTGACAGTACATCCCAAACGCTGACCCGACTGCAACGCGACATCGACACCAACATGCAGGTGGCGGCGGCAAAGGCAGCATCGGAGATGATGGACATGGTGACGGGTACCGGCGGAGCGAAGGCCGTGCGCACGGAGGCTTCGACACTCTTCGACAGATATTCCAGAATGGTGGGCACCTACCATGAGGGGGAGGACACGGTGCGTCGCAATATTGCCGACTTCACCACGCTGCGCACTGATATCGCCACCACCTATCAGGAGTATGCCATCCGGCTCGTCGACATCTATGGCGACAGCATCAAAGCCGTTGCGCCTAAGCTCTTCGACTTCAGCCAGGTGCAGTTTCTCGATGTCGACAGCATGTTGAAACACACGGAACTGGAGTACAACCGCATCAGCGACACCTGCTCGGCTCTCATCAGTGAGATCTCTGACAGTTTCCAGTCGTCCTTGCGGAGTAGTGTCGCAGCTTACCGCTCAGCCGGCAAGGGAAATAAGACGTTAGGACTCGCCATGGCAGGACTGGGCATGCTCAACCACTACATGCAAGCCAGTGAGCGCACCATGCGACTGCGCTCTGACCTCACCACGTTCAAGACAAGCATCAAGCACGATGCCACCCGCATCAAGGCAGACCTCGGACGACTGCTCGTCATCTACAAGACGCTCAACGATGTCGTCATCCCCAAGGCTGACCTCTATCTGCGCTATGCCGCAAAGCTGATGGCGTCGGATATTAACGCCATCACAGACTCCTTATATAATAATGTGGACATCCAGCCATTGGAGGACCAGCGGCGCGAGCTGCTCGTTCAGATGAAAACCTTGGACGGAGAGATCAACGACCACCTGCAGAACATTGATGTCTATCAAAGTCTCGTCAGCGACCTCACGCAGACGCTCGACGCAAAGGCTGCAGGCTACCACGATGCCATAGCGCGGAAGCCGTCGAAGCCCTTCTTCCTCGTCAACATCCTGACCTTCGGACAGGCGAACAAGACCTACAGCCGCAACTACGCCGAATGGGATGCCGTGTGCTATCCGCTCGTGCGGGAGTATGAGAACAACCAGGTGGACCTCAAGCTGGATAAAGACGAGCTGGCTTCGCACCAGAGCGACCTGAAGGCCAAGCAACAGGAGCAGCATCTCGTCAAGCAGAAACTCGACGAGGTCAACCGTCAGATTCGCGCGAAGGTCAACGCTTCAGCGGAGCTGCAGATGAAGATGCTGCCACATCTGCGTACCGTCATTGCCATGCTGCGCCTCGGACGTGAGATCATGGAGTCGAAACTCGACAAGCGGCTCGTTGGCACCGTGGACATCCCGGACTTCAACGCTACGGAGAAACTGCCTGCCGATATTGAGAGCAATCTCTCGTTGTTTACTTCGACCTTGGCGGACAATCTGCATGCTGACCACGGTATGGCGGTGGCTCTGCTCAATGGCGTAGACGACTATCGCGATACGAGAGCCGAAGACCGGCACTATTCTGAGAATGACATAGCACAGGTCACTGAGGCTTCCGAGCAGACTCTGCAACAAGGCCTCGCATTGCTCGACAGTGCCATGAAGTTGAAGACGCAGCAGCTCAACGGCAAGTTGGCGGCTGCCGCTTATGATGAGGCGTTTGACAAGATCGCTTCCGACTTCCGCAGTCAACTCCAGGCTGTCGACGACAAGAGCGTCTTCCTGCGGGAGGTAATGCGGCGCGCCCACCTCGCCATCAATGACGACGACCGCAAACAGGCGCTGCTCATGCTCAGTGAGCTCAGTGGACAGAATCTGACGGAGCAGGACTTCCGGGACTTCATCAGCGGCAAGAAAACAATAGAATTGTAAATACGAATATCAATAAATGACTCATCAAGGATTCATAAACAGTTGTTTGTGAGAATTCATGGGTAGAGTGGAAATTCGTGCACAACAAAATGTAAGATATTTAATATTCATAATATGGCAAACAGCAGACGACAACAAGCCCAGGCTGACATGGGCATGAACATCCAAAAGGAAGAGCAGCAGCGCGAGCAGGCCCTGGCGCGCGAACAGCAACGGCAGGAGGAGAAGCAAGCCAAGCGAGAGGCACTGATGAATACGACCTCCTACCGTGTGATGGACGCGACCGCAAAATATATGGACAAGTATTTTCTCGACCCGCTCCTCGGACTGATTCCCGGCGGTGTGGGCGACGTACTCACCAGTGCCCTTGCCCTGCCGTTTATCTACTTTGCTCTGGTGCAGGTGAGGTCGATCCCGTTGACGCTCGCCGTGATCTGTAATGTGCTGAAGGATGCACTGCTCGGATCGATACCTTTCTTCATTGGTGACATCATCGATGTGTTCAACCGCAGCTACGTCGCTAACCTCAGACTCATTACCGGTTACGTCAACGATGACAAGGCGGTCATCCATGAAGTCAATCGGAAAGCCACGTGGTCGGCGATATTCATCATCATCCTCTGCGTCTTGATCTATTACATCGTGAAGTGGACAATCGCATTGGGCGACTGGATTATCTCGCTGTTCTGAAAAACATCGCGCTCGTTTGCAACAATTTTGTATCAATGAAAGAAAAAACTTCAGCAGGAGCGGCGAGAAACTTGTCCAAAAAGTTGCATGCTATCGATATTCTTCGTAAGTTTGCAATCGGAAAGGCAGTCACAACAGACTGTCTCCGGACATTGAGGATAAGAATGATAAGCATCACGCTGCCGTTTGATTCACGTAAATCTCGCAAGTTGAAACGAATCAGTCAAAGGATAGCGAGTGATGTCCATGCTTTATATATGGCGTGGGCTGCTCCTGCTGTTTTGTTGATTCGGGTTGTGCGAGAACCTACGTGGGCAAAATGTCGGAGGGTATGCCCGCGCCTTCTCTTTCTTCTCATTGCCATCATGCCCATGGCGGCCACGGCCCAGAGCAACCGTCAAGCCAAAAGCACAAGAACTTATAAACTAAAGAACTCAAAAACTCACAGTACTATGCCCCAGATTATCAAAACAGGCGGTGGCCTCTTCTCAAGCGGAGAGCTCATCCGTATCAACCCAAGCAACAACACCATTGAGGTGTCGACCAATGGCGGCCGTTCCTGGTCTCCGCGTTGCACGAACGCTTCCTACGGCACCTTCCGCGACCTGCTCCTTGTAGGCAGTGAGATCCTTGCCGCCACTTCCCGTGGTCTCTATGTCTCCACCAACGCCGCCCGCAGTTTCTCGCCCCGCTGTGTGAATACTTCCTACGGCGACTTCCTCAACCTGCAGGACGAGGGCAACACCCTGCTCGCCAACACCACCAAGGGACTGTACTATTCCACGAATGGCGGAAGAAGCTGGGTGAGGAGATAAATATAATAGAACACAGTATGAAAAAGTAGGAATATAGCAGAAGTAGCAAAAAACTTCATCAAAATGTTGGCAACTTCAAATAAAATTCGTAAGTTTGCCATTGGCTTTGATCTTCACAGGTCATTGCCAGACATTGAGGATAAAGTGATTTGCATCACACTGCCATTCGATTCACGAAAATCTGGTACATTTGAAATGATCGGTAAGGTAGCAGTGAACGATGCGAACGATGCTCGCGTATGTATATGCGTGAGCTACTTCTGCTCATCTGCCGATTCAGGTTTACCAGAGCCTTCGTGAACAGATTGGATAGGAGTCTGCTCACGCTTTTTCATTCAACAGAATTTAATTATAAACCATATAACCTATTCCATATGGAAAAGATAAACCAGTACATCTCCGTTGTTGAGAAAGCATTCTCTACGGCTGCTCCTAATTTCAGCAACCAAGAGTCTGTAAAAAAAGCAACTGCCAATAAGGACGATCTTGAGGCACAGTTGCGCAAGGACTCTTATATAAAAGTGCCTTTCGTCGGTGATTTCAGCGCCGGTAAGAGCTCGCTTATCAACGCTATGCTCGCCGTTGACTTCCTGCCTACCGACATTCTCCCAGAGACTGCCGTTTCTTACGAACTTTACTATAGTCCTACCGAGAAGTTGGAAGTCTGGGAAGACGACAAACTTCAGAAGA
>ONYL01000012.1 GCA_900322035.1 uncultured Prevotella sp.
AACCCCGTCAGGGGTGGTGTGGAAGTGATGAGGCAGACTGCGAGCTTGCTCGCAAAGGCTGCCCCATCACTTCCACACCATAGCTCCATCGGGAGCTTAGGTCTGCCTATGACTATTTTCCTTGAGTTATGGACCTCTCTAACCAATTATGAACATATCGGCCAACGGGAAATATCCGCTGTGCCTTGAACTTGCGGAACTTGAATAATATTGTCAACTCCGTTAGCATTTAACATCGAAAGCTGTCAACCCATTCCAGTACTCCTATGATATTGTTTCGTCCGCCACGTGATCGTGCGGCTTCTGCCACGTGATTGTGCGGCGTCTGCCATGCGATCGTGCGGCGTCCGCCATGTGTGCGATCGTGCGGCTTCCGCCATGTTACAGCGTGGCGTTTGCCGCTTGATGCCTCTCTAAGCCCTTTCGCGTAAAAGGCGAGCCCACTTCAGCCTCTGCTGCGTCGGTTTTATCTTTTTTTATCCTTTAGCTAAGGTTATTCCAAATTATTCCATTATCTTTGCATGAAAGAGCGGAGACCTATACAATGATAGACAGAGAAACAGTGGAGAGAATCAAGTCGGCAGCCAACATCGTTGATGTCGTCTCAGAGTTTGTGACATTGCGCCGCAGCGGCAGCAACTATAAGGGACTGTGCCCCTTTCACAATGAGAAAACTCCGTCGTTCATCGTTTCTCCAGCACGTGGCACCTGCCACTGTTTTGGTTGTGGCAAGGGAGGTGACTCCGTCAGTTTCATTATGGAGCACGAGCAGATGACCTACCCCGAGGCTCTGCGCTGGCTGGCCAAGAAATACCACATTGAGATTCACGAGCGAGAGCTCACCGATGGCGAGCGCCAGGCTCAGAGCGAGCGCGAATCGATGTATATCGTCAACGAGTGGGCAGGGAAATACTTTCAGGACCTGCTCCACAACGATCCCGACGGTATTGCCATAGGTATGCAATATTTCCGCTCGCGCGGCTTCCGTGACGATGTCATCAGGACGTTTCAGTTGGGCTACGATTTGCCCGACCGACAAGCCCTCGCCCATAAGGCTCTGCAAAAAGGATACAAAGAGGAATTCCTCCTCAAGACGGGTATCTGCTACAAGAACGACCGTGGTGAACTCATCGACCGGTATGCCGGGCGCGTGGTGTTTCCGTGGATTGGCGTGAGTGGAAAGGTAGTGGGGTTCACAGCCCGTGTACTCGATTCACGCACGAAAGGCGTCAATCAGAAATATGTCAACTCGCCCGACTCTGAGATCTATCATAAGACCAATGAGCTCTATGGCATCTATCAGGCCAAGCGGGCCATTGCCAGGGAGGACCGCGTGTATATGGTAGAGGGGCAGGCCGACGTCATCTCGATGTATCAATGCGGCATCGAGAATGTGGTGGCCAACTCCGGTACGGCGCTCACCCTGCCGCAGATCCATCTGCTCCACCGGTTCACCAACAACATCACCCTGCTCTACGATGGCGACGCGGCAGGCATTCACGCCGCTATCCGAGGCACCGACATGCTGCTTGCCGAGGGGATGAACCTGCGCATCCTGTTGCTGCCCGATAACGACGACCCCGACAGCTTTGCCCGGAAACATACGGCCGAGGACTTCAGAAAATATATCGAGGAGAACCAGACCGACTTCATACAGTTCAAGACCGACTTGCTGCTCAAGAATGAGCGCGATCCGCAGAAGCGCTCTGAGGCCATCAACTCCATCGTAGCCAGTATCGCGACGATACCCAACCAGACGCTGCGCGACATCTATCTGCACGACTGTGCTGAGCGCATCGGCATCAACGAGGCGACACTCATCAATCAGATGAACCAGTATATCCGCCAGCAGCGTGGACTGCCTGGCCAGCGGCCCGACGACCATCCCGGCAGCAGGCCGCAGCCATTGCCGCCGACCCCGCAACAGCAGCAGAAAATGCAGGAGTCAAAGGTGGAGGCAATGATCGTCAGAGAAGTCATCAAATGGGGCGACGTGGTGATCTTCGATCATGTCCAGGACGACGAGGGCAACACGTTCAGTTTCAATGTCGCTCAATATGTGCACTACAATCTCACGGCCGACAACCTGCAAATGCAAAGCCCCATCTACAACCGTATTATTGCCGAAGCCAACGAGCAGAGCACCCACGACGGTTTCAAGGCGGAGCCCTACTTCGTGCACCATCCCGACATCGACGTGAGCCGGGTGGCGATGCAGCTGACGGCAGAGCACTTTGTGCTGTCGGAGAGCCAACAGGTCAAGGTGACGCCCGATACGATCCGCCGCAACGTGATGCACCTGCTGCTCGATTTCCGTCTCGACATCGTGGCACAGCGGATGAAAGATCTCAAAACGCAAATCGCCGGCGCCGTCAACGACCGCGAACGGCTCTTGGAGCTCATGGCCCAATTCAAGGACTGCCAGCTCATTCGCAACCAACTGGCCAAGCAGGTGGGACACGATGTAATATTAAGATAATTCAGTATAAAATTCAGTATAAAATATGGACCTTTTCGCTATCATCTGCATCTTGCTGTTGGCAGCCATGCTGGCTTTAGTCGGCTATGGCCGTCTGCGCAACCGTAAGAGCGATCACCCTCTCACGTTTGACGAGGTGAGGCGGCTGCTGAGGCGGTCGTTGCGCCAGCTCTCCTGCAGCCCGTCGTGGCGGTGGGAGGGAAGGGTCCTCACGTGCAACTATGATTATCAGGGAGGACACTTCCATATACGCATCAACAGTGAGAACGTAACGGCCGAGATGGCGTTCCTCTTTGTCTATGAGGCTCAGGCCACAGACCTTGACTTTGTGAGGCAGGTCACCAACCTTTGCAATGTCAACAGCCATTATGTGCGTATCGTCTATTCCATGAACGACGACAAGCACACCATCGATGTCCACATTCTCGCTCCCTTGTCGCTCAGCCTACAGAATGCCAAGAACGTCCTTCAGGCAACGATGGACGAGGCCTTCCAGTGGCGCAATGCCTTCGGGCAACGGTACGAAAGCTTGTTGGAGAAGGGCAGGGCGGATGAGATGACAGACTACGAGGCAGAGAGAGCCCGTTTCACCCACGAGAACAGTCTGCTACGCGAACAGGAGATCGCCCACCAGCCCAGTATGGCTAAGGAGCGCGACGGCTTCGACGACCAGCTCACGCTGCGCAGCGTGGCCAACATGTTGCTAAATATAGAATCCTTCCTCCCCAAGAGTCTGTATGTCACCACGGGCGACACCACCAAGCGCGTCGATACCGACGACATCAGTGATTACCCCATCGCCAGTGCCATCCTCACCCGCAAGATGGATGGAACCATCGAATTTGCTGCTGACGATGCCCTTCTGCGGTTCAGCTTTTACGATAAACGCATGCCTGGCAAAGAGCGGCGTCTCGTGATGATGGTCAATAGTGAGGGTGCCGACGACCAGACGCTCTACTATCGGCTGACGGCCACGCTGATTCCGCTGCCGGCACAGCCCGTCACGCCAATGGACAGCCATGCCAATATGCCGCTATGCCGGTCGGCGCTCATCGGCTTCGACATTGCCGACACACAAAAGAAACTGAGCGAGTTTCGCTATGTCTGGCAGGAGGCTTCCGACAAGCTCAACCGTGGTGAGATCGATCAGCTCACCGACGACGAGCTTATGCTGGCCAAGGCAGTGGTGCAGCCCGTTGCACAAGAAGTATTCTTTGGCATCCGACGTTTCCATCAAGGTCGCTATTTGGAGGCCGTCGGACTGTTGGAGCAGGCCTACGACTTCAAGAATCAGATGATGCATGGAATCCGGCAGCCGAAAGAGGACGACTGGAAGACCTTCAACGATATCTGTTTCTATCTGGCCTTCTGCTATATGGAATTGAGACTCTACAAGCAGGCCTATTATTACCTCGACATCCTGCTTCCGCTGCATCGCTACAGCTACACCACGGAGTATGTCAACTGTCTGGTCAATGCCAGCGATCTTCGTGCGCTCAATATGATCGACCATCTGCTCGCAACACTGTCGGTCGACGAGCAAAAGGAGGACGACGAGGACGACGATGGCGGGGAAAAGGAAGAGGACACCTCTTTGGAGAGTTTCATCAGCTTCCTGAAGCGCCGCAAGAGTTACGTGCTGATCGAATGCCGACGATACGATGAGGCAGAAAGTCTGCTGAAAGAGATGCTCAACGATCCCTCGTCGAGCGATTATGCCATCAACGAATTGGCTTTTTTGCAAAAACTTAAAACGAAATAAATGTATTACGTAGTAAAAAAACTGGAGGTCTCGGCCAGCCATCATCTTCGTCTCAATTATGAGAGTAAATGTACGCGTGACCACGGCCATAACTGGTTGATCACTATTTACTGCAAACGACGTGATCTGGATGAGAATGGGATGGTGGCCGATTTCGGCCATATAAAGACGATGATAGCCGACAAACTCGACCACCAATGCCTCAACGAGGTGCTGCCCTTTAATCCTACAGCCGAGAATATAGCTCGCTGGGTGGTGGACACCGTGCCCTATTGCTATCGGGCTGAGGTGCGTGAGAGTGAGAATAACTTAGCTGTTTATGAAAAAGATGAGCAGTAGGTATAGGGTCAACGAAATATTCTACAGCCTTCAGGGTGAGGGCTACTACACGGGACACGCGGCCGTCTTCATCCGGTTCAGCGGATGCAACCTACACTGTCCTTTCTGTGACACAGATTTTACGGCCTATCGCCAGCTCACCATAGACGAGATCATCTCCCGGGTTATGGCTTTGAGACCCGATGACCCCGTAGCGCCGATGATTGTACTGACCGGAGGCGAACCGACTATTGAGGTTGACGCCGAGTTGATCGAGGCACTCCATGTGGCCGGTTTTCCGCTTGTGGCCATGGAGAGCAATGGCACGCGCTGGCCGCCCGAAAACCTTGACTGGCTTTGTGTGTCGCCCAAGTGCATGACCGAAGTCATTCACTGTAATGAATTGAAACTCGTTTTCGACGGCACCGGGCGTGTGAACACTTACGGCATTACAGCTGATCATTATTATCTGCAGCCGTGCGACACCGGCGACGGGCAACGCAACGCGGCGATCGTGGGGCAATGCGTCGCCTACGTCAAACAGCACCCGGCATGGCAGCTGAGCCTGCAGACTCACAAACTTGTAGGATTTAAATAATTGTTTGGAGACATGGTCTATCTTCATGGGTTGTTTCTTGTAGCATACGTCGCCGTCATCATCACGATGATGGTCACCGTGCTGATGGATCACAGACAACCTTCGAAGACCATGGCATGGCTTCTTGTGCTGGCCTTTCTGCCGCTCGTCGGCATCGTGCTCTACATCTTTTTCGGTCAGAACGTCCGCCGCGAGCGCTACGTTTCAAAGCGTTCCCTCGACCAGCTGTCGAAGCGGCAGACCTGGGTCTACGCCGAGCAGAAAAACTTCAAGATTAGAGAGGAGCACCGCGACTTGATCCACCTTTTCTACAATCAAAACGGTGCTTTGCCCTTCAAGGACAATGAGGTGGAAATCTACACCGATGGCTATGCGTTCTTTGGTTCGTTGCTGCAGCAAATCGGAAAGGCACAACAGAGCATCCACATCGAAAGCTACATCTTCGCCGACGACGAACTGGGAAATCTCGTCGCCGATACCCTCATCGACAAAGCCCGGCAGGGCGTAGAGGTGAGGATCATCTACGATGACGTGGGCTGCTGGAATGTTCACAACAGCTTCTATGAGCGTATGCGTGGCGAAGGTATCGACATCCACGCTTTCTTCCCAGTTAAATTTCCGGCCTTCACCAGCAAGATGAACTATCGCGATCACCGCAAGCTGATTGTCATCGACGGTGAAGTGGCCTTCATAGGAGGCATGAACATTGCCACCCGTTATGTGAAAGGGAATGCGCAGGGGCCGTGGCGCGATACGCACCTCATGATTCGCGGAGGAGGCGTCTACGGCGTTCAACATGCTTTTCTCGTGGACTGGTATTTCGTAGACCGCACGCTCATCAGCGACCGCGTCTACTATCCACCCATTCCCAAGGATGTGCGCGTCGATCCCGACCAGCCCGTTTTGGCTCAAGTGGTGACGAGCAGTCCCATTACCCCGTGGCCCGACATCGAGCAAGGCTATGTGCGTATCCTTTTGCAGGCAAAAAAGTATGTCTATCTGGAGTCGCCCTATTTCATCCCCTCCGAACCCGTGCTCTTTGCCTTGCGCGTGGCGGCTTTGGCCGGAGTCGACGTGCGGCTGATGATCCCCTATCACACGGATTCAAAGCTTGTAGGCTGGGCCAGCCGCTCTTTCGTCTACGAGACGTTGGAGGCCGGCGTGAAGGTGGAGCTCTACACTAAAGGATTCAATCATACGAAGCTGCTGGTCTGCGACGACAGCATTTCCACCTGCGGATCCACCAATCTCGACTTGAGGAGTTTTGAGAACAATTTTGAATCAAACGTTTTCTTCTATGGGGAGTCGATGGCACGCAGACTGAAAAAGATCTTCCTCAACGATGAGCGCGACTGTATTCGTTTGGAGGATGCCTATGAAGTGGAGAACCAACCTTTCCTTCTGCGCCTTTGGGAAAGCGTTATCCGGCTGCTCAGTCCTCTGCTTTAAATGAATTATGAATCACCAAAAACTAACAGATATATTGAAATGAAATTAAAAAAAGTTTTATCATTCTTGTTGTTGTTCCCGATCATGGCTACCGCTTGGGCAGCCAATGACTATACCCAGTATGTCAATCCCTGGATCGGTACAGGCGGACACGGTCATGTGTTCTTAGGCGCCAATGTGCCTTGGGGCTATGTGCAGTTGGGTCCCACTGAGAATACGCGCGGCTGGGACTGGTGCTCGGGCTATCACATCAGCGACTCAGTGCTCATAGGCTTCGGCCACCAGCACCTCAGTGGTACGGGTATCGGTGACCTCGGCGACTTCGCCTTCCTGCCAGTCGCCCGTAGTGGACAGCGTGATATTATCTTCAGCCATGGGGCAGAGACCGTGACGCCGGGCTATTACGCCATCTCGCTTCATGATCCCAATGTGTTCGTGGAACTGACTGCTACAAAACGCTGTGGATTCCATCGCTATACCTATGCGCCTACGAAACCGATCTGTCGTCTGGCCATTGATCTGAAGCAGGGTATTGGCTGGGACAGCATGACCAAGGCCGGATTGGAGCAGGTGGATGCCACCACGCTGAAAGGCTATCGCATGTCGAAAGGCTGGGCTGTAGACCAGCGTGATTATTTCTATGTGCGTTTCTCCAAGCCCGTGACGATGACGGCCCTGGATTCAGCGCGTTGGGAGTTCACCTTTTCCAATGGCAATGAGCCACTGCTCGTGAAAGTGGGACTCTCGGCAGTGAGCGAGGACAACGCGCGACTCAATCTTGAAAAGGAAATTCCAGGCTGGGACTTCAACGGCTGTGTGGCCCAGGCTCGCCAGCAGTGGAACGACGAGCTGTCGAAGATCCAGATTGAGACTCCCGATGCCAACGCCCGCACGATCTTCTATACGGCCATGTATCATACCATGACTGCCCCTTCGGTGTTCAATGATGTCAACGGAGATTATCGTGGTGCCGACGGAAAGATTCACAAGGGCGACTTCCAGAACTATACAACGTTCTCGCTTTGGGACACCTACCGTTCGGCCCATCCGCTCATGACTTTGATCCATCCCGACATGCTGAGCGACATCGGTGAGACGCTGATCAATATCTGCCGGCAGCAGGGCAAGTTGCCCGTGTGGCATCTGATGGGTTGCGAGACCGATTGTATGGTGGGCAACCCGGGTGTTATTGTCTTGGGTGACCTCGTTCTGAAGGGCAAGGTAAAGGATCCTAAGGCTGCATTCGAGGCTATGAAGAAGAGCTGCATGCTCGATGAGCGTGGAATGGATCTGCTCAAACAGTATGGTTATCTTCCCTATGACAAGAATCAAAGCATCGAAACTGTGTCAAAGACTCTTGAATATGCCATTGCCGACGATGCTGTGGCACGGGTAGCAAAGATGCTGGGTTATAACGCCGACTACAAATATTTCTACAATCGCAGCAAGTCCTATCGCAAACTCTTCGATTCCAAGCTCCAGTTTATGCGTGGAAGAAGTGCTGACGGAAAATTCCGCGAACCCTTCAATCCTTTCCATGCAGCTCATGAACAGGATGATTACACCGAAGGCAATGCCTGGCAATACACCTGGCTCGTGCCCCAGGATCCCCACGGGCTCGTGAGTCTCTTTGGCTCTGAGGCGTCATTCGTCAACAAACTCGACTCGCTCTTCTTCGTAGAGGGCGATATGGGTGCTGAGGCTTCTCCCGACATCAGCGGTCTTATTGGCCAGTATGCACAGGGCAATGAGCCCAGCCATCATGTGATTTATTTCTACGATTACGTAGGCCAGCCTTGGAAGGCTGCCAAATTGTTGCGCCGAACCTTTAGCGAGATGTATCGTAATGACCCCGACGGCCTTTGCGGAAATGAGGATGTAGGTGCCATGTCGGCATGGTATGTGCTCTCTTCTATGGGACTTTACCAGGTTGAGCCCGCGAGTGGCAAGTATGTGTTCGGTACGCCGCTTTTCGACAAGGCCACACTCAATGTCGGTAACGGACGCACATTCACCATCAAGGCCACCAACAACAGCGACAAGAACATGTATGTACAGCGTGTCCTGCTCAACGGCAAGAACTACACACGCAGCTACATCAACTACAATGATATCACACGGGGTGGCACGCTTGAATTTGTGATGGGTGCGAAACCGTCTAAGTTCGGCTCTGCCAAGAAGGACAGACCCTAAAGGGCGAATCCTTTTATCCGTCCAGTAATTAAGCATACAAAATGCGCATCAGTGAATTCATTACATTAATTATCAAACGATTCGGAATGGAGCCCACCGCCGACCAGCGGCGGGCTCTTTCCTGTTTTGGCAGCTTTCTTGCCGACCGCTCCGACCGCTGTGTGATGATCATGCGCGGTTCAGCCGGCACTGGCAAGACTTCGCTCGCCGCTGCCATGGTAGGCACGCTCGCCGCTTTGGGACAGAAGTTGCAGCTTATGGCGCCGACGGGCCGCGCCGCAAAAGTGTTCTCTGTGCATTGTCATCTTCCCGCATCTACCATTCATCGCCACATCTACCGCCGCAAGTCTGCCGTTGCCGGTAGCTTCAGTCTTAACGACAATCTGTATCGCAATGCGCTCTTCGTTGTGGATGAAGCCTCAATGATCAGTGGCACAGCATCCGGAGAAACCGTGTTCGGCACAAACTCTTTGCTCGATGATCTGCTGGAATATGTTTATGGCGGGCAGAACTGCCGATTGTTCCTCATTGGCGACACGGCACAGTTGCCCCCCGTCGGCGAGGAAGAAAGTCCAGCACTTCAATCAGCCGTATTGGAGGCCTATGGTATGCATGTCTATCAATGCGACTTGAATGAAGTGGTCAGACAACGTCTCGACTCCGGAATCCTTTGGAACGCCACCATGTTGCGGGCGCTCATCACCCATGACGAGATTACGCAACTGCCCAAGATACGTTTTCAGGGCTTTGCGGATATTGTGATGTTGCCTGGTGCTGAGTTTGTCGAAGCCGTTGCTTCAAGCTACAGTCATGTGGGAGAAGACGAGACAATGATTGTAACGAGAAGTAACAAAAGGGCCAATATATATAATATAGGTATACGCAACACCGTTCTCGATCGTGAGGAGGAACTTGTGCGTGGCGATATGCTCATGGTAGTGCGCAACAAATACCTTGACGAAGGTCAGCCTGTGAATTTCATTGCCAATGGTGATCGGGCCGTTGTAGTGAGCGTGCATAACTTCCGTGAACTTTATGGATTCCATTTTGCCGATGTGACCCTTCGCTTTCCTGATTACGAGGATTTTGAGCTCGCTTCAACAGCCATTCTCGATACACTTCATAGTGATGCTCCGGCTTTGACAGCCTCTGAGACTCAACAGCTCTTTGAAAGCGTGATGGAAGACTATGCCGATATGCCCCGCAAGACCGACCGGATGGCAGCATTGAAAAACGACAACTATTATAATGCCTTGCAGATTAAATATGCTTATGCCGTCACTTGTCACAAGGCACAGGGTGGACAGTGGGCACATATCTATTTGGATCAAGGCTATATGACCGACGACATGCTCACCCCAGATTACATTCATTGGCTTTACACTGCCTTCACACGAGCCACAGAAAAACTGTTTTTGGTCAATTGGCCAAGCACGCAGACCCAGTAAAATTCATCATTCATAATTTTTCTGCGCACCCCGTTACAATGCATCATGCATTGTTTCCGCTCCGCATGGCAATTATGCATTGTGAAACGGCGTATTTCACTTAGTGATGAGTACACTTACATCGAATCACTTCTAATGCACAAATTGTTTGGTTTGTGCAATACAGACTACACAAATTGTTTTTTTATGTGCAATTATTTGTGTATACTACAAAAAGTTAGTAATTTTGCAACGATTTTTTAGAAGTGGATAATAAATCAATATATAAATTATGAGTTTGAAAATTGTTGTACTTGCCAAGCAGGTACCCGACACCCGCAACGTGGGCAAAGATGCCATGACAGCCGAAGGAACGGTCAACCGTGCCGCGCTGCCCGCCATCTTCAACCCCGAAGATTTAAATGCCCTGGAGCAGGCCTTGCGACTCAAGGAGCAAAACCCCGGCAGCACCGTTGGCGTGCTTACGATGGGTCCTCCACGCGCAGGCGAAATTATCCGTCAGGGACTCTATCGTGGAGCTGATACCGGATGGCTGCTCACCGATCGTCTGTTTGCCGGTGCCGACACGTTGGCAACATCCTACGCCCTGGCTACTGCCATCAAGAAGATCGGCGATGTTGATATCGTCATCGGAGGTCGTCAGGCTATCGACGGTGATACCGCACAGGTGGGTCCGCAGGTGGCTCAGAAATTGGGGCTCAACCAGGTGACCTATGCTGAGGAAATCCTCAAGATTGAGGATGGTGTTGCCACTATCCGTCGTCATATCGACGGTGGCGTGGAGACAGTGGAAGCTCCCCTGCCCGTGGTGATCACGGTCAACGGTAGTGCCGCTCCTTGCCGTCCATGCAATGCCAAGCTCGTGATGAAATACAAATACGCTACCTGCCCCATGGAGCGCAAGGGCGACGAGCCCTGGACGAAACTCTATGAGGAGCGTCCATACCTCACACTCAACCAGTGGAGTGTGGCTGATGTCGACGGCGACCCACAGCAGTGTGGCCTCTCTGGCTCGCCTACAAAGGTCAAGGCTGTGCAGAGCATCGTCTTCCAAGCCAAGGAGAGCAAGACGCTTACCAGTTCCGACGCTGACGTGGAGGGACTCGTAAAAGAACTGCTCGACGAGAAAATCATTGGTTAAACCCACCCCGCAAAAATCAGAAAAAGAATGAACAACGTATTTGTATATTGTGAAATAGAAGGCACAACCGTGCAGGAAGTTTCTCAGGAACTTCTGACCAAAGGCCGCAAGTTGGCCGACAAGCTCGGTGTTGACCTCAATGCCGTCGTTGCCGGTACAGGCATCAAAGGCAAAGTGGAAGACCAGATTCTCCCCTATGGCGTAGACAAGCTCTTCGTCTTTGACGCAGAGGGACTCTTCCCCTATACTTCGGCTCCCCACACCGATATTCTTGTGAATCTCTTCAAGGAGGAGCAACCGCAGATTGCCCTCATGGGTGCCACCGTTATTGGACGTGACCTTGGCCCACGCGTCTCTTCTTCCCTGACCAGCGGTCTCACCGCCGACTGTACCCAATTGGAGATAGGTGACTACGACGACAAGAAGACGGGCAAACACTACGACAATCTGCTCTATCAGATCCGTCCTGCCTTTGGCGGCAACATCGTCGCTACGATTGTCAATCCCGATCATCGTCCGCAGATGGCCACTGTTCGCTCAGGCGTGATGCAGAAAGCCCTCTATGAAGGCAAAGCCAAGGGCGAGGTGGTTTATCCCGATGTGGCCAAGTACGTGCCCCAGGTGGACTATGTGGTCAAGGTGATCGACCGTCATGTAGAGGCTGCCAAGAACAACCTCAAGAGCTCCCCCATCGTTGTAGCCGGCGGATATGGTATGGGTTCGAAAGAAGGCTTCGACATGCTGTTCAAGTTGGCCAAGGAACTCCACGGCGAAGTTGGTGCCAGCCGTGCGGCTGTTGACGCCGGATGGGTTGATCACGACCGTCAGATCGGTCAGACCGGACTCACCGTTCATCCAAAAGTGTACATCGCTTGCGGCATTAGCGGACAGATTCAGCACATTGCAGGCATGCAGGATGCAGGCATCATCATCTCCATCAACAATGATCCTGAGGCTCCGATCAACAAGATTGCCGACTACGTGATCAATGGCACGGTGGAGGAAGTGGTTCCGAAGCTCATCAAGTACTACAAGCAGAACACCAAATAATATTTTTTTATTCCTTACAAGAGCACAGATAATGGCAAATTATTATAGTGATCATCCTGAAATAGGATTTTATCTTGGACATCCGTTGATGAAGCGCATCGTTGACTTGAAAGAGCGCGACTATGCCGACAAGGACAACTTCGCTGATGCCCCAGTATGTTTTGAAGACGCCATTGAGAACTACAAGCGTCTGCTTGATATTACAGGCGATGTGGCAGCCAACGTCATCGAGCCCAATTCGGAGAGCGTGGACCTTGAAGGTCCGCATCTTGAGAACGGACGAATGAAATATGCAAGCAAGACCTATGAGAACCTCGACGCTACGCGCAAGGCCGGCCTGTGGGGTATCTCCATGCCACGCCGCTACGGCGGTCTCAACATTCCCAACTGTGTGTTCTCCATGCTCTCTGAGGTTGTTGCCGCAGCTGATGCCGGCTTCCAGAATGTATGGAGCCTTCAGAGCTGTATCGACACACTCTATGAGTTTGGTTCTGAGGAGCAGCGCCAAAAGTATATTCCGCGCATTTGCGCAGGCGAGACCATGAGTATGGACCTCACCGAGCCCGATGCCGGCAGCGACTTGCAGCGCGTGATGCTCAAGGCCACACAGGATGCCGACGGCACTTGGCGCCTCAATGGTGTGAAACGATTCATCACCAACGGTGACTCCGACATCCACCTTGTGCTGGCCCGTTCGGAAGAAGGCACTAAGGACGGACGCGGACTTTCCATGTTCATCTATGACAAGCGCAACGGTGGTGTTGACGTTCGTCACATTGAGAACAAGTTGGGTATCCACGGATCACCCACTTGCGAGCTCGTCTTCAAGAATGCTCCGGCTGAGCTTTGTGGTAGCACACGTCTCGGACTCATCAAGTATGTGATGGCCCTGATGAACGGTGCCCGTCTGGGCATTGCCGCTCAGAGCGTGGGCGTGGAGCAGGAAGCTTACAACGAAGGGCTGGCCTACGCCAAGGAGCGTGCTCAGTTTGGCAAGAAGATTATCGGCTTTCCCGCAGTCTACGATATGTTGAGCCGCATGAAGGCCAAGCTTGACGCCGGGCGCTCGCTGCTCTATCAGACGGCCTGCTACGTCGACGTGTACAAGGCTCTCGAAGACATCTCACGCGACCGCACGCTCACGCCCGACGAGCGCAAGGAAATGAAGAAGTACAGCCGTCTGGCCGACGCCTTCACTCCACTGGCAAAGGGTATGAACTCCGAGTATGCCAATCAGAATGCCTATGATGCTATCTCTATCCATGGTGGTTCTGGATTCATTATGGAATATAAGAGCCAGCGTCTCTATCGTGATGCACGTATCTTCTCGATCTACGAGGGAACAACGCAGTTGCAGGTGGTGGCTGCCATTCGCTATATCACCAACGGAACTTATATCAACATCATCCGCGAGATGCTCGACGAGGAACTCTGCGACTGCATGAAGCCTCTCCATGACCGTGTGGCCAAGCTCGTCGACCTCTACGAGAAGAGCGTCGAGAAGGTGAAGGCTGCCGGCAATCAGGAGCTTCACGACTTCCTGGGCCGCCGTCTCTACGATATGACCGCTGAGATCGTGATGTCGCTGCTCATCATGAAGGATGCCTCAAAGGCTCCCGAACTCTTCAAGAAGAGTGCCAACGTTTATGTTCGTTTGGCCGAAGAGGACGTCATCGGCAAGGCTGCCTACATCGACAACTTCAATGCTGATGATCTCGACAGCTTCCGTGCTGCTGAAGTTGAAAGCGAAGAATAAACATCATATTTTTATCTTCTCAACACAAACCCTGTCTGCGCCATGTGTGCCGACAGGGTTTTCTGTTTTCTTTTGGCTGATTCCAGCCCTCTGAGCGGCTGAAAATCAGCGAGAAGGGTAGGATAGTCGGATAAACTAATGTTAAATTATTCATTGCCGTTCTATCAATGAAAAGTTTTTCGTATATTCGCCAACAAAAATCACTAACACGTTCAACATGAAAACAAAACTTATTTTAGCGACATTGGCTTTCGTAGCCTCATCGGGCTTTGCCCAAACGCAAAGTTCTGGAATCGACCTGTCCAATCTCGACACTTCTGTCAAGCCTGGCGACAATTTTTACCAGTATGCAGCAGGCGGTTGGCTCAAGACGCATCCGCTTGACGCAGAGCATTCCGACAACGGTGCATTCACCGATCTTTATGAACTGAATCAGAAGCGCATCCAGGAAATCATCATGCAGTATGCGTCAAAACCCCAAACCCAGGGGACGTTGGGACAAAAGATTGGTTCGCTCTACAACCTCATGATGGACAGCGTGCGTCTCAACCGCGAGGGATGGAAGCCCATCAAACCCATGCTCGACCGCATCAAGGCCATCAGCGACCGCAAGGAATATCAGATAGTAACGGCACAACTCGACCGTACCGGTTGCTCTACCATGATGTTTGGCATGGGTTGCGGAAGTGACATGCGCAATGCGGGCTGGAACCTCGTCTCCTTCGGACAAGGCGGACTCGGCCTGGGTACCCGCGACTATTATCTCTCCGACGAGGCACAGAACAAACGGGTGCTGGAAGCCTACAAGCAATACATCCAAAAACTCTTCATGCTCACTGGTGACGATGAGGCCACGGCCCAAAAGAAGATGGAGACAGTGCTCGCCATCGAGACCCGCATCGCCAAGGCCAGCTATGACAATGTGAAGCTGCGCGATATTGATGCCAACTATCACAAGATGAGTTATCTGCAGCTTGTACGTGATTATCCCGGCATCGACTGGGGTAACGTGCTGCTTGCCTCCGGATTCCCAGCTATCGACTCGGTAGACGTCGGTCAGCCCGAACCCATCCATGAAGTGGAGAAAATCCTCAACGACACTCCTCTCGAAGACCTCAAGACCTATGCCGAGAGCAAGGTGATCAGTGGTGCCAGCGGACTGCTGAGCGACGATTTCCGCAAGGCCTCGTTTGAGTTCAATACCGTCATGAGCGGTGTCAAACAGGACCGTCCGCGCTGGAAGCGTGCCGTCAGCCTGGTCAGCGGCTACTTAGGTGAGGCCATCGGTAAGATCTACGTAGAGAAATACTTCCCTGAGTCGAGCAAGAAACGTATGCTTGAACTCGTTCACAACCTGCAAAAAGCCCTTGCGCAGCGCATCGACGAGGCTACATGGATGGGACCGGAGACGAAGGCTCAGGCCAAGGACAAGCTTTCCAACTTCATTATCAAGATTGGCTATCCCGATAAGTGGAAGGACTACAGCGGGTTGCAGGTGGTCGACTCCCTGAGCCTCTACGAGAATATGCGCCGGGTGGGACTTTGGAGCTCTGACGACTTCATCGCCCGCCACGTCAACAAGCCGGTCGACAAGATGGAATGGGGCATGACTCCGCAGACCATCAACGCCTACTACAATCCCACAACCAACGAGATCTGCTTCCCAGCCGCTATTCTGCAGCCTCCTTTCTTTGATCCCAATGCCGACGATGCGGCCAACTATGGTGGCATTGGCGGTGTGATTGGCCACGAGATGAGTCATGGATTTGACGATCAGGGTTCACAGTTTGACAAGACCGGTAATCAGCACGACTGGTGGACGGCAGCCGACAAGAAGAATTTCAACGCCCGCACGAAGGTGTTGGTCGACTATTTCAGCAAATTCGAAGTGTTGCCCGGCGTGAAAATCAATGGCCAGCAGACGCTCGGAGAGAACATTGGCGACAACGGTGGACTGAACATTGCCTTCACGGCATTGCAGAATGAGATGAAAGAGAAGTCATTGGGTGTAAAGGACGGATTCACTCCACAGCAGCGGTTCTTCCTTTCCTGGGCTCGCGTATGGGCTTCCAACCAGACACCCGAATATGTACAGCTCATCGTGACGAGCGACGTCCATTCTCCCAATATGGCCCGTGTCAATGCGGCTCTTCCTCAGATTGACGGGTGGTATGATGCCTTCAAGATCAAGAAGGGTGACAAGATGTTCATCCCGAAGAACAAGCGTGCACATATTTGGTAATTGACTGTGAAACGTTTACGGCTCTCTGCTGATCATGGCAGGGGGCCTTTTTTTTGTTTCTTTTTGTGTGGTGCTTTCATAAGGAGTGGAGTGGCGGATTCGTCGTCTTGGATCATCTGTAGTAGCTCAAAAGATTGTAGTGAGCATTCCAGAATTGCTGCTTTTAGAATGGCATCTTATCGTTTGTGGGAAATAAAAAAACTGCGCGATACCCAGTGAAGCGTATCGCGCAGCATAATATAGGGCAGATGATGATATTCACTGCCGTTTTCTTTGATCTTGCTATAATCCCTTAGCAGCTGAACAAGGAGAACAGCTTGTTAAAGCTTGCAGAGTTCCACCACCTTGTCGACTGCTGCAGAGAGGCCGTCGGGATCCTTTCCTCCGGCCTGAGCGTAGTGGGGTTGGCCACCGCCACCGCCCTTAATGAGCTTGGCAGCCTCGCGTACAATCTTGCCGGCATTGAGGGAATGGCTTTGAACCATGTCGTCGGTGAACATCACGCTCAGCATGGGTTTATTCCCGTTCACTGAGCCCAACACGCAAACAAGGTTTTCTGGAACAGCCTGACGAATCTTGAATACGAGATCCTTGGCCATCTCCGGACTAATGGGCAATACAGACTTGATCACATTAACACCATTGACCGACTTGGCATCGGCCAGCAGACGCTGCTTGGTGCGCTCAACAGCTTGGGCCTGGAAGGTCTCAATTTGTTTGCGCATGTTGTCGTGCTCGTCGATGTATTTCAACAGCGTAGCCTTCAGATCCTTGGAGTTGTTGAAAAGTTCACGAACCTCCTTGAGTGTGTCTTCGAGATTGTAGATCACTTCCTCGCAGGCCTTGCCCGTGAGAGCTTCGATGCGGCGCACACCGGCTGCAACGCTGCTCTCGGAGATAATTTTGAAGAAACCGATGTGGCCGGTACTCTTAACATGAATACCGCCACAGAACTCGCAGCTGGGGCCGAAGCGCACTACGCGTACTTTGTCGCCGTATTTCTCACCGAAGAGGGCGATGGCACCCAATTCCTTGGCCTCCTCGATGGGGGTATTGCGGAATTCCTCCAACGGTAGATCCTGACGGATCATGGCGTTGACGAGTCGCTCCACCTTGCGCAGTTCTTCATCGGTCACCTTCTGGAAGTGGCTGAAGTCGAATCGCAGCGTGGTGGCGTCGACATAGGAACCCTTTTGCTCCACATGATCGCCAAGCACTTCTTTCAGTGCGTAGTCGAGCAGGTGGGTGGCAGTGTGGTTGGCAGCAGAACCGTTGCGCTTGTCGACATCGACGCATGCCATAAAGTCTGCTTCGGGATTCTTCGGCAGTTTGTTCACGATATGGATGCTTTGGTTGTTCTCGCGCTTGGTGTCTACGATTTCCACAGTCTCGTCTTCGGAGACGAGTACGCCTGTATCGCCTACCTGTCCGCCCATCTCACCATAGAAAGGCGTGTTGTCGAGTACGATTTCGTAGAACGTATGCTTTTTCTGTTTCACCTCACGGTAGCGCAGGATGTGGCATTCGTATTCTGTATAGTCATAACCGACGAAATTCTGCTCACCCTGTCTGAGTTCAGTCCAGTCACCGTTCTCCACGGTGGCCGCATTGCGGGCGCGCTCTTTCTGCTTTTTCATTTCCTCGTCGAATCCCTTCACGTCGACCGTGTAGCCGTTTTCGCGGCAGATGAGCTCGGTGAGGTCGAGAGGGAAACCGTAGGTGTCGAATAGACGGAAAGCCGACTCCCCGTCGAGCTGCGTCTTTTCGTGGGCCTTGAGTTCGTCCATGTCGCCATTGAGCAGGTTGATACCTTTTTCGAGTGTACGGAGGAAAGAGTCCTCCTCCTCTTTCATCACGCGGGTGATGAGCTCTTGCTGCTGTAGCAATTCGGGATAGGCCTCACCCATCTCCTGCACCAGTACGGGCATGAGTTTATACATGAAGGCACTCTTCTGTCCGAGGAACGTATAGGCATAGCGTACGGCACGGCGCAGGATGCGGCGGATGACGTAGCCGGCCTTGGCATTGGAAGGCAGCTGTCCGTCGGCAATAGAGAAAGCTACGGCCCGCAGATGGTCGGCCACGACACGCATGGCAATATCGATCTTCTCTTGCTCGTTGGCACCTTCTCCGTTGGCACCCGTCGGAACAGTGAATCCGTATTTCTTGCCCGAGAGGAGTTCTATCTCCTTGATGATGGGCTGGAAGATGTCGGTATCGTAGTTGGAGTTTTTGCCTTGCAGCATACGCACGAGGCGCTCAAATCCCATACCGGTATCGATGACGTGCATGGGCAGCGGTTCGAGCTCGCCATCAGCCTTGCGGTTGAATTGCATGAACACAATGTTCCAAATCTCGATTACCTGAGGATTGTCCTTGTTGACAAGTTCACGTCCGGGCACTTTTGCCTTCTCCTCCTCAGTACGGGAATCGACGTGTATCTCTGAGCAGGGACCGCAGGGGCCCGTGCTGCCCATCTCCCAGAAGTTGTCGTGCTTGTTGCCATTGATGATATGGTCGGTTGGCACGTGCTTTGCCCAGTATTTCGCGGCCTCTTCGTCGCGGGGGATATTCTCTTCGGGGCTACCTTCAAACACCGTCACGTAGAGGTCGGCGGGATTGAGGTGCAGCACGTCGATGAGGTATTCCCATGCGTAGTCGATGGCGCCTTCCTTGAAGTAGTCGCCAAAGCTCCAGTTGCCGAGCATTTCAAACATGGTGTGGTGGTAGGTGTCGTGCCCCACCTCTTCCAGATCGTTGTGTTTGCCGCTTACGCGCAGGCATTTTTGTGAGTCGGTGCGGCGACGTGGCTCAGGATCCTTGGTGCCGAGAATAATGTCTTTCCACTGGTTCATGCCCGCATTGGTGAACATGAGCGTAGGGTCGTCCTTGATAACCATCGGTGCGGATGGCACAATGACATGTCCTTTCGACTCGAAGAAATTCTTGAATGAGTCGCGGATTTCGTTTGCTGTCATCATTGTTGTAATATCTTGTTTTTTTTGTATCCTAAAAACTATCGTGCAAAGTTAATAAAAACTAATGAAATGACGTGATGATTTTTAAACATTAACGTTTAAACCTTTGTGGGAGAGTTTTGTAGGAAAATTCCCAGACCTATGACAGTTGTGAAGTCATGGATCCTGGAGTATTATCTGTTTGGACTTTTTGGTCTTTCCATTTGCAGATTCTGTGGCCTGCCATCATTTGAACAGGGTGAAGTTGACACTGCCGTAATTGCGGTGCTCAACGAATCGGGGGTGAGCTGAGAAGTCATAGTTTTTGCCGTGCTCAAAGCAGAAAACGCCGTCTGGCGCAAGAATTCCTTTTGACAAAATAAGGTCGGGCAGGTCGGGCAGTGTCTCCAACTGATAGGGTGGGTCGGCAAAGATGAACTGGAACTGCTGATGGCTGCCTTTTACGAATCTGAATACATCACCCTGGACGAGCGTATGATTGTCTGCCCCTATTTTGTCAATACACTGACGGATAAAGCGTGCGTGGTCGCGGTCGGCTTCCACACTGACCACCTGCTGGCATCCTCTCGAAAGCAATTCGAGCGATATGCTGCCCGTTCCAGCAAAAAGGTCAAGGGCTGCTATACCGTCAAAGTCGAGATAGCCGCGAAGTACATTGAATATATTTTCCTTAGCAAAATCTGTTGTCGGCCGGGCCTTGAACGTGCGTGGGATTTCAAAATGGCGACCTTTATAGATACCTGTGATTATTCTCATTTCTTTAAAAAATGCGTTATCATGTCGAGTTGTATCCCCTTGATCCGGGTGATGGGAGCACGGTTGAAGGCTGCTGTGACACTGTGTACATACACCTTCTGTACATAGCGTTTCAAGATCAGCGTCATCTGTTCAGCCTCAGGCAAACGGCCGGAGAGGTGGAGCTCATCGTGGTGGGCATCAAATCCCAACTGATTCCACACAAACAGCAGGTAGTAGACCGCATCGCGCAACTGAGCATTGCTGAAGCTGTTGCAGTAGCGGAAACGATTTTTGTCGAACGAAAAGATCTCCAGTTTGTTGTCATGGAAATAACCGTAGAGCCTGCGCCATTGCGAACCGTAGCCACTTTGGTGCATGTGGTTCCAAACGCTGTACATCAGCGGGCGGAGACGAAGGTCGGGAAAATGGTCATCGAGCACGAGTTTCAAATCTTTGTTGACGCTGTATAATGCCACAGCATTCTCATCGGGGAGCACCGTGCTTGCCACCAAGTCTTGCTGGTGGCCTGTGATGGAATGGTTGTAAAGAATGTCTTTGTCTTCTTCTTGAAACTCTTCTACGGGTATGAGTATTACGGGAGAGTCTATAATGGCTGTGGCATGACTGTAACCGCGTGACAAAAGTTCGGCCTCCTTGAAGGCTCCGCGCAAATTGGCGGCCATGGAGATTCCGCTTTTTACGATAAAGGGTTCAAAGTCTATCTGGCTCTCGCTGTCGCCGTTGGGCGCGGCAAGAGTGAGTGAATTGGAACTGATGCGCAGCGTAATGCGCTGTGTTGGATAGTTGATCGGCATTGCGATGTGTGTTATTGTCTGAACATAGGCAGCTCTCACCTTGAATGATAAGGGCTACTCCAGCGAGTTGAGGCTTTTCTGCAGTTCAAGAAGCTGCTTCTTTATATTCATGAGCCGTGTGATAACCTCCGACGATTTCTCGGCTCCGCCGCGATCTTCTTGCAGCATCTTTCTTGCGGCAGCAAGCTTGAAACCGCGCACCTTTACCAGATTATAGATAAGTCTTACCTGCTCAATGTCCTGCTCTGTATATTGCCTCACCTTAGTGCCGGCTTGCGTTCGGGGCTTGAGCTGCGGGAATTCTGTTTCCCAAAAGCGCAGCGTGCTCTCATTGATGTCGAACTTCTGCGCCACCTCTTTGATGGAATAATATAGTTTTACTTTTTTGTCGGTTACCGGTGCCATAATGCCGCTCTTGCTGGTTTGTTTGGCAAAGATAAGAAAACTTTTCGACGTATGCGAATGAATTGATGCTTTTTAGCTGCCGTGGCCATTATTGTAGGGTAGTGGTTACACTTGAAACCGGATATGCTCATCCGCGCGAAAGGTTGTTCTGCGCTGAACGAGAAGGCTGATTCCTCGTCTGCAGCAAAGGTGCAAGTGGTCTTGATTATTTTCCCAGGAATCTTGAGTTGACGTAGTCGACGAAAGCTTCTTTGTAGAGGTCGCCAATGGGCAGATAAGTATTCTCGTCGAGGATCACCCGATTTTTGTTTACTTCCTTTATTTCGTCAAGATTGATGATAAAGGAACGATGTATACGCATAAAGTTGTCTGGCAACCGCTCTTCGAGTTTCTTCATGCTCAGGAGTGTTACGATGGGCCGCTGTTGGGAGAGAAGGTGAATTTTAAGGTATTCACTCATGCCCTCAATATAGCTGATGTCCTTGATGATGATCTTTATAATACGTCCGTCACTTTTCACAAATAGCGATTGAGTACCTTCCGGGGCCCTTCCAGTCAGACCTGTTGCAATGGGTGATGACGCGTTGTCGTCGGCCTTAGAGGTGGGGGAAAGGATGCGCTGCACTTTTTCGGCGGCATGTCTGAACTCATCGAACGAATAGGGCTTGAGCAGATAGTCGACAGCATCTACCTTATAGCCTTCTACAGCATACTCGCTATAGGCCGTGGTGAAAACCACGGCGGGGGGAGCCGACAGACTTTTAACGAAACTCATACCGTCGAGGTCGGGCATATTGATGTCGCAGAAGATGCAGTCTATCATTTCTTCTTCGAGAATCCTCTTGGCCTCATTGGCACTATGGCATTCGGCCACAAGTTCGAGAAAAGGTATTCGCTTGATGTAGGCAGCAAGTTGCTGCAGAGCCAATGGCTCGTCGTCGATTGCTAATGTTTTGATCATGCCTTAAACGTTTTTGGATTCTTATTTTGACCGTCTTCCTCAGGCATCAGTTCCTTCTCTTGTTTGGGGTGGAGCGGAAGGGAGAGGCGCAGATCGTAGCGGTCGTTTGTGTCGTTGATGTCGAGCATGTAGTCGCTGCCATAGATAAGCCTCAAGCGGCGGCGCACATTGGTGAGGCCCACACCACCCGGCTTTGTGGCTTGTGCCTCCGTTGCGGGCTTGCTGTTGGTGCAGTGAAACACTACCCGCTCGTTCTCCACGTTGAGGTCGATATAGATGAAGCTTTCCTTTTCATAGGTCACTCCATGCTTGAAAGCGTTCTCTACAAATGTGACGTAGAGCAAAGGTGGTACCATGCAGTCGGGCAACGTGTCTGGAATGTCCACTGTGACAACGACTTTCTCCGAATAGCGCATCTTCATCAGTGCGATGTAGTGATTGAGAAATGAGAGCTCACGCATCAGTGGAACAAGAATGTGGTTTGACTCGTAGAGCATATATCGCATGAGCCTTGACAGGCGCACGATGGTAGACTTTGCCCTTTCGGGATCAATGTCGATGAGCGCGTGGATGTTGTTCAGCGTGTTCATGAAAAAGTGAGGATTGATTTGATAGCGCAGATAGGCCAACTGTTCCTGCAGGTGGCGCTGTTCCAGTTCGCTGTGGATTTTCTCCTCTTTCTCTTGTTTGATATAGAACTTCACGCCTAAATTGAGTCCTAACAGCATGATGAGCATGACACTTCCCAGGAAGTCGAACATCTCGATCATGGGTGAAGGGCCGAAATGGCGGTGGTGCTGAGGTTTCCACAACTCGTCCTCTACCTTAATGGTGTCTAAGGTTGCTGTTGTGTCGTTGGCCTTGGATAAGGAACCGGCCGCGCTGCTGTTGGTCCGTATGTAATACACCTCTATCGGTGTGCGCGGTCTGTGGTGTGGTGGCTTGGGGCGTGTGTAGTATTGCACGAAGAAGAACACCACAACCAACAGGCTCGACAGGAGAAAATAACGCCCTGCCTGCTTCTTGTAGACCAGAAATGGAGCTAAAAAAAAATTGTGGGTGATAAAGGCGAGAAGATAGAAGATGTAGATCTTCCAGATGCCAAGCACCGGCCTCCAATTAAAATCTACCTCCTTGCCCGAACGCACTTCGAGATACATGCTGATGATAGGGGCCAAAAACATGATGGTCCAAATCAGCAGATAGATGACATATTCTTTATATTTATGGAAATAATTGGTCATGGATTCCTTGTTTTGTCACTGCAAAGATAGCGGAAGAGGATGTAACGTACAAAAGTTTTCAGCAGAAATACGTTTTCGCTCAGTGAAGGGCAAAGACCCCTAATGACCCTGAGAAAGAAGCCGGCGTGCGTATTCGATAATGGTGTCGAGGCCGCGGTTGAAGTCTTCTTGGCTGAGGCTTACTTTTGTATCGGGTGCCACTCCCGGTTCGGACAGGCGATAGTCGACATCATACATGGGGCAGACTGAATAGCGGATGGCCCAGCCGTTGGGCAACTCTGACGAAAAGGGCAGTCCGCCACCACCGCCAGTGCTGTCGCCAACGACAGTACACTTGGGGAAAACCTTCATGTATTTCACGAATTCATTGGCAGCGCTGTACACCTCACGGTTGGCCAGCACCACTACAGGCTTCTGCCAGCGCACACCTTTGGAGGGCTTGATGTATTGTGCCTCCAGGGAAGAGAAGTCGTCGTGGCCTTTTCCGGTCTTGTGGCGCATGTATCCCACCTTTGTTTTCTCATTGCAGAACCGTGCGGCTAACTGTTCGGCACTTGTCAGCCGTCCGCCATTGTTGCCGCGAAGATCGAGAATGAGCCCCTTGCATGGGGCAAGATAGAGCAGCATCTGGTCGAGGTTTCCATCGCCGAGCGCATTCTCAAAAGTTGTGCATCTCACGTAGGCCACATTGTCGTCGAGGATGCGGTATCTCAAGCCCGAGGCGATGCGGTAGTCTGTGCCGAGATAGCGGCGGATTAGGGTATCGCTGACGTTGCTGGGGTAATTTTCATGCCATGCCCAATATCGGCCCACATCGAAGGATGTGTAGAGATTGACATGCCCGTCGCGAAGCTCTGAGAGCATATGGGTCAGCACTTCAAACGTCTGGCTTTCGGTCATGGAGTTGTCGATCTGTTGCGCGTATTTCGCATGAACGGCATTCCAGTCCACATTCTTCTCCTTAAAGAAGCAGTAGTGCTCATCCATAATTTTCCACAAAGCCTCAAAGTTGCCTCGTGGGTCGTTGGCCAGTTCGTCCTCGTCAATACAGCTTGTGAAGAGAAGTAACGGAAGGAAAAAAAGTATATAACGTTTCATGGGCTGTCACTTGTTTATCGTCCATCCGATGAGCAGCGAATGGGTATAGGAAATATATTTGAGATGGTTGACCGACACTTGCTGCCAGTCGGCCAAATAGCCAAAGGTGATATGGGTCTTGGCTACCGGGATGCTGAGAGTGAGTCGTGTCGTGAAGGTTGGCGAAGATCCCATCCACGTAGCACGGACATTATGGTCGTAGTTGTCGCGTGTAAAAATCTCATAATAGCTTTGGCCATAGTTGGGCGAGAACTGCAATCCCACAATGGGCATGGCAAGGTTGAGTCTGGCCTCCCTGGGTTTCCCGGCCGAGAAGAATTTGTAGCTGACGTCGGCTTCGGGTGTCAGGCGCAGGGCCACGCGGGCCTGGGCCGGATTGTTGCCGTTGCGGGTGTTGTAGAGAGCTCCCAGCCAGAAATCCGGGCCACCGCCAAAGCGTGCCTCTAACTGGCCTTGGCCCAATTGGATAGTGTTCAGCCTGCGCTGGAAGGAAAAGTGGAAGTTGTACATTCCCCCGATGTCCTGATTGTCGTTGGTGCGCGTTTTTGTATAGCTCACCATCACCTGCTGGGTCATCTGTCTGGCCCAATGGCATCCGGGGCGCAGCCAGGTGGTAGCGTTGACATAGCGCACCTCGCCGCCCGAATAATGCTCGGGCGAGAGGTAGGTATCGAGCTGGCGGTTGTAGCCGATTCCGAAAAGGTTGGCGACCTGCTTATGTTGCGCCCGTCCATTGACAGGTAACGACAGGACAAGAAGCGCCGTGAGGAGTAGCTTATTTGAAATCGTCATCGGTGAACATGTTGAGTTGTCCGGTAATCTCATCAATCACCTGCTGTTGAGTCTTGCCTTTATCGGGGTCGAGGTCCTCAGGTTCTACCGACTCCTGACTGCTGTCGGCGTTGCCGTCATCTTCTGGTTCAGGCTGTCTTGTAGGCTCCAGTTCCTCAATATGGTCGATGGTGAACGTGGTGAGGCGCTTGCCCTTTGCCTTGAAACTCTTCAAGCCTATGAAGTCGTTGGCCTCAATCTCCAAGGGCTCGCGCACGGCATCGGCCCCGCCGAAGACCACGCGCAGTCGCGGATAAGGCGTCTCGGTGAGCAAGATCAGCTTCGAGTCAGGATTATCGCCCAAATAGTTCTGATGGCGCTTTGTGGCATCCATCGTGAAACGCTTGATATAGGGATAGTTGTCGTTGTCGGCATCGTAGAGCACGGCGGTCCACACCTTCTTAGGATTCCATTTCTCGATCAGTTTGATGTTGTCCTCGTAATGGTTGTTGGCATCGAAGTTTGTGATATAAAAGTCGGCATTGTCCAAGACGACAAGTATACTGTCGGTGTCGTTGAATTCTCCAAGATAGCGTCCGTGCTCTTCGTAGTTGATTCGGTTGACATCGGTGTCGAACCATACCTTCCGGCCGCCGAGCGTGGAGTGGCCGTGGCTTTTCAGTCCGATGCGGTGGACGCTTTCCTTGGTCAGCAGGTTGCCCTTTGAGGCGCGCCCCTTGATGAGGATGTCGCTGAAGTCGCGTTCCAGGAAGATGTTCTGTTTCTTCTTTTTGGGATTGGGGTCGAGGGTGATCTTGATGACCTCAGCCTCGCCGTTGGGATTGGCGGTGAAGTAGAGCACCTTGGAACCGGGCGTCCCGAGGGTGAGGTCGTATTCTTTGTCGTGGGTGATGGATGTCACGTTGAAGCGCTTGATATAGCTGAAGCCGTGCTTTCCGTCACGGTATACGACGTTGTATATCGTGCGGCGGTCGTTCTTCTTGAACACCTGTACCCAAATGACGTTCTTGCCCACGAATATCTTGTCGGCCACTTTGATGACCTTATATTTACCGTCGCGATAGAAGATGATAATGTCGTCGATGTCGGAACAGTTGCACACAAACTCGTCCTTCTTCAGTCCTGTGCCCACAAATCCGTCCTGGCGGTTGATATAAAGTTTCTCGTTGGCTTCCACCACCTTGGTAGAGTCGATCGTGTCGAAGTTGCGGATCTCTGTCTTTCGCGGATGGTCCTTTCCATAGACGGTCTTGAGGTGTTCAAACCAGTCGATCGTTACGTCGGTCATGTGGGCCAGGTCGTGATCGATGTCTCTCACCTCACCGAGTATCTTGGCTATGAGTTGGTCGGCCTTGTCCTTGTTGTATTTCAAGATGCGCTGCATCTTGATTTCGAGCAGCTTCAGATAGTCCTCACGTGTGATGTCGCGGAAGAATACCTTGCGGTCTTCACCAGCGAGAATGTCTTTCACGCTGGCGTTGTCGGGCAGGATCTGGGTGAAGAGAATGGGTTTGAAGGGCGTGAACTTCTCGTCGAGGAAGACCACGACTGCGTCTTGGTTGGGTGCCTGCTCGAAGCGGCGATCCTTATACATGCGCTCTTCGATGAAGATGCGTTCCAGAGAGGCAAAGAAGAGCTGCTCCTGGAGCTCATTGCGGCGTATTTGCAGTTCACGGCGCAAGAGTCCCATGGTGCGGTCGACATTGTGGCGCAGCACATCGCTCACGGTGAGAAACTTCGGCTTGTTGTCCTCGATGACGCAGCAGTTGGGAGAAATGTTGGTCTCACAGTCGGTGAAGGCATAGAGAGCGTCGATGGTCTTGTCGCTGCTTGTGCCTGGTGTGAGGTGCAATTGTATCTCCACCTGTGAGGCCGTCATGTCTTCCACCTTGCGCACTTTCACCTTCCCCTTGTCGATGGCTTTCTTGATAGAGTCGATGACAGTGACGGTAGTCTTGGTATAAGGTATCTCCCGGATGACAAGGGTTTTGGAGTCAAGCTTTTCAATCTTGGCTCTTACCTTAAGGGATCCTCCCCGTTGGCCGTCGTTGTATTTCGACACATCGATGGCTCCACCTGTGGGGAAGTCGGGATAAAGGGTGAACGGCTTGCCTTGGAGGTAGCTCACGGCAGCGTCGCACAGCTCGTTGAAATTGTGGGGCAGCACCTTGCAGCTCAGTCCAACGGCTATACCTTCTGCTCCTTGGGCCAGTAGGAGAGGGAACTTCACGGGAAGGGTGATCGGCTCCTTGTTGCGCCCGTCGTAGGACAGTTGCCAGTCGGTGGTCTTTGGATTGAAAACCACCTCCAAGGCAAATTTAGACAAGCGGGCCTCAATATATCGTGGGGCTGCCGCACGGTCGCCCGTGAGGATATTGCCCCAATTGCCCTGTGTGTCGATGAGGAGTTCCTTTTGGCCCAACTGTACCAGTGCGTCGCCAATGGAGGCATCGCCGTGAGGGTGGAATTGCATCGTATGTCCCACAATGTTAGCCACCTTGTTGTAGCGGCCGTCGTCCATGCGCTTCATGCTGTGGAGGATGCGTCGCTGAACGGGCTTCAATCCGTCCTCAATATGTGGCACGGCGCGTTCCAGTATCACATACGACGCATAGTCCAAGAACCAGTTTTTATACATACCGCTCAAATGATGCACGGCAGAGGCATCAAACCGGTCCACGGGCTTGTAGTCGGAATGGCTGTCTACGGGCAGTTCCTCGTCTTCGTTTATCTTGTTCTCGTCGTCTATTGTATCGTCGCTCATTCTGATTTTTAGGGATTTTTCCTTTGCAAAGATAAGAAAATCAGTTGACAATAGAGAATTTAACGATAAAAAAGTTGTCGGATTGGCGGACTGGGCAAAGTTTGGATAGTGCGTTTTTTTTATTCATTAGGTTGGAAATAAGTGGAGAGGTATTGGGCCTTCCGTTTGAGAATCTGTCATTCGAAGTGGATAGTCGTGAAGGAAAGTATGGGATTTGATCGCATGAATAGTGGCTCTTCATGCCGGCTTCCAGGTGCTGCCCCGTCGGCCTGCATATGGGAGCCGGCGGGCTTGCATATGGGAGCCCGCTGGCTTCCTTATGAGGCCCGCCATGAGCAGACACAAAAAAAATCCGCAATGCTTATTATGGTAAGCATCGCGGAAAGATATTTCGTATTGTTCTTATTCAATATTGACGACCAGACTGCCGTCGGTTCATCTCAATGTGAGCCGGCTTGTTTGTCTGTTGTCTTTATTTTGCTTCGGCGGGTGGAGTGATGAGGTGCTTCTCTAACATCATCTTGTATAAGGGCAGGGCGATAGCTTTTGCGTCCGGATGTGCAGGGCCAGTCTTGTCCAAGGCCCGCAGGTCGAAGAAGTGGAGCCAGTCGGTTGCAAAAGCAGTATGAATGAGTTCGGTGTTGGTGTCGAGCGGCAATACAACACGGGCTTCTTGAGGTTTCTTGCCCAAGGCGATGAGGTTGAGATAGGCACGCTCGGCGGCCATGTTGCCGAAAATCCAGTTTTCCAGCACCGTGGCTTCTCCGCTGTTGATCCGTTGGCAAAGTTTCATGAAGTCGATATCTGGCGTGGACGTCCCGGCCAAACCTTCGTCCCTGACCCATGTGGGAAGGTTGATGGCGATCTCATTGCCGAATTTGTCTTTTGAATAGTTGCAGTATCTGGTGGATTGCTCGGCAATGGAATCGACACGATGACGGTTGAATTCGCGCGTGATGGCTATCTGAGTGGTGAAATGCACGGTGATACGGCGTTCGTGATGGAGAGTGGGTTCCACACGGAATTGTAAGTCTTCCATGCGTTGGTTTTCGGCCAATACCCGAAGATTCGTTGTCACGTAGGCCGTGTTGTCGGCCATGTGAGTGTGACTGAACCGGTTGGAAGCATACCAGTTGGCAGAGGCAGAGTCTGCTGCAAACTGTAGATACACCGTGCCGTGTTCCAGCATGGCGTAATGCTGGTTGTCGATCATTCGCTGACAGAAGGGGCGTGCCGAGTGGATGGTTTGATTTTTCTCACTTTTATAGCATACTCTTCCCGCGCGTTCTATTTGCAGATAGATGCCTTCTTCGCCCGGTTGTTGGGTCCAGATCTCAAAGGAGGGGTTGATGATTTTCATATTTCTTGTTGATTTTATGGATTCTTTATGGGTTTAATGGGATTTGCCGGCCCTATAAGCCAAGTGGGCCAGCCTATAAATTATGGGTTGGAGTCTTCCGCGTTGCTCATTTTCAGTCCGGGATAGGAGCCACGCTTGTTGGCTTCCTCGATTAAGTTGGCCACACTGTTTTCGTTCATGTCCCAAAGATAATCGTCGTATTGGGCCACAATGGTGAGCGACGGTACTTGGCGTCCGCTGCGGGTGATGTCTACATTGGCTGTCACCTTGAATCGTTTGCCTTGCGCGTAGGGGATGAATTGCAGCGAATCCGCCAAGAGTCCGGCTTTGATGAGCTGTTGGAGATTGGCCGTGTAGACATTATTCTGTTTACGGAAATCCTGCTCTGCCTTCCATATCTTCTCCATCCGGGCGCTCACTTCACGCTCCCGCTGCTTCTTTTGGCGGTCGAACATCATGGGCTGACCGATACTCAACGTGCAAAGTACCAATAAGGTGACGACGCAGATGGTGAGACCAACTTGGTTGTTCATTTTCAGTTTCATATCATCATGCCTTCCTTTAGTACAACTGGAGACATTATCTTCTCCAATTCCTTCAATTTCTCATTGTTGATTTTGTATCCTCGCAACGAACGGATAAGGGGAAACTGCTTGAAGTAATCGTCATTGCTGACATACCATTTCAATTCTCGGAAGTCGGGGGTAGAAAACATTCCGGAGACAATCCGTCCTACGTAACCCGGATTGATAACGGCATAGTAGATTTCTTGCTTCATGATGAATACACCTATAAGCCGGCGGCCAGGGCGAAAAGTCTTCCTTGCTGTTGAAGACTCACCGTTTTCCGTAGAGTGGTGGGAAACTTTGATGTTCCATCCACAGGCATTGAGCTTGTCCATGATGCCGCAAAAGACCTTTCCGTGTGGAGAGGTGTCCTTGATATGGTTGAAAGCGATGAAGTAATGGATCATCTCATGAAGCATTACGCTTTGAAGTTCATGCTCTTCGAGATCATAGTATTCCGACATGGTGAGTTGATAATCAAAATACTTATGCTTGAGGCGGTCTTCTTTCCATTTCATATTGCCCAAAAACGTCCGCGCTTTGCTCAATCTGAACACAGGCAATGGGAGACGTCTTTGAAAATACCTTTGGTTGAAAGACACAAATTGTGACATCATCCAGGTTAAAGTGGGTCTCATATTTCTTTTTGGGGGATTAAGTCTAATACTACATATTCGCTTCGCGTGCCTA
Source organism: uncultured Prevotella sp. (assembly GCA_900322035.1). Taxonomy (GTDB): domain Bacteria; phylum Bacteroidota; class Bacteroidia; order Bacteroidales; family Bacteroidaceae; genus Prevotella. The sequence continues at coordinate 30,848 of ONYL01000012.1, forward strand.
TTCTGAACTTTGCTCCCCAAATACCCATTCCGCTTGTCACGTAGTATTGGGTATTGCCCTTCTTCAGTGGACCGAAAGCGTCTTCATATAGGGCATCCTCTATCCACGACAGTGGCCATACCTGGCCATAGTGGGTGTGCCCGGAGAACTGAAAGTCGATGCCGTTCTGCTGAGCCTCTTCTAAATGATAAGGCTCATGATCGAGTACAATGGTGAAGAGTTCCTTATCGGCGTTCTTCATGATTTCGCTGAGTTTCTCACGACGGGGCGAAGAGAAATCATCTCGACCAACGATGTTGATGCCGTACTTCGTGGCTACAGAGTCGTTGAGCAGGTTGATACCCGCCGCTCGGTAGAAGTCGTGTGCCGGACGGTTGCCGCTGTAATACTCATGGTTGCCGAAGCAAGCATAGACAGGGGCGCTGATATGGCGTAGCTCGTCCTGCATTCTTGCGGCAAATAGAGGCTTGACGCTATTGTCGATGATGTCGCCGGCAATGAGCACCAAGTCCGGATGTTCGGCATTGATCAGTCCTACCCAGCGTTGCAGCTCGGTCTTGTCGTTGTGGTAACCTAAGTGTAAGTCGGCCAGTAAGACTATCTTCAGAGGTCTCTCCAGTGGCTTGGATGTTTCTATTTGCATGGGGACGCGTGTCTTGTTCATGTAATGATGGTAGGCGTAGGTGAAGAGCAAGGTCATACCAATGAAGATAGCTAACGAGGTGCGCCCGTTGCTGACCATCCATTGTGGCGGGACGGCATGGATGATGCGCAGCAGGTCGATGGTCAGATACACCATCACGAGATAGAGCAAAATGAATAGTGTGGAGTTACCAATCTTGTAAACTGTTGTTGCCACAGGTATCGACAACCGGTCAAGACCGGAGAATTGCAGAAAGAAACAGGCCATGCACGCTACCATTATGGCGAGTACTACCAGCTTGCCTGTCGCAGCAAAAGGCAACAAGCGCCATGTGCGAAAGCCAATGTAAGTGATGCCGACAAGCGGCAATATAAGAAAAAGGAGCATCCAATATTTCATGGGTTCATAATGATTTGATGAATGGTTTGTAATCTCTTTCTTGGGCATTTCAATGCGGTCGGCTAATGAAGACTGCTGACTTCAAAAGGGTATGTCCATGATGAGCCGCCAATGAATCCTGAACTTACAACAAGCCCGTTTTTCCTTATAAACGCAAAATAAAACATTTTGTTATATCAAAAAGGGAGCAATAGTCACATCGCTCCCTTTAAACATTGATGCATCATTGGTCTCGTTATACCAATGTGGCTACCACATCTTCTCTTGTGCCCGGCAGCATGTCAATGACCGGGATCTCTGGCATCGTATAGCAGCCTGGCTGCAAGCGCATCGACGCACGTGCAACGTTGACCAATATCTGGCCGGTGAGGGCTGGATTGTTGATGCTCATGTTGAATTCCATGCGCTGGTTGGGCGTTTTGCCACTTACTCCTTTGCGTACGAGGTTCACTCCGTGTCCCATATCCCGCACTTCGTCCACAGAGCTTACAGCGAAAACGTGGGTCTCATCGTGGGCAAAGTAGGGGTCGGCCTTAATTTCTGCTGTCACCTGTTCGAGTGTGGCACCATCTTCCAGCTCAACATAAACCATACGGCGATGAATGCCTTCACCTAATGGAATGGTTACGCTAAGCGCATTCTTTACGCCTTCCTTGGACCGTACGCAAACACTGTGTCCCATCGACATGCCTGGACCGAAGTTGGTATAGGTCAGTCCCTTGGGGGCAAGACTCTGTAGGAGCACGCGTACGATGGAGTCTGATCCGGGATCCCATCCTGCTGAGATAACGCTCACGCGACCGGCCTGCTTGCAAACCTCCATTTGCTTCTGTCTGTAGTCGAGAATGGAAGTGTGGATATCAAAGCTGTCAACAGTGTTGATGCCGAGCTTCACGATCTTCTCTGCATTCTCCGGACAGAGACGTGTGGGCAATGCCAATATCGCAACGTCAACATCCTTCAGTTTGGTGATGTCGTCTACAACGTCGTAAGGTGTCAGTTCCAATGGTTTGTCTTTGTCTCCCTGTCGGCGTACGATGCCTGCGATGTCAAAATCTGATGCAGCCTCCAAAGCTTCGAGGCTATATCGGCCAATGTTGCCGTAACCAACGACGGCAGCTCTTATCTTTTTCATTTTCGTTTTTATTGATATGTTAACTTTGTTGTTCGTCTGTTCTTTGCAAAGGTACAATATTCTGTTGGAAAAGGCTTATGTTTTCAACGTTTTTTAAGTGTAATGATGTTGATCTCCGGCCAAGCACCGATTCTGAAAGGCATCGTCCCGCCAATACCTAACGATACGTAGAGCATAGCCCCATTTTCTGTGTACTTTCCTCCCCACTCATGGTAGGCCCATTTGGCGGGAGAGAAACGCCCCACCTTCAGCTGTCCGGCATGAGTGTGGCCGCTCAGCGTTAGTGCAATGTCGGTAGAATGCAGAACTCCTCGTCTCCAGTGGCTCGGATCGTGGCTCAGCAGAATCTTGAACATTCCCTTGGGCAGCCCTTGCATCGCCTTGGGAAGGTTGCCATATTTGGGAAAAGGCGGCTTGGAAATGTTCTCAACACCGATCAGTGCAATCTTCTCTCCATGGCGTTCGATCTCTACGTTTTCATTCATGAGCAGCCGCCAACCGGCCTTCTGCTCCATGTATTCCAAGATTCGTTGGTTGCGGTGGGCATTGCTTTCTCCGCTGTGGCCAGTATTTTCATTTGAGGCTCCCATACCATACTCGCAATAGTCGTGATTGCCCATAACGCTGAAGATTCCGTCGGGAGCGTTGAGCCGGCTCAGCTCGTGCATGAAGGGTATCACTTCTGATGCGCTCACGTTGACAAGGTCGCCCGTGAAGACGATAAGGTCGCAGTGCTGGTTCAGTGCCATGTCCACCATTTTCTTGATTGTGGATGGATTGCGCCCGAAAGTCCCTATGTGGATATCGGAGAGTTGTAAGATGCGGTAGCCGTCAAAGGCCGCCGGAAGCAATGGCGACTCACAGTCGGATGTTCGCACAACGATATGCTTCCAGCCGAGGAGGGCTCCATACACCATCAGCCCCCACCACAAGCCTGCTGCGGTCCATCCTGCCGTCTCGCCGAATGGCCACGAGATGACAACTTGCAGCAACAGTGGGAGAAGGCCACACAGCGTGAGATAAAAAAACATGCGCATAAGCGTGTTGTGGTATAGCCCTCGGCGAATGGCCAACGATGTGGCGACCAAGATGAATATGACGATGAGAATTGCCCAAACCATAATCTTCGTTCTTTATTTACGCAAATATACGAAAAAAACAGGAAGATCAAACAGCTTTTCTGCTATATTTTGAGATAGCTTCAGCAAAGATAGCCTTTCCTGAAGCTGTTGTTGTCCCGGGGAAAAGGCCTGTACAATCAGGAAGGGCACGACAGAAATATTCATGTCGTGCCCTTTGAACAGAATTTATTGGTTGTTTGAGTTGCGCAAATCAATTGCTTTAAATGTGTTTGCGGATTACTTGCTTTACGCCGTTGTTATCGTATACGAATGCAATAAGCCACATGTGATTGCGCACCCACTTCTCGTTGAGCGTGTAGGTGTAGTCGACTGTCGTGCTGTATCCTTCGGTTACCGTCACATCCTGTCCCCACGTGCCATTGACGGCATCACGGAAGACGTGGGAGTGAAGATAGTTGGCGTTGGCAGAACCGTCGGGCATCATTTGCATCGCGACGATGCTGTCTTCTACGAGCCACAATTGCAGCTTGCCGGAGGTGTTACCGTTGATACCCTCTATTGTGACGGATCCATGGAGGTCTGTGCCTGTTCCCTCGGCTGTTGCTGTCAAACTGACACTGGCTGTCTGTTGCAAGGATTGCATTACCTCTGAAGCCCAGGACGTATAGTCGCTCTTGCCGCGATAGTCTACAACACCAGTTGGCTGATATTCTATTCCCCAATAATTATAGTAGGTGTCTCCGAGGTCTGTGGCTAAACCTAACAGACGCGAGTTGCCTTTAAAGCCCAGAGGGCCTGAATGCATACCCACTGCAATCACCGTATCGGCCCCATATTGTTCCTGCAAAGTTTCTATCTCTTCATTTGCTTTGGGGCAGTTGACGCAACGCTGGCCAGTGAAGTCCACGACCAGCACGTTCTTGCCCACTGGTTGTGGCTTCACATAATCGAGACGCTCGTTCTCGCCGATTTCTGTGCCGCAGGATACCAACAGCATCGCGGCACTCAGTATGTATAAAAGCTTGTGTTTCATCAGAAGTTGTAGTTATAGGAAAGCGTTATACCTTGATAGGAGGGAACCAGGCGGCATACACCACCCGAGCAGTTGTAGCCGCGACGCGTACGCACGTAGCCCAATTGGATGCGGTGGGCACCAATATTGTATGTGGTGTAGAGGTTCCAGTAATGGCGGTTGGTCTCACCCACGTTGTATTCATCGGAGGCTGTGAACATCCAATGGGGGACGAGCGACAGTTCCAAAAGGCCAAACAACCAGTCGCCTTGGTCCTCATGAGTTGTGAGGTATTGAGCTTCTGCACGGAGCGTGGTTTTGGGTGAGAATCTGTATTTACCTTCTACAACGAATACATTGGAGTGGATAAATCCTCCTTCGCCCTCAACGACGGTCTTGTTGTAGAACTGGTTCATGTAGAGTAGGTGAAGTTTGAAGTCGCGTGTGACGCGCTTATCTAACTGCACGTTGATGTCTTGATAATATGTTTGGTCTCCCCATTTCCAGAATGCAGAACCATAGCCGTCGGTGCCTCTTTGTGCAGAGGTAGCTGGTTCGCCGTTCCAACCTTTATAGTGCTTATCGGTGGAATGCACGTGTGAAAAGTTGATTTGGATGTTGGTGCCGTATTTTCCACCAAGGAAGGTATGCCGCTTGAAGGTGTAGCCCAACTGTGCTTGATAAGCCCATTCGCCCAAAGCCAACTGTGTTGCATATGGGTAGAGAGCTGCCAAGGTGTAGGTGTGCTCATAGGTGAATGCCGGCAGATGGTCGACGAAGCTCGACGTTCCGTTCATCTGTCTTCTTGAGCGTGAGCTCATATTGTCAGACCGCTTTGCCTGGGCCAGAATGCTCATTCCCTTCAAAGAATAGCTTGCCGAGAGCAGCGCTGCATAACCGCGCCGATAGATGAATCCATTATCGAACGACGGATCCTGAGTTTTCTCTGCATATTCAGCGAGCATACTGAAAGCTCCTTTCTGCAAGTTTGCCCTCACATCCCAAGAGTTGACATAAGCGGGAAAGTTCAGTTTATGGGTGGGATCTGCGAAGACCGCGCCATCGTCGTCTTTACGCTCATGCTTGTTTACCCACGATCCTCCTAAAGACAGATAAGTTCCACTGTTGGCCATTGGCTTAATCCATTGGTCGAGGTTGAGTTGGAGATCAGCACCCGTCAGCCAGGCATCGTTGTGGGCCCAATAGCGCCGTTGTTGTCCGGCAATACCTTTAATCTGTACACCCTTGAAGGGCTTCAACACGAGACGACCGCCGAGCAGTGAGTTGTCGATGCCGAGGGAGCGTTCCTCGTAGGTTCGCAAAATGAATCCAGAGCCGAACTGCTCGTAGAAGTTACCCACTGTTAGTTCGGCGTTCTTGAGTTTTGCTTTCAGATATATATAGGGAAGTCCCCATCCTTTGAAGTCTCGTTCAAAGCCGGGCAGCGGATGTTCAAGGTACTCAAAGCGTGCGCCCGCATCGACAAACTTGCTCAAGACACTGATGTCTGCATAAGTGTTTGTGCGGAAGTCTTCGTGGGAGCCATCTTCCTGTTTCCCCTGCGGCACGAGCATGTCGCTCTGTATACTGCCGCTCACAGCAGCATTGTAATGACCGTCGTTGTTGTTTTCTTGTGCCAGTGCAGGCCATGCTGCCAGGCAGAGAAACGCTACGACAAATGTTGATTTTCTCATTGGCTGAAATTACTGGGCTATAAGTTCGCGAACTTTCTCGATGAGTTCATTCTCGGCACCGTCGGTGTAGCCGTTATGGCGATAGACGATGTTGCCCTTTCCATCGCAGATGAGTACATAGGGAATCATCTGGATGCCTAATGAGCGCTTGAAGTCGGAGTTGGGATCGAGCAGCACGTCGTATTCCCAGCCTTCCTGGTCAACGAGGGGACGCACTTTATTGATATTTTGAGCCTGGTCGATGGATATGGCGAAAATCTTCACGCCGGTTTCTTTCTGCCAGTCATCGTAAACTTCACTGATTGCTGTGAGCTCACGGTTGCAAGGTTTGCACCATGTTGCGAAGAAGTCGATGATGAAGGGCTTGCCACCGTTGTTCAATGTGTCAGTAGTAACTGTTTTTCCGTTGATGTCTTTCAATGTTACGGAGGGTAATTGCGCCATAGCCGTTCCCACGAGGCTGAACAGCATTACCGTCAAAGCAAATACGTACTTTTTCATATTCGTTTTTATTTTTGTTAATTGATTGCAAAGATAGCATAATAAATGATGAATAAGGAAGAAAATTCTGTTAAAAATTACTTCGGAATTTGGATTTTCAAGATTTTCTTATATTGCTACGGGATTTCACGGGCTGAGTTTTTGATGGAAGAGGGCTAAGATGTGGGTCGATTGTAGGGGCTGGTGATGTACGGCTGCGCCAGATTTTATCTTTTAGGGGCCATCTTTAAGCCTTCGGCGATTACCTATTTGATAGCGTTCTTTGAATGCCCAAGGAGTGGCTTTCAGACACTTCTGCTTTTCGTTATCATGAGGTGCCGTCATAGGCTTCGATACAATCGGTGGCATTCGTCAGTAACCTTTTTTGAGATCCTAATGAGAATGGAGATGCTTAGACCTCATTCTGGCCGGTAGTTACAGCAGGCATCAACAGGAGAACTGTACTGGTGAGTTGACGGCAGTTGGAAATGATTGGCTTAGGAGCGGAGTGCTTTGTTTTCTTGTCATCCCTTGTCGGGGTTTTTCATCCATTTGCCGCGGAAAATACGGATGAGAAAGATGATTCCTCGGAAAGTGAGCTCGACGGCCATAGCCACCCAAACGCCACGCAGGCCGTAGTGTTGGGCTAACATATAGGCTAAGGTCAGGCGGACACACCACATTGACCCAAGGTTCATCAGCGCGGGCTTGAACGTGTCGCCGGCTCCTACACAAATGCTGTAGCCCACAATGCTGGCCGCAAAAAACGGTTCGGCAAAAGCCTCAATACGCAGCACGCTTGCTCCCAATTGTCTGATTTCCTCTACCGGAGACAGCATTCCGATCATCTCTGGAGCAAAAACATACATGACGAATCCCATCACGGCCATGATGCCCATACCGAGAAACATGGTCATCCTTGCGAAGCTGTGGCAGAGGTCGCGTCGTCCTGCGCCGATACTCTGTCCGATCAGTGTTGTGGCAGCATCGCCGATGCCGTAGCCAGGCATGTAGCAGAGGCTTTCGGCTGTGACAGCAAAGGAATTGGAAGCGATGGCGATATTGCCCAAAGGGGCTACAATCATTGTGCTTACCACTTGCGCACCGTTCATCAGAATGTATTGTAAGGCCATCGGTCCGCTGATCTTGAAAGCTTCCTTCACGTAGGCTCCGTTCCAGACAAACCGCTCAAGGTCTTTTTTCCATGCGAGGATCTTGCTTTTCACCACAGTGAAATAGATGAGGGTCAAAGACGTAATGATATAAGCAAGAGTAGTGCCGATAGCTGCACCGGCCACGCGGAGTCCGAATCCGAAGACGTGGAAGTCGGCTCCAAGGACGCTGATAGTGCGTGAGGGGAAGATAAAGATGAAATTGAACAGTACGTCAAGGACGCAGTTGAGCGAAAGCACAATGCCCGGCACTTTCATGTCGCCACTCGATTTGAGCAGTGCACTGGAGAGCGACTCCAAATAGAAGAAGGGCGCGCCGCAGGCAAAGATGAGAAAATAGAGGGTGGCGTCGTGTTGAATGTCTGGACCGCCCCCCAACCATCCCGGCAGCCAAGGAGCAATAACGCCAGATATGGCCATGATGACAAACGAAAAGAGCAGGCAGACTACGTAGCCATGCTTCATCACCTGTCGGGCACGTTGGAAATCGTTGGCACCGATAAAGTGGGCCACCTGAACAGAGAAGCCCAATGCGACGGCTCCGCCTAACGAGCCGAAGAGCCATCCTGCAGGCTCTACGAGGCCAATGCTCGCACTGGCTTCCGCACCCAGTGAACCCACCATAGATGCGTCGATGAAAAACATCAGCACCGACGTTATCTGTGCTAAAATGGAGGGAATGCTCAGTCCGATAATAAGATTGAGTTTCTCGCTTCCTGTCAAGGAATTGCCCAAGCGTATATGCTCTAATAAAGCATCGGTTTTTTTGCTCATGGTGCAAAATTACTAAAAAAGCGCCAGACATCAAAACGATGTGCGCATACGGAAACAAAAAAAGGGAGCTTGCTCTCGCCCCCCCGTCATGCCGGATGGGATGTTTTTCCCTGTCCGACACCTGAACCACAATTCTTTCTACCTTTAACTAATAACCTTCTTGAAGTCTATAGCTACCTATTGAATGCTATCTCTGTATAAACAATCTTTTACCTTAAGAAAACTCTACCTTCGGGTTAACACAATCATTGTGCTGTATTATTTTATTTCTATCCTTTCTGAACAATCAGTTTACCTTCCTTTTAAATTCGGCAGCTTTAACAGCCGACCTTGTTATCCTTCTCTCAAACTTTTTCCTTTATATCTTTTCCTTTCGCTTGCAAAGTTAGCGTCTTATTTTTTACGACCCAATAGTTTGGAATTGAAAAAAGTATAGATGGCTCGTTTTCTTGATTTAAATCAATTGTTGTGTGCGCAAACTGTATGTTTTGCACGATATTTTGCTCAACTTCATTTGCTGTTTGGGAGAAGGGACTTCATGCAGGTTAGTCGACGGAATATGAATGGTTTAAGGTGATTGCCCCTGCAGAGGAAAACAGCAGATATAAGGCAATTGCCTGAACCATATTTACAGAAGGCGTTGCACAGAAAGAAAAATCTGCACTCAATCCACTCGTCGTACAGTCGTCCCAATGACAGTTGCCGGTATGGAGAAGGTAAAAAACAGGCCTTACTTTGACGATATATCCGCCAGGACCGTGCCGGTTACTTTCTATGGATTGGCATCTGAGCTGACACAGATCAGCTGCCTTGCCGGCCGGGAGATTCGGAGCATGGTCTATGGTTGCTCAAAAAAACGCGACTCATCCGGGCTCCCAAAAGGTGCCTCGCCGGCCGCCATATGCAATCCCGTCGGCCGCCATATGCAATCCCGCTGGCCGCCATATGGAATCCCGCCGGCCGCCATATGCAATCCCGTCAGCCGCCAAGTGCCAGCCGGCATGAATAACCGTTTATCCGACGATGAGTGCTGGATGCTCCAATATGGAGACCTCCATCCTCATAGTAGTCCCAACGGTAGAGAAGATTTGATACTGTCGTCGTGAGGACATCGTTGTGCCCGCAGTGGTCACGGTTCTTGCCGATAAATCTCCTTCACTTCCATGTAGGATTGTGCATAGGCTTCGGCCTGTCCTTTGGCGGCGGCCTTCAGCCGGCGGGCCGGAATGCCTCCCCAGATTTCATAGGGCGGGATTTGGGTGCCTTGCAGCACCACGGCTCCAGCGGCTACGATGGCTCCGTTGCCGACGACCGCGCCGTCGAGCACTGTTGCCCCCATGCCGATGAGTGCGCCGTTGCCCACCGTGCAGGCATGTACAGTAGCATTGTGTCCGATGGAGACATCGTTGCCGATGGTGCATCGCCCTTCTCCGTGGGCTACATGGATGCAGGCGCAGTCCTGTAAGTTGGTACGGTCGCCAAGCGTGATGCTGTTGATGTCGGCGCGTATGACGGCACCAAACCAGATTGAGCAGTCGTTGCCCAAGGTGCAGTCGCCGATGAGGGTGGCGTTGTCGGCCAGATAGCAACGCTCGCCCCACTGGGGTGACTTGCCCTGGAATGTCTTGATGATTGCCATTTTAGTGTGATGTGTATACGGATTACGAAATATTCTGTTGCCTCATGCCTTGTTGCCATACTTTTCACGGAGAAGCCTGATCATCGCGTTTGCGGCATTCTCGGGAGCCACCTTCTCGCCTAACAGCTTCCACACTTCTTTGTAGCGTGAGAGCTGGCGGTCTCGCTTGTCCCCATCGGGGAGGATACCGTGCAGGCAGTGGCTGATGTTTTCCACAGAGAACCTGTCTGCCAAAAGCTCCGGCACCACTTCTTCGTCGGCTATGAGGTTTACCAGGCTGATGTATTTGCACTGAATGATGTGATTGAAGCAGAAGCGGATGAGGCGGGGCACCGGCGTCTTGTAGCATACTACTTGTGGTACGCCGAAGAGGGCGGTCTCCAAGGTTGCGGTTCCGCTCGTCACCAAAGCTGCGGTGGAGTGGGAGAGAAGCGGATAGGTGTCGTTGTCGACGCGGCGGATAGCGTCAGCTCCTTGACAGCGCTTCAACACCGCGTCGTAGTATTCCTTTTCCACAGACGGCGCACAGGCCAAGACCAGTTGGTATCTTCCCGACAGTGGGGCAGAGGCTGCGACCATTGCCGGCAGATTGTCCTTGATTTCCTGTTTGCGGCTTCCTGCCAACAGCGCGATGATGGGCAGGTGGGCGTCGAGGTGCCATCGGTGGGCAAACTCCGTGAAGCTCTCATTGTAGCCATTGTTGAATTCCCTCACTTCATCTGCCGTTGGGTTGCCCACGTAGTGCACGGAGTAATGATGTTTTTTCTCGTAGAAAGGCACTTCGAAGGGAAGGATGCAGAACATCTCATCAACATCGCGGCGGATGCTTTTCATACGCCATTCTTTCCATGCCCATATCTTCGGCGAAATATAATAAAAAGCCGGGATGTGAGTTTTGCGGTGCAGGAAGTGGGCGATGTCGAGATTGAAGCCTGCATAGTCCACTAAAATCACGACATCGGGTTGCCAGGCAACAATGTCACGCTTCACCATGGCCATGTTGCTGAAAATCACGCGCAGGTGGAGCAGCACAGGCACAAACCCCATATAGGCCATTTCTTTGTAGTGGCGCACACGCTCACCGCCTACGGCCTGCATAAGATCGCCGCCGATGAAACGAAATTGCGCCGTCGGGTCTTTTCTTTTCAGGGCTGCCATGAGCCGGCTGGCATGAAGCTCGCCGCTGGCCTCGCCTACGATGAGATAGTATTTCATAGGTTCCACTTTTCAACGCTGGCCATGAAGTCGTAGGCCGTCACATCCATCGTGGTGGGTGTGATGGCCACATAGCCCTCGGCCAAAGCCTGCTGGTCGGTGCCCTCAGCGCCGACTTCGTCGTTGGCATACTCGCCGGTCATCCAGTAGTAGTCGTAGCCCCGAGGATGGTGGCATTTCACCACTTCGTTGATCCATCGGCCATAGGTCATGCGGCAAACCTTTACACCTAAGAATTTGTCGGTGTTGGGGAAATTGACGTTGAGACACACGCCGCGCGGCAATTTCTCGGCCAGCACCTTCTTCACGATTTCCCTAATGTAGTGGCGCAGAGGCTCCTGTGAGGCTTCCTCGTCATAGTTGCAGTTGGAGAAAGCCACGCTGGGAATGTATTTCATGCAGCCTTCCATTGCTACACCCATTGTGCCGGAATAATGTGAGTTGACGGTGGAATTGTCGCCGTGGTTGATGCCTCCCAATATCAGGTCGGGCTTTCGCGAGGAGCAGAGCTGGTCAAGGGCCAGCTTCACGCAGTCTACAGGGGTGCCGCTGCAGCTCCACACCTCAACCTCGCCCATGTTGTGACGGCGTTTGAGCCGCAAGGGAGTCGCAGCGGAGAAGGCGCAGGCAAAACCTGAGCGGGCTGCTTCCGGGGCACAGACGATGACGTCGGCAAGGTCTTTCACGAAGTCTACCAGTGAGCGGATGCCTACGGAGTGATAGCCGTCGTCGTTGGAAATGAGAATCAGTGGTCGCTTGTTCATAAAAAATCATTTAAAACATTATCGCTCATGTCCGCTACAAGGCGGAGCATTGCACTGCAAAAGTACAAAAAAAGGTTTAATTATCTTCTTTCTCGCATAAAATATGTAACTTTGCAGCTAAGATTATAATGAATAGTGATAATGGGAAAAATCATTGCACTTGCCAACCAAAAAGGCGGTGTTGGCAAAACCACTACAACAATTAATCTCGCGGCCTCTCTGGCCACGCTCGAGAAAACCGTTCTTGTGGTAGATGCCGACCCACAGGCCAACGCTTCCAGTGGTTTAGGAGTAGACATCCAGCAGGTAGACTGCTCTCTTTATGAATGTATCATCGACCATGCCGACGTGCGCGATGCCATCTATACCACAGATATTGAAGGCCTCGACATTATCCCCAGCCATATCGACCTTGTGGGAGCGGAAATAGAAATGCTGAATCTTGACAACCGCGAGAAGGTCATCAGCACGCTGTTGGAGCCTATTCGCGGCGAATACGATTATATTTTGATAGACTGCTCTCCTTCGCTCGGACTCATTACCGTCAACGCGCTTACGGCCGCCGACTCGGTGATCATTCCCGTGCAGTGTGAGTATTTCGCTCTTGAAGGTATCAGCAAGTTGCTCAATACAATAAAGATCATCAAGAGCCGGCTCAATCCGAAACTGGAAATAGAGGGATTCCTGCTCACGATGTACGACTCGCGCCTTCGTCTGGCCAACCAAATCTACGATGAAGTGAAGCGCCACTTCCAGGAACTTGTCTTCAAAACCGTCATCCAGCGCAATGTAAAACTATCCGAGAGTCCAAGTCATGGCCTCCCCGTGATTCTTTACGATGCGGATTCTACCGGTGCCAAGAACCATCTGGCCTTGGCTCGTGAGATTATCAGCAAAAACAGTTGAATTTAAAAAAGAAGGAATAAACAGTGGCAGTACATAAGAAATTCAATGCTCTGGGGCGTGGTCTTGATGCCCTGATCTCGACCGAAGCCGTGCGTACGAGTGGTTCGTCGACCATCAATGAGATTGCTCTCGACCAGATTGAGCCCAATCCCAACCAGCCGCGCCATGACTTTGATGAGGAAAGCTTGCAAGAACTGGCCAACAGCATTCGTGAGATAGGCATCATTCAGCCCATCACGCTGCGCCAGGTGTCGGAAAACCGATTTCAGATCATCGCCGGCGAGCGTCGGTGGCGGGCTTCACAGCTGGCCGGACTGAAAGCCATTCCCGCTTATATACGCACCATCAAAGATGAGAGCATCATGGAGATGGCTCTCGTGGAGAACATACAGCGTGAGGATCTCAACCCCATTGAAATTGCACTGGCCTATGAGCACTTGCTTGAGTCGCCGGGAATGACCCAGGAACGCGTGAGCGAGAGAGTGGGAAAAAGCCGTGTTGCCATCACCAACTACCTGCGGTTGCTTAAGTTGCCGGCCCAGGTGCAGATGGCCCTGCAAAAAAAAGAGATCGACATGGGCCATGCCCGTGCGTTGCTGGGACTTGAAGATCCACACATGCAGCTGAAACTCTTCAATGAGATCGTGAAGAATCAGTATTCTGTGCGCAAGGTGGAAGAAATGGTGAAGCTGCTCAACAATGGCGATACCATTCAGAGCGGCAAACGCAAAATTCAGGCGCGCAGTCAGCTTTCGGAAGAGATGACACAGATGCGGCGACGTCTTGGCGGCTATTTCAATGCTAAAGTGTTGGTGGCCTGCTCGCCAAAGGGTAAGGGAAAAATCACCATTCCCTTCAACAGCGACGAGGACTTGCAGCGCATTATGGGAATATTCGATCAATTGGGCCGTAAGGAGGATAGCAGTGCGCCGGTCGGTGACGGGCAAGAGCCTTCTCCCAACGATGGGAATGCCTGAGTCGTGGCGACTAATATTAATAATGTAGAGATAGACGAAGTGACGCAGTTGTATAGCAGGCACAGTATATCTTTCGCAGTGCTGGTCATATTCTTGCTTATGCCCTTGGGCCTCAGTGCTCAGACGCGGGAGGTGGTAGCCGTTGCCGACTCTGATTCGACAGTGGCAATAAAAGCGAATATGTTGCCCGACAGCCTAAGCAGGCGGCCCAAACGCGACTGGGGAACGTGGCGTCCTGATCCCAAACGGGCCTTGTGGCTGGCTTTGGTCCTGCCTGGAGCAGGACAGATCTATAACCGCAAGTACTGGAAACTTCCCATTTTCTATGGAGGTTTTGTGGGTTGCGCCTATGCCATGCGGTGGAATAATCAGATGTATCACGACTACAGTCAGGCTTATCTCGACATTATGGACGATGACCCTTCGACTCACAGCTACGATTCGTTCCTTCATTTGGGCGTGGAGATCACCCAAGACAACCTCTCGCGCTATCAGGAGCTCTTTCGCAAGCGAAAGGATCGCTATCGCCGCTGGCGTGATTTGAGCTTTTTCTGCCTCGTCGGAGTGTATGCTCTCTCTGTAGTGGATGCTTATGTCGACGCATCTCTCTCAGAATTTGATATCTCTAACGATTTGAGCATGAAACTTTCGCCGGCTGTAATCAATGCCGGCGGTGCCATGGGAGGATATGCCTCTCCTCTGAAAAACAATGCTGTGGGTGTAGCGTGCAGCCTTACGTTCTAACAATTATTTATTAAAAATCAGATAAGCGAACAATAATCAGAAAATGAGAAAATTTTACATAGTCCTTCTCTCGCTCTTTTTTGCAGGTACCTGTACGATAAACGCCCAGGTGGATATTGAAGACGACGAAGACGAGAGCGAGACAGAAGTAACAGTGACCAACCAAGAAGGAAAGGAAGAACAAATTGAACTGCCCGAGGCCATGACCTATGAACTCGACAGTCTCCTCTACCTCTACAATTCCAAGACCTATCTGCGTCCAGACAGCTCTTGTGATTTTCCCGACATCAATCCGCAGTATACAAAAGAGGAGATTATGGCCCGGCTGAAGATGCTCCCCACGGTCATCGAGATGCCCTATAACGACGCTGTACAGAAAATGATCGACCGCTATAGTGGTCATCTGCGCCATTCGGTTTCTTTCATGTTGGGCGCGCAGAATTTCTACATGCCTATCTTTGAAGAGGCCCTGGAGAGCTACAGACTTCCGCTCGAGTTGAAATATCTGCCTGTTATAGAGTCGGCGCTGAACCCGCGTGCTGTGTCTCGGGTAGGTGCCACGGGGCTTTGGCAGTTTATGATTTCCACGGCCAAACACTATGGATTGAAGGTGAACTCTTTGGTTGATGAGCGCCGCGACCCGCTCAAGAGTTCATATGCTGCCGCTCAGTATCTGAGTGACCTGTATAAAATTTTCGGCGACTGGAATCTTGTTATTGCAGCCTACAACTGTGGGCCTGACAAATTGAACCGTGCTATTCACCGTTCGGGTGGCAGTCGTGATTATTGGCAAATCTATCCCTATTTGCCTGCTGAGACGCGGGGCTATGTGCCTGCATTCATCGCTGCCAACTACATCATGAACTACTATTGTGACCACAACATATGTCCGATGCTCTCTACGCTGCCGGTGAAAACTGATACGGTGATGCTTAGCCGTGATGTACACTTTAAACAGGTGGCTGGCGTGTTAGGAATCAGCGTAGACCAATTGAGAGATCTTAATCCACAATATCGTCGCAATGTCGTCAATGGCAACAACAGCCCCATGCCTATCCGTCTGCCCGTCGCCGACATCAGCCGGTTTATCGACAATGAAGATTCCATCTATGCTTACAATGCAGATGAACTACTGACGAAGCGTGATGAGGTAGATGTCAACGACGACGATGTGCCTACTGTGCAACGCGTGCGCAGTTATTCTTCTTCATCCAACAAAGCCTCACGCCGAAGCAAGAAAAGCGGTCGCGGAAAGGACAAGTCGAAGAAGAAAAAAAAGAAAAACAGTGGATCTGCAAGCGTTACCGTGCGCAGTGGTGACACGCTTTCCGAGATAGCCCGGCGCCAGCACACCACGGTGAAGAAGCTCAAAAAGCTTAACGGCATCAGCGGCAGCACCATCAGGGCTGGGAAGAAAATAAAAGTGAAGTAATCGTTTCGTCCTATGGAAGATACTGACCAGAAGAATAAAGAGCGCGAGGCAGCCGACAATGAGATGATCGAAAAGGCTTTTCATCATCTTCTCGATACTTATTTAGCCTCCCGTCATCGCAAGAAGGTGGATATCATCACCAAAGCGTTCAACTTTGCCCGGCAGGCACATAAAGGCGTCCGACGGCTGTCGGGCGAGCCCTACATCATGCATCCCATAGCCGTGGCTCAGATTGCCTGTGAGGAAATGGGACTCGGATCTACGTCGATTTGCGCCGCCCTCCTTCACGATGTCGTGGAGGATACTGACTATACGGTGGAGGATATAGAGAATATCTTCGGAGCGAAAATAGCCAGCATCGTCGACGGATTGACCAAAATCTCTGGTGGTATTTTCGGCGACAAGGCATCGACACAGGCAGAGAACTTCAAGAAGCTTCTGCTCACAATGAGCGACGATATTCGAGTCATTCTCATCAAGATCTGCGACCGTCTGCACAACATGCGCACATTGTCGTCGCAGCCTGCCAATAAGCAGTACAAGATTGCTGGTGAGACGCTTTATATCTATGCGCCGTTGGCTCACAGGCTGGGACTGAACAAGATTAAGAATGAGCTGGAAGATTTGAGCTTCAAGTTTGAGCATCCCGAGGAATATGAGAAAATCGAACAGAAGCTTGCCTTCACCGAGAAGGACCGCAACAAACTCTTTGACGATTTTACGGCTCCCATCCGTGAGGCACTCGACAAGATGGGACTCAAATATTCCATCAAGGCACGCGTCAAGACTCCATATTCCATTTGGACGAAGATGCAGAATAAACACGTCACCTTTGAGGAAATCTATGACATCCTGGCCGTGCGCATTGTCTTTGTCCCCTTGAAGCGGGAGGAGGAAGTGAACGAGTGTTTCCAGATTTACGTCTCTCTCAACAAGATCTACAAGAGTCACCCCGACCGTCTTCGCGACTGGGTCAATCATCCAAAGGCCAACGGCTATCAGGCCCTCCACGTTACGCTCATGTCAAGAACGGGCCAGTGGATTGAGGTACAGATCAGGTCGGATCGAATGAACGAAATTGCCGAACAGGGATTTGCTGCCCATTGGAAATATAAGGAACATGACCAGCAGGGCGATGATGACAATGAGCTGAACGACTGGCTGCGCACCATAAAGGAGATCCTTGATGATCCTCAGCCCGACGCGATGGACTTTCTCGATACCATCAAGCTCAACCTCTTTGCCAGTGAAATCTTCGTTTTCACGCCCAAAGGTGAAATCAAGACAATGCCGGCAGATTGTACCGCACTTGATTTTGCTTTTACTATCCATACTTTCCTTGGCTCGCATTGTATCGGAGCCAAGGTCAACCACAAACTGGTGCCGATGAGCCATAAGCTCAAGAGTGGCGACCAGGTAGAAATCCTCACTTCCAAGTCGCAGCATCCCAAACCCGAATGGATCAACTTTGTGTGTACGGCGAAGGCCAAGGGCAAGATCCAGGCTATTTTGCGTCGAGACAGCAAGGAAGTACAGCGCAGAGGGGAGGAAATTCTGCGCCAATGGCTGCAGGATCACGACATGACTCCGGCCACGAGTATTATTGACAAACTCTGTGCTTTTCACGACATATTGAAACCGGAGAGTTTTTTCCAGGCGCTTGGTGAGCGCTCCATCATCCTCGGCGATAAGGATCTTGACGAGCTTCTTGGTAAGAAAAAAACAGGCAGTAGCTCGGGAGGCTGGCGCAAGTTTGTTCCTTTCCTTAAGTCAAAGGACAAGACTTCGGTAAAGCCCGACCTTCTTGTCGTTGGACGGGAATTCAACCGCAAGATTCCCTGTGTTATTACTGAGGACACGATCGGCATGTACATTTTCCCCGATTGCTGTCATCCTATCCCGGGAGATGACATTCTTGGGTTTATCAACAGCAAGAATCAGGTGGAGATACATAAGCGTACGTGCAGTGTGGCTACAAAATTCAAGTCGAGTTTCGGCAACCGTATTCTTGATGCCAAGTGGGATATGCACAAGCGACTTTTCTTCGACGCTGTTATAGAGATACGGGGCATTGACCGCAAGGCAATGCTCTTTGATGTGTCGCAAGTGCTCTCCAAGGATCTCGACGTGAATATTCACAAGTTGACAATCAGCGCGGATCAGGGGATCTTTGTGGGCACCATTGAGATCAAGGTGCACGACCGCGATGAGGTTGTGATGATCATGAAACGTCTGAAGACGATTGATGACCTGCAGGAGGTTTCACAGATCATGTAGAAATACGGTTTCGATGAACACGCATACGGAAATAGGGCGGGAAAATAAATCCCGCCCTATTTCCGTATGCGTGTAGCCCGTCAATTGTGTCAAGAGTCCATTTCGAGCTGCCGTCAAGTTCTGATCTAAGGTTGTCAAGGAGAGACAAAGTCACCTACCGCACGTCTGATTGACAAAATTGCGCAAGTCGGTTTTGATCTGCTGAATGATGTCAGAGTTGAGAAATCCCGTATTCTTGCGCAGCATCGATTCAATGTCTTCTATCCGGCTCGCATAGCATGACAGTTCGTTGCGTCGTTGCATGCCATGCACGCTTTCTCGTGCAATCTCATTTTGTCGTTCGTTGACGAGCTTTTCACAGACTTTGCCCATCATGGGCACGACTACCTTGTCAAAAAGATGGTGGCCCTGAATGAAGAGATAGGTGTTGTCTGGAGTAACGCCAAGACTGGCCAAATTGTCGATCAGCTGCTGCCTGTTTTGCAGGGCTTCGGGATGTCGGTGTTGAAGGAGCGATAATTTCTTGTTGACCTTGTGACGCAGCAGGTTGATTTGGTTGGCGGCATTTTTCACTGAGAAGTTGCCCATCTCGATGTCTTTCAGAAAGTCGTTGATCGTATATTCGCGATAGTTGGGAGTGCGGTAGAACCAGATGCTCCAAACAAAGAGCGGAAAGATGGCTTGTGAATATTGTCGCAGGTATTCATCGAAGTTGAAGATGGAGTGGTCGTTGAGGGTTACGGCAACGCACACTTCGTGGAGTGAGGGCGCATAGCATTGCAGGTTCTCAATGGCGTAGGCATAGGTGTGGAATACGTAAGGGTTGCCGATGACGATGCGTGAAGTCTCTGTAGCCCCCTGTTCGAGATAGTCATAGTCAGCGTCGACACAGGCAATCATGTTCTTTCCCACCTTATCGGCGAGTACAGCCATGAGTGCGGCCTTCTTTCCACGCTCCAGTTTTTTTTCGCGGGATGGCAGCATCACCTCGAAGAAGAGCTTGTCGGTCTCCACGCCGCTGAGTATGCTTCTCCAGAAAAACACGTCGTCGTAGCTTTCTACGTAGGCTACGACCCTTCGTCTGGCATCTTTTGAGGTCAGCCTGTCCGCCGCCTCGAAATAGCCAGAGGATAGATTGTCGCGCAGTCGCTTGCCCATAGCTGATGATTATGATTTGTCCGTAATGTCGCTCACCTCTGTCACGTGATCCATCCATCCGTTCATGATGACGGCCGGACTGTGGGTGGTGAGAATGATCTGTACGTTGGGATTAAGTTGGAGAATGAGGTCGATGAGCTGTTTTTGCCATTCCACATGCATACTCACTTCGGGCTCGTCCATAAACAGGACGTAGGGCTTGTTGTCCTCGATCAGCACGGTGAGAAGGATCGCCAATATTTGTTTCTCTCCACTCGACAGCTGATAGGGGAGCAGTTTCTCGCCCATCTGCTCAAAATAGATTTCATTTTCACTCCGCACAATTTTCTTTCCCGTGTCTGTGAACAGGCTGTCCATGATGTCTTGGAACCTGCGTTTGGGCTCGCTGATGTCTTTGGCTTTTTGTTGTGCGTTGGGGTCGCCACTTTGGAGAACAGAGATGATCCGGTTACCAATATTGACCTGATAGTCGAGATACTTCCGTTGCAACTGAAAAAGCTGCCAATCCAGTTCGGTGGCAAGTGATGCATTCATTTTACTCACCATTTCCGCGTTGAGAAGCGGACGGTCGAACGAACGGATCATATCGAATCTGATGCGTGTGGCGTCTTCCGGAACAACCGTCAGATGTACTCCCTTGAGCATGTTGGAGTGCAAGTCGGAAGAGTTGGCCAGGCTCTTGGTGACCTTGTTGAGAATCGTAGATTTGCCAACACCGTTCACGCCGCTGAGGATGTTTACTTTCCGGTCAAGGTTCCATACTACGTGCCGGCGGCCACTCCACAACGAGTCTATCTCGATTCGCTTGATGTAATCAACGAATTTTTCCATTGTCGTCTTCGCTTTTAGTTTTTACAAAGATAGGCCTTTATTTTGAAAAAACGAAATCCAGCCGTAATTTTTAGAGGATTGAATTTTATTTATTCTGATAATGTTGGGTAATCCACCCGACAGCCTTTAACTCTCAGCGTATACAAGTCCTTTCTCCTTCACACTATTCATAGGGGTAGCGGTTGGGCCATTTGTGAATGCAACAGTAGTTATTTACGCCTCAAAATGCGGTTCTTGACCCCGGCCCCCATATGGCAGCCCACCGGCTTCCAATTGGAGGCCAATGGGCTTCCATATGAGGGCCCGTTGGGAGGCATTTGCCACCCGAGGTCAATTCTCGGTTTTTGATACATCTATTCACCGATTTCTCGTATTCTTCTCCGCGGAATACAGAAAGAGCCTTGTTCCTTTTTGTCAACCTACTGATGAGAGGAAAGGTAAACGGTTAGTCTGTTTGGTAAAAAAGTGCTGTGAAAATAGAAGGAAATAAAAAAGAACATGTCCGTTTCCGATTTGACAAACTTATAAAATCATAACATAAGATAGAAAATGCTACAATTTATGTTGCCTTCCTGCTTCAACCTTGCTGGTTGCAATTCTGTTCGTAACGAATCGGGATTGCAGAGCCGTCAAGTCCACAGGTGTAAGTTTGGGATAATCTGTCCCTACGTTTGGAATAAGACTGAGCAGGTTCAAAGCGGCATTGAGGTCTCGGTTTATGACATGGCCACATTTCGGGCAGTCCGTTCATAGCAGCCTTGTATTCAATTTGACGTCGCAGTTCTCCAAAGGCCATATCGCTTACACTCTTCGCCAACTTGCCGCGTTGCATACCTTTGACATTCAAGGCCTCTATGCAGATAGCACGGTAATGTGTTACGAGGAGGGTTGTCAGCTTTTGCATGAAGTCTCTACGGATAGCGGCTATATGCCGTTGCTCACGTCCGAGAATGCGAGAGAGCTTACGATAATTGCTCGACCGCTTTACACCCTGCAAACGCTCCTGTTTGGTTTTCGCATGATGGCGCTTGGAGAGTTGGCGGCTCAGTCTGGTTATCTTTCTTTGATGTTTACGAATAGTGGCTCCGTACTTGCTTTTTCCAGAGGCAAGCGCATGAGTTCTATGGTATTCTTCTTCGGTAATTTGAACTTGAATGGAAACGAAAAACTTGTCTCCGTCCTGCAAAATCTTCGCACCCAATATCTTGCCAGCGAAACGCAAGCGCTCGGCCATCTTCACGTAACCGAGGTTCGGGACGTTAATATACTGGTGTTTGCCGTGAATATTGTGTGCTGTATTTTTCAGATGTCTCAGATCTTCACGTAACCGAGGTTTGGGACGTGAATATACTGGTGTTTGCCGTGAATATTGTGTGCTGTATTTTTCAGATGTCTCAGTCCTTTATGGGTGTCGGAGAGCTTAATCTCTTGTCCCGCACCAATATAAAAGGAGCCAACACCATCTCGTTTTTTGTGCGTTGCAGGGTATTCGGCACGATGGGCAAAGAAATTGTCGAAAGCTCTCTGAAGGTCATCGAAAGCATGGGCGGTTGCATACTTCGTCACTTCGTATGTCCATGGAAATTCTTCGCCACGAATAGCATTGAAGTAGTTTCGCAGCTTGCGCCCGGTCAAGCCTCGCTCGCCCTGCTTGTAGCGTCTCTGCCATTCCGCCAGGCCCCAATTATAGGCAAAGCGGCAACAGCCTATGGCCTTACGAAAGTAAGTCCTCTGCTTGTTGTTCGGCATGAGTTGAATGCGGTGGGCGAGTGTAATCATGCTTTATTTTTTGACGTTGCTCTCTACGGCTTTCTCGCCTATAGAAAGCAGTTTCTTCATGACTGCAAATATAGTAAAGTCTACCAATATCTACAAGAGATTGAATGATATTTTATCATATTTTATATTCATAATAACACTGTAAACAGCCCCCGCAATCATAGCGATGCACAGCATCAGCAATAACAGTAAGTTTTTCTTCATAATAAGATAAAATTAAGTGGATATAAAAAAGATGATGATTTGTTCTCTTCCTGCCTGGCCCTTGCTTTCCCAACCTCCCTTCATCGGAGTTTTTTCCAACGAAAGGACGGCTGAGCCCCCGGCAGGCAGCCTTAGCCGGGGGCAATCCCATAGCCCCACACTACTAAAAAAGCAAAGCCAGCTATCATCCGGGAAGGAGAAAAGACGGTAAGTTGGAACATTGAACATCATGTTTGGTTAGACTTCGACAGCAAAGATAGCATTATTGAGGCAAAATGACAAGAAAAAAGACAATAAATTTATTGAAATTTCCCCAATTTACTATTCTTCAAATCATAGATAATCGAACAAGAGGCGCACCCGGTATCAAAATCCGAAAAGGATATAAATATTCATAAAGCAGGTGGGAATCATAAGGAACCCACCTGCTTCTCTATCATATGTCACATACAATTTGTCATAATGCGATCTTGGCTATTTGACGGTCACCTTTTGTCCCTCAACAATATATACTCCCGGCTGTAAGCCATCAAGCGTGGTTGCGTTCTTGCGCACTAATATGCCTGAAAGCGAGTAAACATTGAACGGACGAGACGGCAGTTGCACCTCATTAATGAAAGTAGCAACCGTGGCATCGTTTGAGTAACGCGACTCTCCTTCCGTATAAACCACCGTTACGTTGTAAACGTGAGATTTACCATCAACAGGACTATAAGCAAACGAGGTTTGCCCAGCCTCGGTAGTGCCAACTTTCTCACCATCACAGTATATGTTGAACCCAACGATGTCGGGAGAGCCCGCCTGCGTGTAGGTGACATCATCAACCTCAAACATATAGCCTTCGCCAGCAGGCGTAATATGATGAATTGCGAAATAGCGAGCACCAGAAGGCAATGACACGTCTATCTCCTTCCACTCGCCACCACTTACCGAATAGGTGTCGCCCAATTTCTCGAATTCTGAGACGTTTTTACCTTCGCTTGAATAACAAACTTCGAATTGTTCAGGAAAATCAGTATCTCCCGATTTGAGATCTCTTACATAGAACTTGACAGTCTGCGCTTCTCCACCCAGCTTAGGACTGATGAGCCAGTTGTCAGCATCGACGTATTCATCTCCTTGCTCTCCATGCTTATAGGCATAGAACGTTGTAAGGAACTGTTCTTGAGAATGAGCTGCGATAAAGGGATTCAGACTGGTATCAATTCCCCATTCACCAGGATTCATTACGATAAATGCAAACGGTTCGTTCACGTTCGGGAATGAAGGCATATTAGAAAAGGTTCCTGTGAACCCGCCGTCACCGTCAATCAGAGTCCAACGACCTATATGATCGATGATCCATGGGGCATAGCGCTCAAAATCCTCAGTTACCTCTTTTGCTTCCTGTCGTGTGGGAGCTGACCAAGTCAAAGCTACATCACTTCCATCTGTTGTGGCGGAAAGGTCGGTGACAGTATCAAAATCCGGCTGATTAATAACGATTGTGTCTCGTGAGATATTGTTGCTCTCATCATCATCCCTATCTGCGATCACCTCAACGCTGATGGGCAATACTTTGGATGCGTTGATACTTACAGGATAATCATAGGGAATATGCCATTCTCCCAAAGCACCAAGAACTGGACCATCAAAGTCTTTCACCACTTTACCATCACAAGAGACTTCAACAGAGTAGCCACTCTCCAAAGACAATCCTACATTGCGAACGATGATATCCGCGCGCACAGTATCGCCAGCATTTGCCGACTGCGGACAACTCACAGAAATGGAAAGGTCGTGATCTTTTCCATCAAGAACGTTGATATTGTCAAGCGCCATAGAGGTTTCGCTACCGCCATTGGCCAAATGAAAACAGAAATAGAGCCAGTTGTTGTCTTTGAGATCAGACAAGTCTATCACTTCCGTACGCCAACCAGGGACTCCCTGCAAGGTGTCAAAGTTGATAGTCTTAAGAACTTGTGTAGCAGCATCCGGTTTTACAGCAGACACCTGCATAGAAAAATTCTTTCCAGGCGTAGCATAATAGCTATACATGAGCACAGGCTTCTGAGCTTCTGTAATTGCGATTTTACCCGTATTGAAATCAAAATACTCTTCTTTGTCGTAAGACTTCCAAGCTATACAACCACCATCAGCATCGGATGCTGAGTCGGTAGTCAACTGCAGATAGTTGTCGCGCGTGACGTTATAGCTGACCCAAGCAAAATCATAAGCCAACTCGCCCCCTCGGAAGCTCTCTCGGTAAGGTAGGTCGTATGGCTTTCCCTTTACAGTTCTGACCACGATAGATCCGGCAGAGCCAAGACTGTTAGTGGACTTCAACGCAAGATCCAGAAAATCCTGCTCACCTTCATTCGGCTGATAGACTACGCGCCCTGCCAAACCATCGTCTGTGGTATTCAAGTCTTCCACTACGGCCTCGGTATCATAGATACTGTCCACCAACCAGTTACCCTCTGCATAGCCACCCACTGGAGAATCTACTACTTGACTGATTGTAAAGAATACGCTGTCGGGATTTACATATCCTCTGTTCAATCCCTCTTCTGTCGGTTTATCCCAGCGAGCCAAATAATGGTCACCTTCATCAATTAGTTTCGCATTCTGTGGATAATTAGGAATATCAACTCCAATGAAACGCTCGCACTCGTTTATCAGTCCGTCTCCGGCTTCATTGGTTGCTACCACACTGTATACGTTCTTGCCAAGTTTTGGGCCTCCCAATTCATCTTCTACACTCAACATCGCACCAGGGACTGGATTCTCAACCTTTCCCACTAAAATTGAGTCGCTTCTGTAGACACGTATTTCATGAATAGAGGTGAGCGGACTCTGACTGATCTTTTGTGTTGGAGCCTTAAACGAAACCATAGCTGAAAGCTGCCCTTTATCGCCAGGCTTTACAGTGAGCAACGTCACAGAATCCGGAGCATTATAATCAATACCGGATTCAAGCCGTACACTGTCGACATATATTCGTCCGTAAAAATTACGGCCGGCAGGCGTGTCGTGATGGAAAGCAAAGCGCACATTGCGATCCTCCACGTTATTGATGTAGGCCCTTACCAGCTTTGATTTCTGGTTGAACACTTCCTGGTCAGGCATTATCACATATGAGTAATCATATGGAGAGGGCTCTGAGCCCATGGTCACATTCATTCGCTCTGGCCAGGATTCCCCATCACCACTCATTCTAAAGCTAAAGGTATATACCTTATTGGCAGAAAGATGCATGGGTGGGGTTATTATATAGTCGTCTGATCCTTTCGAGTCGGAATAACTCGTAGACAGGCACTGCCTATCGCTATTCCACACCCACGTGTTCCCATCTTTATTGTCGTCGAGAATGGTGTAGAGGTCGAGAGTGTTCTCATCGTTGAAATCTTGGAAATAAGGAGGCTCAAAAGCACTTCCAAGTACTACCTTATTGGAAACAGCAGGCACTCCACGGAAAGAATCATTCTTCGGGGTCACCACGTACTTGTACGAAATGAGATTATCTGCAGAAAGAGTCTCGCGGAATATCGTATCGGCAAGGTCGACGGCAACTTCCACAGAGTCGGGCAAGCGCATCACGTCATATTTAAGCGATCCTACATAGCCTCCGTGTATACCTGTCTTCGGGGCGGCCCAACTAAGGGAGACATCTTTACCATTTATATTGGCGAACAGGTGACTGACAGCAGTGGGTGCATCCATGCCAGCCCAAATTTTAATGTTTGCCATTTTCGATTCGCCATATGTATTGCCAACAGTCACTGCTAAATTATTCATTCCCGGATTGACGTCTATAGTCAGGATCACATCAGCCCCAGGTTGCTCCGTCCCTTCCTTCAAGAGAACGCCATTAGCCGTCACCTTATAAATCAACATGCCATCAAGAGCATGACCAGAGACATCTTTTTGGGGAAGGGTGAAAGAGAATGTACCTGTCAGACAGGAATCTTTGAATGTAGCTTTCAAATGATAAGCTGTCTCGGGAGCACCCGGTTCGACCTCATCAAGGAATGACAAAGCTATGATTTGCGTATTTTCCGGATAATCTACCAGTTTAGAAGCAGAACCACTATTGAGATCTACTTGATACAGCGCCGTTTTTCCTTCTGAATTTGTAGCTGCCCAATAGAAGGTGCCGGTAGAGGGATCAATCTCTGCGCTTTGGCTAAAGGCCGATGTCCCGTCCGTAGATACAGTTACTCCTGTAGCTCCGACAAGCGTCTCGTTTGCATGATCTTTGCTGATTTTGTAGAGATTACCATTGATGCCAATGCCATAGAGCTGCCCTGTGGCCGAAGATGCCAAGGCGATAATAGGCTGGTCAAGCGTCCCTATATTTGTTCTTGTCATTGTAGAATAGTCCATTACCCCTAATTCCATACTGCTCTTCTCACTGTTGAAAAAAGCACCGTACACTTCGTCTGTAGCCGGATCATAGGCAAGGTCGGTGGAGATGATGCTCATATCGGTTGGACCACCCGACGAAAGCATTGTGCCGGAGAAAACATTATATTCCTGATAAACAAGGAACATGTCGTAGTAGTTTTTTAGACAGTGGTAAATACTGTCTCGGGTAATGATACCTCCCCCGTTTGCATCTAAATTCCCAAAGTCAGCAGACTTCAGCAAATAGTTGAACGTAGCAGGATCCTGAGAGCTAAAGGAAGCCACACCGCTTCCTATGATCTCACCATAAAGGATAGTGTTGCCTGGTGTGCGGAAAATGGGCTGAGCAACAGGTCGCTGAGAGAGAGAACTCATATTTGGCTTCTGTGATTGACCAAGTGAGAGAAACTTTGAAGACTGCCTGTAAGGAACTAATGTCTTCTTCATGTTCATGAATGAAACAAGACGGGCGTTTGTGACACCGCCGGTCTGCGGTCTACAGGTCTGCAATGTTATGGGCTGTGCTTCTGTCTTCAGTTTATGCGATGAGAGTGAAGACTGCGCACTTACCACCAATGAGGGCAGTAAAGATACTGCACCAATAATGACAAGTTTTGCTAAAATCATAGACAAAAAGAATTAATACGTTGAGACAATACCAATATTTATGGCAAAGAAAAACAAAAAAACTTATTTCCCCTTCTTTTTGAAACATAATCTTGTACGGAATCACGATTTCGTACAAAAAACACTCGCTGCAGGACTGCGCAAAACAACGGACTGGCGGTCCTACCTACTTGTTCTTGCTCTTCGATATGCGCTGGTATTCGGAGGGTGTCATGCCGGTGAAGGCCTTGAAGGTGACGATGAACGACGAGCGGGCCTTGAATCCCACGCTTCTCGAAATCGCCTCTAAGGTATAGTTGCCGTAATGGGCCGTATTGTTGATTCTCCGGCAAGCCTCATGGATGCGATAGCGATTGATAAACGTGTTGAAGTTGCACTGGTATCTCTCGTTGATGACGCTTCGGCGGCACACCGATAAGCTGTGCCATGCGTTCCAGCGAGAAGTCGGAAGAGTAGATTTCATCGCTGTTGTCGATCAGATCTATGATTCTCCCTTCGATATACTGCTTCTCGTCGTCGGTGAGCCGGCTGCCCTTGTATTTTTTCATGTGGGCCGTCTCCCGTCCCTCAGTCTCCGTTTCCTTTCTTTTGAGTCCTTCCTCATAAGATTTCCGTCTCAGTCGTTCTTGTGTCTCAGCTCTTAGGATGTCCTGGTTCTTGTTGTAGAGCTCCTTGTTGAGTGCTGTCAGCCGCCTGTTCTTCGCCACGACAATGGCCGTGATGAGCAGAATGACGGCCAACGTCAGCAGCGAACCGGCAACCACTGCGGCAAGCCGCCGCTTGGACTGTTCCTCCTGTGCTGTCATACTGTCGGCGCGCTGCATCTGCATGAGGAGCCTCATCTCGTGCACCTTAGCTAATTGCTGGTAGTTGAGCAGAGAGTCGCTGATGGCGACCCCGCGGCTAAGGCAGGAGGTAGACTTCTGTTTTTGGCCGGCATGACCATAGTAGGTGGCGAGGATCCTATAGATTTCTATCTGCGCGTCTTTCATTCCCCCCTTGTCGGCCAGCGCGAGAGCCTGCTCCATCATGTTGATGGCTTTGCCGTAGATGTTCATTTCTGCGTAGCTCGAAGCCATGAAGCGGTATACCAACGTGATGTTGCGGTATTTGTCAGGTCGGAAGGGGAGGACGTCGAAGATGCACCGGTAGCTCTGCAGGGCCTTTCGGTACTGCCCGCGGGTCTGGGCCGTCAGCCCCTCCAAAAGAAGTTTGCTGAATTCGTAGTTGGCGGTTTTCTCCTTCCCCAACAGCTTTTCGTATTTGCCCCATATCTTACGCACGGATGACAGCCTGCCCAATTTGTGGGCGATGAGTATGTAGTTGACCATCATATTATTCAGGGACTGCGGCTCTGTGTCGCTTCCGCTCTCGGCAAAAGCCCGCTGATAGTTGTTGAGGGCGAGGCGGGCCGCGGCCTCATCGTTGCACTGGTCGCTGAGGGCATGATAGAGCAGTCCCTCTCGGAAGTCGACAGGGGCGGTGCTGAATGCTTGTTGCTCGCTGATGAGACGGGCCTGAGCCAAGGCCTCGAAGGCCTTGGAGTAGTCGAAGAAATAGAAGAAATACACCGACCACTTCCCCAAAAGAGCTTTCACTTCAAGCTGCTTGCCCCGGGTGTCTTTTTGTCTCTCGCTGAGTTTGGCGGCCCGATTGTAGTAGACCATGGCAGAGTCGCCCTTTCCGGAATTGAAAAAGGCGGAAGCGCGGTCGAGGATCCGAAGCGTTGGATCCTGCACGGTGCTGCCGTTGCTTTCCGCAGTCCTTGCCTCTATGGCTGTCAAGGGTATAAGGAAGGCCAGCCATACTAATTGAATCATGCATAATTGCCTTGCGGAGCGAAAACAATTCATCATTTACAATTCATCATTCATCATTGCCTTGCGGGATACAAATTCAGATACAAATTTATATAAAAAAAACGGAACATGCCCATTCTCCCGCATTATTTTTTATAGGATGGCTGTTATCATGCAATGCATTAAAGAAGAGCCCGAGATCCAAAATGATGCATCATGCATTAAAAAAGAAGGGCACGAGAGCCAAACATGAAAGCCTGCCGGACGGTGGAAGAAGGAAAAGATATCTACACACGCAGCGGCTGTGACTGATGAAAAAAAATGAAGAAAAACACGCACAGAATGAGGCCGTAAACAAAAAGTTTCGTAAATTTGCGCAGGTGGATTCCTATTTACGTCCGTCTCGAAGACAGCATGATTTATACGAACAATAAATAAAAACTTAATGAGCATGAAGACTACTACTCTCCTCTCCCTGATGTTAGCCGCGCTGCCCGCAGCGGCACAAAACGGCATCACTAAGGCCCCGCTTCCGGCACTTCACATGGCCGCGCAGTCGGACGCCATCATCGACACGCCGCAAGGCACGCTCTACAACGGGCTCTACCGGCAGTCGGTGGGCTACTTCTTCGGCACGCCGAGAAATGCC
>ONYL01000015.1:0-41011 GCA_900322035.1 uncultured Prevotella sp.
CCGCCGTATGCGGAACCGCACGTACGGTGGTGTGAGAGGACGGTGAACACGAAAATAGGAGATAAGCACCTATGATTAGTGTTTACCTCCTACTCGATTCGTAAGGAGTTTTACTATGGATTACTTTTTGAAGTAGCGGTTGTAAAGTCCAATGAAGCCTGCGGCGTGGCGAGCCTCGTCCTTAGCCATCTCGTGGATGGTATCGTGAAGTGCGTCAGAGCCTTCTGCCTTAGCCTTCTTGGCCATCTCAAACTTCTCTGCGCAGGCACCCTTCTCAGCCTCGATGCGAACCTCGAGATTTGTCTTGGTGTCGTGAAGGATCTCATTGCCGAGCAGTTCTGCATAACGGCTTGCATGGTTGGCTTCCTCAAGTGCATAGTGCTCAAAGGCGCGTGCGATTTCTGGATAGCCCTCACGGTCTGCCTGGCGAGCCATGGCCAAATACATACCAACTTCTGTGCATTCTCCTGCGAAGGTGTTTTTGCAGTGAGCTACTACATCTTCGCTTACCTTGTCTGTGTAAGCGCGTCCCAATTCATGGACTGTAGCAAACTCTGGAGCCGTGTCCTCTGTGATCTCCTTGAACTTTGAGGCAGGAGCACCACAAAGCGGGCACTTAGCGGGAGCTTCCTCACCTTCATAAACGTAACCACAAACAGTGCAAATGAATTTCTTTTTCATAATGAATCAGTTTTTATAATGAGTTCTTTATTTTTTTTCTTTTCTGATTAAGAGTATCTTTGTTTTGTCTTCTCTTTGTCTTTCGCAAGGCAATCTTTGCAGATTCCTTTGTAATACAATTGTTCCTCGCTCACCAAGTGCCCATCGACCATAAAGTCGTTCTTGAGCGCAGGTGCCGGCTCGTCAAACAAGTCGTAAACTTTCCCACAGTTCTTGCAGTAAAAGTGAACATGCGGATTCATATTGCCGTCGTAACATACACGATGGTCATCGATGGTTATCATCTGAGCCACGTGATTGTCGGCAAACATACGAAGGGTGTTGTATACCGTAGTCTTGCTCAATGTAGGGATGTCGTGGCACATGGCCTGATAAACTTCGTCAACGTTTGGATGATTGGTATGTTTAATCAGATAATCCAATATGGCAAGACGTTGCAGGGAAGGTCGGATGCCATGTTCGGTCAATCTCTTATATGCGTCTGCTTTTTCCATCATGTGTTTTTTTATTTCTTGTTTTGCGCTGCAAAGGTAATGTTATTTTTATGAATAACAAAGAATGTTTTGTACTTTTTACAGAATTAATGTTTTTTCATAGAATGATTGATGATATGTATGGTGATTAGCAGGGCATGGAATAGTAGGTGGTTAATTATTGGTTACAAGAAGATTCATAAAGAACCCTTGCAACAGTCTATCCTGATTGTTTTCTGAAGATAGAATAGTTGCAAGGGTTGAATTGTATAGAAGTAGTATGCTCGAGTGCAAGTCTGCTATTTCTGCAAACAGGCAATGAGCTCTTCTGTATTGACTAATTTTTGCTCACCTGTGGCCATATCTTTGAGCGTCACTTTCCCTGCTGCTATTTCGTTCTCACCTGCAAGTGCAACAAAAGGAATTTTCTTAGCATTGGCATAGCTCATCTGTTTTTTCATCTTTGCTTTGTCAGGATAGACTTCTACGCGTATTCCGGCCTTTCTTACTTCAGCCGCGATGGGAAGACAGTATGCCGTCTCCTTCTCGCCAAAGTTGATAAAAAGCAATTGAGTTGTACTTATGGCTTCCGTTGGGTAAAGGTCAAGTGCGTTGAGGACGTCGTAGATGCGGTCAGCACCAAAAGAGATACCCACTCCCGACAGGCCTGGCATACCGAAGATGCCGGTGAGGTTGTCGTATCTTCCACCACCAGTGATGCTTCCCATCGGTGTATCAAGTGCCTTCACTTCAAATATGGCACCGGTGTAATAGTTCAGTCCACGTGCGAGGGTAAGATCGAATTGAATCTCATTTTTCAAGCCAATTTCTTTCAACGTACCAAGGATGAACCGCAGTTCCTCAACACCTTTTTTCCCAATTTCCGAATCCTTGAGCACCTCTTTTATCGTGTTGAGCTTTTCCTCGTTGGTTCCGCTAAGTGCTATGATGGGCTGAAGTTTTTCGATGGCATCCTCGCTGATGCCATCCTGACGCAATTCATCGTTGACACTATCTATGCCGATTTTTTCTAATTTGTCAATCGCAACGGTGATGTCGACAATCTTTTCAGCCTCCCCAATAACTTCAGCGATTCCCGAAAGTATTTTGCGGTCATTGATTTTGATTTGAACGCGAACGCCAAAACGCTGAAATACAGTGTCGATAATCTGCATCAGCTCTACCTCATTGAGCAGAGAGTCGGACCCTACGACATCGGCATCACACTGATAAAACTCTCTATAACGGCCCTTCTGTGGACGGTCTGCGCGCCACACTGGCTGTATCTGATAGCGCTTGAAGGGGAGCTGGAGTTCATCACGATGCATGACGACATAGCGGGCGAAAGGTACGGTGAGGTCATAGCGGAGTCCTTTTTCGCAAAGGCGGGTCTGCAGATACAGTGTATTGCGCCCCATGAGCTCTTCGTCGCTGATATTTTTCAAATAGTCTCCAGAGTTGAGAATTTTAAAAAGCAGTTTGTCTCCTTCTTCGCCATATTTGCCCATCAATGTGTGCAGGGTCTCCAAAGCTGGAGTTTCTATCTGCTGAAAGCCGTAAAGTGCATATACTTCCTTTATGGTGTTGAAAATGTAGTTTCTTTTTGCCATCTCTTCAGGACCGAAGTCTCTGGTGCCTTTGGGGATGCTGGTATTGTTTGCCATAATGTTTTCGTTTACAATGTTAAATTAGAACAAGCGTCCTGCCTTGTAAGGCGAGGACGCTGTGGGTGCTGTTTTATTTCTTTCTGACGATTGTCTGCTCACGGTCCGGACCGATAGAGATGATACCGATAGGAGTCTCAAGGAAGTCCTCAAGGAATTTGATATAGTTTTTGAAGGCATCGGGAAATTGTTCTTCCGAAGTGAACTTCGTCATGTCTGTCTTCCATCCGGGGAATTCCTTATAGATGGGTTTGACATCATCGATAGAGTAGGGGAGTTCATCGGTTACCGTGCCATCCTTGAGTTGATAACCTACGCAAGCCTTTATTGTATCGAAACCGTCCAGGACATCGCTCTTCATCATGATGAGTTCTGTAACGCCGTTGATCATGATGCTGTAGCGTAGCTGGATGAGGTCTATCCATCCACAACGACGCTCACGGCCGGTCACTGCACCGTATTCATGTCCGATAGCCCGGATGGTCTTGCCGTCCTCATCAAAAAGTTCTGTTGGGAATGGCCCAGCACCAACACGCGTACAATAGGCCTTCATAATGCCAAAGACATTGCCTACTTTATTTGGGCCTACTCCCAATCCTGTGCAAGCTCCGGCGCAGATGGTATTGCTGGAGGTTACAAAGGGATAGCTTCCAAAGTCAACGTCGAGCATTGTCCCCTGTGCGCCCTCGCAGAGTATATTCTTTCCTGCACGCAGGATGTGGTTGATTTCATGTTCAGAGTCAACGATAGGGAACTGGCGAAGGTATTCTACACCCTTCAACCATTTCTTTTCAACTTCGTCAAAGCCTTCGAAATCTGTCCATCCGAGAGCTTTGAGCATTTTCATGTGACGTTCCTTGTGTTGGGCGTATTTCTCTTCGAAATTTTCCAGGATGTCACCAACTCTGAGTCCGTTGCGGCTCACTTTGTCAGTGTAAGTAGGACCAATTCCTTTTCCAGTCGTTCCCACTTTATTCTTGCCCTTCGCAGCTTCGTAAGCTCTGTCAAGAATACGATGGGTTGGCATGATGAGATGAGCCTTCTTGGAAATGTGCAAGCGCTCTTTTAAAGGGTGACCGCTCTTCTCCAAATCTTCAGCCTCCTCCATAAAGAGATCCGGAGCCAACACTACACCGTTGCCGATGATGTTGATTTTCCCTCCCTGAAATATTCCTGAAGGAATAGAGCGAAGAACATATTTCTGTCCCTGGAACTCCAATGTGTGTCCTGCATTGGGACCACCTTGAAAACGAGCTACGACATCATACTTCGGTGTGAGTACATCCACGACTTTTCCTTTGCCTTCGTCGCCCCACTGTAGACCCAGCAGGACATCTACTTTTCCTGTTTCCATCTTTATTGAGTTTTGTTTTCTGTTTTCTATCCTATCTTTTCTTCTCCGTGCCAATGTGAAAATGCTATCGACAAAGCCTATTTGTTTCCGAGCAGAAACGTTTATCCATTGAATTCGTACGGTCGGTCAGTCTTTATTCCACTTGGTTTTACGCAGCTGTTGTGTGCTGAACCTTTTGTGGGATAAGACTAATGGTCTTCGTGGAGCACAATTTTCACTATTGTTGACGCATCTGTATTCTACCTATCTTATTGGCGTAGTCGGCTTGGAGCGGCTTACGCTTTTTCGTGAGGCGCATTACTTCACACTCCTTGCTGTGAAGATACACGTCACAAAGATAATGATTTTATTTGAAACGCAATGCTTTGATTTCGGAAAACTTTTTGGCCCGACTGTATTTTGCCTAATGTCTTACTCTTGGAGTCATGTCCGGATGTGTGTGTTGTAAACACAAGTTCTTTGTTTGTTGTTTGCATGTAATCATAAAGGCGGAGAAAATCTGTATAGACTCTCTCCGCCTTATGATGATGCTTTGAGTTATGAATCAGAGAGCTGTGCGGGCAGCCTCCTGAAGAATCTCGCTCAGTGTAGGGTGGATGTGCACCATGTCGGCAAGCTGTTGCACGGTAGCTCCCATGTTCATTAGTGCTGCTACTTCCTGTACCATGTCGGCTGCGTGGGCTCCATAAGCGTGGCAGCCCAGCAACTGGCCGTCGGGCGTGGTGATGAGTTTAAGCATTCCCTCGGTGGCATCCATCGAAAGTGCGCGACCATTGGCACGATAGAAACCTTTGTAGGTCTTGTACTCAGTGTTCTTTTCCTTGCACTGTTCCTCCGTTGGACCTACACCGGCTGCTTCAGGACTTGTGAATACTGCAGCCGGCATGATATCAAGGTGGATATTGTCGCTCTTGCCGAGGATCGTGTTCACAGCCCGGAATCCTTGGAACGAGGCCGCATGTGCCAGCATTTGACGTGCGTTGCAGTCACCGATTGCGTATATATGGTCAACATTAGTTCGCATATTGTCATCTACAATGATGCCGCGACGGTCGGCTGTCACTCCGGCATTATCCAATTGCAGCCCATCGATATTGGCCTTTCGACCGGTGGCAACGAGAATCTTCTCAGCCTCTACGGTCTGTTCTTTTCCTTTACGCTCGAAAGTTACCTTGTTGCCATCAATCCTTTTGACACCACTTTGGAAGTAGAATTCGATTCCTTGCTTTTCCAAGAGTTTACGCAGACGTTTGGCAATGTCACCGTCCATAGTGGAAAGACTCTCTTTAAGAAATTCCACTACTGTGACCTTACAACCGAAGCTGTGAAGGATATAAGCAAATTCCATGCCTATAACGCCGGCTCCAACAATACAGAGTGACTTTGGCCTTTGTGATAGGGAAAGCAGTTCTGTGGAGGAGATGACAGCAGGGCTGTCGATTCCAGGGATGGGGGGCATCTTGGGCAGGGAGCCCGTGGCGATGATGATATTCTTGCCTTCGAGATCTTCTCCGCCGACAGAAATCGTGTGGGCATCTTTAAAGGCAGCCTCTCCGTGGAAGAGAGTTATTCCTGGTTGCGAGAGCAACGTTTCCACACCTTCCACAAGTTGACGCACCACACCTTCCTTGCGCTCCATGGCCTTAACGAAAGCCTCAGCTTTTTCGTCATCCGTCAGATGCTGCTCATTGACGAGTTCAGCATCGTGAGCCAGTGATTTGGTGGGTATGCAGCCAATGTTGAGGCAAGTTCCTCCCGCTTTCAGGCTCTCTACAATTGCCACTTGCAGGTCATGCTTTGCTGCATAGTGTGCGGCGTTATAACCGCCAGGGCCGCTGCCAATGATGATCAAATCAAAACTTTTCATAGACAGCAGTTGATCGAACAATCGGATACATGTGGGTCTTTCGCAGCCAAGACATCATCAACACGCTTTATGGGTGTATTGTGAGGAGCTCCCTTCACAATTTCCGGATTGGTCTTTGCTTCTTCTGCGATCTTGTGCATCACCTGGATGAAGCCATCGATGGTCTCTTTGCTTTCGTTCTCCGTGGGCTCAATCATCATGGCCTCATGGAAAAGCAATGGGAAGTAGATCGTTGGTGCGTGATAGCCGTAATCGAGCAGGCGCTTGGCCACATCCATTGTTGTGACACCCGTGGACTTGTCTTTAAGACCGTTGAATACAAACTCATGCTTGCACAGGCCTTCAATGGGCAGTTCGTAATCGTCTTTCAGGCATTCCTTGATGTAGTTGGCGTTCAAGGTGGCAAGCGGTCCCACCATCTTGATGTTTTCCTTGCCAAGACTGAGGATGTAGGTCAAAGCACGCAGTTCAACACAGAAATTGCCGTGATAGGGATTCACCGAGATAGCGAAATCCTTATCGGTCGTCGAATTGTTCATTGGAAGGAATTCTTCCAATCCTGCCCTCACACCGACAGGCCCTGAACCAGGTCCGCCACCGCCATGAGGCGTAGAGAAGGTCTTGTGGAGATTGACGTGCATCACGTCAAAGCCCATGTCGCCTGGACGGCATGCACCGAGCATCGGGTTGAGGTTAGCCCCATCGTAATACATCAAACCACCACAATCGTGGACGAGTCGTGTAATTTCCGGGATATCGTATTCAAAGAGTCCCAAAGTATTGGGGTTGGTCATCATCATGGCAGCGATGTCGTCGCCAAGCAATGTTTTCAAATGCTCAACGTCAACACGACCGTCGGCTTTGCTCTTAACCTCAACGATCTCAAGTCCACAGACAGCGGCTGAGGCAGGATTGGTACCATGAGCGGAATCTGGTACTATGACCTTCACGCGTTTTGAGTCGTGCTTGGTTTCGAAATAGGAGCGGATGATCATCAGTCCCGTCAATTCACCATGAGCGCCGGCGCAAGGATTGAGCGTGAATTTGCTCATTCCCGTAAGTTCAGAAAGGTATTGCTGCAAAAGATCGTATGCCTTTTTTGCTCCTTTCACCGAATCAGCTGGCTGCAAAGGATGGAGATTTGCAAAGGCCGGATGCATGGCAATCTCCTCGTTGATGCAAGGATTGTATTTCATGGTGCATGAGCCTAACGGATAGAAGCCGTTGTCTACACCGAAGTTGTTCTCACTGTGATTGGTATAATGTCTGACTACAGTCATCTCGTCACATTCAGGCAACTCGGCATCACATTTGCGTCTCTCATCGGCTGGAACGTTGTAATCACCAAATTCGTTGCGGGGGAGCGAATAGGCCCGACGTCCTGGATGGCTGAGCTCGAATATCAGAGAACCATATAATTTGTTGTTCATTGTTTCTTCTTTTATTATAGGTAAGCAAAATAGAAGTCAAGCTTCGACGAGGGCCACCAGTCGGTCGGCCTCATCTTTGGTGCGCTGTTCGGTAACGGCAAAGAGAATCTTGTCTTCATCTACCTTCAGGCCGCCAAAAAATCCATTGTCTTCCCAACGCTTTTGCAGTGCGTCAACGTCACCGTCGTAGCTGAGGAGGAATTCGTTGAAGAAAGGCTTTTCGTAAACCAGTTTGAAGTGTCCGGTCTTTACCAACTTTTCTTCAAGGTAGTGGGCACCATTGAAACTGAGCTGGGCTGCTTCTTTTATGCCCTGTTTGCCCATAATGCTGCAATAGATCGTAACCCAGAGGGCCATCAGACTCTCGTTTGAACAAATGTTGCTCGTAGCTTTCTGCCGGCGAATATGCTGCTCGCGAGCCTGTAGTGTGAGCACAAAGCAACGCTTGCCATCCTGGTCAACGGTTTGCCCAACGATACGACCTGGCATTTTGCGCATGAGCTTCTCTGTGCAGCACATGTAGCCTACGTAGGGACCACCCCATGCCATAGGTACGCCAAGACTCTGACCGTCGCCAACGGCAACGTCGGCTCCCCACTCTCCTGGAGTCTTCAGTATCGACAGGTCAAACGGATTGGCATTCATCAGGAATAGTGCTTTCTTCTCGTGGCAGGCATCGGCATATCCGCTATAGTCCTCAACGATTCCGAAGTAGTTGGGTTGCTGTACAAGAACTCCTGCTACACCGCCTTCATCCAATTTGGCCTTCATAGCCTCAAATGAGGTCACGCCGTCTTTGGCAGGTATCGTCTCCAATTCGACGCCATGGAAGTGGGCATATGTGCGGATGACCAGCATGATTTTGGGGTCGATGGTTTCGGAGATTAATACTTTGTGGCATTTACGGCTTGCATTGCTTGCCATCATCACAGCCTCAGCCGTAGCTGTGCTGCCGTCGTACATACAGGCATTACTGATTGGCATCTGTGTGAGATTGCACATCATTGTCTGATATTCAAAGATGTAATGCAGTGTGCCTTGAGAAATCTCAGCCTGATATGGAGTGTAGCTTGTGAGGAACTCTGAACGCTCAACAAGGCTCGGAATCACAGCTGGCGTGTAGTGGTCGTAGACACCAGCACCTGTGAAGCAGGTGAGTTGTTGGTTGCTCTTTCCCAGTTCGTTGAAGAAACGGCGAATCTCTATCTCGCTCTTTTCATCAGGAAGATTGTATTCGTGCCGAAACCGAATAGCCTCAGGAATCTCGGCGTAGAGTTCGTCGAGATTCTTGAGACCACATTTGTTCAGCATTTCTTGAATATCTTCCTCGGTTTGTGGAAAATATTTATAAGTCATTATGATTGCTGTGTTAGTTCGGTTGTAAGTCAGGTCTTGGATTGAGGCTTATGCTTCAATCATCTTCTTGTAGGCTTCTGCATCCATCAAGCCGTCGAGCTCTGACTTGTCTGAGAGCTTAACCTTGATGATCCAGTTGGCAAATGCATCTTGATTGATAAGTTCTGGCTTATCTTCAAGTTTTTCGTTCACCTCTACAACGGTTCCACTGACGGGAGAGTTGAGGTCGCTGGCGGCCTTAACACTTTCCACAGCACCGAATTCCTCGTCTGCTGCTACTTCGTCATCCACCTCAGGCAGGTCAACGTAGACGATATTGCCCAATTCTTTCTGAGCGTAATCAGTGATGCCAATGTAGGCTTCATCGCCTTCTACCTTTACATACTCGTGTGACTTACTATAGAAAAGTCCTTCCAATACTTTTGTCATAGCTTCTTATTTTTTAGTTATATTGTTTATGTTTCAGAATCCAAGGCCCCAGACTTCTTTAAGGAGTCCTTCGGGGCTTTGAGAATAATTACTTATGATAATGTTTGTCGTAGAATTTCTTCTTGACCACCGTTCCGGGGAAGGTCTTCTTTCGGATTTGGATCTCAACCTTGTCGCCCAATTTTATAGAAGCGTCGACCAAAGCCACTGCACAACTCTTGTCGACAGAAATCAGTCTGTAACCTGTAGTCACGTATCCAACTTCCTTCCCGTCTTTCAGCACCATGTAACCATGGCGGGGTACGGCATGTCCTTCGAGTTCGATACCTCTCAGACGCTTTTCCGGGCCTTCTGTTTTCTGCTTAAGCAAAGCTTCCTTTCCAATAAATTCAGGCTTGTCGAATTTTACGAACATGCTCAGTCCGGCCATCACGGGTGTAATGTCCTTAGACAGCTCGTCGCCATAGAGTGGCAGACCCACTTCAAAGCGAAGAGTGTCGCGGCAACCTAAGCCGCAGGGTGCGCAGCGCTTGCTGGCCATCAGTTTGTCCCACTGCCTGACGATGAAGTCATGAGAGCCGTAGAGCTCAAAACCATCTTCACCCGTGTACCCTGTACGGGATATGATAATCTCTTCTCCATCCTTCTGTAAGGTCTTGACTTCGTAGAATTTCAGTTCTGCACATTCAATTCCCAACACTTCGGTCACCACGCTTTCGGATTCTGGACCCTGGATGGCAAGCTGGCCGTAATAGTCGCTCTTGTGTTCAATCGTGACATTGAACCCCTCTTTATGTCCCATGATCCATTCTACATCCTTGTCGATATTGGCAGCGTTGATGGTCAGAAGAAACAAGTCTTCTCCCAACTTGCAGATGCACGTATCGTCGACTGTGCCGCCATCCTCATAGCACATCATGCCATAGATGACTTTACCAATGCCCAATCCTCTGACGTCATTGGTGAAGATATGGTTGACAAATTTCTCTGCCTCAGGGCCGCTCACGAAGACCTCTCCCATGTGTGACACGTCAAAAACACCGCAATGCTGGCGAACAGCATTGTGTTCTTCTATGATAGAAGTGTACTGAATAGGCATGTCGAAACCGCCAAAAGGCTGCATCAAGGCTCCTAAAGCCACATGCCGGTCGTAAAGACAAGTTCTTTTATTTTCCATAGATAAATTTTGGTTGAAGATATTCTTGTTCAATTTGCTTAATTCCCTCCTCGTCTTTCTCGTTCAAAGTGTAGACCTTGT
This sequence comes from uncultured Prevotella sp., assembly GCA_900322035.1. Taxonomy (GTDB): domain Bacteria; phylum Bacteroidota; class Bacteroidia; order Bacteroidales; family Bacteroidaceae; genus Prevotella. Next base: position 10,513 of record ONYL01000015.1, read on the forward strand.
CGCACAAGTGCTCCTTGATACGTTTTCTGATTTCATGAAAACTCAAATCAGAAAAGTCTTTTAGCAGACAGATGCGCTGTCTGACGCTTTGAACACCATGCTTCGAGAGCTTTTGTTTTGAGGGTGTGATGGCATGGAGCATGTGTTCCATGTCGGTATCGTAGAGCAACGTGCCGTGAGCTATGATTTTTCCTGGCAGGTGATAGATGGCGTTTCCGCTTACCTTCCTGTCACCAATCATGATGTCATTGTGACCACTGGGGTGGACATTTTCCAGGCCAATACTCTCCAACGTCTCACTGATCATTTGCAGATAACGCTTGAAAGTCTCTTCTACGTTGTTCTCCGAGGTGATATAGGAAAGCATCACGTTGCTCATATCGGCATAAACGCACCCGCCTCCACTCTTGCGGCGAAAGAAGTTGATATGGTGTGATTTGCAGTATTCCAAATTAACTTCATTCTCGATTACTTGGTTTCTGCCGAAAATCACTGTGGGCTCGACCTGCCACATGAAGAAATAATCGTCGCCTAAATTCAATGTCTTAGCGACGTATTCTTCCATAGCTAAATAAAAACTCAGCTTATGGGGATTGTTTTGGGCAAGTTGTATATAAATCATAATGTTAGCAGGTTCCGTTTTGATAACTGATTGCAAATATAGCAAATTCTATTTTAACGGGCAAAATATTTCAACTAATTTTTCTTTGATTTTCTTTCTTTTTGTAAGCGTGTAATGTAGTCTTGTTTATTCTCACATGGTTGTAGAAGCAAAAAAGCTCAGAGTGGGAATGAATTATTGTCTATTTGGCAATGTGATCTCTCATTTATGGCTACTCACGAGAGGAGCCATTTGCAGGCCTGCGGGATTGCAGTTGGAAACCTGCGGGATTGCAGTTGGAAACCTGCGGGATTGCATATGGAAACCTGTGGGATTGCATATGGAAGCCAGCTGGATTGTTTTTGTCAGCTGGATTGTATTCGCGATGTTCAAAAGATGATTGCTCCAAGCCTTATAGATGAAGCCATGTATCGAGGCGGCAGAAAGTCCTTCTTGGCCATTTCGAGTTGGGCCGGGTGCATACACGTCTGTATGAAGTCCTATTTCTGAGTGCCAATATCGAGGAAAATATAGTTTTATTTTGTGTTTTAAAAAAAAACATATACCTTTGCCTTAAATTCCATACATTCTATAAGGCCATGAGGTTGGCTGATAGGTGTGGGTGAGGCTTTGGTCATTTTCGATAATCATAGCGACAGTGACATAGAGAAGAGTCTATTGACCGTTAATCGGTACGACATATACTAATAGCACATGCAATGAAACCGAAGTTTATATATGTATTAATGGCAAGTGTAATGCTCTTATGCTTGGCATCTTGTCGTCATAAGGAACCTGCCTCCACAGCAACTAAGGTTCCTAAGGAAGATCTTGAGGCGAAAAAGCTGCTTCAGGGGGTCTGGATGAACGTGGACGATGAAACGGTTGTTTTCAAGGCCTATGGCGATACCATTTACTACCCCGATTCCACTTCTCAGCCCGTCTATTTCCAGATTTTATCTGATACCCTTGTCCTTCACTCTGCTAATACAGCCCGGTATAAGATCGTCAGGCAGTCGGCACATGTTTTTGAATTTCGCAATGCAGCGGGTGATTTGGTTAGTCTTGTGAAAAGTGAGGACCGAGAGGATAACGAATACTTTAGCAAAGATCATCCCCTGCCGCTGAATACTGGTAAGCTCATTAAGCGGGATTCTGTACTCATTTATGGCAACGATCGTTATCACAGTTATATACAAATAAATCCTACTACTTTTAAAGTGGTGAAAGCCAACTACAGTGATGAAGGTGTTGAGGTGGACAACGTCTATTATGACAACATCATCCACGTCAGTCTTTATCGTGGAGATTATTGCCTGTTCTCCCGGGATTTTAAGAAGAAGGATTTCTCTCGTGTGGCTCCAAAGGATTTTATTCGCCAGGGGATTCTTAATGATATCAGGCTTATTGGCATGACACCGTCAGGAACGCATTTTCAAGTTTCCATCGTGATGCCCGACTCTTTCAGCAGTTTCCTCATCGACCTGCTCGTTGATTATAGAGGACGATTGAAAATGAGTGTGAGAAACTAAACAATACATGAAAAAGCCACTTGGGTTTCTGTCCAAGTGGCTTTTTTGAAATAAGCTGCTGTTGTTTTCCTTCAAAAGCGCAACTTCATTTGTATTTTTTTATCAACTGGTCGGCTTTCTCTGCGGCTCCGTGTTCCTTTGCCTGTTGAAGAATGGACAGACCTTTCTGCTTGTCTCCGTTGAAAATAAATGACAGGCCTTTGATGAGATATAGGTCGCCATGGTCGGGAAATGCCTGTAAGCCTAAGTCGGCTGTCTGTATGGCTTTGTCATACATCTTCACTTGCATCTGCAATTGCGCCATCTCTGCATAATATTCGGGCACATTACGGTTGATGACAATGGCATGGGCAATGTCGTTTAGGGCCTGTTGATATTGCTTCAACTTTAGCTCGCAGGCGTAGCGCATGTAGTAAAATTCATCGTTGGAGCGGCCCAAGGTGAGCGTGTCGTAGCGATTGTAGTCGGCAATAGCCTTGCGATAGTCACCCATCTCATCAAGCATTTGGGCACGGGCGAGAACGTATGGAGCCGAGGCATAGGTCAACGGGCGACATTCTACGGCACTGTCCAGAAGGCTAAGAATGTCCGACTTAGGGGCGTTTTGCATCTGCCGGCACATGGCTGCTTCGTAGAAAACTTCACCACTTTTGAAAGTTGTATCTTTCGTAAGTTCCATGAAGATGGCATACGACTTATCGTAGTTTTTCTTTGCAAATAAGGCTTGAGCTTCCAAATTCTTGTAGAGTGATAATGGTCTCTCCTGGTAGGCTTTCTCTGTTTCGCTGATTACCTTATCGGCGTTCCATGAAGGATAGACGGAGTCTGGTTGATTGGTTATTTTTTGATAGACAAGCTTGGCATAGTTGTAGTGGGTTTCGTCCTTGGGCGTAGCCTTGCGTATACCTTCCTCCATGATGTTTGAAGCATCTTCATATTTGCCTGCCTGATAGTAGATGTTGCCCATCTGTTCATAGCCTTCTGGCGAAGCAGGGAACTTGAGAAGAAACTCCTGAGCGAAAGCTTCATGCCATGCTGCGTTGGATTGGTCGGCGGAGAGATACAGTGCGAGAACCGCATCGTCGTGCTTGTCGGGAAGTGCAGGTCTTATCCCACAACTTTTTAATACTGGGTCGTTGAGACTCAGTCCGCTGGCCTTGAATTCGTTGGTACAAGCGGCATCCGTGGCCGATCCGCTACCCGAAGCAGCGTACATACCGATTACCTTTCCTTGTTTGTTGATCACGGGGCAACCGTAAAAGTTGTTGTCTGCCATGGAAAGAGTATAGTAGTTGTACTGCTTGAACTTGTCGGCTGTACTGACTCTCATGCCTGCGCTCTTGCTTCCTACTACCGTGACGGCTTCCCCCGCAGAGGCGGCTGTGGAAGCGAGCTGCGCCGGGATAGAGGCAATCTTAGTGTTGAACCGGCAAATATCATATATTTCGTTGGCTCCAATGAGACTTGTTACTTCCGCTTTCTTCCCGTTGGTTTCTGTGATGACGGCTTTGTAGGCACCTACAAAAGGCTTCCACGGGGCAACGGCCTCTCCTTTGTTATCGATAAAGAATCCGTTGCAGCGGCTCAGAATACTTCCATCCTTTTTATAAGTGGTAAGCTGGAATACGGATTTTGCAGCTTGCTGTGCGCTTACAGGAAGACTACACAGCAGGATGAAAATCGCGATGAGGTGGTTTTTGATGTGTATCATCATTATGTTTGTTTATTTTAAAAGTTCTTTGGCATTTTCAATAGCAGCGTTTGTGATGTTGCTGCCACTAAGCATTTGGGCGATTTCCTCCACCCGCTCAACATGGGTGAGCAGATGCATATGACTTTGTGTTCCGTTGGGCGTCTCTTGCTTTTCCACTTTATAGTGGTGTTTGCCCATGGCTGCGATTTGTGGCAAGTGGGTAATGCTGATGACCTGGCGGTTGTTGTCGCCCATCTCACGCATAATCATGGCCATTTTCTCGGCGACATGTCCACTCACGCCCGTATCGATCTCATCGAAGATAATGGTTGGCAGCTTGACGGCCGAACTGATGATGGCCTTGATGGACAGCATCACTCGTGCAATCTCTCCACCCGAGGCAACATCGGCTACAGGTTGCATTGGCGTGCTCTTGTTGGCGCTGAAGAGGAAGCACACTTTGTCTCCACCTGCAGCGGTGAGTTCCTGTGGCTCAATTTGAATATTAAACCTAACGTTCGGAATGCCAAGAGGTTGAAGCCGAACCTCCATTGATCTGCGTATTTCCTCTGCAGCCCGACGTCTGACGTTGGTAAGTTTATTTGCTGCTTTCTTGCAGGCTGCCAGGGCCTCGTCCACTTTTGTCTGTTGCTGCGACAATGCCTCCTCGCTGTTGTCAATTCGGTTAAGCTGTCCAGCCAGACCGTCACGCTCTGCAATGAGTTCACTGATTGTCTCTTTATGAAACTTTTGTTCTAAACTGTAGATCAAGTCCAGTCGTTCTGATTTTCTTTGGTAGTCAGCAGGATCAAACTCTACGCTTTCCAGCGCGTTTTGAATCTCGTTGGCGATATCTTTCAATTCGATGTAGCAGCTGTCGAGGCGATCGTTGAGTTCCTTGATGTCTGGGTACAATTCGATTATTCTTTGGAGTGTCGAGCAGGCTTGGTGCACCTTGTCTACCGCCCCAGAATCTTCAGTGGAGAGAATTCCGTCAGCTTCAAACAGAGCTTGCTTGATTTCTTCAACATGGCTCATCGTGCTGACTTCTTTTTCCAATTGCTCCTGCTCTCCGTCGGAAAGTTCTGCTTGGGAGAGCTCCTGCAACTGAAAGCGCATGAACTCTTCCTGCTCTCTGTTGGCAGAGATTTCTGCCTGAAGCTGCTTGAGTTGCCGTCTGGCCTCTTGCCATTTGAAGAACAGCGACTGATAGGCTTCCAGCTCTTTCTTGTCGTTGGCTACGATGTCTACAACGTTCAATTGGAAATCATCTTTCTGCAGCAATAGGTTCTGATGTTGGGAGTGGATATCTATGAGGTGCTCGCCCAACTCTTTCATTGTGGCTACAGTGACGGGCTGGTCATTGATGAACCCCCGGCTTTTCCCGCTGCTGTTTACCTCCCGTCGAATGATGCATTCGTCTTCGTAGTCGATGTCGTTGGTTTCGAAAAATGCACGCATGTCGTAGCGACTCAAGTCGAAATGAGCTTCAACGACACATTTGCGCTCTCCTTGCTTTATCTGCCGTGCGTCAGCCCGGTTGCCTAACAACAGCCCGATAGCACCGAGAATGATGCTCTTTCCTGCGCCTGTCTCACCCGTTATCACAGAAAACCCTGGATAAAAAGGAATATCGAGCTCATCAATGAGCGTGAAATTCTTGATATATAGTTGTTTGAGCATTACTCTTTGATTTTATTCCATGCATTGTTTTGAGAGGCATTGATACCGAAGAGAATCTCGTATACCGATTCTTTCTCTTTTTGGGTGCCTTTACCTTTATATATATTTGCCAACTCGTCACGTTTGTAGTCGGTCCAAATTTGTGGCAGCAGGCTAAGTGGTCTGTTTTCGTGGGCTTTTTTCAAATCATTCTCCAATGCCGTAGTGATTTCTGTGCGTCCGCGTTCTGCATTGTTGGCCATCTCGTCAAGTCCTTTGCGATAGTAATCGTATTGTAGTTGCCGGAAAGGTTGCATCGCACCATCGAGATAATCATTGATGATAGCAAATCTGTTGCGGTTGTTGTCGAAACTCTTCCAACCTGTAAAGGGGAGGTTTTGAGCATTGTTGGTCAGGTTCATGCAACGTTGCAAAACATCCTCTCCTCCCATAGGTGAGAAGGAATCGAGGTCCATGCCGATGATTAGAAAGGCATAGTAGGCGCAAAGGGCCGTAAGTTGATTGTCAATGACTTCTTCATTGAATTCCAATTGATCGAACTGGGCAAACTCAAAGTTGAAATCGTTGTCGGTGTTATTGTATAGAGTGGTAGTGTACGACGAGTTGTAGACAGGCCGGTTGGCTTGAATCAGCGCCTTGCAAGTGAAGGCGTTTGTGGATACGTCATATTTAGTAACGGTGATATTGAAATTGCAAACGATACGTTCGTTCTTCTGAAACTTCAGGTTTGTCCACTGATGGTCGTTGAAGAAGTTTTGTAGAGTCTCCTTCAGATTGTCGAAAACACTTGCATCCGTGCCCTGAATCTGATTGTGGTTGATGGTCACGGTGGCATTCAGCTCTTGAGCCCTTGAGCTAAAGAAGATGGCAAAGCTCATCAATAATGTCGCGAGCAACTTCCGTCTTTGGCTTTTTGTCATAGTCCTTCCGCCCTTGTGTTGAGATGATACTTATCTTGTTGTCGTCGCTTCTGAATGTCGTGCCTTTGCAACGTGTTGAGTTGAGTACGACAAAGTCGGCGTTTTTCTTTTCCAATTTCTTTTTTGCGTTATTCTCCTCATCATTGGTCTCCAACGCAAAAGCGACAAGTCGCTGATGGGGAGTTTTCATTCTACCTAATTGGGCTGCGATATCTTGCGTGGGCATTAGGGTCAGCGTTAGATGGTTACCTTCCCGCTTAATTTTCTGACCTGCCGGATGCTCAGGCTTGAAGTCGGCTACTGCCGCACAGAGAATTGCTGCATCCATGTCTGGAAAGAGGCGTACAGACTCGTCATACATCTGTTGGCAGTTTTCCACATTGATGCGGTGGATGCCGGCTGAGCAGCTGAGTGTCACAGGACCTGCGATGAGGTACACTTCAAACCCTCTTCTTAAGCATTCTTCGGCGATGGCAAATCCCATTTTCCCCGATGAGTAATTACCGATGAAACGCACTGGGTCGATCTTTTCATACGTAGGACCTGCCGTGATGAGGATGCGTTTGGCATTATTGTCCTTTTTTACCGCCTGGCGTGACAGTACTGAGGCAACGTGTTCAACTATCTTCTCGGGTTCCTCCATGCGTCCTTTGCCTTCAAGACCGCTGGCGAGAAATCCACTCTCCGGTTCGATAATGTGGTTGCCGAAACTTTTCAATATCTGTATGTTGGCCTGTGTCGTGGGATGCTGATACATATCCAAATCCATTGCTGGTGCAATGAAGACCGGTGCTCGCATGGCCAAATATGTTGTCACGAGCATGTTGTCGGCTATGCCGTGGGCCATTTTCCCCATGGTGCTTGCCGTGCATGGAGCGATCACCATGGCATCAGCCCACAATCCCAATGTCACGTGTGAATGCCACGTACCATCGCGTTGAGAAAAGAAGTCGCTGATCACAGGGCGTTGTGAGAGGGTCGCCAGCGTGAGTGGAGTGATAAACTCTTTGCCCGAGGGGGTGATGACGACTTGGACTTCTGCACCCCGCTTTACGAACTCACGGATGATGAGGCAGGATTTGTATGCGGCGATAGACCCAGTGATGCCTAATACGATTTTCTTTCCTTTTAGAATGTCATCCATTGAGTTTTGCGTCTTTTAAACGGATACGTGTAAGCACTTGCTTTGTGTTGAGTGGGAAGTCGGCATTGAGTATCCAATTGTAAAAACCAGGATCGTGATGCAGGACCTCCAGCACGGGACGATCTTTGTATTTGCCAAAATTAAAGGTCTCCACCAGCTGTGGCTTGCCGTCTTTGTCGAGTACGACGTCGCCTTTTGCGTCTTTGAGTTCCTTCCATACAATTCTTCCGGCAAAGTCGACATTGTCGTTTTGCTTTGAGAATTCAGCCAGTGCGTTCATGTCGTTGGGCAACTGCTGCTCCGGGTCTTCTTGTTTGCCTGGAGCATATCGGTCTACTTGTCCCATGAGCACTCTGTAGGTAGCCTCTGTGTCTTGATCGGCACGGTGAGCCTTGAAGTCATCTTCCATCTTTCTGCCGCAATAAAACTTATAGGCTGCTGCAAGATTACGCTTCTCCATCTTGTGATAGATCACTTGTGCGTCGATAAGTCTGCATTTAGAAAAATCGAAGTCAACATTTGCCCTCAGGAATTCCTCGCACAGCAAAGGAACATCAAACCGGTTGCTGTTGAAGCCGGCAAAATCACAGCCTTTGAATTTCTGGGCCAAATACCCCGAAAGTTCCTTGAATGTTTTGGCATCTTTCACTTTCTCATCATCAATGCCTGTCAAGGCTGTGACTTCCGCCGGGATATGTTTCTCCGGATTGATGAAGATGTTCTCCCGCTCTTCTTTTCCATCGGGGTACACTTTGATGTAAGACATCTGTATGATCCGGTCTTTTGCCAAATCAAGGCCCGTTGTCTCCAGGTCAAAAACGATGAGGGGTTTTGTGAGATTTAAATTCATGATTATTCGCTTAACAACATTGGCATGAGCATCATGAGTACATCCTCATTGCCGCTCTCCTCAGAAGGATGCATAAGACCCGGACGCGAGGGATCGGCCAAGTCAAACTGAACTGATTCACATTCAAGATTGGACAAGACCTCCATGAGACCTGTTCCGCGGAAACCTATATTCATGGGATTCCCTTCATATTCGCAGTAAAGACTTTCCTTGGCACTTTTGGCGAAGTCCAAGTCTTCGGAACTTATTTCCAATTTACCGCTTTCAATATGCAAACGCACCAACTCACTGCTCTCACTTGCAAAGGGGAGAACGCGACGTATGGAACTGAGCATACTCTTGCGGTCGATAATCATCTTGTTAGGATTGTTTTGGGATACAACGGCATTATAATTGGGGAATTTGCCTTCAATCAGCCGGCAATAGAGTGAACCGTTCTCGAAATTGAACTGTGCAGCCTGTTGCGTAAACTTCACGACCACGTCGCCAATCCCTTTGTCGAGGATAGTTTTCAGTACACCTGCAGGCTTGCGGGGAAGAATGAAAGATGAAGGGACTTCGCTTTTTATATCGTGTTCGCGGGAGCGTACGAGCTTGTGGCCGTCGCAGGAAACAATGGCCAAATGGTCGTTTGTCAGGTCAAAGCATATACCATTCATTGCCGGATGAATCTCTTCGTTGGCGATGGCAAATATTGAACGGCTCACTGCATTCAGCAGTACGCCCGCGTCAATGGTGAACACAGAACTCTCATCTTCGATGACAGGAGTTTGTGGATAAACGTTGGCATCTTCACCTACGATGTGATATTCTCCGTTTTGGTAACGCACGTCAATGGTGTTACTCGAAAGGTTTACTTTGAAAATAATGGGTTGCTCAGGGAGCTCTTTCAGGGTATCGAGCATATCAGAACTGCGGACTGCGAAACTGCCGTCTGCATCTGTGTCTTCAAGGAGAACTTGAGCCTTGGCAACATTCTCTCCGTCGCTGGCCGTAAGTGTCAGTGTGTTGCCTTTGACTTCAAAGAGGAAGCACTCAAGAATGGGGAGTGAGTTTTTGGGATTCAACACTTTTGACAGGGTTTGCAGCCTGCTGTTGAGAGTTGAGCTTGAAACGGTAAAATTCATATTTGTTTCTTTTAGTTTTATCTTTATAGATACAAAAATACGGAAAAAAAACTTCCCGAACAAAAAAAAGACTGAAATATTTCGGAAGATTGGGAATCTTTTCGTAATTTCGCAGAAAGAAACATTTAATAATAAATAGCATGGCATTATCAGGTATAGAAGTTATCGGTAAAATCATCAAAGTAAGCGATGCCCGTTCGGGGGTGTCCAAACGTTCTGGAAATGAATGGAAATCACAGGATTTTGTAATTGAGGAGCAAGGATCCAATGGTTTTCCACGTATGTGTAATTTTACAGTTTTTGGCGCTGATCGTCTTGAACAATTTCAGATAAAGGTGGGCGACACGGTACATGTGTGGCTCGACATCAATGCTCGTCCTTGGCAGGACAGATACTTCAATGATATTCGTGCTTATCGTGTTGATCATGTTGATCCCAACTCGGTAGGTATGGCTAATGGCGGTTATGCCGCAGCTCCCTCAGCACCTGCCGCTGGTCCTGCATCACCCGTTTCGCCTGTGGAAACGCCTGCTCAGGACACCTCCGACGAGGATAGCTCTTTACCCTTCTAAATTGTCGCTCACTTTGTTTATTTGTCCGAAAGGATAAAAAGCATACAACCTATACATCCGCAATGCTGATCTTTCCGCATTGCGGATGTTTTATGCTTTCATTTAGGATAGGCCTTTCAAGATCACTCCACCGAAACAGCAAAAAAATGGCCGCATCCTTAAAGATTGCGACCATTTTATTATTCTCAATTGCTTGTGAAAAAGAAGGGCAATTCAATCTCCCTTTACTAAAATTAATTGCCCTTCCCACTTGAACTTGTCATTGATTTTAATTTATCGTTTCTTCTTCAGTCATTTCCGGCTTGATATTGAAGCTGAGCTTGTCACCCTCTTTCTCAACATAGATAACGTCACCAGGCTTGAGCTGGTCTGACAGGAGGAGCTCGCACAAGCCATCTTCAATATAGTTCTGAATGGCACGTTTGAGGGGACGTGCGCCAAACTGGACGTCGTAGCCTTTTGTGGCAACAAACTCCTTGGCTTCATCGCTGATTCTTATCTTGAAGCCCATTCCCTCAACGCGCTTGAAGAGATCCTTCAATTCAAGATCTATGATGCGCTTTATGGCATGTAGGTCAAGCTGATCGAAGGTGATGATCTCATCTAAGCGATTCAAGAACTCTGGCGCAAATTGACGGCTCAAGCTCTTCTGAATGATGGACCGAGCGTATTCCTTGTTTTGTTCGTTGAACTGAGTAAGACCCTCACCAGGAGCAGTGAATCCTACACCCCGCCCAAATTCCTTGAGTTGCTTGGTTCCGGCATTTGAAGTCATGATGATGATAGTGTTGCGGAAATCTACGAGACGTCCGTTTCCATCTGTGAGTCGTCCTTCGTCAAGTACCTGAAGCAGCAGGTTGAATACATTGCTGTGAGCCTTCTCTATCTCGTCGAGCAAAACGATGGAGTAGGGATGACGGCGTACTCGTTCGGTGAGCTGACCACCTTCTTCATAACCGACGTAGCCCGGAGGCGCTCCTACAAGGCGCGACACATTGAAACTCTCTGTGTATTCGCTCATGTCAATACGGATAAGAGCGTCTTTTGAGCCAAACATATTTTCGGCCAACTTTTTGGCGAGGTATGTCTTTCCCACACCGGTAGGACCCAAGAACATGAAAACACCGATAGGATGATTGGGTTCCCTCAGACCAACCCGGTTGCGGCGTATGGCTTTGACGACCTTGTCGATGGCATTGTCTTGGGCGATTATGGACTTCTTCAACTCCGTATCCATTGAACGCAGACGAACACTTTCGGGTTGGTCGATCTGTTGCACGGGTACTCCCGTCATCAGTGAAACGACATCAGCAACATCCTGTGCTTCGACAGTCAAGCGCTCTTCGTTGTCTTCATGAGCCCATTGGGCGTTGAGCTCTTGCAACTTGCGATCAATCTCTGCCTGGTGATCTCGATAACTTGCTGCCAATTCAAAGTTCTGGTTGCGTACGGCATTTTGCTTTTTTGTCTTTACATCTTCGAGTTCTTTCTCCAACGCTACGACTTCAGGAGGAACGCTGGCATGACGCAAATGTACGCGCGAGCCCGCCTCGTCCAGAGCATCTATGGCTTTGTCGGGGAAAAAACGGTCTGTGGCATACCTTTCTGTCAATTTGACACAAGCATCAATGGCCTCGTCACTATATGTGACGTGATGGTGATCCTCGTAACGTTCTTTAATGTTGCGAAGTATCTCCGTGGTCTCTTCAGCTGTTGTCGGCTCAACAAGAACCTTTTGAAAGCGACGTTCCAAAGCTCCGTCCTTCTCAATGGAGTTGCGGTATTCGTCGAGAGTGGTTGCTCCGATGCACTGGATGGTTCCCCGCGCCAAGGCTGGCTTCATGATATTGGCGGCGTCCATGCTTCCTGGTGTTGAACCTGCGCCGATTAAGGTATGGATCTCGTCGATGAAAACAATGATGTCGGGATTTTGTTCAAGTTCTTTCAAGAGAGCTTTTATGCGCTCTTCAAACTGTCCGCGGTATTTTGTTCCAGCCACAATGCCTGTCATATCAAGATTCACAACCCGCTTGTTAAACAATACGGGGGAGCATTTCTTTTTGGCGATGAGCTGTGCCAATCCTTCGACAATAGCACTCTTACCCACTCCCGGTTCACCGATAAGAATAGGGTTGTTCTTTTTTCTGCGGCAGAGAATTTCGATAATGCGTTGTATTTCATTCTCGCGCCCCACTACTGGATCGAGTTTTCCGTCGGCTGCGGCTTGGGTCAAGTCGGTAGAGAAGTTGTCCAAGACTGGAGTCTTTCCGCTTCCGCGTTGAGTTTGTGTTTGAGTGGCCTTGCCCGAATCCCCGGTACTGCGCCATTCCTTGCTTTCATGGTCGTTGCCATCTGTCTCTTCATAGTCTTCACTGGGAAGATCCAAGCCGTCCTTGTGGGCTGGAGCCTGAAGGTAAGAGACAACGTCTTCATATGTAATATTATTGAATTCCAGTACCTCTTTGGCACCGTTGTTCATTTGATCGTGCAGTATGGCCATCAGCAGATGCTGTACATCCACAGTTTGTGTATGCTGCATTCGTGCTTCAAGTACTGCAAGTTTGAGAATGTTGCTGGCTTTCTCATTCAGTACAAGTTCACTTGTGTTGAGGGGTTCGTTGGCGTCGTCCTCTCGCACGCGCTCTTCAAGTTCATTCTTGATGGTTTGCTCGTTTATCTTCATACGGTCGAACAGGCCTCTAACAACGCTGTTTTTCTCGCGGATGATACCCAATAGCAAATGTTCAGGCCCTACGGACCTGCTTGCCAGGCGCGTAGCTTCCTCTCTGCTGAAAGCGAGGATTTCTGAAACCTTTGGTGAAAATTGACTTGTCATCCTTAATAACCTTTCTTTTTGATGTTAATAATTTCAACCCATGCCTAATTGATTAAGATACACGGATTTCTTTTTCTGTTTTTACCTACAAATCCCGTGCCAAAGTGTTTATCTTTCAGGAAGTCTGTTAGTGCAGTTACTCGTGATGATAGGGCTCACCTTTACTTATCGTGCAAGCGCGATAGAGTTGCTCTGTGAAGATGAGTCTCACCATTTGGTGGGAGAATGTCATTTTTGACAGGCTTATCTTTGCGTCAGCCCGAGAGTAGACTTTCGGTGAAAAACCATAAGGACCACCAATGACGAATACCAAGGTCTTTGCTACAGCCTGTTTCTTTTGCAGCCATTGTGCAAATTCTATACTCCTCATCTCCTTGCCATGTTCGTCAAGCAGAACTACTGTATCACCGGACCCTAATAGTTTTAGAATTTGATCTCCTTCCTTTTCTTTCTGCTGTTCTTTCGAGAGGCTCTTTGTATTTTTTAGCTCTGGTATCACGTCTATTTCGAACGGCAGATAATGTTTGATGCGATTTGCATAGTCGCTGATGCCGGCGTCAAAATGTTTGTCGGTGGTCTTTCCCACTAAAATCAAAGTGACCTTCATTTCAAAAATCTTTCACACAGGAATGCTCTAATTAGTTCTCTCTATTCTTTTTGTTTTCTTTCCTCTTGAGTTCGTAATGTTCTTTTCTTTTAGGGTTCATCGGGAACCATCCCTTTAAGACCCGCTTTTCCTGAGCGAAAAGTTCACCTATGGACCATAGGAAACTCGCTCCAAGGACTCCGAGCAATATAGAAACATGTTCATTGCTCTCCAGTAGCGACATGACAATGCACGCGATGCCACCCAACAGGAACAGCCACCAGGGGCGTGTTCCGAAGTAATATTCTGTTTTAATCACTAACGGGTGGAACAAACCGATGATGAGAAACGTCAATATGGCGAAAATCGTACCTGTTATATGTATCATGTGGCAAATTTACTATTTTTTATTGGTTTCTTCTACGTTTTATAGAAAAATATTCGTAACTTTGTCTCAAAGAACAAAAAGAATTTATAAAATCTAATAAGTATCAACAAAATGGAGAACAATGCAGAATTAATTGCCCAATGTGAGGTAAAGGCTAAACAATGGCTTTCACCGTCTTTTGATGAAGAGACGCGCCAGAGTGTGCAGCAGATGCTTGACAAGGCCGACAAGACAGACCTTATTGAAGCCTTCTACAAGAATCTCGAATTTGGTACGGGAGGTTTGCGTGGTATCATGGGTGCTGGCACCAACCGTATGAATGTCTACACTGTGGGCATGGCCACGCAAGGCTTTGCCAACTACTTGAAGAAAAATTTTGCAGACCGTAAGGAGATAAGCGTTGTCGTTTGCCACGACTGTCGGAATAATAGTCGTAAGTTTGCCGAGTCTGTTGCAGATGTCTTCTCTGCCAACGGTATTAAGGTTTACTTATTCGACGACATGCGTCCTACCCCTGAATGTTCTTTCGCTATTCGTCATTTAGGTTGCCAGGCAGGCGTAAATATCACAGCCAGTCACAATCCTAAAGAATACAATGGATATAAGGCATACTGGGAAGACGGCGCACAGGTGCTGGCTCCACACGATACCGGCATCATCGACGAGGTAAACAAAGTGAAGGTTGAAGATGTCAAGTTTGGTGGCAACAAGGACTTGATTCAGATTATCGGTGCGGAAATCGACAAGATCTATCTTGACAAGATTCACACATTGTCCATCGACCCTGAGGTCATCAAGAGACAGCACGACCTGAAGATCGTTTACACGCCTCTGCACGGAACCGGAATGATGCTCATCCCTCAGAGTCTGAAGCTTTGGGGATTCGACAATGTGCATTGCGTGAAAGAGCAAATGGTGAAAGATGGTAATTTCCCCACCGTTGTTTCTCCTAATCCAGAGAACGGAGAGGCTTTGGCATTGGCCATCCGTGACGCTAAGGCTCTTGACGCAGACATTGTAATGGCCTCAGATCCCGATGCTGACCGTGTGGGTATGGCCTGCAAGAACGACAAGGGTGAGTGGACTCTGATCAATGGTAATCAGACTTGCCTGATTTTCCTCTATTATATCATCACCAATCGTAAGGCAAAGGGATTGATGAAGCCCAATGACTTCATTGTAAAGACCATTGTTACCACTGAGGTTATACGTAAGATTGCCGAGAAGCAGCACATCGAGTTGCGCGACTGCTACACAGGTTTCAAGTGGATAGCCCGCGAGATTCGCCTCTCTGAGGGTAAGCAACAGTATATCGGTGGCGGTGAGGAAAGCTATGGGTTCCTGGCTGAAGACTTTGTAAGAGATAAGGATGCCGTTTCTGCTATGAGCCTGCTTGCAGAAATTTGCGCTTGGGCCAAGGATCAAGGCAAGACGCTCTATGATGTCCTGATGGATATCTATTTGGAATATGGCTTCTCTAAGGAGGTTACCGTCAATGTTGTTCGTCCTGGAAAAGCTGGTGCTGACGAGATAAAGGCTATGATGGAAAACTTCCGCAAGAATCCTCCTACGGAATTGGGTGGCAGCAAGGTCATCACTTGGAAAGACTATGAGAAACTCGAGGCTCGCCATGCTGATGGCAGTGTGACGAAACTCGATATGCCAACTACAAGCAATGTGTTGCAATGGTTCTGCGACGACGATACAAAGGTGTCTGTCCGTCCTTCTGGAACTGAGCCTAAGATTAAGTTCTACATTGAGGTGAAGGGCACGATGAAGTGTGCAGGCTGTTATGAGCGTTGCAGCAAGGAAGCAGATGAGAAAGTGGAAGCCATTAAAAAGACGCTGAATCTCGATTGATTCTTCGTCTGTTCTACAGAAAAAACGGGAGACAAGATTTCGATTTTGTCTCCCGTTTTCTAAATATGTTCTTTGCCTTCATAATGGCCAGTTGCTCAAGAAAGTTTGTTCCAAAGCCACAGCAACATGATGGCTCCAATAACTGACACGACAAAGTTGCCAATACTACCAGAGGCGGTGATACCCAGCCAGCCTAATACCATTCCACCGAGCCATCCTCCTGCGATGCCTAATAGTAAATTGACAAAACAGCCGGAACCTTCTTTTTTGTAAATCTTGCTGGCTACGAAACCAGCCGCGATGCCTATGATAATATATCCAATCATAATTTTACTTGATGATAGTTGCTTTGATGATTCTGATATCTTCAACAGGGCGGTCGAATTCGTCCGTTTTTGAATAGTCAATGTCTTTTACGACATCGAGTCCGCTGATCACCTCGCCAAACACTGTGTATTGGCCATCCAAGTGCGGGGTTCCGCCCAAAGTGCGGTAGACTTCCCTAATCTCAGGTGTTAACTTTACGGTGCCGTTCGTGCGTTTATCAATACCTTCTTGGCATTTATCGAGGTACGCATCGCTATGTGGCTGTCCCCAGACAATGTAGAATTGAGAGGAGCTCGATGATCTTTCCGGATTGTTGCTGTCTGGTTCGCGTGCTGCGGCCAGCGCCCCCCGCTTGTGAAATAGTTTAGGGAATCTGAATTCTGCCGGGATATTGTAGTTGGGAGAATATCCTCCCAGGCGATCGCCGGTCTTTGCGTGTCTTGTAGTAGAATCACCTGTCTGAATCATAAAATCGGCAATGACGCGGTGAAAGAGATTACCGTCATAGTATCCAGAGCGGACAAGCTTCATAAAATTATCACGATGTAGCGGTGTTTCGTTGTAGAGTCTAAGCAGAATGTTTCCTTTGCTTGTCTGCAACAATACTTCATGGCAAGAATCTTCAATCGCAGAAGTGGATTGTTCTTGTGCAGCGAGAGGGAGAGATAGTAAGAAGAGGAAAGATAATAATATTTGTTTTGTCATTATAGATACTTTAGCAAAAACGCTCTACTATTTTATGGCCACGAAAATCGCAAACCGTCCATGTTTAGGATGAAGATTTGTGAGATCCGTGGCTGATTTAAGAGTTTGAGCGTGTGGGTTAATAAACGTCTCCGTGCTTAACCTCATCCATATCCAGCTTCTTCTTGTCCATCGACCGCCAGGCATACCAGATATAAGCGAGTACAAAAGGTACCAATAGACTGACAATTGCCATTACTTGAAGGGTGAAGGGACTGGAAGAACTGTTTTCGATAGTGAGTGAGCTTTGAAGGTCCGCTGTTGACGGATAGTAGGCTGTGTTGTTCCAGCCGGCCAACAGGAAAAGAGCCAACACCGTGAGAACCGTACCTATACCTGAGGGCCAGATACCTTTCAGATAGTCGGTTTTCATGAGTGTTTTCCCTATACCATAGAGTACCAAAACCACCCCAACTATGAAAACCAAGGCAACAGGCCACAGCGTAACAAGGTTATTGAAGTACTTGAGCGGTTGCATGAAGATGACTCCTGTGTTCGGGTCGTAGGCAAAACCGTCCTTGAGCATCGTGCGGATGACGAAAGCCAGGAAAAATACCAGGAAAACAATGGTGTTGGTAAGCACTTCCTTTCGACAACGCTTGCGCATGGTCTCGTTGTCTACATTATTAATAAGGTATAAGGTGCCGAGAATGCGTGCCAGGAACAGGACGGCCAGCCCGAGAACTACGTTCCATATATCGAGCAGTGCATCCAGCCCGTAACTTGCGTTAGCCCAACGGCTGACAGCAGGGCCGGCGGCGAGAGTGAGATTCTGCTTGTCGATGAAGAAATTGCTTCCGTCGAAAAAAGTTGCGACGGCTCCGCCTAACAACAGCGGGCCAACGATGCCGTTGATGACAAGGCAAACCTGAAATGTTCGGACACCAAGAAGATTTCCAAGTTTGTTTTGGAACTCATAGCTCACGGCTTGAATGACGAATGAAAACAAGATAATCATCCAGAGCCAGTAGGCACCGCCGAAACTGGTGCTGTAGAAAAGAGGGAACGATGCAAAAAAGCCGCCACCAAAGGTGACTAAAGTGGTAAATGTGAATTCCCACTTACGGCCTGTAGAGTTGATGAGCAGGCGGCGCTCGTCGGCATTTTTACCTAATTGAAATATCATGGAGTTGGCACCCTGCACGAAGAGCAGGAATACCAGGAGTCCTCCCAAAAGACTGATGATGAACCACCAATATTGTTGCAAAAACAGATAACTCATAATTGTTAATGATAGGTTATTAATTGGATGCAGTAGATAATGCTTCTTCTGAATGTTCCGGCCCACGCTTGATCTGCTTGCAGAGGATATTGATCTCTACGATAAGCATAGTGGTGAACAAAGCCAAGAAGATAAAGAAGGTTATGGCAACGCTTCCGCTTTGAATATTAGAAATGGCGGCCCAGGTGGGTAGCATGTCTTGTATAGTCCATGGTTGGCGTCCAAGCTCTGCCACGACCCATCCGCTTTCAGAGGCAATGTAAGCCAAGGGAATGAGAAGAATTGCAAAGCGATGAAGCCAGGGAAACTTTTCGAAGTTCTTGCTGCGATAGCAAAGATGGAGCGTAAGGAGGAAGAAAAGGATGAAAAGACATCCCATGCCTACCATGATGCGGAAACACCAGAAATTGAGGGGTATGAAGGGCACAATGTCGTCGGGCGACTCTACGAAACCATAGCCGTAGTAAGGCATCGTGGCCTGCAGGTCTTTTTTAAGGGCGGCAATCTTGTTTGCGTCTTGGTACTTGCCAGACGTACTTTTCATCAATTCCCGATATTCCTTAAGCGTTGCCATGGCCTTCTTGCCGAGCTCCATTTTTTCTTTCACGCTCAATACTTTCTCACCGGTATTTGATGTGTAGCCTTTCAGAATGTCATTCACGCCAGGTACATAACCATCAAAGTCATGCGTGGCGAGAAACGATAGCATTTTCGGAATTCCTATGCGCAAGGGTGGTTCTGCTTCGTTGGCATAATCCGCCTGCTTAAACGGATTCACCCACGCTACGGCAGCAAGACTCTGGCTATTGCCACCATTGTACAGGGCTTCCATAGCAGCTAATTTCATCGGCTGTTTTTGAGAAACTTGATAAGCTGAATTGTCACCTGTAAAGGCGGCTAAGAGGGAGGCTACCAAGCCAACGATGCTGCCAATCTTAATGCTTTCCAATGCAAGTTTCTGCTCACGATTGCGTAACAAGTACCAGCAGCCTACGCCCACTGTAAAAACCGCACCGATAATCCATGCCGATGTAACAGTGTGGCAGAATTTGTCTACGGCGACAGGCGAGAGAGCAACGTCGGCAAAAGAAGTCATCTCGAATCGCATGGTGTCTGGGTTGAAGGTCTGTCCGATGGGATATTGCATCCATGCATTGGCCACCAAAATCCACCATGCTGATATTGTGGCGCCAAGTCCTGTCAGCCAAGTGGAGGCAAGGTGAAATCCTGGAGAAACTTTTTTCCAGCCAAAGAACATCACGGCGACGAATGTCGACTCCATGAAGAAAGCTACGATTCCTTCGATGGCCAAAGGGGCACCAAAGATGTCGCCCACAAACCAGCTATAGTTACTCCAGTTGGTTCCAAACTCGAATTCCAAAATGATACCTGTGGCAACACCCATGGCGAAGTTGACACCAAAGAGTCGTTGCCAGAATCGTGCTGCATCTTTCCAGAAGGCTTTGCGGGTACGATAGTAGCAAGTTTCCACGATACCCATGATGACTGCGAGTCCCAATGTCAACGGTACAAAGAGCCAATGGTAGATGGCTGTCAGGGCAAACTGGGCCCTCGACCAGTCAACACTGGCGGACATCGTTTCCAATAAAAGATTTGTCATAGTAATCGAAGTTTATTTTGTTTAAAGTTATATTTTATAGATGATTATTCTGTTTTGAAAATGGTTATTCCGCGATTTTCTCAGCGTTGTGTTCCAATTGTTGTTCAACATAAGAAGCCTCTTGTCCCTTTGGAGCATTCTGCTTGATGATATTGGGAAAGAAGAATAGCTTCAAGATGAAGAAAATGATAAACAACTTAATAAGGATCACCATCCACAGGGTTTTCCCAACGGTCATGCTTCTGAATCCACTGTAATATAAGTCCCATATTTTGTAAACTAAATTATTTTTTTCCATTTCTTGTTTAGATTTTGAGGGTAAAGTTAGCAAAAAAAAGTTACAGTTGTTCTATTTTTCCCGAAAAATATAAAAAAAAAAACTCAGAACGGTTTCGTTGGATAAATTTTTGGCAGGACGCTATTATTTTATTAATTTTGCCGTGTTTCATAATCAAACGCTAAACAAAACATGAGTGCTATAAACAAAAAACTACTCGCGGTGTTTGTCATTATATGTCTTCTGTTGGTGGGAGGACTCTGTTATATGGGCTTCAATCTTCGCCAACAGCGAAAGGCAAATGCCGACATGCAGCAATTGGCTGAGCTGGACAAACAGGAAATGGAAAATGAGTACCAGCAATTCTCTGACCAGTACAGTGAGATGAAAACTCACGTCACCAATGATTCGCTGATATCTCAGCTGACCGCCGAGCAAGAGAAGACCGAACGTCTGTTGGCGGAGTTGAAGCGCACAAAGAGTTCGGATGCCCGAGAGATTGCCCGTCTGAAGAGAGAATTGGCAACGGTCAGGGCCGTGTTGAGAAGTTATGTCATCCAGATCGACTCCCTTAATCAAGCCAATGGCCGTTTGACCGCAGAGAATACCCGTGTGAAGGGTCAGTATGAGGAAGCCACTCGGCAAATTGAGGGCTTGAATACGGAAAAGGCCTCTTTGTCTGAACAGGTGGCCATTGCCTCCCAGCTCGATGCCAATGGAATCCAAATGCATCTTTTGAACAAGAATAATAAAGCGAAGGACAAGATTTCAAAGGCCCGTACTATCCAGGTGAATTTCAACATAGCCAAGAATGTCACGGCCAAGACGGGCATGAAGACGGTCTATGTGCGCATCATGTCACCTGCGGGCAATATTATCGGCGGTGGTGTCAGCTTCCCTTATGAAAACAAAACGTTGGCTGGCACGATGAAGAAAACGATAGAATATAATGGTGGAGAAACGGCAGTTTCGTTGTATGTGCCCGTCTCTCAGACTTTGAGCGCAGGCACTTATCAGGTGAGCGTCTTTGCCGAAGGAAATATGATTGGAAGTAAGAATTTTATGTTTAGGTAGATGAGGAAGATTGTATTAGCCGTTTTGGCCTGCCTTGCGCTTCCTGCATCCGCACAGCGTCTACTGACGCTTGACAGCTGCAGAACATTGGCCCTACGTAATAATAAACAGCTCATTGCAACGCGTAAGAGTAAAGAAGTGGCCTACAATACCCGAAAGGCCATGCGTACAAATTACCTCCCCAAAGTGGATGCTTTGGGAGGTTATCAGTACACTTCTAAGGAAATTTCTCTGCTCAATAAGAGAACGAAACAAACGCTGTCTTCTTTGGGTACGAGCTCGGTAGCGAGTGTGACTAATTTATTGACAAACCTTGTGCAGTCGGGTACTGTCAGTCAGGAAATGGCTCAACAGTTGGGTGGTCTGCTGTCAAAGGCCTCTGGCGTTTTTGAGCAGGGCGGTAACGCTATCGGCCAGCGATTGGTTGACGCTTTTAAGACAGACACCAAAAACTTCTGGTCGGGCACTGTTATGGCGCGCCAGCCCCTATATATGGGTGGGGCCATTATCGCTGCTAATAAAATGGCGGATATTGGAGAGAAGATGGCTGCCAACAATGAGGATCTCGTTACCCAAAATACACTCTACAGCATAGACCAGACTTACTGGACGACTGTTTCTTTGAGACAAAAGGAGAAACTTGCCTACAGCTATCGGGATCTTGTGAAAAAATTAGACGATGATGTCAAAAAGATGATCGCCCAAGGAGTGGCGACAAAGGCCGATGGGCTGAGGGTGGACGTGAAGGTCAATGAGGCAGAGATGCAAATCGTACAGGTGGAAGACGGACTTGTGCTTGCGAAAATGCTTCTTTGCCAACTTTGCGGGTTGCCTTTGGAGGAAGACATCATGCTGGCGGATGAGAATAAAAACACTCTTGATACGGATGCTTACGGGGTGTTAGCCCCACAGGACTCAACCTACGACGAACGCCCCGAGGTAAGGCTGTTCCAGAATGCGGTAGAGATGAGTGAGCAGAACACGAAACTTGTCCTGGCACAGTATCTGCCCCACGTGCTGCTCACCGGTGGGTATATGATTTCAAATCCCAATCTTTGGGATGGATTCAACCGACGGTTCTCAGGAGTGTGGAATGTTGGCGTTACACTTACCGTCCCCGTGTGGAACTGGATGGAGAGCAAATACAAAATCAGAGGCTCTAAAGCCACGACAACGATATCGCGCCTGAATCTTGCTGATCTGGAAGAAAAAATCCATCTTCAGGCCACTCAGGCTCGGTTTAAAATAAAAGAGGCATACAAGCGCCTAAATATGACGAAGAGCAACTTGAACAGTGCTGATGAAAACTTGCGCTGTGCCAACGTTGGATTCAAGGAAGGTGTGATGGATGTTACGGATGTTATGGCAGCCCAAACAGCTTGGCAAAAGGCACAAAGTGACAAAATAGACGCCGAGGTGGATGTGAAGCTTTCTCAAGTTGAGTTGCAAAAAGCCTTGGGCAGGTTAAGATAATAAAATGTTTCGAATTTTAATATAGATTGTCATGTCGAGAAAAAGTCAACATAACAATATTTTATTGGCTGTGGCAGGTTTCTCTGCCGTAGTCTTTCTTGTGGGAATATTAGGTTTCTTCTTTTTGGGAAAAACCGATGAGGTCATCCAGGGGCAAGTGGATTGTGATGATTATCGCGTTAGCAGCAAGTTGCCAGCCCGTGTCGTGGAAATCAGGGTGAAAGAAGGCGACTATGTCCACGTGGGCGACACGCTTGCTATCCTTCAGGTTCCGGAAGTGAAGGCACAGGAACAGGCTGCGCAAGCCACCGATGAAGCCGCTAAGGCCATCAGTGATTTGTCCAACAACGGAAATAGGCAAGAGGTGATCGGGACGGCCCGCGAGGTCTACCGCCAGGCTGTAGCCGCTGCGGAGATTGCTCAAAAAACCTTTATGCGTATGGACAACCTTTATAAGGAAGGTGTCATCACAGCGCAAAAGCGCGATGAGGCTCAGGCGGCCTTCAAGGCCACACAGGCCCAAGTGGCCGCTGCTAAGGAACAGCTGAAATTGGCCCAGGATGGCTCGCGCGAGGAGGAGAAGCGGGCTGCTGCCAAACAGGCTCAAGCCGCAGGTCATGCTGTCGATGTGGTGAAAGGCCTGCTGAAAGAAACCGTACAGATTTCTGCCGTTGAGGGCGAGGTGAGTGATGTATACTCTCATGAAGGTGAGCTTGTGGGCATGGGATCTCCCATCATGAGCATTAGCCTTATCAAGGATATGTGGGGATCTTTCAATGTCCGCGAAGACCAGTTCAACGGAATGAAGATAGGTTCGGTAATCCATGCTTTTGTCCCTGCTTTCAACAAGACCATACGTATGAAGGTCTATTATGTGAAGGATCAGGGGTCCTATGCTGCGTGGCGCGCCACTAAGAATACCGGGCAGTATGATTTGAAAACTCTTGAAGTGAAAGCACGCCCTATAGACAAGATCGACGGGCTTCGTCCTGGCATGAGTCTCGTGCTGAAAAATGCTGATATGAAATAATCCCTTAAATTTCAGTAGTTGAAAGTTCTTCGTAGAATATATCGGATAGCTGTCAGAGAATGTCAGATTATGTGGAGCAGTGCGATTTACCGCTTCTGTATCCTCGTATTTCCTATTCTCATCGTAGTGTTTTTTACCTCTCTCATGCACGAGGGGGTGCCCGAGAACATGCCGGTAGGTATCGTGGATTTGGATCATTCTTCTACGAGCAGGGCCATCGTTCAAAAGCTCGATGCCATGCAGACTTCCGAGATATATGATTATTACAATAGTCTTAGTGAAGCCCGTAAGGCCGTGCAGAAGCAGGAAATCTACTCCATTTTATTCATCCCATCGAGGTTTGAACAGAAATTAATGGGTGGGGAGCGTCCTGTTATCTCCTATTATAATAGCTATACGACTCTCGTGGCGGGTTCTTTGACATATCGTGATATTAAGACGGCATGCACCTTGGCAGCAGCTAAAGTAGGTATGACCAAACTTGCCGCAGTTGGGAAGAGCTCGCATGAGATCATGGCCAACTTGCAGCCCATTTCGGTAGACTTGCATATGATCGGCAACCCTTACGCCAGCTACAATGTCTATTTGAGCACCTACGTTGTTCCGGGAGCCTTGATGATCTTCATTTTCCTCTTAGTACCTTATTCTATATGGACAGAGGTGAAATTCGGTCGCTCTAAGGATTGGATCATGATGGCTGGTGGTAACATTCGCATTGCCCTTATCGGCAAATTGTTGCCCCATACAATCATGTTCCTCACCGTTTTCTTGTGTTTTGAGTTTTATATTTACGGCTATCTTGACTTTCCCCATAAGGGCGGACTCCTTGATATTGTGCTTGTGGGAGTCTTGTCGGTATTGGCCTGTCAGGGTTTTGGTGTGTTCATCTCTGGCATCATGCCAAGTTTGAGAATGTCTATGAGTATCTGCTCTCTTTGGTCGGTCGTCAGTTTTTCCATGTGCGGTGCCACCTATCCGGTAGAAACCATGGACAGGATGGTTCATGCCATGGCATGGCTTTTCCCGCTGCGTCATTATATTATGATGTATCAGATCAACATTTTTGATGGCTATCCCTTGCAGTATACGGTCTGGAACATCGCTGGCTTGATGTTCTTTATCCTCTTGCCGGTGCTCTCTGAGAAGAATATAAAGAAGAACATGTTGTTTTCAGTGTATATCCCATGATGATAGATATGACTTTATTCCAGCAGATCAAGGAGGGTTTCCACGACTCTCTTTATATTTGGGCCAAGGAGGTGCGCAATGTATTCCACGATGAGGGTGTACTGATTTTCTGCATACTTGTCCCCTTGGGTTACCCTTTGCTTTATTCATGGATTTACAACAATGAGGTTGTGCGTGATGTGCCGGTAGCCATCGTCGACATGGACCACACGAGCCTCAGCCGTGAGTATATCCGTAAGCTGGATGCCAGTCCAGATGTCAAGGTCGCCTGCTATTGTAATTCTCTTGACGAGGCACAGGACTTGGTGGGTCGCCAGAAGGTTCGCGGAGTCGTCTATTTGCCGAGTGATTTCTCAAAAAATATCAATCGTGGCGAGCGCTCTTTTGTCAGTGTTTATTGCGATATGAGCCTGATGCTTGCCTATAAGGCTATCTACCAGGCCTCTCAGGCTGTAGCCTCCCTGATGAGCGCACAAATCCAGATTGAGCGTTCGGTCGACATGACGAATCGTGATAATGAAGTAACCGTTGAGCCCATTAGGCAGGAGCAGGTAAACATTTTCAATTCTACTATCGGATATGGCAACGCAATAATCCCTCCTGTCTTGATGCTCATCCTTCACCAGACACTCTTGCTCGGAATCGGACTTGCTGCGGGAACAGCACGCGAGAACAACCGTTTTGCCGATCTTGTACCGATTTCTCGTCACTATAATGGTATTTTCCGCATTGTAGTGGGTAAAGCAATGTGTTATTTCATGATATACATGGTGATGGGTACCTATTTAGGTCTTTGTGTTCCGCGTTTCTTCTCCTACACGGCCATGAACCATGCCGAGTACTTCTTTCCCTTCCTCATCCCCTACATCTTGGCGACTACATTTTTTGGGATGACAGTCTCGGGGCTCGTGCGTCACCGTGAGAACATATTGTTGTTGGTGATTTTCACCTCCGTGCCGCTGTTGTTTCTTTCCGGTGTAAGCTGGCCGGTGAGCAACATGCCGGCGTTTTGGAAATATTTCTCCTATCTTTTCCCAAGCACCTTCGGTCTTCGTGGCTATACGACATTGAGCAGTATGGGCGGTACTCTTCAGGATATAGAATTTGAATACCAGGCACTTTGGATTCAAGTGTTTGTCTACATTTTCCTCACTTGCTTGGTCTATCGTCGGCAGATCGCCTTGACCCATGCCCACAATCGTGAACGTCTCGATCAGATCAAGGAAATGCTCAAGATGTCCGAGAAGAACAAGCAGCAGTAAGAAGTATTCAGTCGGGTTCTCATCTCCAGAACCCGACTGAATGTCTCTTGTCAGGATTTGTTAACGTGAACAATTTTTGTTTTAGGCAGTTCCTTGTTGCGGATGTTGACTCTTGTGACCACGGCCTGCGCCAGATTGAGAAAAGCCTGTCCTGTGATGGAGTCTACGTTGCATGCAGCGGGCTCGCCTTTGTCGCCGCTTTCACATATGCCCTGCACAATGGGGATTTGGGCAAGTAGTGGGCAGCCAAGTTCCTGGGCCAGATTCTTGCAGCCATCCTTACCGAAAATATAATATTTGTTTTGCGGCAATTCTGCTGGAGTGAACCAGGCCATGTTCTCTACCAATCCCAAAATGGGTACGTTCACCTTGTCGTTTCTGTACATGTCCACTCCTTTTCGTGCATCAGCCAAGGCTACTTGTTGTGGAGTGGAGACTATCACTGCTCCCGTGATACTCAGCGTCTGAAGCAAAGTGAGGTGGATGTCACTGGTGCCAGGAGGCGTGTCGAGGATAAAATAGTCCAAGTCGCCCCAGTCGGCATCGGCGATGAGTTGCTTCAGTGCCGATGTTGCCATTCCGCCTCGCCATAGGGTCGCCGTGCCGGGGTCTACAAAGAAACCTATACTCAGCAGCTTCACACCATACTTTTCAATGGGCACGATCAGCTGGCGCCCGTCTTTCTCAATTCCGTAGGGCCGTTCTTTTTCAACGCCAAACATCTTAGGCATCGATGGACCGAAAATGTCTGTGTCGAGTAAGCCTACTTTATACCCTAATTTTGCCAAAGCAATGGCCAGATTGGCTGCGACTGTAGATTTGCCAACTCCACCCTTGCCGGAACTGACGGCTATGATGTTTTTCACCTGAGGCAGAAGTTTCCCTACTTCGGGACGTGGCGCATGACGGTACTCCACATTCACCGTCACGTCGACCTCTTTACCGCAGTGATAATGTATTGCGGCTTCGGCTGCTTTTACTGTAGACTTAAGAAACGGATCGGTGTCGCGTGGGAAGATGAGCGTGAACGACAGGGTCAGACCGTCGATTCTGATGCTGTCGGCCAGCATGCCACTCTCTATCAGGTTCTTCTTAGTGCCAGGGTAAATCACTGTTGCCAAGGCATCTTTGATGAGTTTCGGATATAATGTCATGATCTATATGTTGTTTGTACTTGCAAAGATAATGATATTAAGTCGTTTAGCAAAATTATTCCCTTATAGTTTCTTTTGTTCTTTTTGTAGCACCATGTATAACCCTTGCCGGTAAGTCGTGTCTTCTATTGGGAAAGTTGCCGGCTTTCACGTTTTTGTGCGTTTCAAATAAGCATTATGATTTTCGTGGCGTAGGCCATGGTGTTGTGTGGCGTTTGCCAACCAGTTGTGTGGCATTTGCCATGCAGTTGTGTGGCATTTGCCATGCAGTTGAGTGGCATTTGCCACATCATCGTGCGGCGTTCGCCACATTTTTCGTGTCAAATTCTGAGGATGTAGTTTAACGTTTTTGGTTGACTACTTTAAGCCTTATTTTTAATGTTGGTTGACCCGGTTAAACATTACTTTTATATTTGGTTGATACATGTGCGGCGTGATGGACGCCACATTTTCTCTTGGCAAATACTGAGGAACATCTGCAGGCCGATGAATTGCAACTACTCTGGTCGCTGTGTAACTACTCAGCCCCCCCCAGTATGATGCGGGTACCTACCGCGTTAATTTTTCACAAACTTGATTTTCGTTTAATTCCAAACCAATGTTAATGCGTCTTAGAAATGGCATCCTTGGACATGTGCAGATACAGCAACCCTTTTAGATGTATAAGAGCTGCTATAGTTTGAAGCAAAGTCTTTGCCTCCACTTTTTTCCACCCAGCGGTCATTCGCGCCAAAGAGCTAATTTTACAGTTTTTCGAATTGAAGATTCCGCGTTAAGAGATGTAAATCCTGATTTTCCGGTTTTACAAAATATGCCTATTTTTGCAGGAGAAATGGTAAGACCGTGTAATGACATAGATAATGTTTTGCAGCAGATATGCCAGCGTCTGCGCAAACTTGAGAAGTCCGACTCCGAGAAGACAGAGGAGATTGGACGTCTGAACCGCATCATCAACCAAAAGAATGTGGAGATACACAATCTGAAAACAGAGCTTGCCAATTCCAAAGCGCGTGTCAGTGAACTGGAATCACAACTGGATGAAAATGACGGCAGTTCCCCTTCGTCGGACAAGCCGGAAAAGAACAGCAGCAATAGCAGCGTTCCGCCATCGAAGGAGAGCATTGCGGCGCATGAGCTTCGCCGGACAAAATCCCTCCGCAAACCGAGCGGAAGACCAAGCGGCGGACAGTCAGGCCACAAGGGTAATACTTTGCAGACAGTCTCTACTCCGAACAGGATTGTAAGGCATGAGCCTGAATACTGCAAGTGCTGCGGCCGACCTCTTGGGGATGTAAAATACAGGAAAATCCGCAAGACCCAGATTGTGGACATCAAGTTCGTCATGGAGACGACCGAGGAGCAATATTACGAGAAGGTGTGCGAGTGTGGCTGTGTGAACAACTGCGATGCTCCCAATTGCCGTATCAAATATGGCGACAACCTCAGGGCGCTTATTACCTACCTCAGTGTGGTGCAGTGTATGCCATTCAAGCGGATTGCCGAGTTAATTTCTGATCTTTGTGCCCGGAAGATAAGCGAGGGAACCGTTCAGAACATCCTCAAGGAAAGCAGCAAAAAGGCATCCTCTGCATACGAGGAGATACGTAAGAAGGTGGAACTGTCACCGGTCGTAGGGGCTGACGAGACAGGGGCTGCAGTCGGAAAGGAACTGCACTGGAACTGGATATTCCAGACCGACCTCCTTACCTACGTATACCAGATGAAGTCGAGAGGCATGGAGGCCATAGATTCCAAGTTTCCCAATGGTCTGCCCAACACGACGTTGGTAACAGACAGGCACCGCAGCTATTTCAATATGAAGGTCAAGAACCATCAGGTCTGCCTTGCGCATTTGTTGAGAAATGCAGAATATCTCAACGAACTGGACACTGAACAGGACTGGTCCCGACGATTCATCCATCTGATAGGACATGCCATCAATATCAGGCGGAACCAGAAGATCACGCCAAGAAAGGTGAAAATCATCAAGACAAAAATGAAGAAACTTTTGGGTGAAAGCCTTACTCACCTTGACGATGAGTTTGAGAAATTCAAGAAGGGCATACTCAAACTCCAAGAATATCTGTTCACGTTTCTATCCGATATGCATGTCCCTTATGACAACAATGCCAGCGAGCGTGGGGTGCGGAAAATAAAGATAAAATAGAAAGTCAGTGGATGTTTTCGAACTGATGGTGGCGCAGACGATTTTGCAAAGCTTCACTCCATTGCAGAAACTGCCATGAAGAATGGAAATTCTAAATTCAAAGCGATTCTTGCTGTCGTACGACAGTGAGATGACTGCTCATGTATACAGGGGTGCTGAGTGGTTACAACTCAGGTTATTAGGTTTTATAGAGGAAAGATACGCTTTTTGTTTGAGATGGACAATATATTAAAATGAGAAAATATCGCTAATAGCAGAGGGGAGATAATGTCATCTGAGAAGCACAAAAAGTGATGATTCAGCTACAAATTCGTTATAAAAGCATAAAAAGAAAGCCTTTATCATGGTTGTTACGAAAATTGTTAATATATTTGCATTGAACTTAAATAAAATCACGATGGACGATTTGAATCGATTAAAAGTTGTGCTGGTTGAACAGAAGAAAACAGGCAAGTGGCTTGCAGAGCAACTGGGTGTTAGCACTACGACCACAAGCCGCTGGTGCTCCAATGCATCACAGCCAGACCTTCAAACATTAGACAAGATAGCAAGACTCCTTGACGTAGACGTGAAGGACTTGTTAAATTCAACAAAGTAAACTTCGATATGTCCATATATGATTACAAAAGATAATCTCAGAAATTTTCTTACTTGTCTTGGCTTTCAGCAATCTGAAACTGTACAAGATGAGATGAACTTGCATATTGATAACATTAACTGCACTATAGCTGTTGATTTCACAAACGAGAGGATTGTCTATCCTGAAGGTATAGAAGCAGACCGAGACACAACAAAGAACTTCTCTGCTAATGAGAATTTCGTTGTTCTGGGATGTGTTGTAGGCCTTCTAACTCAGGGATACAGGCCAGAGAACATTGTTTTAGAGCCAAAGACTCCAGGCGGAAGAGAAGATTCTCATTTCTATTGTGACATACTGATTCGCGACAACGATAAGCGTCCATATATGCTTATTGAGTGTAAGACAATGGACGGAAAAGAAGATGATGAGTTTAGCAAAGCATGGAAAAAGACATTACAGGATGGCGGACAGTTGTTCAACTATTACAACACCTATCGTCAAGCACGATATCTTGTTCTTTATGCATCCGATTTCGTGGATGGCGAACCTCGCTGCAATTATCGTCTGATTACGATGACCGACAACAAG
>ONYL01000015.1:41055-42002 GCA_900322035.1 uncultured Prevotella sp.
CAGTTTCGAAAAGGTAAGCGAAGATAATGGTACAAGAGATGACTTCTTCAAAGTCTGGTCCGAGACTTATGGCAAGGATTATGCGACGAACGGAGCTTTTGAGATTGACGAGGTGCCAGCCTTTGGTGTTACAAAGAAGAAGCTGAGCATTGACGACCTTGTTATTGTTGATGGTCAGGACATACAACGCAAATATCATCAGTTCGCCCAGATACTTCGCCAACACAATGTAGCCAGCCATGAGAATGCTTTCGACAAACTTGTCAATCTATTTTTGGTGAAGGTTGTAGATGAAGTGCGTAATCCTAAGGATTTGCAGTTCCTATGGAAGGGTGCTGCCTATGATGATTATTATAGTTTTCAAGATCGATTGCAAAAGCTCTACCAGATAGGAATGAAGGATTATTTGGGGGAAGATGTCACATACATCGATAATGCAAGTATTGATAATGCATTCCGAATGCAGAAGAATGACCCTGATGCCATCAAGGACACTATCTTGGAATATTTCCGTCAGTTGAAGTTCTATAGCAATAGCGATTTTGGTTTTCTTGATGTGCATAACAAGCAACTCTTTGTTCAGAATGCTGTCATCCTCAAAGCAATGGTAGAGATGCTTCAAGACATGCGCCTTAAAACTGAACAACAGAACCAATTCCTCGGAGACTTGTTTGAGGGTTTCCTCGACCAAGGCGTAAAGCAAAACGAAGGCCAGTTCTTTACTCCTACCCCGATTACTCGTTTTATGGTCAGTTCCTTGCCATTGGAGCAGATTATTCGCGACAATACCGATATTCCTAAAGCCATTGACTATGCTTGTGGCGCAGGTCACTTCCTCAATGAGTATGCTTCACAGATAAAGCCATTTGTGGAGCAATACAAGGGTGTCCAATCCCTTCCCGACTATTACAAGCAAATCTATGGCATTGATATGGAAAAGACGCAAT
>ONYL01000035.1 GCA_900322035.1 uncultured Prevotella sp.
ATTGAACCGGACGTATTACAGCAACTGGGAAGACAGGGACAAATACGACGACACAAGCAACAGCAATGCACCGTATACGGACAAGCTCTACTTGAACACAGTGGACGGCCGCGCCTATCACTGGGACGGCACAAATCTGATCGTGGTGTATCAGGCGGACTTGAACAAACTGGCCACGGCCTACACGTTCGCGACCACGAACCACCACCAGACGAGCGGCTTCCGCAAGCTGACCACGGACGCACACGGAATGGTGACAGGCTCGGAGGCAGTGACCAAGAACGACATTACGGCCCTGGGCATCCCCGGGGCGGCGACGAACGACAGCGCACTGTCGACGGCTGAGATCGACACCGCGGTGAGCCAGGCGGCAGTATAAAAGACGGGCGGCCTGGGGGGGGGGCGACTTGGGGCAACTTGGGCAACTTGGGCCGCCGTTATACGGCGGCTTACACAACTGCAAAACAGGCAAGGGCTGCAACTGCAAAAACAAGTAAGGGGCAATAACTGCAAAACAGGCAAGGGCAGCAACTGCAAAAACAAGCAAGGGGCAATAACTGCAAAACAGAGAAGGGACAACAATTTAACTTAAAAAACTTAGGGATATGAAAAAAATATTGAAGATTTGGGACAATACGGCTGAATGGCTGTGCGGATTCGGAAGCGAGCGCTGGGTACACTTCGCGGCAGGGCTGATGATCGCGTTTTTCGTGGCATTGGCGGATGTTGAAATCTGGAACAGGGAGGGAATCATTGCCTTCTCGACGGGTTTCCTGACGGCTTGTTTCATTGCACCGCTGAAAGAGATCTGTGACTTCTTCAGGGGGGAAAGGTTTGATATGGGAGACGTGTTCTTTACTGTGCTCGGAGGATTCTTCGGGGCGTTTATGTTGTTTTTGACCGTTTAGTGATGCAGGTAGGACAGCATACCGCTATGGCCGTGGGCTCGTTGTTCACGCCCCTGGCCACCATATTTTTGACTGACTCGATACAAACTATGCTCCCTTGGATATTCGCCTGCGGGGCTTGTGTTACGGCAGACTTGGCGGCAGGAATCAGGAAGTCGCTGAAGTTAGGGGTGAGGGTCTCTCTGAGCAAGGCTATCCGTGAGACGATGGGGAAGATGGTGGTATATCTGAGCTTTATCCTGGCTGTCTGCATGATGGAGGCAGCGGCCCGCCATTCCCTCAAGATCGCCACGTGGTGCTGTCTGTTTGTGTGTTTTCTGGAGGTCGGCTCGGCGATCAGCAACGTGTTGAAGCCCTATGGGATGGATCTGTCACTGAGGGGGATCGTGGAGATCGCGCTGAGACGGTCGCCGCTGCACATCGACGGCGAGGAACAGAAGGCTCTGCTGAAAACGGTGAAGATACAGGAGATGACAGCGGCCGAAAAAAAACGCTGGGAAGGAACAACAAAGAAGGAAAGGAAAGACTATGGCAACAAAGGAAAGAATTGTTAAGTTCATCAAAGACCGCGAGGGCGGTTTTGTGAATGACCCCAACGACCGCGGAGGGGCTACCAACAAGGGGGTGACGCTTGCCACCTATCGCAAGGTGTGCGGCAGCGGGAAGACGGTGGAGGATTTGAAACGGATCTCGGACGCGGAATGGGAGAAGGTGTTCTGTAAGGAATTCTGGGGCCCGCTGCACTGCGACCTGCTCCCGCAGGGTGTGGCTGAGGTGATAACGGACTTCGCCTGGCACTCAGGGATATCTCGGGCGGTGAAATATGCGCAGGCACTGTGCCGGACTGTTGCGGACGGATGCATGGGCCGGGTGACGGTAGGCGCACTGGGACGTGTGGAAGTGGCAAACTTTGTGAGGGACTACTGTGAACTGCGGCGGAAATACCTGCTGAGACTGGCGGGGCTGAACGATCAAGAAGAGCGGACGCTGACTCTGGCCAGAAGCGTGCCGTCAAGACTGCCACTGACTTCCCGGGCCGGAAACAAGCGGTTCATCATCGGATGGCTGAAAAGGGTGAACGACCTTGAGAAGATGTGCCTGAAAGGAGACGGGACGGCGGGCTAAACAGAGGCCGCTGTGATACAGCGGCATACAAGACAAAGAAAAGGGAGGGCAAACAAAAAAAACGGGAAGGGAAACGGGAACCGGATACAGAACAAGGAAACAACGAAACCATAGACAAGAAAAAAAAATGGAGGGACAACTGATAAAATGGGGAACATGCGTGGCGATTGCTGCCATGATCATGGGGTGCTCGACGCAAAAGATGGTGACGAAGGAGGTGCCGGTGACGGTGGAACGGGTAAGACGGGACACGGTGGCGGTGACGAGATGGAGAACGGACACCTGCATCATGCGGGACTCGGTGGTGGTGACGCAGACGGGAACGGACCGGTGGCGGACACGATACGTGATGAGGACCAGGACAGATACGGTCTACAAGACGAGGACGGATTCGGTGCCGAAGGTGGTGACGGTGACAAAGGAGACGGTGAAGGAGAAAGAATGGCCGCTGAAAGCCTGCCTGGTATTTACTGCGGGATGCGTGGCTGTAATAGCCATTGCTGCGTGGCGGAAGGAATGAGACTATTTCTATTTTATTTGTTAAGGGTTTTGGGTTTAGTTAGTGTTGCTCCCCTGTGGGCCGTGAGGCTCGCAGGGGAGCGGTTTGTTTGAGGGAGCGGCTCGGGGCAACTTGGGCCGCCGTAATACGGCGGCATACAGAACAAAGCAAGGGCGGGAGCTGAAGGGCGACAAGACCGGACAAAGGCGAAAACACAGGACCTGGGCGACAAGACCGGACAAAGGCGAAAACACAGGACCTGGGCGACAAGACCGGACAAAGACGAAAACACAGGACCTGGGCGACAAGACCGGACAAAGGCGACAGAATGGTAAACCTTCGGGGGTTCAACGGGGATTCTATAGGGGACTATAGATGAAAAAAATGGAATACGATGACAAAAACATATTCACGGGTGAGGAGTTCAGGGCGATACTGAGGGCTCTGAGCGAGCGGGAGCTGCGGCAGGTGCTGCGGGCAACCTATCGCAGGGAAGGAAGGAAAATCGTGAAGATGATAGCGGCCAGAACGGGACGCATAGGAATACGGGACGGCGAGAAGATGGCCCGGAAGTCGCTGCGGGTTTATGCCTATTCGAGAGGAGGCGGCTTCATGGTTTCGGCTAACCCAAGAAACAAGCAGGGCTACTATATGACACGGCAGGACAGGGAGAAGCCACAACCGCGATGGCGGCTGGGACACCCCGTGGCGATGTTCCTCAACGGGGGATCATGGAAGACTGGGGAGCGAGTAACGGAGGCTGGAGGAAGACGCGGCCGACTCTACCCCTACCACTTTGTGGAGAACGGCGAGCAGGACGCACTGAAGATGGCACGCAGGGACATCATGGATGAGCTCCAAAAGACCATCCAAAGGAGAATGGGGAAAATGGGAATCGTGATGGGGTGAAAGGATCACCACCACCACCAAGGGAAGGACCCCGTATGAGGATCCTCTGCAAAAGCTAAGATTCTCAGAATTATACCAGTAAAGCCCCCCCCTATTGAATAGAGGAAAAGAATATTGTCGACAAAGGAATTCGGTGACACGTCGTCTTTTATAAAAAACAGATACACAGCGGCAAGAACAGACGTCAACACAAGAAGGAAAGCCCATTCGTTTCTTGATTCGTTTTGCCGGTCTTTTTTCTCAATCCAGTTTTCATTTTCCTTATCACGGTCCTCACCTGGAATTCTGTCTGGCATTGGTAGGTTTGGATTATTCATACGGATAAATTTATGGTTCATTTGCAAATATAGAATAAATAAACGAAATATGTTACATTTATTGTCGATTTTTTTAGATAAAATTTAAAGCAGACCTATTATGGCAAACAATGATATAAGAATGAGGGTCTTGCTGAACGTTGACGGCAAGAGCTCGGTGGTTGAAGTTTCGAGCAGCGTGAAGGAGCTGCAAAACGCACTGGAAGCCACGAAGAACAAAGCAGAAAAGATGAGAGTCGCAATGTCGCACTTGGCTAACATCTCTGTTTTGGCAAACAATGCAATGACGGGTTTTCATAATTTAGGGGCCGCGATGCAACCCTTCATCGACAAGGCGAACAACGCGGCCGTGGTGCAGACGAAGCTGAAGACCGTGATGGAACAGCGCATGAGAGCCACAGGGCAGGACGTGGCCGCCATCAACCAGCTTGTGGGGGCGCAGGGTAAACTGGGTGTGATCGGGGGCACGGTGCAACGGGCAGGGCTTCAACAGGTGGCTACGTTTGCCAGCAGCCGCCAGACACTGGAGACGCTGCTTCCCGCCATGAACAACCTCATAGCCCATGGTGGGCAAGGCCCTTATGGGCAACTCCGGCGCCATGACCCGTGTGGGCATCACGCTGACCGACACACAGAAGAAGATCATCCAGACCGGCAACGAGGGGCAGCGGGCCGCCGCCATCGCCCAAGCCATCACAGACAACGTGGGACAGATGAACCAGAAGCTCGCGCAGACCAACGCAGGACGAGTGAAGCAGATGGCTAACGAGTTTGGCGGCGTGCAGGTGAAGATCGGCAACGTGTTTGCCGAATATCAGAACCTGATAGCAGGCGTGGGGCAAGTGGGCATGGCCGTGAGCGGTGTGGCCGCCTTAGGTTCAGCCGTGACGGGACTTTGGAAGGCCCTGGGACTGGCCACAGTGGCGAGCAAGGTGTTCGCCATAGCACAGGCAAGCTTCGCCGCCATGGGCCAGTTGGTGACGGCTACGATCACGGGGCAGACCCTGAGTCTGACGGCCCTGCGGCGAGGGATCATGGGCACGATCGCCAGCCTGGGACTTATCGGCATGGCTTACATGGCCCTGAGCAGCGTGATAGGGATTGTCGCTGAGAAAACGGGGCTCTTCGGCGGCGCAACGGACAAAGCCGCCGGCGCCACCAAGAACCTCACGGCGGCACAACGTGAAGCCGCCACGCAAAGCGAGCGCATGAGGAAGGCAAGGAAGGTGGAGGCTGAGAGCGTAGGCGAGGTTGTGGGGAAATACCAGACCCTGCAGTCCGAATGGAAGAACCTCAAGACCAAGAGCGACCAGACGAGCTGGATAAAGAAGAACCAGGAAGCCTTCAAGGCCTTGGGGCTGAGCATCGGGGACGTGGCCGCAGCGCAGCGGGTATTTGTGACCAACGCCCCCGCTGTGACCAACGCCCTAAAGGCTATTGCCGTGGCCGATGCCTATAAGGAAGAATACGCAAAGGCCATGGTGGCGAAGGCCAAGGCGTCATCCTACAAGACCGTGGCCAACGGCGGCTACGCCCTGACGAGCAAGGGCGGGCAAGAGATCACCACGACGCAGATCCGCGCGGCAGGACTGAAGGAAGGGACAGACTACACCGTCAAGAAGGCTGAGACCGCGAACTACTACGGCGACGACTGGGCAGGACGGGACAAGAACTGGAAACCAAGCTACCAGCTCACGAAGGCCGGAGCGGATCGCTTGAACCGCTACCGCCAACAGAATGCCGGTCAGCGATGGAACTCCTACATGACGCCCTACGATAAGGATGCCGACATGTGGAGCAACCTGGTGGACAGCAGCTTCAAGGCCGCGGAACGGGGCCGCGCCTTGCTGGGCCGCATAGGAAGCCCCTACAGCGGGGCCGAGGGAAGTTTTGGCGGCGGCCACACAGGTCACATCCGCGGAGGCGAGACGGACAACCGCGACGCAGTGAGCAAGGAATTGGACGCGAACCGCGACAAGATAGAACAGCTGAGCCACGAGAGCGTGAGCGCCAGCGCTGAGCGGAAGAAGGCCATACAGGAAGAGATCGCCAAGCTGAAAGAGCGGAACCAGTCCATCGAGGACGCCATAGCCGAGGCCAAGGGAGAGGCCACTATGAAGCCAGAAGCCGGCAGCAAGGCCGACCTGGAGAACCAACTGCAGCAGCTGCAACAGCTACAGGACGGCACCGTGACGGGGACAGAAAAATGGCAGGAGTACGGGAGGCAGATCGACAGCGTGAAGGCCAAGCTCGACGCCTTAGGCACACCCGAGACGGGCATAAGCACGGGCGGCATGAGCCAAAGCGGCATAGACGCCTGGAGAGGGATGAAGCAGGAAGAGCTGGCCAACACCGACGTAAGTACGAAAGAGGGTATGTCCCAAGCGATAAAGATCACGGCCGACATGGACTCGATGTCGACGCTGCAAGAGACCGTGGAGGCTGCCATCGGGAAAGGTCTGACACTGCCCGAGGACGCCGTGGAGGGGTTGTATGAGAGTATCTTCGGCGTAGACGGCATTCCGCAGGACAAGATAGAGAACTGGGTGGAAGCCATAAACGCAGAACTGGAGAAACACGGGTTGGGGAAGATAGAGCTGCGAACCGACCAGAAAGGAACCACGAGCTTGAGCAAGGAAGCCAAGGAAACCAAGGACAGCTGGCAGGATGCCGCCCGTGCCGTGCAGAGCGTGGGCGGCGCGCTGGCGGGGATAGAAGATCCGGCCGTGAAGGTGGCAGGGACGATCGCCCAGGCTATCGCCGAGATCGCCCTGAGTTTCGCCAGCGCGCTGAACCGGCCGGAGAGCAAGGCCGGAGGCGTGTGGGGCTGGATTGCGGCCGCAGCGGCAGGCGCGGCAACGATGATCTCGACGATAGCCAGCATTAAGGGCGCGACCCGCCATGCCGGCGGCGGCATCGTTGGGGGCAACACCCCAAGTGGGGACCTGCAGCCCGTGCTGCTGAACTCCGGCGAGCTGATCCTGAACAAGGCTCAGCAGGGAACAGTGGCCGGTCAGCTGCAAGAGAGCCGCGGAGCGACGGGCGGCAGACCCTACGTGACAGGCGAGGAGATATGGCTGGGACTGAGCAACTACCTGCGCCGGAGAGGATATGGTGAGATCGTGACAACGAGATAGAAGGAGAGCGGAAGATGATGAAAGCGGAGGAACTGTGGCTCGAGGAGGAATTCAAACCAACGGGCACAGACACGATAAGGAAGACGAAACGGGGAGGCGGCGGTGAAGGTGATACCGATAGAATTGAGCCAGCGGGAGCGGCTGATGGTGGAAAGATTAGGACAAAACAAACAATATAAAGACGATGAAGAAGGGGAATGATCTTATAGTGACGGTGGGCGGCAAGGCCGTGGCAGCGTCGAAGAGCTGCACCGTTGAGACGAACTGCGAGACCAAGGAGGCAGGGATGAGCGGCACGGGGAGCTGGAAACGGTATATCACGGGAAGGAAGAGCTGGCAGGTGAGCGTGAGCTACCTGGTGGGCGACTCTGCAACGATAAAGAGCCTTTTGGGAAAGGTCGGGACAACGGTGAGCCTGAGCTGGAAGATGAGAGACGACGAGGCGGACACGATGAGCGGGGACGCCATCCTGACCTCGTGCAAGATAAGCGGGACGAGGGGGAACCTCGTGCAAGGGAGCTTCTCGTTCAAGGGGACGGGAGAGCTGAAATGAGGGAATGGAGACGGGACGGCGCAGAGAACGACAGGAGGCACGACGGCAAGGCAGGGCAAGGGGCGGCTGTATTACAGCCGCTTACAGGACGAAGGCAAGGGTCACGGCAAGGAGGGGCGGTAGGGGCGGCTGTAATACAGCCGCTTACAGGACGACGGCAAGGGGCACGGCAAGGAGGGGCGGTAGGGGCGGCTGTAATACAGCCGCTTACAGGACGACGGCAAAAAGACGGCTAACGGTAGACCTCGGGGACGGTAAAGGGCGAAATATAGATGATCCCCCAAAAAGAAAAGGACGAAGAGCCCCCATACACCTATAAGACGGGGCAAGCACAGGGGCATGAGGATGATGGGCCAAAGCTCGACGCTGGAAACAATACGAGCGAGAGCTAAGCGGGATGAAACAATAAAAAACGAAAATAAAGAAACGAGATAAGATGGACGGATTTTGGAAAACATTAGGATCCCGGGGGTGGATGAGGGGACGGGCTTCCCTCGGCCGGAAATACCTGAGGGAATCCAGCTCTAACGAAACGGGCTCTGCCGGGAAAGGCAACGACGGAGGCGCAGACTGGACGGAGCATGTGGCCATGGTGGGCGGACGGCAGTCGCTGCTCGTGGCGGCATGGTACAGAGGCGTGAGCCTGAGGATGCAGACAATGGGGCAGATGATGGTGCAATACCAGCGGCGGAGCAAGGCCGGTGGCAACTACACCGAAGACGACTATGGGATGAACGGAAGGCTGAACTACCTGCTCCAGGTGAGGCCCAACCCGCTGATGACCGCCAGTCAGATGATGGAGCAGATAGAATTCCACAAGATCTTCTACGGGAATGCCTACGTGTATCTGGAAAAAGACGAAGGAGGGATGCTCCAGGCCATGTGGCTGTGCAGCAGCGGGCACTATAACATGGGCGGGGACAGCTACTGGCTGACCTACCAGACCCCACGGGGGCTGATGAGCGTGGAAGCCCCGAGAGAGGACGTTTTGCACTTCAAGAACGTGTTTCTCTACGACGACATGGTTACGGGAATGCCCGTGATACGATATGCCATGAAAAGCCTGCAGATCGCAGGGACGGCAGACCAGCAGGCACTGCACGACATGGCCAAGGGTGGAAGGTACAAGCTCTTGGTGAGGGAAGACGCCCCGCAAGCCCTGGCCTACGGAGCAAGCGCGGCAGGACGCGCCGACCAGCAGGAACTGCGGCAGCTGACAGAAGAATTAGGCGAGGACTGGATGAGCAAGGACGCCGTGTTTGCGAACAACATAGCCGACGTGAAGATCATCAGCCAGACAGCCGCGGACCTGAAGCTTTTAGAGACGAGAGGCTACCAGGTGACGGAGATAGCCCGGCTGTTGGGTGTGCCGAAACCGATGATGATGGACGACAGCAACAGCAGCTATAAAACCCCAGAGGCAGCCACGCAGGAATTTCTGCTAAGGACGATCTCCCCACTGATCAGAGAGATGGAGGACGAGTACAACTCCAAGCTCCTGGGGGCGGAAGACTTCGGGAAGCGGCGGATCCATATCTGCGAAAAGGCTCTGCGAAGGCTGGATCCGACGGCGCAGGCCAACCTCTTCAAGACCTACCTGGAGACGGGTGCGTATACCGTGAACGAGATTAGAGGCGAGATGGACATGCCGAGCGTGGAGGACGGCGACAAGAACTACATCTCGACGAACCTGGCCGAGCTTGGAAGCGAAAAACTAAGCGGGAAAAGCAAAAGCGACGGTGGCAAAGACAGCCGAATAGAACAGGAAACGGTGACGACAAGCCCATGGATGGGGGCCGCTGTAATACAGCAGCATACAGGACGGGAATACGGGATGGAAGCAGATGAAAACGGAACCCGGACAGAGGGCGCTGTAATACAGCGGCATACTGGACGGGAAAAAACGGGAGAAAAACGGGAAGGAGGTGAAGGATGAGATGGCTGACACTGGAGATGATTAAGGCGCATCTACGGATCGACGGCAATGAGGAGGATGGATACCTCATGCTCTTGGGCAACAGCGCGGAGGAAACGGTGCTGGACTATCTGAACAGAAGCTTCGACGATCTGCTGGCCAAGTTTGGGACTACGGGGACGGACGGGCAGAGGCAAGTACCGGCCCCACTGATAGAGGCCTCGCTGATGCTCTGCACGAACAGCTACGAGAACAGAGGCGTGGCCAGCGTGAACAACCTCTACACGGTGCCCTACGGATTCGACGCGAGAATAAAACCGTATATGAAACTGACAAAATAAGGCTATGGGATATTCAGCAGGGATATTGAACAAGCGCATAACGATATTGAACCGCAAGCAGCAGACCATAGGCCGCTGGGGAATAGACAGCGACGGCGTGGGCTGGGAAGAGACGGGGAGCTGCTGGGCCAACGTGAGCTGGGTGAAGGGCATTTCGGCCATGCGTGAAGGCTCGGCCGACGTGTACGGGATGATGCTCGTGAGGATGCGGTGGACGAAGAACGTGAGCCGAAACAGCCGAGTGAGGATAGACGGCCGCACTTACGAGATCT
The DNA here is from genome assembly GCA_900322035.1 of uncultured Prevotella sp. GTDB lineage: Bacteria > Bacteroidota > Bacteroidia > Bacteroidales > Bacteroidaceae > Prevotella. The sequence continues at coordinate 9,977 of ONYL01000035.1, forward strand.
TAGGCGAGACCTTCCACCCTGACTACATGGCGAACACGATACAGTTCAACATGCGGGAGCTGAACGAGTAGACCCTGGAAGAAATAACGCGTGTAATATAGAGACAACGACAGATTATGGCAAAGCAGAACAAAAAAGAAATAAGGACCACACCGGGAAGACTGATGGTGAGACTGGAACACCTGCGCGAGAGCGAGGGGAAGGAAAACCGCACCATCGAAGGCGTGGCGATCGTTTTTAACAAGACCTATGAAGTGACCGATGCGTGGGGCGACACCTTCCGTGAGCATATCGCCCCCTCGGCCGTGACGAAGGAATGGCTGGCGACACAGGATGTGAAACTGAACCTGCTGCATGAGCGGGATGCAACAATCGCCAGATGCAACAAGGGCGAGGGCAATTTGAGGATGGACGTGACGGAAGACGGCGTGCGCTTCGAATTTGAAGCCCCGAAATGTGATCTTGGCGACAGAGCCCTGGAACTGGTGAGGGCCGGCGTATACAGCGGGTGCTCTTTTGAGTTTTATCCAAAGGACTACGAAGTGAAGGAGACCACGGACGCGGACGGCCACACGGTGACGGACGTGACCCACACCGCGTTTGAAAGCCTCGAAGCCCTCACCATCGCCATGGACCCCGCCTATGAAGAGACCAGCGTGAGCGCACGAGAGCTGCGGGGAAAACACGGGACGGACACCATACAACCCCCACCCCATAAGCCCGATCGTGCGGAAGCAACGCGACGGGAACAGCGCGAGCGAATGATGAAGAGAAACAAGAATTGGATTAACTATTTACTTAATTTTTAATCGGTTATAAAATTATGGCAAAATTCAAGACAGCGAAAGAAGCCGAGGTAAAGCGCCGCGAGCTTTTGGACGCACAGAATGAAGTGAACGACAAGCTTGAAGTGATCGACGAGATCATGGGCAAACGTGAGTTGAAGGACGAGGAAAAGGCTGAGAAAGCCCGACTCTACCGAGAGTTTGACCGCCTGCAGCGTGGCATCGACCTCTGCACTCGCGAGTATACCGCCCTCTACCAGGCAGAACAGGCAGAGAAGGCTGGTCGTGAGCATACGGAGAAAAAAACCGCTGGTGAGCAGCTGCGCGAGGCCTTTAAGGCCGCCCGTAGCGGGAAGGAATTCCGTGAGATCGTATTGGGCACCGGCAAGGACGGTGACGTGACCAGCTCGGGCGCGGTGACACTGAGCATCCAGGACATGATTCCCACCCTGAACGAGGGACTGGGCCTGCCCATGGGCGTGAATATCGTGACCGGTGTGACCGGTAATGAGATCTGGCCCGTGAGCTTAGACGACGCAGACTTTGAGGAAGTGGGCGAGACCGTGGCACTGGCCGAGCAGGATCTGCACTTTGACAACATCAGCCCCATCGTGGCCCGCAGCGGTGCCACCTTCGCGGTGAGCAACTCAGCCATCGACAATGCCTCTTTCGATCTGTTGGGATTCGTGAGAGCCAAGGCCACACTGGCCGAGCAGAACTATTTGGCAAAGAAAGTTTATTCCCAGGCAGCCTTCAGCGGCGTGAAGGGCCCCTACAGCGGCATGTCCTCCTCCGGTACGATCACCATGGACAAGACAGCCTACAAGAACTTGCTGATGGCCGTGGCCAAGTTCGCCGCCAAGGGCTACGCCGACACCGACGTGTGCCTGGTGATGGATAAGGAGACCGAGGCAGAGCTGAAGGCCACCCCCAAGGCAGAGGGTCAGGGCGGCTTCGTGATCGAGAACGGGAAGTGCGCCGGCTATGACTACGTGACCAGCCACTACATCAACACTACTCTCGACGAGACTGGCAAGGCATTGAAGAACACCGACAAGAAATTTATCGGCGTGGGCCTGTTCAAATATCTGGCCGTGCAGCAGCATGGCCAGGTGAGGATGACCGTAGATCCCATCAGTGCGGCCAAACGCAACGTGACGCTGGTGACGATCAACACTGCCTGGTCGGTGACCGACCTGAGCGTGAAGACTACCACCAACGGCAAGAAGAACACCACCACCACGGCCTTTGCCCTCTACGAAGTGGCAGAGCCTGCGTAAAGCAAAATAAGATCCCGGGGGCGAAAGTCTCCGGGATCCAAAGAAACCAATAAACAAACACCAGGTACATGAGTTTGCAGACAGACCTAATCTTCATCCGTGCCATCCGTGATTCACAGATGATCACGAAGGCCGTGGGAGGGCGGATCTACGGGACAGCCATCCCGATGCCCGATGCAGATGCCGACAAGGTGGCGGTGCCCTATGTGATCGTGACCTTTGACGGACTGGTCAACGACCAGGAGACAAAAGAGGAAGGCTATGAGGGAGAAGAAGACACGGTTACGGTGGGGATATTGCTCACCGCGGAGACGAACGCAGCTCTACACGCACTCAGTGAGGCGGTGAGGAACAGGGTCAGGACTTTCTTTGAAGGGATAAAGGAAGACGATCCTGAGCGGGGTCTCATCCCCGAGAGTTACCAGCTGAGGGCGGGACGGATAGAATACGACCCGATCAAACCGTGCTACTACCAGGAGTTGAGCTACGAATGTACCACAAAAAGATAAATGACTATGCAAGGACAGAATCTGAGATTATTCATTGGTGAGAAAGTCGTGGCCGGAGCCACGGACTGCACCGTACACATCGCCGCCACCCTGGAGGACAGCTCGACGAAAGACGACACCAGCGGAGCGCCCAATCAGGAATTTGTGGGCTACACCTACGACATATCGAGCGAATCGCTGTTTGCCGTGGACGGGTCCATCGACATGCTCCAGACCATGATGGCCGGTCAACCGGTAGCCTTCGACTTCGAACAGACGAACGGCGATAAGAACCAAGTGAAGGTTAAGTCGCTTGTGAGCGGCAAGGTATTGCTGAACGACGCGAGCTTCAAAGCCACGAACAAGCAGAAGGCCACGGCTTCCTTCCAGGCTCAGGGCGTGGGTCCGCTGAGCATTAACGGCAAGGAGATCGGCTCCGCAACGGCCGTAACTCCGAAAGGATGAATCTTTTATTTTTCAATTGTTAATTATATTTCTAAAATGCGATTTTTTTTCAGCCGTCACCTGCACGCGATGTGTCGGCGGCGGTTTTACTTTTTTTTAGCGATATTTTATGGAAACTTCAACAATAAAGATTTGCGGACAGGAAGTCCATGTGGGCTACTGCTACGCGACAGAGATAGCCTTCCACAACTACTGCGGCGAAAGCGTGGACAAATTCAATGCCGACAACCCCCAGCATACAATCTACCTGATCATGGCGGCCGTCTTCGCCTACTACAACGCGAAAAACCATGAAGGTGAGGCGCACGAACTGACCGACGAGGCACTGCTGTATGACTCGAAGCCGGAAGAGATCGTGGAAGCCTTCAAGACGGTGCTGGAACTGCGGCAGAAATGGTACGGGATGGAGGGCCCCAGCACTCCATCAGCGCAGGGCAGCGAGGAAGACGGAAAAAACTAAGTGATGCCCTCGACATCTACCAGTTGCTGGTGGGCGAGATCGGCGTGGACCGGGAAGACTTCTTGTATCGTATGGCCTTTTGGGAGGTGAGGCGGACGGTGATGGGCTACCGTGAGCGGCAAAAGGCCGCCTGGGAGGTGGCCCGGTGGCAGACGTTCTGGTTGATGCAAGTGGGGATGGCCGATACCTCGAAGGTGAACTTCGACGACCTGCTACGGCTTCCCTGGGACAAGGGAGAGAAAGCAAACGAGCCGAGCCTGGAAGACATCAACCGGCTTCGAGAAGAGTTGAGGGCATACAATGACAAAATGCATAATGCATAATGCACAATTGGCCGCGCGACCGTGGGAGTATGGCCGCGCGGCCTTTGTTTTATTCTTTTGGAGCCTCAGAATAGGCTGTTGATATTTTTGGAGTATCATCGCCCCACAGTTTAGCGGCAGCTTGGTTGAAATCCTTCAGAACGCTTTCGGGAAGTACCTTGGCGTAGCGCTGTGTCATGGTGATGGAAGCGTGGCCGAGCATGTGCTGCACGTTCTCGATGGAAGCACCTGCAGCAAGCATGAGAGTGGCGAAGGTGTGGCGGGCGAGATGGGAGTGGAGGGGTTTTGTTATTCCCGCAGCTATTCCGATTTTCTTCAGACACTTGTCGTAGGTCTGAATTTCCAAGGAGGGCAGAGTTCCACCATTCCGGCGGACGATGTCAAGGCATTCGTCGGTAAGCTGTGTGATATACTGGGCATTGTTTTTGTGTCGATGCCCAATGTTGACGTAATGACCGCCAATGAGTTTGTAATCTTCGAGGTTGAAATCCTGAGTATCAGCATAAGAAATGCCCGTGTGGAGCTGGAATACGAAAAGGTCGCGCGCCTTTTGCATCGTAGACCCGAGCTGCGGATGGAGGCTCTCCACGGCTTTAGCCTCAGAAAGGGAGAGGTAGGCAATCCCTGCGGCTGTTTTGTCACCAGTGGCAAGCAGTCCACGCAGGCGGTCGTAGGGATTGGCATTGATCACTCCAAGCAGGACGGCCCGGTTAGCGAGAGATTTTAGGCGCCTGTGATAGTTGTAGGTAGCCGCATCGGTAATGCGCCGCTGCTGTGTACTGGATCCAGGCCGCTTCCCTACCCTCTTTGTCCGAGTATGCAACCACTGATCGAATGCTATAATGCCATCAGGGGTGAAATCCTTCCACGACATCATCTGACCATATTGCTGCCAAACAGACAGGAGCACGTCGTAATTGCGGCGTGTAGAGTCTTTGATTGGAAGCAAAGGAATCTGCTTCTCCACCCACTCGAAGAAGTCTGTAGAGGAGTCTTTACCCGGGTTGGAAACCGTGAGCTGGCTCCTGATCCATTTAGGATCTATGCCCTTCCCAGCATTAACAGCTTCTGCGGCAAGTTGTAGGGCACGCTTGGCATAGGCTGCAAGCAGACTGTTGAGCTCATCGGAGTTTGGATGATCGACGATCTCCCCATTGACGAGTTCGGTTTTTCGAACCCTAATCCCAGTAGAAACATAAGTGCTTTTACGATGATTCGTGATTCGCAACTCGACAGGCCCCGTCTGCCCTTTTGGTGTTCTGTTGCGATGATCAAAAACAATAGCTATTGTCATAGGCTTGGGAGTTTACCCTTTTCGGGAGTTTTGGGTTAACAAGAGGTAACCAGAGTTTTATTTATTTGCCGATAAGGGTATAAATCGAATTTGTTTACCAATTCTTGTAAATTTTTAAATATCAGTTTGTTACATTATAAATTAGCTTGTCTGTAAGCATAGCGAGAGAGGGAATTAAAATTTCCCCAAGATTCTGTCCATTACCCAATTGGTGAGGGTTGCGCTCTCTGATGTACAATCACAGACTGCTGTACCTTGAAGGTTTTCTACCACTTGCTTGATGATGGGCAATTGAACATGGGGAGGATTAGGAATTGAAATGGATTTTTCACCTTCTGACGTCGACAAATGTATGGGGTCGTAACTATAAACAGGAAAAGACAATTTACCACGTTCGCCTGTAATGACTATCAAATCCTGCCGGGCACTTGGATGTCCCACAAAGCACCATGATCCACTTCCGACAAGCCCGGACTGAAATCGAAAGCATGCAGCCACAGTATCTTCGGTATCATAGAGATGCATTCGATTGGCACAATAGCCATGGGCTTTGACGATAGGACCGAAAAAGAGCTGAATCAAGTCCAATTGATGAGGTGAGAGATCATAGAAATAGCCTCCGCCGCCGGCAATATCGGGTTGAAGTCGCCAGGGCAAGCTGCCATTGCGCTGATAATCGAGATCACGCGGTGGCACACTGAAACGTATACTGACATTGAAAATTTCCCCCAGCACGCGATTGTCAAGTATCTGTTTCACCTTTTTGAAGTATGGCAGATAGCGCCGATAGTATGCAACAAAACAAGGTACGCCGGTTTCTTCAGAAATGCGGTTGATGCGTATACAATCATCGTAGCTGGAAGCCAACGGCTTCTCTACGTAGACAGGTTTGCCCGCCCTCATTGCCATGATGGCAAAGGTGGCATGTGAACTCGGCGGTGTGGCTATATATACGGCATTGACATCAGGGTCATCAATGAGCGACTGAGCATCCGTATACCATTTTCTGACTCCATGACGTTCGGCATAAGAACGGGCCTTTGCCTCAGACCTGCTCATCACTGCTTCTACGTGAGAACCTTCTACTTCATTAAACGCAGGCCCGGATTTCTTCTCAGTGACCTCGCCGCATCCAATAAATCCCCAACTAATTTGATTCATGTTTTTTGCTTTTCTGCAAAATTACAAAAAACATTCATCAATAAGTATTTCTTTTTGCCATAAAGTGACTTTTTTTTTCAAGTCGGTAAGTTACGGAAAGTTTTTTGTACCTTTGCACAAATAACAAATTAGATCATGGTCATAAAAAAAGCACAATTTACGATTTCCTCCCCAACAGTAAATCAATGTCCGCAGGACAACAAGCCTGAATATGCTTTCATCGGTCGGAGCAACGTAGGCAAATCAAGTCTGATCAACATGTTATGTAATCATAAAGGACTTGCCAAGACATCAGCGACACCGGGTAAGACTCTCCTTATTAATTATTTCATCATCAACAACGAATGGTATTTGGTTGACCTTCCGGGCTACGGCTACGCGCAACGCTCTAAAACAACGCAACAGAAAATCCGCCAGATGATAGAGAGCTACGTCTTGCAACGGCAGCAACTGACAAATTTGTTTGTTCTTATAGACATCCGTTTGGAGCAGCAAAAAATCGACCGGGAATTCATAGACTGGCTTGGGCAATCACAGATTCCCTTTACCATCATCTTCACCAAGGCTGACAAACTGAGCAAATCCAAGGCTCTCGCAAGCGTCACAAAATGGATGGAAGCTTTAAAAGACACCTGGGATGAGCTGCCGCCATACTTCGTTACAAGCAGCGCGAAAGGTATCGGTAAAGACGAAGTTCTCGATTATATAGAGAAAATCAACCAAGACCTTTATAGCGGGGAGCCAGAAAAAGAATAATAAGGATTTCGGCCCCCCGTATCAATGGTAACAAGGGGGCATCCTCCCCCACTCGCTTTTAACTCATTTTATTATGAATCCGTATTTAGACGTTCAGCATCTGAGCAAACGCTTTGGCTCACAAATTATTCTGCATGATATTTCCTTCTCTATTAGCGAAGGTCAGAAAGTAGGGCTCATTGCCAAGAATGGAACCGGAAAATCTACACTTCTATCGATTCTTAATGGTAAAGAAGGCTATGAAGAAGGAAGCATCATCTATCGCAATGATATAAAATTAGGTTATTTGGAGCAAACTCCTCATTTCAATCCGGAAGATAGCGTACTCGATGCATGTTTTAACCATCAAGGTGACCCTGAACGCGTGCTCAAAGCCAAGCAGATCCTCACCCAGCTACATATCCCCAACCTTGACCAACCCATGAAGCAGTTGAGCGGTGGGCAACAGAAACGCGTCGCCTTGGCTAACGTACTGATCACAGAACCAGACTTTTTGATGTTGGACGAGCCAACGAACCATCTTGATCTGGAAATGATAGAATGGCTTGAGGGCTATCTTAAACGGGGAAATAAAACGTTGTTTATGGTTACTCACGACAGATTCTTTCTCGACAGGGTCTGCAATATTATCCTGGAGCTTGACGACCAGACGATATATACTTATCGGGGTAATTTCAGCTATTATTTGGAAAAACGCCAGGAGCGCATAGACAACACACGTGCCAGCATCCAACGTGCCAACAATCTCTACCGGAAAGAATTGGAATGGATGCGCCGCCAGCCACAAGCTCGTGGCCACAAGGCACGTTATCGGGAGGATGCATTCTACGAATTAGAGAACCGTGCCCACCAACGTATTGAGGAAAGGCAAATACGGCTGAAAGCCTCAAAAGTTTACATAGGCAGCAAGATCTTTGAATGCCAATATGTATCAAAGGCTTTCCCATCCGCCAACGGACAGCCCGAAAAAGTTATCGTGAAGGATTTCTACTATAATTTCGCCCGGTTTGAGAAAATGGGAATCGTTGGAAACAACGGCACAGGAAAATCGACCTTTATAAAAATGCTTTTAGGCGTTGTGCCTCCAGACAGTGGCCGCTTTGATATTGGTGAGACTGTACGTTTTGGCTATTTCTCTCAAGATGGACTGAAATTCAACGAACAGCAGAAGGTCATTGATGTCATCACTGAAATTGCAGACTACATAGATCTTGGCGGTGGACGAAAGATGACTGCATCACAATTTCTACAATACTTCTTGTTCACTCCAGAACAGCAGCATAATTACGTTTATAAGCTGAGTGGTGGCGAACGAAGGAAATTGTATCTGTGCACGGTGTTGATGAAGAATCCCAACTTTCTTGTTCTTGACGAGCCTACAAATGACCTTGACATACAAACGCTCCAAGTTCTTGAAGAGTACTTGCAAGATTTTCCCGGTTGCCTCATTGTGGTAAGCCATGATCGCTATTTTATGGATAAAGTGGTTGATCACATTCTGGTCTTCAAAGGCAATGGTGTCATCAAGGACTTTCCCGGCAACTATACGCAGTATCGCGAATGGCAACAGCTGAAGAGCAAAGAGGAAAATGATCAAAAAAAGAAAAACGATAAACCCGAAGAGGCCCATCAGGCAAAGCGAATAAATCATGATTCCTCCCGCCGTCTCACTTACAAGGAGAAACGTGAATTTGAACAGCTGACTACTGAAATAGCGCAGTTAGAGAAAGAGCAAAAAGAGATAGAAGAGCAACTATGTTCAGGAACACTTAATATTGATGAACTGACCACGAAGAGCAAACGTCTCCCCGAGATTAAGAGTTTGCTCGACGAAAAAGAAATGAGATGGCTGGAGCTTTCAGAGCTCAACTAACGCGTTGCGGTGGGGGGGATCTCATACACTTACTGATACCTTCCCGCAACTGCGAACCCGCCGGCCGCCATTTGGCAGCCCACGGGCTCGTATTTGCCAACCCGCCGGCCGCCAAAAGGGGGCCCGCGCCAATAAGTGGTTTTCATGTTGTTGAGAACTGCTTTTCAACTCACCAACAACTATGCGTAGTTTCTTCTCTAATCATAAGTCATGGAATTGAGATTCGTTGGAACTTCTCTGTGAAATGGAGGTAGCCTATGAATAGATATAATTATTTTCCACAAGATTCCACAAATCAAAATCTTGTGAGAAATAATCTCAATGATTCAACCAATTGCTGATAATGGCCCGGCCATAGGGTGTCAATATGCTCTCTGGGTGAAATTGTATTCCATGCACATCGAAATAGGTATGCCGGAGGGCCATAATGCAGTTGTCCCTGCTCATGGCAGTAATTTTTAGGCAGCTTGGAAAATTTTCTTGTGAGACTACCCAGCTATGATAGCGTCCTACTGGAAATTCGGCAGGCAGTCCATCAAAGAGATCGTCCCATCCATATTGGACGACCGGTGTCGCTACGCCATGATAAACCTCTTTCAAGTTTTCAAGTTTAGCACCGAACACTTCGGCAATTGCCTGATGGCCCAGACATACCCCCAAGATAGGTTTGCGCGAGGCATATCCCCGAATGACATCCATCAGCAGCCCGGCCTCTGAAGGAATTCCAGGCCCAGGAGAAAGAATAATCTTATCGAATGCATCCAATTGAGGCAGGTCAAACTGATCATTTTTCCATACAGTTGTCTCTGCCCCCAATTCCCTTACAAGATGGGCCAAATTATAGGTAAAGGAATCATAATTGTCTATCACCACAACTTTCATATCTGTTCTGCTTTACCATTGTCATCAGAAAAAATACGAATATCCTCTATGAAGTTGCTGAGTTTCTCCACGTCTTTTATTCCAGGTACAGTCTCAAATCGACTGTTCACGTCAATTCCAACAAACAAAGGATGGTCTATCCGCTTTATCTCATCAGCGTCTTCGGGACCTATTCCCCCACTGACAAAGAAAGGCGTCCTGCCGTGATAAGCTGAAAGCATGTCACTGTAGAAGGTTTTTCCTCTATCACCCTTGACTTCCCATTTCATGTCAAATAGGAAATAGTCTGCCACTCCTTCATACTGCTCAGTTTTTTGAAAATCATCTTTTTGCCGAACTGGCAATGTTTTTATGATTTTGATTTTTGGAGAGATATCGGGAATAATCGTATGTTTTAGGTTCTCTATCATCACAGGGGATTCTTCACCATGCAGCTGTATGAAGTCAAGGTTGAAGTTGTAAATACGGGTTACGATATTCTGTGGCATGTCATCAACAAAGACCCCTACACGTAACGGTCGATGTTCCACTGGATCTACGCCGGATTTTTCTTTTAATCTTTGAATTCTCTCGGATGAATAGTCAGGAATGATGCCAGCCCGGCTTGAAATCTGACTAACATATCTTGGGCTCTTGGGGTAAAAAATGAAGCCTATCATGTCAATGTCCAATGCTGATACGGCTTTGATGTTGTCTTTATCCCGCATTCCACACACCTTGATTCTCAGTCTGTCGATTTTATTTTTCATATTTTTCTTTTTTAGCTGTTCTTTCTATCATTGCCAAACTCTCTTTTCATTCTCAGATCAGTCTCCTTTGGTTTAACTGTTTGGAGGCCCAGTTCTTCAACTGCCCACTCCTGACGGACAGCCACCAAAGTCTCTCGCGATATCTCACAACTAACTTCTACATGCTTGGGCAATTGACTCTTTTGTATCCATTGTTCTGATCTTTAACAGGGTATATCAAGATAGATAAACAAGGCCTGTCGTAAGTACGGCAAGCCAAGATATGTTTCTTCTGATAAATACATAGGGTTTTGCTGCTCACAACTTTTCCAATCTGAATTTACGCCACCGCCAAAATGTAGATACCATTATCTTCATTTGTGATCTATTTTGATTGTTTGCAAATTTAAGTACATTTTTTGGAACCGCCAACGATAATCAATAAAAAATATAACTTCCTTGCTTATTTCCTGCCAGTCCCTTCTTGAATAGAGAACATACAGGCTCCCAAGGCATATTTCAATGTCAGCAATAAATTCCACATATAATTCACAGAGACTAAAAACGCCAGGGTGAAAATAACGTTATCTTCATCCTGGCGTTGTTTACAATTGTGCTGACGTCCGGCAATTATTATTTAATCACAATCTTTACCGTTGAAGTCTGGCCATTTACAGTGAATCGAAGCAGGCATGGGCCGTGAACACCGCCCAGATTGATGGCGGAGGTGTTGGCTGCCTTGAGAAGGGAAGTTCCATTAACAGAGAACAACTCTGCCTCTTCCAACTGCATGTTTGAAACGAGTACGTTGCCTTGCTGACGAATGTCGATTCCTCCCTTGACAGGGTTGATCACTCCGTGAATACCGTCTGATGTAGTATAAGAGAACATTGTGTAAGGCGTCCAGTAGTTCCAACCGATACGGTTGACATCGATGTCTGGGGTCATACCGCGGAAAATGGCTGTGCGGTAGCGCAGCGGATCGCCGTCGTTGAAGTTGTCGCAGTAATGGTACCAGGGCATCGTGGCGTCGTCGGCTTTGAGCAGGTTCTGTGTCTCCACTTCGGTGTTGTATTGAACAATGAGATTGCCACCAGTATAGAGGTAAGGTTGATCAAACTCAATAATGAGCGGACTGCTGGTAACACCACTTTGGATAGTGAAATCACCCTCATACGCAGTTGTGAAATCAGCATCTATGAAATGCACATTCCAGTTATCATCAGGATAACTCTGGAAGTTGGACTCTGTCGTTGGAGCAAGAGATATGGTTGCCGTAGCAGTTGTTGTAGGCATTGTGGCGGGTGAGTCGTAGATGAACTGAACACCTGTCAAGTTGATATTCTTCAGTTGCATTTCCTTTTCCAAGTAGATAACCTGGACCTGAGTGAAAGGCGTACTGAGATTGAAGGGGATAAACCATCCGCCCAAACCAGCCGTTTCCTCATTCACTGTAAGCCACGTCTTGGCTTCTGAACCACTTACGGTTACATATAAAGACTTTTGGCCAATATTGTCGGCAGGATAAGTATCTTGGTCAAAGACAATGCGTGAAGTAAACTGGAACGTGCCCTGTGTGGTAGGAGTCCACTCTACAGACAAGTTCTTTGTTTCGCCAATGCCTACGGTTTCATCTACCAAACGGCTGGCAACCACTTCGCCAGTTTCCTTGTTGAGAATCTGCAATGTGAATCCGCTAACAGGAGCACTACCCTCATTGCAAACGTCAACACCAAAGGAGTAAGCATAACCAACATTGGCAGTAGCACTGCCATTTAAATCCTTGTTGCTGACATCAGTAGAGCTGTACTCACGGATGACGACATCCTTAAGATAAATGATGCCACAATCAGCATCTGAGCAAGCCTGGAAGGCTACATATCCCTTGCGGGCGCCCTGATCGTAAGATGGAGCGAATACGGTGCTGCCATAGAGATAGTTACCACTGGAGGTATGGAACTCTCCCAAGTCTGCAATCTTGTTGGACAGACCTGCGACAGTAGGCTCCTCACCATAATAGAGGCGCATCTTTTCCATGATTGGGGTGTGGTTGGCATCGTCTCTCACCCAGTTGGACGACCAATAGGTATAGCTGGCCTTATATTGCTTGCTGCCATCGAGAAGCAAAGGCGGCGAAATAAGATAATCGTTAGCAGCATTGAGCGAATAGAAATAGTTGGTCTGCTTATTGCCTTCGTCAAAATACCAAGTGGTACCATCATGATTGGCGTCAAGCACCGTCCACTCGTCAAATCCAGACTGGGTGTTGAGCGAGTCAGTATAGGGAATTGCCACATTAGGACCAAACTGCAGAGCAGCAGAGCTTACAGTTTCGCCCTCACCTTCGTGATTAACGGTTGTGATCTGATAAGTGTAGCCGGCGTATTTGTCGACCTGATCTGTTATTGTGCTGTCGGCAGACTCAGAAACAACAACGTTGTCGGGCATGCGCACAACCTTATAGGTGAGAGATGATTTGTCATACCATCCACCGTTTTTTCCGTTTTCTGGAGAATTCCAGGAAATATGAGCCGAAGTACCATCAGCCGTAGCCAGGAGATTGCGCACCTTGCCCGGTCTATCTTTGCCTATGAAGAAACGAACCTCTTTGTACACGCCATTACCATGACTGTTGAATGGTTCCACACGATAAGTGTAATAACCGGCAGCAGGAATTGAATTGTCGGAGTATGATGTGGCAGAACTTTCCAAGGTCGCAATCTTTTCGCCGTCACGATAGATATTGATCCCATCAAGACCATCCAGGCTGTTTCCCATATAGTCCTTTGTGGGATTTGTCCATGTAAGCGTTGCTGAGCTTGCACCTTCAGCACCGGCTTCACCCTTCAGCCCTGTGGGGTATGAAGGTGCAGCAGCATCCACCTGCTGGTAAGGAATTCCCAAGGCTACAATCTGAACTTGAGATGAAGCCATTTCTCTGACAGCAGACTTGTTGACCTGTCCTGAGTGATAGTCAATTTCCACTAATGCAGGGTTTCCGACTTGTCCCTGGGCAAACCACCAAAGACGATGTGTAGTGCGGTCAAACTCCATGCTCTGCTGATAATAGACATTGTAGCCTAACTTTTGATCTCCAACACGTGAAGCTGGATAATCGCCGGATTCGATGTCAGCAGCAGGAATCTTCACAAGAAACGAATTTTGAGCAGAGTTGGAACTTAGTGTCATATCACGTGCAACACCGTAGAGGTCACCCGTAACATCAGCTGCTATCGTGTAGAGCAGATAATCCACTCGTGCCACGCTATCAACAATACCTGTCTCTGGATCGATAGTGTAGATATTGGAAAAGCTATTTGTAGGATTTTGAGTATCCTCATTGAACTGGATACCATAGATGGTTTCAGTCACGGGATCGTAGGTCATATCGTTGAGGAGCAGGCCTGTAATGATATCTACCTTTTTTACAAGTGTGTACTCACCTGTCTCAGGATTAATTTTCACAACTCCATAGGGAATCAGCGCTCCAGGACCATAATAGGTACATGCATAACCATAAAGCTGATCTTTTACAAAGGTTGCAGCTGTGATGTACTTTGAAACACCTAATTCCTGACGGTAGTCGTTGACCATAGCGTAACTATTGGGGTTGTCTGTAGTGAAGTTCACTACGGCGTTAGTACGCAATCGCATGTCATAACCCAAGAAGCCCCAAACCTTTGCCTCACCATCAGCCTGGTCAAAAAGCAGTGTAGGAGTGGATGAGCCCACACGAAACGTCTGAGAAGGAATCGGAGGAAAAGCTGGTGCTTTCAGATTGACAATGTCAGTCTTTGAAGTGTTGTAGGGCAAAGCCTTACCTTTTACAGTCTCTCCTGGCAACTGTCCGTGTAGAGAGACAGCCGATGCTACCAGCAAAAGAGTTGCAAGAAAGTTTTTTCTTTTCATAAGATAATATTTGATTGTTATTGGTCCGTCCCCGCCATTATACAAAACGGGGACGGAAACGATAGAATTGGTTATTTCTGTTCGAGTATGATGCCATGCCCCATTTTGCGTGCGTTGAACCGAGGAGCTTTACCAAATACATTGACTTCGGTCGTGGGCTTGCGGTTACCCAAAGCGGGAGCCTTATGGGCGACAGCAGAAGGAGTGGCAGGAGTGGTAAACTCTTTCATGGCCAAGGGGCCCCACTCGTCATTAATATTCTTGGCAATTGAGAAGGCAATATAGTTTGTGCTTGGATCTGCATTCCAAGTGGCATTGTCAACTCCATACTGATTCCAGTAAGGATCGTAGGGGTTGTCACCCTTAAGATATGCCAATACACCAGCCTCACCCCACTCAGCAGTGTTGTAAGCGTCTGCAGCGATGATCATGTCACGGTGGAGAGATGCTTGATCATTGGGGGTATAGGTTACCTCCTGATAGTAACTTCCATCAGAAGATTTGAAATCGCCAATGGTAATGTCCACTGTAGCAATTCCTTCACCACCTTGCTTCTTTGTTGAGGCCTTGGCGAGGATAAGAGGAGCATACACATCATTAGCGTCCATAGGCAGAATGTAGATATCGTATCTCTTGCCAGGAGCTAAACCGGTCCACGTGTTGGTGTAAGTAGAAGTATAGACGTTATAGCCAAACTGCTTGATCATATCACTGAGATTAGCGAAGCCAAACATCGGAGCCCACTGCTCGAATTGCTGTTCAGCAGTTCCTTCTTCGAAGAGACAGAAGGTATAGCTTGCACAATCACTGTTGGGAGTGAACGTCATAGTGATGGTTGTTGTCGTAGAGTCTGTTGCGACCCAACTTACACTTGGATTGCCAAGATAAGGTGTGGAAGGAGTCGTGAAGTCCACACGTGAGATCTCACTCGGAGTATTATACTTGTCGTATCCCAAAGTGAGGATGGAGTAATCTGCACCAGCCGCAAAAGGTGTCTCAAAACCAGTCATTTGAGCATTTGTAAAGGCTTGGTAATAGTCAGGAGCATTCACATTGTCCAGATAGGATTCGAGCGATGCAGGTGAGGTCAACACGTCTGCGCGAGCCTTGGTCACCGTGGTTATGCGATATTTGGCGCAATCCGCTGTAGGGGTAATTGCCAGCCAAAGGGTGTCGCCTGTAGCAGAGAAACTGCTCTTGTTCAAGGTAACATCTGCAGCCGCACGGCCTACGGTTGTGAAGAAAACACTGTCCACATTGTTGATGGCGTACCCTTGTGGATAACCTGCCTGTGGCACAATCACCATGCGGTTGATCGTTTGTGCTTGAAGGCCAGCAATGGAAGTACAAAGTGCTAATGTTGCAATTATTTTTTTCATAGCTTACTTATTTTACGAATTTAAAAGAGTAGTTCTTGATTCTGAGAATGTAGATGCCACGTGGCAGTGAGCCAACATGGATGGGCTGGCCATTGAAGTGGTCGAGCCGCATCACCATGGTTCCATTCAGTCCAACGATGCGGGCATCGACAGCCTCGCTGGCGAGGCCCTCCACGAAGAGGAGGTCGCCTTTCAGCCTGACTGTGGGCCGAGTGTTGTTGGTGGTGACTCCCTGAATGGAGGTGGGGTCTTCAAACTTGATGCTGCGCACTTGGCCAAGACTGAAGGAGGCAGACTTCTGGTCGGTCTCCTTGACAGTCATCTTGTCTTCTCCAAAGGTGATCCTCGTGGAGCCTGTCAGACTGTACTTTCCAAGCTCACTCCCATCGATGGAGTAGACCAGCATGGTCTGTTGCGCCCAGGCTGTCGTGAGCGACAGTCCCGAGAGCAGTACCACAGTGGCGAGCAGGCGTTTCATTCTGTTCTTTTCCATTTTCATTAATTTTATTTGATTTGATGGTCAGAGGGTTATCTGATGTTGAACTTCACGGTCTGGGTGTCTTTGCCGTTGGAGAGCTTCACCAAGTAGATGCCCTTTCCAAGGTTGTTCTCAGACACTTGTCGGCCGGCCATGTCGTAGACACCGGCAACCTGATAGCCTCCGCCAGCAATGAGGTGGTTGCCTTCGAGTTTCAGCGAGGATTTCTCTACCTGCTGGTCGGCAATGTTGTGGATGGCTGTGAGGCCGGCGAGGCGTTTCTCGCCTGTGTTGAACACGGGGCAGTTGAGCGGATTGGTGGTGTCGTAGTTGTTGAGGAAAGCCACAATCCTCATGTGCTCGATGTTCCATTTCGGGTCTACGGTGAAGGAATAGCTCTTCTGTGCCGCCTTGTTGGTGATGTCGGTCTCGTCTCCCCAAATGTCGGTGAGATACTTGCGTATGATGCCGTTCTCCTTTCCAGAGCCGTCCTTGAGGGCAACGCTGTCCTCCACGGCCACAACCGTGAGGCGCAGGGATGTCTGGCGGGGCATCTCGCGCACCTGCGACTCGATGTCAACGGTGGCATTCACGTTCTTGCCGTCGTTGTCCACCGTCGCGCCCACGTCCACCTTGGCGAAGCTGGGCATCTGGGCAGAGGATTCGAGCATGACGTCGAGCTGCTCGTTGTACTTCACGAAGTAGGCCGGACCGCGCCATTCAGAAATCTCAAAGATGTTGCGGTCGAGCATGAGGGCTGGCGTGAAGCTGTTGTAGTTCTCGAAGAACCAGTCGTAGGGAGCCTCAGAAGCGAGTTGGAACTCATCGTTCTTCTGATGATGCTTCAGCCATACCACATCGCTGCGCTTGGCAACAGCGAGGTCGTAGACACTGTCGGCCACGAGCGACTCTCCGTTGACCGTGGAGGTGAACTCCTCCATGAGTACAGTGCGGGGATAGGTGGTGGCATCCTGCGGCACGCAATAGACGTAGGAACCCTTGGTATTGTCGGTCGGGTCGCTGTCGTCTGCTCCGTTCACTTGGGATACATGCACGTCGAAATAGTTATTGCCCTCCTGCGGGAATACCATATCGGGAATCTCCACCCTGGTCATCTCGTTGGGATTGAGTCCCACGTTGTTGACGGTCTTCGAGGCGAAGGTCTCTCCGTTCTTCTGTACCTCCACAACAAAGGAGTTGACAATGTCGACGCCATAGTTGGAGATTTGCAGATTCAAGGATGTCTCCTTGTTCTGCCTCACCATGTCGTAGTTTGTCACCCGGTCGATGCCAATGTCGTTGGTGGGCATGTTCTTTCCGCGAGCGTAGGCGCGGATGCAGAAGTCGTAGTCCACCATCTCCGTTTTCAGCACCCACCACTGTCCATTCAGTCCGTACCAGTTCATGCCCGGTGTGCCGCCATGATAGTATTCGGTGCTGAGGATTTCAGCGTCGTTGATTTCGCTGGCGTTGGGATAGGCGGTGTAGCCGATGTAGATGTCCTTGTCGGCCTTGATAGGATAGGGAGTCTTCAGGGTGACGTTGTTCCATCCGGCCTTGTGGTCGGTCATCGTCTGCACGATGCCGCCCGACCTGCTCTCCAAGTCGGTCTTGATGAAAACGGTCATGAAAGCCCCCACCTTGGTGTCGTTGGCGTAGCTGATCTGATAGATGGTGTCGCCCACGTATTTTGCCAAAGTCTCTTTCGGAATCTTGATGGCGGCACTCAGCTCGTTGCTGGCGCCCTCCTCGCCTTGTGGACGCAGGGCGGTGCCAATCTTGTCGCCATTGCAATAGCCAAGTCTGACTGTTTGGTCTTGAGCGCGAGCAATCGACCCTCCTAAAAGGAGAGCCGATGCTGTGCAGAGTGCTAATTTTATTATAGCTTGATGTTTCATTTGCCTAAGAGAATTTTCTTTGAAATTACATTTCCATTCATATCCGTGACACGAACGATGTACATACCGCGACTGATGCCGTTGATCTCAACACGGGCAGTATTGACACTGTGAGAAACCAAACGTCCTTGCATGTCAAAGACTTCAATGCTTCTTGCCGTACCATTTAATGAAATGAAACCATTTGCAGAGTCTACAAAGAATCCATCACCAGCAATAACCGTCTTGAGGCCTGTGGCAAAATCAATTGCAAAGAAAGCAACGGGTTTACCAGCCATAGCAAATGAGGTGGCAGAGAAGTCAAATACATATTTGCCTGAATAACGGAGCATATGAGTTTCCCAGTTGGCAGTCTTGTAGATATTAAAGAGTGCCGGGAACATTTCTGAAGTTGTACCATCTTTCCAAACCTGAACGATGAGATTCTTAGTGTGATCGTAATCAAAAGGTTGGTCAAGCTCCAGCTTCAGCATCTTTGAATCTGTACCGGAAGAGATGTGCTGATTGCCATCATACACAAGAGTCAGTTCGCTGTTGTTCACCCATTGAGAAGCGTCGCTATAGCTGTCGTCGTTTGTGGTTTGTCCCATATAAACCTTGACATTGAAGTCCTCTGTATCAGCGCTGATATCATTAGGCGTATATTCAAAAGCAATACCCTTGACACTTCCGTCCTTATCGCCCAACTCTGTGTTAAGATACGTAGTTTGCATGGTTGAATACGGATTCAGGAAGGAAATAGGTTCTGTAGTGGACTGACTTGCACCATCACCATTGCACTCTATGTTCCAATCCAGGCCCTTCAATTTAACTTCAACCTGAGTAGCTGACGTTGTGTCATTTTCAGTTCTCTCGTCTCCATCGAGCACAACCTTTCCATAGACATTGTTTTTGCCCATGCCTGCAGGTGTGATTTCTATCTCCACGTCCTTTGTGGCTTGAGAGGCAAGTGACTCATCTATAGTCTTGGTACCCCAAATGCCACCCTTGTCGTCGACAACCTGCACTGTATACTTGCTTTGCTCATTCTTTCCAGCATTCATCACTTT
>ONYL01000018.1 GCA_900322035.1 uncultured Prevotella sp.
TTATTATTACCACGACGATATCATCAGGGCTTTCTAAAATAATTGTGAGCAGATTTAGGGAGTGCTGAATATTTTATGCGCTCTGCGCAATTTTACGCGGTAGCGATTTTCTTCATGGGCAGGCTTGACACCTATGGGGTGTGACAGGAGCAAAAGCCTGACCATGATTTTCCTACTATCTTAAGGTAGTAAACGTCTATGCCCGTTCTCATTCCTCTTGAGGAAACAAAACCTCAATTTCAGATTCCACCATCCACGGAAAATATCCGCGGGGCCGCATTTGGGAGCCGGCGGGCTCCCAAATGGGAACCTGTGGGGCGGCATATGCAAGACGGCGGGCTCCCAATAGCCGGCAGGGACGAGTAGGCCGATTTCGGTATACCGGCAACCAATGCCGGAGGATTCTCCGCTTGAAAAACAAAAGAAGGGCCGAACTCCCTGCTGAGAATCCAGCCCTGTGTTTATAAGTCAGGAAGACCCATGGAGATGCCCCACATGGCGCCCCCTTACTTAGCTTTGTAAGAGTGGTTGTGCACATCGCTCACGGCCCGTCCGCTCGGCTCGTTCATATTCTTGAACGAAGCATCCCATGCCAAGGCCTCAGCCGACGAACAGGCTACGCTCGGCACGCTGGGCAC
The DNA here is from genome assembly GCA_900322035.1 of uncultured Prevotella sp. Lineage (GTDB taxonomy): Bacteria > Bacteroidota > Bacteroidia > Bacteroidales > Bacteroidaceae > Prevotella. Next base: position 639 of record ONYL01000018.1, read on the forward strand.
CGTGCGGGCTGCGCTGTCGCTGGGGAAATGACTGGCAAAGATGCTGCGATAGAAGTATTCCTCCTTATTGCGCGGCGGGTTGATAGGGAAGCGCTCGGCGGCGTGGGCCATCTCCTCGTCGCTCACCTGGCTGGCGGTGTAATCGCGCAGCGTGTCGATCCAGTTGTAGCCCACGCCATCGGAAAACTGCTCTTTCTGCCGCCAAGCCACTTCCTCGGGCAGCATGTCGGCGAAGGCCTCGCGCACGATTTTCTTCTCGATGACATCGCCGGGACACATCTTGGCTTTGGGATTGAGGCTCATCGCAATGTCGAGGAACTCCTTGTCGAGAAACGGGACACGACCCTCCACGCCCCATGCCGCAAGACTCTTGTTGGCACGCAGGCAGTCGTACTGATAGAGACGCGAGAGCTTGCGCACGGTCTCCTCGTGGAAGGCACGCGCATCGGGTGCCTTGTGGAAATAAAGATAGCCTCCGAAAATCTCATCGGCCCCCTCGCCCGAAAGCACCATCTTGATGCCCATCGACTTGATGACGCGGGCCAGGAGATACATAGGCGTGGAAGCCCGTACGGTGGTGACGTCGTAGGTCTCGATGAAGTAGATGACGTCGCGCAGCGCGTCGATTCCCTCCTCGATGGTATAGTGGATCTCATGATGCACCGTTCCGATATAGTCGGCCACCAGGCGGGCCTTGGCGAGGTCGGGCGAGCCTTTCAGTCCCACGGCGAAAGAGTGCAGACGCGGCCAGTAGGCCTGTGTGGCACCTCCGTCCTCGATGCGGTGGGCCGAATAGCTTTGGGCAATGGCCGAGATGACGCTTGAGTCGAGGCCGCCGGAGAGCAATACGCCATAGGGCACATCGCTCATCAGCTGGCGGCGCACCGCGTCGCGAAGTCCTTCCCTCACGTCGCTCACCAGTGCGGGGCGGTCTTTCACGTAGTCGTAGCTCTCCCACCGACGGTGGTAATAGCGCGCCATGCCCGGCTTGCGGCTCCAATAGTAATGGCCGGGAAGAAAAACCTCGTAGCTGTCGCACTGACCCTCAAGAGCCTTGAGCTCGGAAGCCACGTAGACATGTCCCTCCTTGTCGTAGCCTATATAAAGAGGTATGACGCCAATGGGGTCGCGGGCAATGAGGAAGGCATCGAGGTCGGCATCGTAGAGCGCAAAAGCAAAGATGCCGCTGAGGCGTTCGATGAGCTGCGGCAGCCGTGAGGCGTCGGCACCGTCGTCGCGCCACTGACGGTAGAGCGACAGGATGACCTCACAGTCAGAACCCGTCTGATAGGGATAGCGCCCGGCAAACTCCTTGCGGATGTCCTGATGATTGTATATCTCGCCGTTTACGGCCAATACCTGCTTACGGTCGGGAGAGAAGAGAGGCTGGCGCCCCGACTCCGGATCTACGATCGACAGCCGCTCATGGGCCAGGATGGCCGACCCGCCGGCATAGATGCCACTCCAGTCGGGACCACGGTGACGGACCTTCTGACTCATACGCAAGGCCTTCTGACGCCATTCGGGCGTCTGCTGGCGAAGATTGAAAATACCTACAATTCCACACATAAAAACATTCTTTCTTTTAAAGGTTATTGAAAATGAGATGCTCCTCTTCCGCCGAAGAGAAGCACCTCGAGGGTAGATTGCCCAGGAGTAGATGATATCTTGATCAGCGTGGGACCCTATGGTCACAGCTGTTGTTGTCAAGGAATCTTGCGGAGCGATCAGTTGTAGCAGCTCTCGCCATGCTCGTAGATGTCGAGACCTTCCTCCTCGATACGCTTGTCGACACGCAGACCGACGGTCTTCTTGATGGCTACAAACAAAGCCCATCCGCAAACTGCCGCCCAAAGGTCGATGACTAAAATGCCGGCCAACTGTGCGCCAAGGAAGGCAAAGCCGTGACCATAGAACGCTCCGCTGCTGACCGAGAACAGACCTGTGAGCAGAGTGCCCAAGATGCCGCACACGCCATGCACGCTGCTTGCGCCGACGGGATCGTCGATATGCAGCTTCTGGTCGATAAACTCAATGGAGAAAGGCAACACCGTGCCACAGATGGCACCTACAACCAACGCGCCGCCCGGCGAGACGAGATCGCAGCTGGCCGTGATGCCCACCAGACCGGCCAATATGCCGTTGAGCGTGAGCGAGAACGAAGGCTTGCCATACTTCATCCAGGTGACGAACATCGTAGCCAGTCCACCGGCTACCGCCGAGAGGTTGGTGGTGAGAAACACGTGGGAAATGGCTACGCGGTTGGCCTCACCACTGGCGGCAAGCTGTGAACCGGGATTGAAACCAAACCAGCCGAACCACAGGATGAAGACGCCTAAGGAGGCTGCCATCAGATTGTGGCCCGGGATGGCATTGCTCTTGCCGTCCTTGCGGTACTTGCCGAGCCGCGGACCCAATACGATGGCTCCTATCAGGGCCAGCACGCCACCAACGGAATGGACGACGGCCGAACCGGCAAAGTCGTGAAAAGTGATGCCAAAGGTGCGCATCATGAAGCTCGACGGATCGGCGTTGCTGAGCCAGCCCCCACCCCACGTCCAGTGACCTTCGACGGGGTATATCAATAGGCTAATGAAAAAGGAATAGACGCAATACATGGAAAACTTGGTGCGCTCGGCCATTGCGCCGGAAACGATGGTGGCGCTGGTGGCGCAGAATACGGTCTCGAAAATCAGAAAACCTTCCGTTGGAAGACCGTTGGCGTTGTGATAGAAGCCGAGGTCGCCAAAATTGGGCATTCCGATGAAGCCCTGACCGTTGGAACCAAACATGAATCCAAAACCCACAAACCAAAACAGCACCGATCCCAACATGAAATCCACGAAATTCTTGAACAGAATGTTGGCCGTGTTCTTACTGCGCGTGAAACCTGCCTCACAAAGCGCAAAGCCAGGTTGCATGAAAAACACCAGCATGGCAGCAAGCAACATCCAAACGGTGTCGACAGAAATACTCAAATCCTGTATGCTCGTCATAAGTTATCCTCTCCATTCATTTTAGAATACAATCCAATTACCTTATATCACACAATCATTGTCCGCTCCCTTCGAAAGACGAAGGCTATTCTTCCTTCTCTGCATTGTAAAGGGCTATGTCGCCACGCTCTCCCGTACGGATGCGCACCGTGTCCTCCACCGGGATGACGAAGATGCGGCCATCGCCAATCTCTCCCGTGCGTGCGGCTTCCTCAACGGCCTTGATGGTCTTCTCGACGTTCTTGTCGCGCACCACGATATTGAGCAGTACACGCTCGATGCTGCTCGTGTCGTACATCACTCCACGGTAGATACGTGCCTGGCGCATTTTCCCCTCTCCCCTTACATCATAATAGGAGAACCATTCGATACCCGCCGCCAAAAGAGCTTCTTTCACCTCCTCGAATTTCGTCTTTCGAATAATTGCTTCAATTTTCTTCATAACTTTCTCTCTTTAATGGCAAATCGATTAAACTTAGCAAAACGTAAGTTTGACGATGCAAATTTAATCAAATAGATATTAATTACATCAAATTAAAATCAAAATGATTGTACAAACTTTAAACAATCTTCATGTTGTCACCATTTAACCCCAAACTGATTACAATCTGAACACATTTTTGCTAAAAACAATTACACATTAAAACTTTATCTGATTTTTTAGAAAAAAGTGTCGTGTAATCATACGAAGATCAAACAAAATGTTGTAATTTTGCACTCAGAAAGAATCAGATTGTCAAGAACACTTATATTGAATAGAGAAATCAGGAGGCAGAATCATATGCGCAGAACCATTCATTTTACGAAAATGCACGGAGCCGGCAACGATTATATATATGTCGACACGTTGCATTACCCCATCCCCGATCCATCGGCAGCCGCCATTGCATGGAGCCGTTATCATTTCGGCATCGGGAGCGACGGACTGGTTCTCATCGACAAGGCCGCCCCGGAAAGCAGCGCCGACTTCACCATGCGCATTTTTAATGCCGACGGCTCTGAGGCAATGATGTGCGGCAACGCAAGCCGCTGCATCGGGAAATACCTCTATGACAAGGGGCTCACCGACAAAAAGATGATCAAACTCCAGACTCTCTCGGGCATAAAGACGCTCGATCTGCACACAGACGGCGCAAACCAAGTAGAGAGCGTGACGGTGGACATGCTGGAACCACGGTTCGACGTGGCTGAGCAATTCGACAAGCAGAGCGCCGGCGACGGTCACATGGCACCCCTGCTCAAGGAAGCCGGATGCGAGGAAGCCGTTTTTGTCTCTATGGGCAATCCCCATTTCGTCATGTTTCTCAGCCCCGTCACCGACATCGAACACTTAGATATAAAAGGTATAGGATCAAGATTGGAAAGGGATAACGCGTTCCCACAGCGCTGCAACATCGAGTTTGCACAGCTTCAGAAGCCCGGAGTGCTCCGCACACGGGTTTGGGAACGGGGCTCTGGCATCACAATGGCTTGCGGCACAGGAGCCTGTGCCACAGCCGTTGCCGCAGCCCGTACAAAGAGATGCCCACGAAAGAGCGACATCGTCATGGACGGCGGAACGCTCCACATCGAATGGCACGACGACAACCACGTCTATATGACAGGCCCCGCAGCCTTTGCCTTTGAAGGCGAGATCGAGCTCCCTTGACCAATATCAGCTTGAAAGAAATACAACAACCAATAACAAGCAAACGACATGGCATTAGTTAATGAGCATTTTTTAAAGTTGTCGAACAATTACTTGTTCTCCGACATTGCCAAGAAGGTGAACGCTTTCAAGGTGTCTCATCCCAAAGAGCGCGTCATCAGCCTTGGCATCGGCGATGTCACACAGCCTCTTTGCCCTGCGGTGATTGAGGCCATGCACAAGGCCGTCGACGAGATGTCGAACAAGGAGACTTTTCGCGGCTACGGTCCTGAGCATGGCTACGACTTCTTGCGTGAGGCCATTCTGAAGAACGACTATCTCTCGCGGGGCATACATCTCGACATCAGCGAGATTTTCGTCAACGACGGCGCCAAGAGCGACACCGGAAATATTCAGGAAATTCTGAGATGGGACAACAGCATCGGCGTCACCGACCCCATCTATCCCGTCTACATCGACTCAAACGCTATGATTGGCCGCGCGGGCGTGTTTGAGAACGGACACTGGAGCAGCGTCACTTATTTCCCCTGCACAGCCGAAAACAATTTCATACCACAGCTGCCCGACCACCGGGTAGACATGATCTACCTCTGCTATCCCAACAACCCAACGGGCACTGTGCTGCCGAAAGAGGAGCTGCGCAAGTGGGTCAACTTCGCACTCCGCAACGAAAGTGTCATCTTCTACGATTCTGCTTACGAAGCCTATATAAGAGACGAGAACATTCCCCATTCCATTTATGAGATCAAAGGAGCACGCAAGTGCGCCATTGAATTCCGCAGCTACTCAAAGACCGCTGGATTCACAGGCGTGCGTTGCGGATATACGGTGATACCCAAAGAGCTGCAGGCCTTCACGCTCGACGGAAAGACCGTGGAGCTCAACCATCTGTGGGAGCGCCGGCAGTCAACGAAATTCAACGGCACCAGCTACATCAGCCAGCGGGGAGCCGAGGCCATATACACTCCTGAAGGCCGGGAGCAAATCAGGAAGACCATCGACTACTATATGGGCAACGCCGGAATCATGCGCGATGCGCTGACCAAGCTCGGACTCACCGTCTATGGCGGAGAGAACGCTCCCTACCTTTGGGTGAAGACCCCCAACGGTATGGAAAGCTGGAAGTTCTTTGAGCAGTTGCTCTACGGAGCCGGCATCGTCTGCACGCCGGGCGTTGGCTTTGGCCCAAGCGGTGAAGGCTACATCCGATTCACCGCCTTCGGCAACCGGGAAGACGTGGAAGAAGCCATGAAGCGCATCGCCGAATGGATGAAATAACGACCGCATACCTATTTTTTATTCATCAAGAAACAATAACTATCAAAACGATATAATAACAATATGGCAGTATTAAGATTTGATGCCGTCGAAAAGGCATCTTCCCGAAAGCCCGTTGAGGTGATCTCCCCGCTGGAGCGCCCCTCTGAGTACTTCGGAAAGAAAGTGTTCAATCGGACTAAGATGTACAAGTATCTTCCCGCAGATGTCTACGAGAAACTCATCGACGTTATCGACAACGGTGCCCCTCTGGACCGCAGCATTGCCAACGCTGTGGCAAAAGGCATGAAGCAGTGGGCCGACGAGAATGGTGTCACCCACTACACCCACTGGTTCCAGCCCCTCACGGAAGGCACAGCCGAAAAGCATGATGCCTTTATTGAGCACGACGGCAAATGCGGAATGATCGAGGAATTCTCCGGAAAGCTGCTCGTACAGCAGGAGCCCGATGCCTCGTCGTTCCCTTCAGGGGGTATCCGCAACACTTTCGAGGCACGCGGCTATTCGGCCTGGGACCCCACAAGCCCCGTGTTCATCATGGACGATACGCTCTGCATCCCCACCGTGTTCATCTCCTACACTGGTGAGGCCCTCGACTACAAGGCTCCTCTGCTGCGCGCTCTGAGAGCCGTCAACGAGGCCGCAACCGATGTCTGCCACTATTTCTATAAGGATGTAAAGAAGGTGCGCAGCAACTTGGGCTGGGAGCAGGAATACTTCCTCGTCGACGAGAGTCTCTACATGGCCCGTCCCGACCTTGCCCTCACCGGCCGCACACTCATGGGCCACAGCTCGGCAAAGAACCAGCAGATGGAAGACCATTATTTCGGCACGATCCCCGACCGTGTGCAGGCCTTCATGAAAGACCTTGAGATCCAGGCTCTCGAATTGGGCATTCCCTGCAAGACCCGCCACAACGAGGTGGCACCCAACCAGTTTGAGCTGGCCCCGATATTTGAAGACACCAACCTGGCCGTAGACCACAACATGCTTCTGATGAGCCTGATGAAGAAAGTGGCCCGAAAGCACGGATTCCGCGCCCTGCTCCATGAGAAGCCCTTCGATGGCATCAACGGCTCTGGCAAGCACAACAACTGGAGTCTATCTACCGACACCGGCATCCTGCTCCACGGTCCCGGCAAGACGCCAGAGGACAACCTGCGCTTCGTGGTGTTCATCGTTGAGACGCTGATGGGGGTCTACAAGCACAACGGACTGCTCAAGGCCTCCATCATGAGTGCCGGCAACGCACACCGTCTGGGCGCCAACGAGGCACCTCCAGCCATCATCTCCAGCTTCCTCGGCAAGCAGGTGAGCGACCTGCTCGACCACATCGAGAAGGCCGACAAGAGCGACCTGTTCAAGATCGACGGCAAGCAGGGCATGAAACTCGACATCCCGCAGATTCCCGAACTGATGATCGACAACACCGACCGCAACCGTACATCCCCCTTCGCCTTCACCGGCAACCGCTTTGAATTCCGTGCCGTGGGCTCAGAGGCCAACTGCGCATCGGCCATGATCGTGCTCAACACCGCTGTGGCCGAGGCTCTCTCCAACTTCAAGACACGTGTCGACGCGCTTATCGCAAAGGGTGAGGACCAGACTTCGGCCATCATCGACGTGCTGCGCGAGGACATCAAAACCTGCAAGCCCATCCGCTTCGACGGCAACGGCTACAGCGAGGAGTGGAAGGAAGAGGCCGCAAAGCGTGGACTCGACTGCGAGCCCTCCTGCCCGCTCTGCTTCGACCGCTATCTCGACAAGGACAGCATCAAGATGTTTGAGAGCCAAAACGTGATGACCGAGCATGAACTCAAGGCCCGCAACGAGGTGAAATGGGAGACCTATACCAAGAAGATCCAGATTGAGGCACGTGTGATGGGCGACCTCAGCATGAACCATATCATCCCCGTGGCCACACACTATCAGAGCCAGCTGGCCAAGAACGTCCAGAACATGTATGCCATCTTCGGCAGGGACGACGCCACAAAACTCACCGCGCGCAACAAGAAACTCATTGAGGAGATTGCCGAGCGCACGCAGACCATCGAGACCAACGTTGAGGAACTCGTCAACGCCCGTAAGGTGGCCAACAAGATCGAGGACACACGCGAGAAGGCCATTGCCTACCACGACACTGTGGCACCAAAGATGGACGTCATCCGCTACCACATCGACAAGCTGGAACTCGTAGTCAGCGATGAGTTGTGGGAGTTGCCCAAGTATCGTGAGCTTCTCTTCATCCGCTAATCCATCAGTATCCGCCTGTTCCCTCAACAGAAGGGAATATTCAATATAAGAAAGCAACTATTTCTTTTATTGGTTGTTTAAGTTTGCTGCGGGACTCCGTCGTGAGACGAAGTCCCGCTTTTATTGTGCCATATACCAGCAGACACACCATCGTGGCGAACGCCACAGATTCATGCGACCGTCGCCGCATTTTTTTAGACCTTCATTTTTCATCGCCGTTGAATCCAGTAAGCATAGTTCCCCTGCGACAGGCATCAGCACCAACCGCTGGACATGATTTTCGCCGAATGCACAAATTAGTTATTTACAACTAAACAAACTTAAAATATCGCTCCAAACAACGCAAAATCAATAATATTACATCAAAAAGTCGTTTCTTTTGCGAAATTCTGATTAACTTTGCACCTAAAAGGTAAATTGATAAATGAGAAACCGCTTCATATACATAGGGTGCCTGCTGGCATGTTCGGTAATGTTGGCTTCCTGCTTAGGCAAAGACGATGACGAAGTAACCTACTACGACGATACCGCCATCACAGCTTTCTCGCTCGGCACGCTCAAATACAACAAGCGTGTCAACGCAGACAGTGTGGCCAACACTACGCTCGACTGCAGTGGCTACAAGTTCTACATCGACCAGCAGAAACGCATCATCTACAATCCCGACTCCCTGCCTGTGGGCGTGGACGTGTCAAAGACCGTGGCCTCTGTATCGGTCAAGAACTCGGCCTCCGTTGTACTGAAAGACAACGACAGCGACTCGCTCTCCTACTGGGCGAGCTCCGACAGCATTGACTTTACCCAGCCACGCATCTTACGCGTTTACAACCACAATGGTGAATACCGCGAATACACCGTATCGGTGAATGTCCACAAGCAATACGGCGACACGCTGGCCTGGAGCAACGTGGGGATGCCCGACGGACTGACAGCCTCCAGCGGACTGCGCATCTATGCCGCATCCGATCGCATCTTCCTGCTCACCAACAAAGGCGGCTTCACCGCCCCGCGCCCCGCTGCGGCCAACTGGTCGAAGATGTCACAACCCTTTGACGCTATGGCCTATGCCAACGCTGCCGTGCTGAACGACACGCTCTACGTACTCTCCGACGGTAAGCTGCTGCGTACCGCCGACGGTGAGCACTGGACATCGGGCAGCACAAACATCAAGCGGCTTCTCGGCGCGTCGAAGACGAGACTCTATGCCTTTGACGCCAACGGCATGATCGCATCGAGCACCAAGGGTGTCGACTGGACCGAGGAAAGCCTCAACGAAAGCACCGACTGGCTGCCCACAAACGATATCAGCCTTTGCGCCCGACCGCTGAAGACCAATGAGGACTCCTACAGGCTGCTGCTCTGCGGCAACCGCACCTATGCTCTTGGCGACACTACGGCCGTGGTATGGGGCAAGATCGAAGAGCCTTCGACAGCGGAAGCCCAAGGCTGGTCGCTCTTCAAGTGGGACGTCACCAACCCCTACCCGCTCCCCGCTCAATACAATCTGCAAGTGGTGGCCTACGACGGCATGTTCGTAGCCTTGGGCGGCACGGGCACCATGATGATCAACAGCACGAGCGGGAGCGCAAAAAGCTTCTACCGCTCCGCCGACAACGGCATCACATGGCAAAGAGACACGACAATGGCTTTGCCCAGTGGCTTCGCAGCCTTCGACAACTTCGCCCTTACGGCCGACAAGGACAACTATCTCTGGATAGCCGATGCCACAACAGGCATCGTGTGGCGCGGCCGCATCAACCGCCTGGGGTGGACCGAAGATCAGAAGGCTTTCACAGAATAAGGGGAGATCCCGCCTTCCCAAAAAGATCAAATCATGAACGGCCTGGCCTTCCCTACACATCATAAACAAGGAAAAGACATGATGAGACGACTGCTTATCCCGATGCTGATCGTGATGCTCACTGCCACCAAGGCCGGTGCGCAGGAAGATCCCATATACCGCATGGAGATGGGCGTGGAAGCCGGAGCCACAGGATACTTGGGCGACTTCAACGGAAATCTGACCAAAGATCTGCAGGGTGCCGCAGGTATCGTAGTGCGCAGACTCTTCAATCCCTACATCGGACTGAACCTCTCGGGATTCTACGGCAAGCTGAAAGGCTCATCGGCAGATGTCGAAACCTATTATCCCGACTACCGGCAGTCGGCGTATGAGTTCAGTAACACCTTGGTCGACGTGAGCCTGACCTTCGAATACAACTTCTGGCCCTACGGCACAGGCCGCGACTATCGCGGTGCGAAAAGGCTGACCCCCTACGTATTCGGCGGCATTGGAGCGACAAGCGTGAGCGGCGGCACTAAAAATGTCTTCACGGCCAACATCCCCTTGGGCATCGGCGTGAAATACAAGATCAGCCCCCGCATGAATCTCGGACTGAGCTGGGCCATGCACTTCTCGCTCAACGATGAACTCGACGGTGTGAAAGACCCCGCCTACGTGAAGAGCTCGGGCGCTTTCAAAAACACCGACGACTACTCGGCCCTGATGGTGAGCCTCACCTACAGTTTCTCGGCAAAGTGCGCCACATGCAATAAAGACAACTATTAGAGATACAAGAATATTTATGGCAGAACTTGACATGACCCGCATACCCCGCCATATTGCCATCATCATGGACGGCAACGGGCGCTGGGCAACGGAGCGCGGCAAAGACCGGAGCTTCGGCCATCAGGAAGGCGTGGAGGCCGTAAAACGCATCACCAAGGAGTGTACGCGCTTAGGCGTGAAGTATCTCACGCTCTACACCTTCTCCACTGAAAACTGGAACCGCCCAGCCACAGAAATCAACGCCCTCATGGGACTGGTGCTCACAGCACTGGAGGACGAGATCTTCATGAAGAACAACGTGCGCTTCAGGGTCATCGGCGACAGAAAGCGACTGCCTGAGAACGTGCAGCAGAAACTGGTCGAAACAGAAGCCCATACCGCCAACAACAGCAGCATGACCATGGTGGTGGCGCTGAGCTATTCCTCGCGCTGGGAAATCATCGAGGCTATGCGACGCACGGCTGCCGACGCACTGCGCCAGAAGCCCGACTTCGAGACCGCCGACATCGACAAGCTCTTCACCGAGGAAGCCTTCGCCCGCAATTTGGAGACCGCCTTCATGCCCGACCCCGACCTGCTCATACGCACCGGAGGAGAAGTGAGACTCAGCAACTACTTGCTCTGGCAGGCAGCCTACACCGAACTGTATTTCTGCGACACTTATTGGCCCGACTTCGACGCCGATGCGCTCCATAAGGCCATCATCAGCTATCAGAGCCGGCAACGCCGCTTCGGAAAGACCGAGGCTCAAATAGAAAAAGAAACTATCTGATATGCACTATAACAAGAAGAAAGTTTTAGCAGCTGCAATCGCCATGGCCTGCTCACTGGCCATGCAGGCCCAAAACGCCCTGGTCCACCCTGACATCACCTATGCCGGAACTCCAAGAAGAGTCATTATCGGCGGGTTCAACGTCAGTGGGGTCGAGGGGTATGAGGACTATGCCCTTACAGGCATTTCCGGACTCAGCGTGGGACAGCAGATTTCGCTCCCAGGCACAGAAATCACCAATGCTGTGAAGAGATACTGGAGACACGGACTCTTCTCCGGCGTGAAAATATCCGCCGACAGTATCGTGGGCGACAAAGTGTGGCTGCACATCTCGCTCAAAGTGAGGCCACGCGTGTCCAAAATCAACTATATGGGGGTGAAGAAGAGCGAAAAGACCGACTTGGAAAACAAGCTCGGACTGCTCAACGGCAGCCAGCTCACTCCCAACATGCTCGACCGCGCCAAGCTGCTGGCAAAGAAATATTTCGACGACAAAGGATTCAAGGATGCCGTCATCGACATTGAGCAGCGGCCCGACGTGGCTGAGAAAAACCAGGTGATCCTCGACGTCATCATCGACAAAAAAGAGAAAAAGAAGGTGCGTCACATCATCATCGATGGCAACAAACACTTGAAGAACTCGCGCATAAAGGGCGGACTGTTCACCAAGGGCGCTTTTGCCAAAACCCACGAGGCCGGCAAGCTCTCCACCTTCCTCAAGTCGAAAAAATATACTCCCGAACGCTGGGAGAAAGACAAGAAAAATCTGATTGACAAATACAACGAACTGGGTTATCGCGACGCCGAGATCCTGAAGGACAGCGTATGGGACAATGATCCCAAACATGTCAATATCTACGTGAAGGTGAACGAAGGACAGCGATACTATCTGCGCAATATCACGTGGGTGGGCAACACCGTCTACACTTCCGACTATCTGTCGGCCGTATTGGGCATGAAGAAAGGCGACGTCTACAATCAGAAACTGCTCAACAAGCGGCTCCTGGAAGACGAAGACGCCGTGGGCAACCTCTACTACAACAACGGCTACGTCTTCTCAAGCATCCAGCCCACTGAGGTGAACATTGTAGGCGACTCCATCGACCTGGAAATGCAAATCACCGAAGGCACGCAGGCACATCTGAGCCACGTGCGCATCAACGGCAACGACCGTCTATACGAGAACGTCGTGCGGCGCGAGTTGCGCACCAAGCCCGGTGACCTGTTCTCTAAAGAGGCCATCATGCGCTCTATGCGTGAGATTGCGTCCATGGGACACTTCGATCCGGAAAAGGTAGATCCCAAAATCGAACCCGACTATGAGAACGGAACGGTTGACGTCAACTGGAACTTGACGCAGAAGAGCAACGACCAGATCGAACTCTCACTCGGATGGGGACAAACCGGTATCATCGGAAAGGTGGGACTCACGCTCAACAACTTCTCCATCCGCAACCTGTTCAACAAGAACAAGGAGCACCGCGGCATCCTGCCCGTGGGCGACGGAGAGGTGCTGAAGCTCGGCTTCCAGACCAACGCCAGCTACTACAACAGCCTCAACTTCAGCTACTCCACCAACTGGTTTGGCGGAAAGCGGCCCAACCAGTTCACCTTCGGCTTCTACTTCAGCAAGCAGAGCGACGTCTCCGATACCTACTACAGCAACGGATACCTCTACAATTATTATAATTACATCAGCGGAATGAGCAACTATAATTATAATAATTACGAAAACTTCTACGACCCCGACACGTGGATCAAGATGATAGGAGCCTCCATCGGCTGGGGCAAGCGTCTGCGCTGGCCCGACGACTACTTCACGCTGTCGGCCTCGCTCTCCTATACACGCTACATGATGAAGAACTGGCGCTACTTCCTGATGACCAACGGTAACGCCAACAACATCAACCTCAGCCTCTCGCTCAACCGCACGTCAACCGACAACCAGATCTTCCCCCGCCGTGGCTCGGAGTTTGAAGCCAGTGTCACCCTCACTCCGCCTTGGAGCGCATGGGACAACAAGGACTACAAGAACTTGGCCAACGACCGCAACTCGTCAACTTATCTTGCCGAGCAGCAGGAGAAGTACCGCTGGGTGGAATACCACAAATGGAAGTTCAAGGCCCGCACGTTTACCGCTCTCTCCAGCGCACAAAAGAGTTTCGTGCTGATGACGCGCGTAGAGTTCGGATTGTTGGGCAGCTACAACAAGTATAAGAAGAGTCCGTTTGAGACCTACTATATGGGTGGTGACGGCATGTCGGGCTATTCAACGGGCTACGCAGAAGAAACCATCGGATTGCGTGGTTATGAGAACGGATCGCTCACTCCCTACTACTATGAGGGCTATGCCTACGACCGTCTGACTCTGGAACTCCGCTACCCGCTGATGCTGGGCAACACCACCATCTACGCATTAGGATTCCTCGAAGGTGGTAACGCCTGGCACGACACCAAGGACTTCAATCCCTTCAGCATGCGCCGCTCGGCCGGTCTGGGTGTGAGAATCATGCTGCCTATGGTGGGACTGATGGGTATCGACTGGGGCTACGGCTTCGACAAGATGATCTTTGGCTCCAACGAGGGTGGAAGCCACTTCCACTTCATCCTTGGACAGGAGTTCTAATCCACAGCGACGTAACATTCCACCAGGCTTGAACGTCTAATATTAAAGAAAGAGGAAAGAAACAAATCTATGAGAAAATTCATCTTAATGGCTGTGATGCTTATAGCGTCAATGTCGATGTCTGCACAGAAATACGCACTTGTCGACATGGAATATATTCTCGGCCACATCCCCGCCTACGAGCGCGCCAATGAGCAGCTCAACCAGGTGTCGAAGAAATGGCAGGCAGAAGTGGAGGCCCTCAACACGGAAGCTTCCACCATGTATAAGAACTACCAGAACGAAGTGGTCTTCCTCTCGCAAGAGCAGAAGAAAGCCAAGCAGGAGGAAATCATGAAGAAAGAGAAAGAAGCCTCTGATCTCAAGCGAAAGTACTTCGGTCCGGAAGGAGAGCTTTTCAAGAAGCGCGAGAGCCTGATGTCGCCCATTCAGGACGAGATCTACAATGCAGTGAAGGAAATCTCCGAACTGCGCGGCTACAGCATGGTGCTCGACCGTGCGGCCAACGCCGGCATTGTGTTCGCCTCGCCAAAAGTAGACATCAGCAATGAAGTGCTGGAGAAATTAGGCTACAGCATCAATTGAAAGAAAAATGGTATGTAAATAAACCACAATAAAAATAATAACACTCAAAGAAAAATGAAAAAACTTGTTTTGATGTTGATGATGTTTGCCCCTTTGGCAACATTCGCTCAGCAGAAGTTCGGACACCTCAATGTCCAGGAAGTAGTTCAGTCACTGCCTGAATTCATCAAGGCCCAGGGCGAAGTAGAGTCGCAAGCCAAAATTTACGACAGCGAGCTCAAGCAAATGGCTGACGAACTGCAGCGCAAGAGCGACGAGTACCAAAAGGCTGCATCCACAATGCCTGAAGCTAAAAAGAAGGAAACCGAGACCGAACTGCAGACCCTCTATCAGAAGTATCAGCAGGCCCAGCAGGACGACGCCGCCGCCATGCAGAAACTTCAGCAGGAAAAGCTCGCCCCGATCCAGACCAAACTCCAGAACGCCATCAAGAATGTTGGCGACCGTGGCAAATATGTCTACATCATGGATATCGGTGCCGGTATTCCTTACGTCAGCACAACACTCAGCACCGACGTTACTGCCGAGGTGAAGGCTGAGATAGCTAAGTTGAAATAACATTGCGCCTCATTAAGCGCTAAGCAGACACCACAGGCGTTTTATCGACGTCTGTGGTTTTTTCTTTAGGACAATGAAAAAATACATCTACATCTTCATGCTCACGCTCCTGCCCCTCGCTGCCACAGCCCAGGAGCATGTATCAACAGCTCCCGTGGTCCACAAGATCAGCTTCGGCTACTTCAGCTACAGCGAGGTGCTCCACTCCATGAGCGACTACACCCTCGCGATGCGGCAGCTCGACAAACTCCGTTCGCAGTATGATGCCGAGCAGAAGCGGTCGGAAGACGAATTCAACCAAAAATACGAAGAGTTTCTCGACGGACAGGCCACTTTCGCTCCCAGCATCCGCAACAAGCGCCAGGCCGAGCTGGAGGAACTCATGCAGAAAGCCACAGACTTCAAGCAACAGGCCGAGCGCCTGCTGCAACAGGCCGAGAAGGATGCCATGGCACCATTGCGCCAGCGCATCCTCAATGCCGCCCAGACTCTCGGCAATGAGAACGGATACGATTTTATCCTCAATACCGACAACGATGCCCTGCCCTTTGTATCCCACGCAACGGGCGAGGACATCACGGCCAAAATGCAAAGCATCCTTAAATAGACTCTGCCCATGAATTTTCCACAGACTCCAGGACCGATTGGCATCTTTGATTCCGGATACGGTGGACTCACCATTCTCCACGGCATTCGCCAGCTGCTGCCTCAATACGACTACATTTTCTTGGGCGACAACGCACGTGCTCCCTACGGCCCGCGATCGTTCGACGTGGTCTATCAGTTCACGCGCCAGGCCGTGGTGAAGCTCTTCGAACTGGGCTGCCACCTCGTAATCATCGGCTGCAACACGGCCTCAGCCAAGGCCCTGCGCAGCATACAGCAGCACGACTTGCCTCAGCTCGACCCCAAGCGCCGCGTGTTGGGCGTCATCCGACCCACCGCGGAGGTGATAGGAAAGATCACCCGCAACAACCATGTGGGCATCGTGGCCACGGAAGGCACCATTCGCAGTCACAGCTACGACATGGAAATAGCCAAGCTCTGGCCCAACATTAAGGTCTCTGGCCAGGCCTGTCCCTTCTGGGTACCGCTGATAGAATACAATGAGGCCGACTCGCCCGGTGCCGACTACTTCGTAAAGAAGCGCCTCGACCAACTCATGCAGAAAGATCCCCTCATCGACACGCTCATCCTCGGCTGCACCCACTACCCTATCCTGCTGCCCAAAATCGTAAAATACGTCAGCCCCGAGGTGCGCATCGTGCCGCAGGGAGAATATGTAGCTTCGAGTCTGAAAGACTATCTGCGCCGCCATCCCGAGATGGAGGCCCGCTGCACAAAGGGCGGCCATGTGGACTACTACACCACAGAAAATCCCCAACGCTTCAAAGAGGGCGCCCGCATCTTCATCAGCGACGAAGTAAACGTCAACCACTTAGATTTAGAATAAGACCGACGAGCCTTGGGGGGCCTCCGCGCCCCATGGCTCCCCTCATCGACATAAGCCCCATATCCCCTACAAGCCCATCAAGCCAATGAACCATCTTCAATCAACTCTCGACCTCGGCACCAAGCCCATAGGCCATCTGCTCTGGAAATATGCCCTGCCCGCCATCGTGGCCATGCTGGCCTCATCGCTCTACAACATGGTCGACTCCATCTTCATCGGGCAAGGTGTGGGGCCGATAGCCATATCCGGTCTGGCCATCACCTTCCCCTTCATGAACCTCACGGGAGCCTTCGGAGCTGCTATCGGTGTGGGCTCTTCCACTTATCTCTCCGTAAAACTCGGACAGAAAGACTATCTCACCGCAGAGAACATCCTCGGCAACACCGTGATGCTCAACATCTACATGGGTGTGGTTCTTTCCGTGGTCTGCCTGTTGCTGCTCGATCCTATACTCCGCTTTTTCGGTGCCAGCGACGCCACCCTGCCCTATGCCCGCCAATATATGGTGATCATTCTCGCGGGCAATGTCGTCACCCACACCTATCTCGGCCTCAACGCTGTGCTGCGCGCCGCCTCCAAACCGCGCCAGGCAATGAACGCCACCATCTTCACGGTGGTGGTCAACACGATACTCGACCCCATATTCATCTATCCCTGGGGGCTCGGCCTGGGCATCAGCGGCGCGGCCTATGCTACAATCCTCGCGCAGGTGCTGGCCCTCTGCTATCAGCTCCGGCTGCTGAGCGACAAGCGAGAGCTCATCCATTTCCGACGCGGCACCTACAGACTCCACTCCCAAATCGTAAAAAGCATCATCAGCATAGGTATCTCGCCCTTCTCGATGAACGTCTGCTCCTGCATCATCGTCATCTTCATCAACAACCAACTGGTGCACTACGGCGGCGACCTGTCGGTCGGCGCTTACGGTATATCCAACAAGATACTTTTCATCTTCGTCATGTTTGTGATAGGACTGAATCAAGGTATGCAGCCTATAGCCGGCTACAACTATGGTGCCCAAAAGTTCGACCGGCTGATGCGCGTAGTCAAGCTCACCATGCTGAGTGCCACGGCTGTAATGACTGTCGGTTGGTGCCTGGCCATATTCATGCCCCGACTTTGTGTGCGCCTCTTCACCACCGACGCCACGCTCATCAACCTCTCCGCCAACGCCCTGCGCATCATGTGCTGCATGTTTCCTATCGTGGGCTACCAGATGGTCGTCACCAACTTCTTCCAATGCATCGGCAAGGTAAAAGTGAGCATTTTCCTCTCACTTTCCCGCCAGCTCATCTTCCTCCTGCCCATGCTTTGGCTGCTGCCCCATCTGTTTCAGCTCAATGGCGTTTGGTTCTCCATGCCCGCTTCCGACCTTCTCGCCTCCTTGGTCACAGCTTGGATCATGGCCCGCTACATGAGGAAGTTTATGCGCCAGCAGCAGGAGAAAGAAACCGCCTGAGCTGCCGGACACCCAAACAGACTATACGCACCTACGCAATCTTATGATCTCCACGGGTAAAAAACGGCCCGACCACAGACAACCATGATCAACGCAGCCGTCTCCATCAGATTGAAAGCGGATGCGGATGCCGTAGAATACAATCAAGCGAACTGAAATCCCCCCTATCAAATATGATGGTTTCTTTCTACACGACAAGAAAGAAACATCCTTTATTCGCTTGCAAACAACCCTCTCCAAGGCCAACTTACAGACCAAGAGCAGGTCATTTTCACAGCAAATACGCGCTATCTTCATAGCGAGAACAGTCTATTGACGCTGTGAGATTGGCCTTTTCACCTTGTAAATATGGTCTATTGACGCCGGCCCTCATATGCCTCCCCACGGGTTCCCATATGGGAGCTGACGGGGCGACATATGGAGGCTGACAGGGAAGCATATGGGGGCCGGCAGGAAATTCACAATTCATAATTCATAATTGCCATGCGGAGTGATAACAATGCACTACGCATAATCGTAAAGGAAGCACGAGCCATAATGATGAATGATGAATGATGAATTGTGAATTATTGAAAATCGCTCTGTACTAAATATTCTTAAATCTTATTGTAATAATTACAAATGGCTTTGTTCATATCCAATATATTGCTTAACTTTGCAGTATAGGAAAGAACAATTAATCCCAATTCATTATGAAAGAACTGAAAGGAACAAAAACAGAACAGAATTTGCGCGACGCATTCGCAGGCGAGAGCCAGGCATTCACCAAGTACAGCTACTATGCTTCAAAGGCAAAGAAAGATGGTTACGAGCAGATCGCAGCCCTCTTCGAAGAGACTGCCGGCAACGAGAAGGAGCATGCCAAACTGTGGTTCAAGTATCTCCACGGTGGTGAGATTCCCGACACGGTTACCAATCTGAAGGACGCTGCAGCAGGCGAGAACTACGAGTGGACAGATATGTACGACCGTATGGCACGCGAGGCCGAGGAGGAAGGCTTCAAGGAGATCGCTGCCAAGATGCGTGGTGTGGCTGCCATCGAGAAGCGTCACGAGGAACGCTACCTCAAGCTCGTGGAGAACATCGAGAAAGGTCTCGTCTTCTCACGCGAAGGCGATCGCATCTGGAAGTGCCGCAACTGTGGTCACCTCGTGATCGGCAAGAACGCTCCCAAGATCTGCCCCGTTTGCGCTCATCCGCAGAGCTATTTCGAGCTCTCTGCAGATAATTATTAAATCTGAGGAGCAATTCCTTCACCCCGCATACGATTATGGAATCAAAGGCAATTGGTTCATAATCGAAACAAAATAGACGTTTTAGCCTATACATCAATTCTGCCCATGTAAAAAAATCCCCACGACTGTTGAGTCGTGGGGATTTTTATTTTACGACTGACGGCTGTCAGTTTACGACAGCCACCTTACAAACAACTCCTTTATCGCCGTCGGCCGTAGCGACAAGCACCATATAGATTCCGCTCGCCACACGATGATTGTCACGGTCTTGGGCATACCACTTGTATTCCCCGCCACTTGCCGTGCCCTGGTCGACCAGGTAACCGCTTGAGGTGACAATCCTCACCGATGCGCCGTCTTCGAGCCCGCGGATGGTAACAGGTCCGGTATATTCTGGTTTCACGGGATTGGGATAAGCCCAGACGTTGTCTTCCGTCATCCCGTCAGAAGCAGTATTGGCATCACTCATGTAGGAGCAGAGGCCCTTGTCGGTGCCGATATATACCTCTCCGGTATTGCTGTTGATGGCAATGCTCTGTATATTGTCGGAAAGCAGGTTGGAATTGGACGACGTGAAATGGTGCACTTGCTGATAGTTGTCCGAACTGATACAGTATACACCATTGCCAATCGTACCAAACCATTTGCGGTTGGCTCGGTCTATGGCAATACAGCTGATATCAACATCGGCCAAAAGATAATCGGCAAGATTGGTACCGTCGTTGCGGGGCACCTTAACCTGGGTGAATACAGTGTTGCCATTGGCGATGTCGTCGGCCGAAAGTAGCACCGGGCCGGCATTGGTGGCTATCCAGAGATTGCCTTCCCGGTCTTCGGCCACGCACTTCACGAACGTGACGCTCATGGTCTGACCGTCCTCATTGACGAACGACGTGTAGGAACGCACGGCATCTGTCGAAGGCTGATAGCAATAGAGTGCAGGCAGGTCGCTGTGGTTGTTGCACATCCACAGCAAGTCGCGGCTGTCAAAGAAAAGGCCTTCCATGGAGCCGGCACTCTTCATTTTACCTGTGCTATTGTCCCGGAGCGTCATGAATTCCGGCTTGTCTATGCTCTTCCATTTCCCTTCGGCCGTATACTCCATCAGTGACCGGTTGGGGGCCTGACTCTCAAACAGCCACAGATTGCCCGAGCGGTCGTAGCAGGTGCCGGTTATCATCTGATAGTTCATCGACGAACCGTTGAATGATTCTATCGGACTGTTCTTGCTGTTGTAGAGTGTCTGGAAACGCCCGTTGTAGAACTCATAGAGTCCCGCCTTGGCACCCGCCATCACGTGGCTGGCATCCCTGGGATCCACATCGATAGTGTTGACGTCGATATACTTAATTCCGGTCTGCACCGTGAATCCCGAATCTTGATAGATCTCCCAAGCGTCACCGTCGAGCACCTGTATGGCACCCGGATTATGGCTGTCGATCAAGTGTCCCCATCCGCCGGCTGTGGTATAGAGACGGTTGTTCTTGAAGCGCATCGACCAGAAACGGTTGTATTTCGGTCCGCCCGGGTTGAGCGTCTTGACGAGCGCCAGGAGCTCCGGGTCGAGGGTTTTGGTCGAAGCCGTATAGTTGCCGATGCGTGTCCACACACTGCGGTCGAGCAGGTTGTCTGTGAGCAGTGCGCGATAGATACCTTTGGTCTTGCTGGCAGCATAGATATAGCCGTCTGCGATATAGACATAGTCCACCTCGAATCCCAACGAATAGGTATCGCTGATCTCAGCTTTGGCCACATTGAGCCTCAGCACGCCGATTCCCGTCGAGAGATATGCGTAGGCACCATCACTGTAGATGTCGTTGATTACAGTGCTGGAAGCGGAGGAATTGGCAAAGTCTGTCAGGTTCGTCACGTTGCCACTGTTGTCCATCAGGTCGATGTTGCCATTGTCATAGGCGATGACGAGCCGCCGCGCCTGCTGGTTCCAGGCAATATGGCTGATGGTGCAGTCCGAGAGACGGTTGGTCTTGTCGTATGTCGTGAGGCTGTGGTCGCTCTGATTGTAGGAGTAAAGTCCGTTTGAAGCCAATACATAAATGATGTTGCCATTGGCCTGTTCTATCTCAGTAGGCTCAGCGTATGCCATATAGGCTTTCCACAATCCATCGGCAAACGCCACGGGAAGGGAAAGCAGGAAAAAAGCGAGTAAAACAAAAACGAACCTTTTCATTTGTGATAATTTAAGTCAAACTTTGTCGGAATCCATGTAGCCGGACTTCAGCCATGCGGCCAGTTTGCTCACGGCTTTGCCACGATGGGAAATGCGGTTCTTCATCTCCTCGCCCATCTCGGCGAAGCTCTCGGCATATCCCTGGGGCACAAACACGGGGTCGTAGCCGAAGCCTCCCTCTCCCCGCGGCTGCATGGCGATGTCGCCCTCGCAGACTCCGGTGAACGCCACATACTCATCGATGCGCACGGCAGATGGATCTCCCAATGTAGCTAACGTGATCACCGTGCGGAATCGTGCGCGGCGGTTGTTATTATTTCCTAATTTGGCCAGAAGTTTACGCATATTGGCCTGGCTGTCGTGATCCGTGCCCTCGGCATAGCGGGCACTGTGTACCCCCGGTTCTCCGCCCAAAGCGTCCACTTCGAGCCCTGTGTCGTCGGCAAAGCAGTCGTAGCCATATTTCACGGCGATGTATGCTGCCTTGACATGAGAGTTCATTTCCAGTGTGTCAAACACCTCGGGGATGTCTTCATGACAGCCAATGTCGCTGAGCGAGAGAATCTGCACCGGAGTGCCCTCGAGTATCTCGCGTATCTCCCTTAGCTTGTTGGCATTATTGGTTGCGAAAACTATTTTCTTCATTGTCTTGTTCTTTATTCAAGTTGTCTGCTGAGTCTTGTTGCCTTCATTCTCTGCCGATGCTAATTGTTCCCGTTCCAGCCGGTTGCGCGCCTGCACCTGCTCGTAGAATTCTTCGGCTTGTCGCGTGAGTTCCTCGTTTTCCTTCAGATGCTTGTCCTTCACCTTCACCTTCATCTCATCGAATCCCTCACCGTAGACCCCGACGACAGCACTCTGACTGACAAAGGCGTTGGGATCAATCATCTTGATAAGTCGGAAGATGTTGACGCTCTCGCGTCTGCGGGCAAGCAGGCAGATCACCTTCACGTCGTGACCGGTGTACCAGCCGTGGCCGTCGAGAATGGTCACACCATGTTCCATCTTTGTGGCGATGGCGTAGGCTATCTCCTTATACTTCTTGGAGAAGATAAGGAACTGCACGCTCTGTCGGCTGGCATTCATGGCAAAGTCGAGCGAGAAGCACTCGATACCCATGGCACAGAGACCGAATACCGTCTTGTGTACGCGGGAGGGCATATCGCCGAACTGCGGATAGAAAAGACAGCTCGCGATGATAAACACATCGATGAGCGAGAGCACCTGGCCCAATGAGAAGTTGTAGTATTTGTTGATAGAGGCGGCGATAATGTCGGTGCCACCCGTGGAGCCATTGTGATAGAACACTATGGCCAATGAGGAGCCTGTGATGCAGCAGCCCACGATGAGCGCCATAAACTCCTGCTGCTGTCCGAGGAATCTCACATAGGACCCATCAGGATTGGTGGGCATCAGTATGCTGCCCAACCACAACAGGAAGTAAAGCATGAAGATGGCATAGATGGTCTTCATCAGAAAACGGAAGCCCAATACCTTCAGTCCAACTACCAAGAGCGCCAGGTTGACGATCAGATAGGTGGTCTGAACAGGAATCTGGAGAGCATAGAAAAGGATCGCGGAGAAACCCGTGACACCGCCTGTTACAATACCATAGGGCAAGACGAAGAACGTGAAGCCGAAAGCATATTGTATCAGACCAAGGGTAATCCAAAGGTAATCCTTGCTCTCATTGAGGAATAATTGACGGTCGAATGTCATAAAGAAGAGAAATTTAGGTTGACAAGTTATTATAAAAAACTATATATGTGTCATATTCATCCCATTCCGGCAGCATAGCAGTGCCGGAATGGGAATGATAGCATTATCGACAAACGATATTGATGATTTTTTTCGGCACGACAATCACCTTCACGATGGTCTTGCCGTCAAGATATTTATGGCTGCGCTCATCGGCGATTGTGGCCTTCTCGATATCCTCTTTCGAAGCATCAGCAGGGAAAGTTTTCTGATAGCGGGCCTTGCCGTTGAAGCTTACAGTGAGTTGGATCTCGTTCTCCACAAGATAAGCCTCGTCCCAAACGGGCCACTCTGCATCGCAAACGCTGCCTGAGCATCCAAGGGCTTGCCACAGTTCCTCGCAAATATGGGGGGCGAAGGGAGCGAGCAGCACAACGAGCTTCTCCAGCACTTCGTGCGAATGGCACTTCTGCTGAGCCAATTCGCCAACACAAATCATGAAAGCAGAGATGGCGGTGTTGTAAGAGAACTGCTCAATGTCGCCCGTAACCTTCTTGATGAGCTTATGGATACTCTTCAGCGAATCCTTGGAGGCAGGCTCGTCAGTCACAAGCCAGTCGTTGCCGCCCTGCTCCTGGCCGCGGCTGGTGGCATAGAACAGTGCCCAAAGTTTCTTCAGGAAGCGGTGGCAACCGTCGATGCCGTTGGTGTCCCATGGCTTGCTGGCCTCAACAGGACCTAAGAACATCTCGTAGAGACGCAGTGTGTCGGCGCCATATTTCTCCACGATCATGTCAGGATTGACCACATTAAACATCGACTTCGACATCTTCTCAATGGCCCAGCCACACACATATTTGCCGTCCTCAAGAATAAACTCCGCATGGTTGTATTCGGGACGCCACTGGCGGAAAGCATCGAGATCGAGCACATCACCATGAACAATGTTCACATCCACATGAATAGGTGTGGTCTCATATTTGTCCTTCAGTCCAAGACTCACGAATACGGGTGCCTTCGAGTGGTCGTCGCTGTTGACACGATACACAAAGTTGCTGCGGCCCTGAATCATACCTTGATTGATAAGACGCTGGAAGGGTTCCTGCTCACAGCTGTAGCCGTAGTCGAAGAGAAACTTGTTCCAAAAGCGGCTGTAGATGAGATGGCCGGTGGCATGCTCCGTGCCGCCCACGTAGAGATCCACATGGCGCCAGTATTCATCGGCTTCCTTTGACACAAGAGCCTCATCGTTGTGGGGATCCATATAGCGCAGATAGTAGGCCGACGATCCAGCGAAGCCCGGCATAGTGCAGAGCTCAATGGGGAAAACCGTCTTATTGTCGATTAGGCTCTTGTCCACCACCTCGTTCTTTACGGTGTCCCAAGCCCACTTCTTAGCGCGTCCCAATGGTGGCTCTCCGGTCTCGGTAGGCTCATACTTGTCGATATCGGGCAACTGCAGGGGCAGGCATTCTTCGGGAATCATACAGGGAATATCGCCCTTATAATAAACGGGGAAGGGTTCGCCCCAATAGCGCTGGCGACTGAAGATAGCGTCGCGCAGGCGATAATTCACCTTCACGCGGCCCAAGTGCTCAGCCGTAACAAACTCTTTGGTCTTCTGAATGGCTTCCTTTACCGAGAGTCCGTTGAGCGAGAAGCCCTTAAACGACTTCACGCCCTCGCGCGGCGAGTTCATCACCGTGCCTTCCTTGGCATCAAAGCTCTCCTCACTCACGTCGGCTCCCTCAATGAGCGGGATGATGGGAAGGTTGAAATGGCGGGCAAAGGCATAGTCGCGGCTGTCGTGGGCCGGCACGGCCATGATGGCCCCTGTGCCATAGCCGGCAAGCACATATTCTGAAATCCAGATAGGTATGCGGTCGCCCGTGAAGGGGTTTACACCGTAGGAGCCGGAGAAGACGCCGGTGACTTTGCGGTCGGACATGCGCTCCAGCTCTGTGCGTTTGCTCACATAGACGAGATATTCGTCGACGGCGGCCTTCTGATCATCTGTAGTGAGCTGGGCCACGAGTTCGCTCTCGGGAGCCAGCACCATAAACGTTACCCCGAAGATGGTGTCGGCACGAGTAGTGAAAATAATAAATTCGCCCTCACGCTCGCTACCGTCTTTCTGTGGGGTGACGGTCTTGAAGCTCATCTCTGTTCCCTCTGAGCGCCCAATCCAGTTGCGCTGCGTTTCCTTAATGCTTTCGCTCCAGTCGATGGTATCCAATCCGTCGAGCAGTCGCTGGGCATAGGCCGATACGCGCAGGCACCATTGGCGCATACTCTTCTGCACCACTGGATAGCCACCGCGCACGCTCACGCCGTTCACCACCTCATCGTTGGCCAATACTGTGCCAAGCTGCGGACACCAGTTCACCATCGTCTCGCCGAGATAGGCAATGCGATAGTTCATCAGTACTTTCTGCTGCTCATCTTCGCTCATGGCTTTCCACTGCTCGGCAGTAAACGAGAGTTCCTCGCCCTGTGCGGCGTGAATGCCTTCAGTGCCACACTCCTCGAAGTGACTGACGAGTTTCTCGATGGGCTCGGCACTCTGGCACTTGGTGCAGTAGAAGGAGTTGAACATCTTCTCAAAGGCCCATTGTGTCCAATGATAATAATGTGGGTCACACGTGCGCACCTCGCGGTCCCAGTCGAAGCTGAAACCGATATTGTCGAGCTGACGGCGGTAGCGGGCGATATTCTCGGCAGTGGTCTTGGCCGGATGCTGTCCGGTCTGTATGGCGTATTGCTCAGCGGGAAGGCCATAGGCATCATAGCCCATGGGATTAAGCACATTGAATCCCTTCAGCCGTTTGTAGCGGGCATAAATGTCGCTGGCGATATAGCCCAAAGGATGACCCACGTGCAATCCTGCTCCCGACGGATAGGGGAACATGTTGAGCACGTAGTACTTAGGTTTGCTTTTGTCTTCAACAACATGATAGGTCTTATTGTCGACCCATCTTTGTTGCCATTTTTTTTCAATTTCCCTGAAATTGTACTCCATTATCTGATGTCTGATTATGATTTTCTAATAGGATATACCAATACTTTGCAAAATTACTAAAAAAGACCGAGATTTCCAACGCTAACCCACCGATTTATCGTGGCTGGCAGAGAAGACAGAAAAAACACAAGCACACTTCAAACGTTTGCCTTCTCTCTAATAATTGGAGCTCATCGCTTTCTCATTGACGGCCCACATAAGAGAATAGACACATCAGATTCAGCACCAGCAACCGAGGCGGATGGAAATGTCGGTTGTTGGAAAATCATGTTTAGGAAGACAGAAAGCGTGGGGGGAGACTCTACCGCGTGAGTATTCTCTCCCTATCAAGAAACGCGGAGAGCTTGTTCCACACATATTCCGGAGTAATACGTTTGTACTGCTCGGCGAAGGGCAATAGCTCCTGCTCTTCACGTGGCATCAAATCGTCGAGTGTAGCCCATGAAGCCGGCACCCCGTCTTTTGGAATCCATACGTTCCCGTCGCGTCCGGGCGTCACCACAACAAACGAAGGCTTGCCGTGGGCATGCATGATATGGCGCGCACCGCCTTCATTGCCAAAATAGAAGGTGACGAAAGTGGCCAGTACCGACAGCTCGCGCTGGCTCTTTGCCTCCACATTGAGAAAGATGTGCGGATCGCGGCCGCACAACTCGTAAACTTTTTTGGCATCGGCTGCCTCTTTGCCGGGGGCGAAATTGAAGACAATCTGTGCGTTGGGACAGCGCTCTATGAGTTTCTTCGTGATGAAGGCCATATCCTCCAACGGCCACTTTTTGTCGTCCAGTTTGGCCGATACGCCAACAAGAACAATGGGCTTTACCAGATCAATGCCTTGTTGCCGCAAATACTCGGCAAAGCGCTGACGCTCGCTATCGGTGACAAAAAGCGAAATGTGCGGGTCGAGCCGGCTGAATCCCAAGGGTCTTAGCATGTCAAGGTCGTGGCTGATGGCCGTATCGCCCTGGCGGAAACGGTGGATTCTGCGGTTGTAGACCCACCGTGTGTAGGACTTCCTGAGTCCGATGCGGTAACGGCTGCGGGGAGAGAAAAGAGCAAATCCCATGGTATTGACGGTCGACCGCATATCGATGATCACATCGTAGTGGTTTTGGCGCACCACCCGCCACATCTTGCCAAAATTCTTCACAAGTGAGTGGCGTTCCTCTTCCGTAAAGGTGATGATATGATCTATAGACGGATGTCCCCTGAAGAGCGGCTCTATCTTCTGGTTGAGCACAAAGGTGATGTCCGCTTCAGGATCATTTTCCCTGATCGTGTTGAGCAGACAGGTGGCAATGACGGCATCGCCCATCTGCCGGAATCTGACGACGAGATATTTCATGATGGCTATTCAGTGTTTCTCTTCCGATATTTCTATTCTGATTTCTGCTGCCGGACTTTGATCCGTCGCTCAATGATTTTCGCTACAAGCACAAACTGATAAAAGCCGTCGAGCACGCTGCTGATGAATCCGGGCATGCCATCGAGGAATCCGCGAGCGAGCACATACGATTTGAAGAATCTCCACCACGGTCGCCAGAGCAACGCACCCAGCCCCCACTGCTTATCGCTCTTCTTTTCCAGCTCACCTTCCGTGTATCGGTTGAGTTTCTCCACGGTCTCTCCCACATAGTTCTCAGCCAAATGAATGAATTCCACGTCGCGCTCGCGGGGATCGACACGCTCCACACGCCCCTGCACATGGGGCATGGTGTGCACGTAAGGTGGCCAGGTAGTGCCCTGCTTGATGAAGAACCTCAGCTGGTAGTCGCGGCCGCGCACCCGTCGGAGCTGGTTGAGCACTCTGTCGCGGCGGGGAATCCACATTCCCTGCGGGCAGTCGGGACTGGAAATTCGCCTGTAGAGATAGTCTCTTAGCTGTGGTGTCACCAGTTCGTCTGCGTCCACCACCAGCAGCCACGGTCCACGGGCAAAGTCGAGCGCATGCTGACGGGCGGGCTCCGCACAGTGATAGTTGGCCTTAGGGAAGGTCGTGATGCGGCATCCGTACTGGCGGGCGATGTCGAGCGTGCGGTCGGTGCTCTCCATATCGCACACCACAATCTCGTCAAAGTTCTTCACGCTCTCCAGCACCCGACGTAGAAACCGCTCTGCGTTGTAGGTGTTGATGACGACTGATATCGTTTGGGAATTTTCCATTAAATTGTTATTTCATTGAGTAATTCACGCCATTTCCTCATCACTTCCTCATGAGAGAAAGGAAGAAGCTGTTGAATGGAAGCGGCACCCATCGTGCGCCGCAGTTGCCCGCTGCCCATGAGGCGCATCAGTGCATGAGCCAGCCCTTCTGTGTCTCCCACTTTGGGTACGAGATAACCGTTTTCTCCGTCGGCTATCACCTCGCGCGGACCGCACTGGCAATCGTATGCCACCAAGGGCAACCCACAGCTGGCTGCCTCCAGGAGGGCCAGTGGCAAGCCCTCGAAGTTGGAACTCATCACAGCAATGGAGTGCTTGGCATATTCTATGGGCATATCAGCGTGGTTACCCACCAGGTGCACATTGTCGTGAAGCCCAAGCATATCGATTTGCTGTTGAAGTTTGCCGCGAAGTTTTCCCTCACCATAGATGTCCAACTGCCAGTCGGGAAACGACTTGCTGACAATTGCCCATGCCGAGACGAGATAGTCGAAACCTTTCTGGAAGGTCAGTCTGCCCACAGCAATAACGCGTTTTGCGGCATAATCGTATACTTTCACGGGCTGAATTGTCACTTCATTGTAGACATAACTCACCTTGGGACAGCATTGCTGCCAGAGTTTGAGGTCTTGCCGGGTCAGCACCACAATGCGGTCATATTTTCGGGCCTGCCTCAGCTTGCGCAATCTCTTCCGCCTGCGTATGATTTTGCTGACCCAATTCAGATCCGGATCTTTCATTTGCAACAAATCATTGTTGAGGCAGAAGTGATACCAGAACACCTTCTTCGATCCGTCGCGCAACGAGGGGACTACCGAGAGACAGCATCCCCCCACCGTAATCACCACGTCTTGCGGATGGACAGCAAGCCAATGTTCAAGGCGCTTTTTCAACTCGATTTTCAGTAAGATACGAAAATGGTATTCTCTGTTGTCAATGCCTAAGTCGTCCTGCTCCACATTGTCGTGAATAGGAAAGGCCGATTTCAGTCCTTTGTTCCATGCTGTCAGCACGCTAACCTTATAGTAGCTGGCAAGGCCGTTGGCTACAACCGACAGGATTCGCTCCGTCCCTGCCGGATGAGAATTCGCATCTGCAAGAAACAATATTCTTTTCATCTTTACTCTGTGTTTGCTTATCTCCATCCTGTCCGTTTCAGCGCCGGACAAGAGTTACTTTAGTGAAATGAAGCATTTTGCCGCTTCATCTGCTGCTTCTCTTACAATGCTGCAAAGATACATATAATGCTTGGGATATAACAGGAATATGTTCATTTTTTCCTTCATCGTGTTCGATTTCGCATTCATGGTGTGTTTTAAGCAGAGAAAAACGGTGCAAGGAGAAAACCAAGACGTATAAAAAAAGCCAACTCCCCAGCTTTTTCACAAAAGTTGGGGAGTTGTGTTACCTGAATTACTTTCTTTTTATAAACCTTAAACAACTAAAACCTAAATCAATCTACCTGAATCTAAATCTTAAAACCTAATAACCAAAAACTAAAAACCTATATAAAAACAATCTATTAACCTTAAACCTATTTTGAACTAAAAACCTAATCTTTTTATCAAACCCCGCAGGGTTGTTTTCTTTTGACAATGCAAAGGTAGCAACTTTTCTCCTTTCGCTCCAACTTTTGCCACGTAAAAACATTCAAAAACGGCATATTCTTGACCCAAATCAAGGATGTTGTGTGCGAGCACAACTAATTACACACATACTTGCAGTTGCTTTAACATTTGTTTCGAATTGTAACAATAACGACGGAAAAGCACAGTTGCACTTCCTTAATGAAAGCAAAATGGCCTTTAAAGAAAAAAGAACGAGATCAGAGCTGTCCGCTTTCCACCTGTCTTACTACGCGTTCCGTAATCTTGTCAACACCATTGGGGTCATACTTCTTCGTCAGTGAGGCACCGAAAGTCCAGGCAAAGGCCTGCCAGAAACCAGCTCTGACAGGACCAAGAATGGCGTTGAGCGTGCCGTAGGCTGAATTGCCGCATTCGCGGTAGACGAGCTTGATGAGCAGTTTGCCCTGCTGGTAGCTGAGCTTTTTCATACGGGGCGTATACTCTTCCCTGATGCTCTTCTCAACGAATTTCAGGTGCTGGTCCTTTGCTTTCTTGTTGGGAAGTGTCTGCAAGTAGTCATAGGTCTCGACAATAATGCGGTTGACCTCCTTTGCGATGGGCAGCACTTTCTTTACGTTGCGCACCAACCGGTTGTAGGCAGCACGTTGACGGGGATCGGTGAATGTGGGCTCGGGATAGACATAGACGTTGTTCAGTTCCACATAAGGGATGGAGTCCTTACCGTCGAGCACTTTTCCCATCCTCACTTTCGGTTCAAATGTGGGGCGGTTCATGTCAATCTCGTCGTCGCTCAGGTCCTCCGGACGCAAAGGCTGCGGATTGTTGTTCTGGGCCGTCGAGCCGAGGCTCAGCGACAGTAATATAATAATAAGGTATAAAGCTTTCATCTTTTTCATGTCTACTCAATTCTATTTTCCACCGCTCAGCCGGTTCCCGACACGCTGTAGCTATTCCTTCATCAGCCGGTCGTACTCACCGATGATCTGCTGGGCGACATTGGTGTTTTCAAAACGCGTCACGTATTGCCGGGCCCTTGCCCGACGCTCCTCCGCGCCAGTGGCCAAAATCTCGTTGAGTGCGGCGGCCATTCCTTCTGCATCGTCGGGGTCCACATAATAGCTGTCGGGACCTCCGGCCTCCTCTAAGCATGAGCCCTTGGCAGCCACGACAGCCAGTCCGCTCTGTATGGCCTCAATGACGGGAATGCCGAAACCCTCGTAGCGTGAGGGATAGACAAAGGCCGACGCGCGCTGGTAGAACACCGGCAGATCCTCATTGGCCACGCCCTCAAAAAACAACACCCGGTCGGCCAGGCCATTGCGGGCAGCCCACTCCCTCACGTCGTCCTCATACGACGTGTGACGGCCCACGACCACAAGACAGACGTCGGCGGGCAGCTTCCGCAGCGCCCTCACCGCCAGGAGCACATTCTTGCGTTCCTCCACCGTACCCACATTGAGCACGTAGCGCGCGGGCAGACCATAGCGCGCGGCCACCTCGCGGTTCTTCTCTCCGCTCACCGGATCGCGGAAACGGGTGTCGCAGCTCTGATAAATCACATCGATGCGGTCGGCAGGATAGTCGCTATAATAAAGAATGTCGCGCTTGGTACATTCACTGATGGCCACGATGCGGTCGCACTCTCGCAACGACTGATAGAATTTTCGCTTATAGAGCCACACGTCCACCGGCTTATAATATTCGGGATGTCGCATGAAGATAAGGTCGTGGACTGTCATCAGTCCCCGGATCCCTGCCTTATGGAGTCCTTGAGGAAGCTCTCCCGACAGGCCATGATAGAGCCTGACGCCGTCGCGGACAGCGTCGGCCACCACTCCCCTGCTCCTCCAGAGATCCTTGAAGAGGCGCAGATGATGCCCGGAATAGGCGAACTCCACTTTTTCTGAAACCTTCACCTGCCGGCGCAGACTGTCGCGTCCCCCGTCGGGCGCGTAGAGCAGAAAGCGGTAGCGCCCCGGCAGTGCCCCGAGCGCATTGACAAGGGTGCGCCCGTAGGCCCCGAGACCCGTGGCGTTGGCAACGATGCGCTTGGCATCCAAACCGATGGGAATGTATTCTCTGTCGTTTATCATCGGTGCAAAGATACAAACGTTTTGCGAATAACACTTGCAAAACGGGAAATATTTATTATCTTTGTTGGCATGAATAAAAAGAATAGGATTATGGAGTCGAGGGTGAATCCCGACTACCACGGCGACGCACCCTACATCAGACAGCTTCCGGAGCGCATCGCGCAAACAGAGGCGGAGTGCATCTATAAGGGCCGCAACGACGTCTATCGCATGTCATTGCCCAGCGGACGCTTTGTAGCCGTGAAGGCTTTCAAGCCGCTCGACTGGTTTCATCGCTTCTGGTATACGGTGATAGAGCACGACAAGGCGCGCAGAAGCTACGACAACGCCATGGAACTGCTCCATCGCGGCATCTCAACACCAACGCCGGTGGCCTGGCTGGCCGAGCGCAGCGGACGGTTGAAGTGCCGGCTCTATTATCTGTGTGCCATCAGCGACAGCCTCCCGATAGCCGAATTCATCACCGACGATGAGATTTTCGACCACTCGGCCACGAAAGCGTTGGCAAAATTTGTGGCCACGCTCCATGAGAGGGGTATCATCCATAACGATCTGAACAACGGAAACATCAGATGGCGGCAGGCCGACGATGCCTATCTGTTTGAGCTGATCGACCTCAACCGAATGAAGTTCTATCCCGAGGGCACCCAGCCCCCACGCCAGGAATGTCTACAAAACCTCACGCTTTTTTGTGATCTGAATCCTCAATTCCGCTTTTTTCTGAAGTGCTATATGGCCGAGCGCCACTGGCCGTCGGGCGTTATCGACGAAGCCCTGCGCATCAAACGCAAGCACGACAGCCACTGGATGAGGAAACAGGCCCTGAAGAGGATATTGCGGTTTAAGGCGCGCCTCTTCTGACGATAACATCTATCTGCCTTCAGCCTTCCATTTTTCTTCGTCGGCCAGCCTTACTCTTCCCTCATCGGTGAGCAGCATGTCACGGGTGAAGCGATAGGTTGGTGAGGCCAACGACTGCGAGGGATCGTAGTGCCCGCTCTTGATGTTGAGCAAACCGCAAAGCAGGTCATAGGTCAGGTCGTTGGTGAAATCTTTTTCCTTATTCTCCTCCAATGCCTTGCTTGCAGCGGGACAGGTCTTCCTATATTCATCCGAAAGGTAAATCCACATTGGTATTCTCACCATGCCGAAGCCTAAGAACCAGGGCAGACGGCGCTTCTCGGGGATGGCACCGTGGTCGGAAAAATAGACCATGACCGCTAAATGCAGTTTCTCTCGGGCATAATCATAGACGCGATGGAGGAAATGGTCGGTATAGTGGAGCGAATTGCGGTAGTTCCGCACATTGTCGCCGTCCTTCAGTCCGTTTGCCGCTGCATATTCCGGCGTGTATCGGTTTTGGTAGTTGAAATGGCTTCCCATCAGATGCAGTATCACCAGGTTGTTGACCTCCGGATTCACCTCATCAAGAAAATCAATCAGCGACTCGTCGTAGTCCACTTTTCCCACTTCCTGCTTGGTCCATTTTGCCACATCGGCAGTCTCGGCGATGAGCGACACCGGCGTGTCGTTGCTCCCGATGTGTCCCTGGTTGCTGTACCAGCTGACGCGATAGCCGGCCTTATGGGCGATGTCGACGATGGAGCAGGCCTTGTCAAAGGTGAGGTCGTTGTAGAGGTTCATCTCTGTCAGCACCCTTGAGAGTGAGGGCACGGTCTGCATGGCACACGAATAAGCGTTTGAGAGGAACACAAAACGGCTGTCGTGGCGCGCCATGTCGCTCTCCCAAGGGGTATTCTCAAAGGGTTGCGGGGCATAGCAGCTCATATAGTCGCGGCAGGCCGACTCACCGATGACGAGCACGATGGTGTGAGGTGTGGCCAGTCTTGTTCCCGGCGTCTCCACCTGCAGGGTCTTCAACCTCTCGGCCACAGCCTGCCTGTAGCCCGCGTTGCCCTTCTGATAGGCACGCACATCAAGGAAGAGTTCCACGATGCCCGTGCGCACGAAGAGACCGTGATGAGGCTTGAAGAGGTATATGGCGAAAAACACCGTCAGACCTAACAGAATGAATCCGCTTGCCAGGTATACAATCCCCACCAAAGCCGGCAAGCAGTGGGGGCCAGGGCCTGAATCCCCCATCTCTCTCACCTCCGGGGCTGCGAAATTCAGCACAAAGCAGAAGGCTACGGCGGCAAGAAGGGGAACGGCCATGGACACCAGCTTCAGCGGCGAGAAGCTGTGGATGAACTCTATGATCTCATTGCTGTCGGTCTCCAATATGGGCTGAACACCCGTAGTGTCGATGCGCGTCTTATAAATCAGGTAATAGCCCACTTCGGCCACGGGAACGAGCAGCAGCACGCTCTCGATGATGCCGCAGACCACCGCGGCGGCCACCGCCGACAATTGGGCCAATGTGGCGTAGAGCCCCACGAGAAATCCAAAAAGATAGAGGGCAAAGGCAATGTCGATATGGTTGTCGTAATCGGGAGAACTGCGTCTGAAACTAAGGTCGGTGGTAATGTTCCAGGTCAGCATCCACGCCAAGCAGACCACCAGCGCAGCCACCACCTGCGGCGACCACACACTGAGCCCCGTCAACGACAGAGCCATGCCGGAGAGCAGCGAGCCAATGAGATAGCGGCGGGCCTGCTGCCGGCGTGACGTGGGGGCGAGTCCTCTGTTGAAACGCAGGAAAACGAACATCGATACTGCATAGAGCAACAGCATGAGAATGAAAACCGAGGAAATGCTATTTGCCAAAAACATGAATTCTTATTATTACATTATTGTTGCAAAAGTACAAAATCTTAGAGAATTTTCACGGCTATTGTATCTCTTATTGCCAAATTCCTGCAAAGAATAACGAAAAATAGAACCATCCCTTCCGATTCATCGAGTGGTGAGCCACGGCATTATCACTCGTTGGCGATCATCACCCTTATAAGCCATAGAAACGCTATCCGCTTTTTTATGTGCGCATAGTCAAGGACAGAACGGATTGTATTCACACTTGTATTGAAGACAACACATGAGCCACGACGGGAACAGACACCGGCCGGCAATTGCCGGCCGGCGGGCCCCCATATGCAAGCCCGACGGCCCCCATATGCAAGCCCGCCGGCTTCCTTTTGGGAGCCGGGGTCAACAGCCGATATTCAGAACATGAATAACCGGTGTACGCAACATGGGGAGGCAAGTCTTTCAGACGCAGGATGACCATGATTTTTCGCTATGCTACCACTCATAGGGTCTTCCTTCGCAATCCGCACAGCAGGCTTCGGCAACAGTTGCCTCCTCCACCGGCCCAACAATCATATTTGTGGCCGAAAACAAATAGCATTCCATATTTTATTTGTAATTTTGCCCCATTATTCATCCACAAGACGGAACAATGGAATCACTCAAGGAAAAAACGGCAAAAGGACTTTTTTGGGGAGCACTCAACAATGGCGTCACCCAACTGTTGGGCATGCTCTTCGGCATTCTGCTCGGCCGCCTGCTCACCCCCGAAGACTACAGCATGATGACCATGATCGCCGTATTCTCGCAGATTGCCGCCATCCTGCAAAGCAGCGGTTTCACGGCAGCGCTGGTGAATCTGAAAAATCCTACCCACGAGGACTACAACTCCGTGTTCTGGTTCAACATCTTTGCCGGACTCTTCCTCTATACAGTATTGTTTTTCTGCGCTCCGCTCATCGCCGCCTACTACCGCTATCCCGAGCTGTTATGGTTTTGCCGCTATGCCTTCCTGGGCTTTCTCTTTGCCAACATCGGCACAGCCCAAGGCGCATGGCTGCAAAAGAACCTGCGAGTGAAGGAACAGGCAAAGGCCAGCATCGCAGCCGTGGTTGTTTCCAGCTGTGTAGGCGTGACGATGGCCTGGATGGGATTTGCTTATTGGGCCCTGGCCACGCAGAGCATCGTTTATATCCTCACGGTAGCCCTGCTGCGCTGGCACTATTCTGCCTGGCGGCCCTCGATGCACATCGACTTCACGCCCGTGAAGCGGATGTTCCCCTTCTCGGTAAAGATTCTCGGCGCGGGCATCGTCGACGCCATCAACATCAACGTGCTCAACATCCTCTTGGGCCGCTACTTCACCAAGCACGACACGGGCTGCTACAACCAGGCCTACCAGTGGCAGTCGAAGTGCAACTATGTGGTGCAGGGCATGGTCAACTCCGTGGCCCAGCCCGTGCTGGCCCAGCTCAACGACGACAGCGGCCGGCAGCTCAACGCCATGCGCAAGCTGGTGCGTTTCACGGCCTTCATCTCCTTTCCGCTCTTGTTCGGCCTCTCTCTCGTCTCACGAGAGTTTATCGTGCTCCTGATCACCGAAAAGTGGCTGTTCAGTGCCACGCTGCTGCGCTTTCTCTGCATCAGCGGTGCCTTCTACCCCATCGTGTGGGTGTTCAACAACATGATTATCAGCAAGGGCCGCTCATCGCTCAACCTGCTCAGCACCACCCTCTTTGGTCTCTGCCAGATCATCATCATGATCATCGTCCACCGGTATGGCATCTTCACCATGGTCATCAGTTACGTGACGCTCAATATCATCTGGGTGTTTGTGTTGTGGTTCATGGTCAACCGGCTGACGGGCTACCGTCTGCTCTCTTTCCTCAAGGACATCCTCCCCTTCCTGTTGTCCGCCGCTGCAGTGATGACTGTCACGTGGTTCGCCACAGAGTCCATAGCCAATCTGTGGCTGTTGCTGTTGGCCAGATTCGTTATGGCTGCCGTGGTATATTATGGCGTGATGAGAATTGCCCGTGTGAAGATGCTTGACGAATGCCAGCAATTCCTGCTCGCCAAGCTGAAGAAGACACAAGCCTAATTGAATCCATTGTTTATAATGCATGATTGGAAAGCAGCTTCCAAATGTCCCTGTAGCGCGACTTGCCAGTTCCCAAAAAGAGACTTCAGACAGGTGTGGTGGCTGCCGCAGACAAAGGTTCTCATTCCTCGTATCATAATAGTGCCATTCGATGATTGCGGGGGCAAAGACAGGAAATAGGCGCGCCCAATGGCGAAGCAGCCGAGAAACGATTTGGCATCAGTCAGGTAAGCTACAGCCTTGCAATGTCCTCTACAGGCATTCCAGTCACTTTTGCAATCGTCTCCAATGGCAAGCCCAATGCTTTCATAGCCATAGCGTTCTTTTTCCTTTCATCAAGAGCACCTTGCTCGATGCCTTGTCTCATGCCTTGCTCAAGTCCCTTCTTCAGTCCTTTCAGCTCAGCTGTATCAAGGACGTTCTTCATGTCCCGATAGACCTTCAAGCTCTCCTCGTAGTCCTGGCGCTCCTCGGGAGTATATTTAGCTATCTCAGCCTGCTCAAAAAGCCGTTTGAAGACGCGCTCCTGCAAAGCGGCAGGATGTTCCATCAGACGAGAAAGGTTATGGAGGACATAGAGCCATTTGTCATACATCGTCTCCAACTCTTCTTCCTTCTTGGTGAACTTTGGCATCTCAAGGTAGAGGAACGACAACTTGTCATAGAACACATGCTTGTCGTCAACATCCACCAACTTCACTTCGTGCCGAAGACTGTCCTTGGGGTATTCGTTGTCGGGGAAGACGAAATCCAAGATTCCAACCGTATAGACACCTTTGAGCCTGAAATCCCAAAGGCCTTTCTTCCCTTGATTCTGTATAGGGAAAGTAGCGTAGAATACACTCCTGTCTTTGAAGAACTGCTGCTCAGCCTTCTGCATCTCAACGATAAACGTCTCACCCTGCTCGTTCTCGCAATATACATCGAAGATAGCACGGCGGTCGCCATAGCCATTGCCGAGGTTCTCGCCATTGAGATAGGTAAGATCACTCACCACTTCCTTCTTCAATCTCCCGTATGCTTCTGTCTGTCATATCTTTGTTCATTTTGGGGTTTCTGATGCAAATATAGGAATTGTTTATGATATGTGCAAAACATTTGGCGTATAAGTTTTCAGGGCGTTTGTTAGGAATTGAGGGGTTACTACAACTTTGTGGAAAACATTCGGAAAGATCAAGGAAATTCCTATTATTTTAGAACTAAGACATGGATGCGATGTTTGATTCTTTGAACAGAACCTGTTAGGATTCTCTACGGTCAGAGCTTTTTCCATCGCCGTTACCGTTCCCCCTCCCCCGCTTGTTCAAGATTCATGCCATTGCTGTCATGGTCTATGGTTTGTAATGGCATCAAGGCACTGCACTGATTTATCAAATAGAAACCTGCCCATTAGAAATCAAGTTGCAGGTTTCAAGTTGCTTTCGGCTTGCCCTATTATTGCTCCTGATGAGTTTGTTTCTTTCATGGTTGCAAGATGATAACGAAGTCTTGCCAAATATCTTCATACATCAAGGTGAAATACAAAGGCTGGCCAAAAGGCTCCTGCCTCCTAATTCTGTATAGGTCATTCCACGAGTTTGAGAGCTTTGGCAAACTCCCACATCACGATGCCCGCTGTGGTACTCACGTTGAGGCTGTGCTTGGTGCCGAACTGCGGTATCTCAAGCGAGCCGTCGCAGAGATCCACCACCGACTGTTTCACGCCCTTTACCTCGTTGCCGAGAATCACAGCATAGGCGGCGTCAGCTCCATCGCCCACTATGGCCTGCTCCAAGCGTTGCAGCTTGGTGCTGTGCTCCACCTGCTCCACGGCCCAGACCTTCACCCCGTCTTTTTTCAGAGCCTGCACAGCGTCCTCCGTGCGCTCAAAATAGCGCCAGTCCACGCTGTCCTCGCCCCCGAGGGCGGTCTTGTGGATCTCGGCATTGGGCGGCGTGGCCGTGATGCCGCAGAGGTATACGGCACGGATGCGGAAGGCGTCGGCCGAGCGGAACACCGCGCCCACATTGTAGAGCGAGCGCACATCGTCGAGCACCACGGTGAGCTGCAGTTTGGGAGCTTCCTTAAACTCCTCCACGCTCAGACGGTGCATCTCTATGGTCTTGAGTTTTCTCATTTGTCGGTTTTCTTTTGTGTCAGTGTTATCACCATGTTGACGTTGTCTATCTCCAAACGGGCCCAGCGCTGCATGAAGTCGTTGCCCAGTCGGCCGTAGCCCCGCGTCAGGGCTCCCTCGTGGCTGCTCATGGCCACTACTTCCACCTTCTTCAGCGAGAAGGGCATGGAGCCGATGCTGAGGCTCACCTCGGGCATGACGAACACGCTGTTGTAGCTCACTCCGCCATAGCCCGCCGTGCCACGGATGTCCCATTTGCCTTGGGCCAGCACCTCGCTTTGGAAGTCGCGGTAGTAGTCGGTGCCCAGAGAACTTGTTGTGGAGCCGCTGTCCATGGCGAAGTCCATCACGCGGCCGTTCCTGCTCACTTTGGCATAAAGCGAATTGGGCAGGCAGAGCGTGGGCTTCTCGTGGGTCTCCACTGTGTCGGTATACAGGAACACGGCGCGTCGCTCCAAGTCGATGGCGTAACGGGCAAAGCGCGTCAGGAAAGGCTGTCCGATGATCAGTTCGAGACTGCCCATCAGACTCTGCGCGTGTGCGTTGTTGGCTTGCAGGTCGAGCACCACGAACGGCACGTTGCGCATCGTGAGGTTGCCCATACTGATGGAGTCGGCCACCACCACGTCGCCCTCGCCGCGCGCCGTGCCTTCCACCTGCACGCCATGGGCCACGGTGCGCAATCCCCACTTTCTGGCCAGCTGCGTGCTGATGACGTTGTAGCTCGCGCCGGTGTCGAAGCAGGCCTTTGAGGCTTTGCCGTTGAAGGAGCAGGGCACCATGAAAAGCGTCCCCGTGGAGTCTGTCCGCTCCAGCCTGAGCGGCAGGTCGTAGCGCTGCCGCCCGTCGGTCTCGAACAGTCGGTAGGCGCTCAGTGCGCGGTACACGTCGAGCGAGCGGCGGGCTTGGTCGCGGAGCGGGAATTGGGGCGAGTCCTTTGTCTGGTCGAGGAAAGTCTCAAGCAGCCACGCCGCCGAGTCCTGACGGTTGAGCTTGCTGTAGTCGGAAGCCATCAAGAACATCATCGAGGCCACGTTGCCCCCGCCCATTTGGGTCTGGTGGCGGCGCAGCAGCGTGCGTATGCTGCTGATGGCCTGTCGGGGGCGGTTGAACATTTGGTCGAGCATGGCCTTGGAGAAGTCGCGCAGCAGGGGACTGATGCGCTGGCTGTCGGCGGCGTAGAGGTCGGCCAGCTCAAACCATCGGCTCCCGTTGAGGTAAGTCCCCGCGAGGCTGTCGGCGTTCTGCGCCGCGATGGGTGCTGCGTTCAGGAGGAGAACCGAGATAAAAAAGAAAAGCCGTCTCATACCCGTTACTCGCCGTCCCTTCACGTTGTAGGCCAACGCGTAGGCCTTGATTTGCTTCACCATGGCCAGGAGACCGTTGCTGCGCGTGGGCGACAGATGCTCGCGTAGTCCTATCCTGTCGATGAAGTAGAGGTCGGCGTCGAGGATCTCCTTGGGTGTGTGTCCGCTGATGACGCGGATGAGCAGCGCGATGATGCCCTTCACGATGAGCGCGTCGCTGTCGGCGGTGAAGAAGAGCTTGCCGTCGCGCTCGTCGCATTGCAGCCACACGCGGCTTTGGCAACCGTCGATGAGGTTTTGCTCAGTCTTGTATTTTTCGTTGAGCTCGTCCAGGTCGTTGCCTAAGTCGATGAGCATCTGGTATTTGTCCATCCAGTCGGTGAGGTCGGAAAACTCCTCTATCACCTCATCTTGTGCTTCGTTGATAGTCATATTCGTATTGTTTTATTGATTTTCTGATTCCTGGTCCTTTACGATCTTGAAGAGTTTGTCGCTGGGGCGTATCTTGCCCGTTACCTTTATGGAGACTCGGGTGCCCTTCTGCGCGGTAGTCACA
This sequence comes from uncultured Prevotella sp., assembly GCA_900322035.1. Taxonomy (GTDB): domain Bacteria; phylum Bacteroidota; class Bacteroidia; order Bacteroidales; family Bacteroidaceae; genus Prevotella. The sequence continues at coordinate 41,607 of ONYL01000018.1, forward strand.
GCTCCGTGGTCGTCGTGGATCTCGTCGGCGGTGACGTACATCACTCCCGTGGTGGGGCCGGTGATGAGCATCTTGTCGCCCACGCTGAACTCTGCGGCCTCGCAGGTGAACTCAGCCACGCCGAGGTGGGAGAAGTATTTCACGCCGCGCCCCACGTAGACCTTCCTCTCCGTGGCCACGGATCCGTAGTGCTTGTTCCATTCGCCCATCTTCTGTCCCAAGTAGTAGCCGTCCCAGAAACCACGGTTGAACACCGTGGCGAGGCGTTCGTCCCACTCGTTCTTCTTTTCTTCGGTGAAAGTGCCGTCGAGCACGCTCTGTATGGCCTCCTTGTAGCAGCTCACCACAGTGTAGACATATTCGGGGCCACGGGCGCGTCCCTCGATCTTGAACACCCTCACGCCGGACTTCATCATCTTGTCGATGAAGCGCACGGTCTTGAGATCCTTGGGACTCATGATGTATTTGTTGTCGATGTCGAGCTGGTTGCCCGTCTCGTCGTCGGTCACGGTGTAGGAGCGGCGGCAGATCTGCGTACACTCTCCGCGGTTGGCCGAGCGGTTGGCGGCGTGCAGGCTCATGTAGCATTTTCCGCTCACGGCCATGCAGAGTGCGCCGTGGCAGAACATCTCTATGCGCACGAGGTTGCCGCTGGGGCCGGTGATGTGCTGCTGCTCTATCTGCTCGTGGACGTGGGCCACCTGATCCATGTTGAGCTCGCGCGCCAGCACCACCACGTCGGCAAACTGGGCGTAGAACTTCAAGGCCTCGACGTTGCCAATATTGAGCTGCGTGGAGAGATGCACCTCCACTCCCTTCTCGCGGCAGTAGTTCATCACCGCCACATCCGAGGCGATGACGGCCGAGATGCCGGCTTCTGCGGCGGCATCGATGATGCGGCGCATGTCGGGCAGGTCACTGTCGTAGATAAGGGTGTTCACCGTGAGGTAGGTTTTCACACCCTGCTCATTGCAAGTCTGGGCGATTTCGCGCAAATCCTCGATATTGAAGTGGTTGGCACTGTGGGAGCGCATATTGAGTTGCCCGATACCGAAATACACGGAGTCGGCACCAGCCTGCAGCGCTGCGGCCAACGACTCGCGTGAACCCACGGGAGCCATGATTTCAAAGTCTTTTCTTTCCATAGTCATTGCCGTTGACGGATGGTTGTCCGTCACTAATCAGTTTTCACTGTAGTAGGAGGTGCAGCGTCTCGCTGCACGTTCTCACACGGCGTCTCGCCGCACGTTCTCGCACAGTGGGACGCCGTGCCTCCTACTTGTCGCTGCAAAGTTACTAAAAAGTTGGGAGTTGGAAGATGGTTGTAGTTAGGAATTAGGAATACAATGAATCGTTTTAACCCGTATGAGGCTGAAAGGCTGATTTGAAATCGGATAATCAACAGGTACATTCATTGTGTCCTACTGCATTTTGCCATATTCAATTTCCTTGTTCAGGAAATCGTATACATAGCCTGGAGCTTGGAAGTAGAGGCCGGAACGGGGATCGGAAAGCTTCTCGTAAGTTTCTGAAGTCTTACACGGGCGCATCCGACGATGAGTTGGTAGGGCAATTGAACGGCAATATTCACATGCAGTTGTTCTGCTGTGCGCTTATAGACCCGTCCTAACCTCTGAAAAAACGGGAGGATAGACAGTGCAATCCGCAACCGCCTAGCCCCCTTGCATGACATCCGCGGCATGCAGAGTAGACTCTATGACAAGTGGAGTTCGGTGCTGCATGACAAAGATCTGTGCATGACAGATGCCACCTGCTACGAGGAGCCTTGAGATACCCTACAGGAGTGAAGTTGTTTTGGGAGTGCTGTGAGTGGCTTCACGCCCTGACGCTCAAGACGCGCAAAGAACTCAATGTCAGGTTGCTGCGCAGCAAATACAACGAAGTCGAGAAGGAGCGCCTGACCTATGCCAAGCAGATCCGTCACTCGACGGCGACAGCACGCAAGATTCTGCACCGCCTTATCCACTTGCTCAAAAAACTCATTGGATATTGGGACTGGCTGTGCAAGGAGCCAGCCAATGCCATTGCGCTGACGGCTGAGCAGTAGAAACGGCTTGGAACCCAGCGGAAGGTCTTGACCATTTCAACGGCATAGAACATCGCATCGTTAGCATTGACCGCCCGTACATACGTCCAATAGTGAGGGGCAAGGTGAACAAGCCGGTGGAGTTTGGTGCCTCTACAATTGCTGCGAGGAGGCTTGCTAAGGAGGAAGAGGAAAAATTTGAAAAAACGATTGCGCCGAATTCATTCTGAAATTTCTATAGGATTATAGGGCAGGACTTTATGAAAGAGTTTTAGAGTTTCAGAATCATCCGTTTTATTTGGGTTAAGCCCCATTTTAATCCCCGACATTTCTGCGGCTTCTGCAAAAGACATTTCACTTTTTGCCTTATCGAATTCCTTTTGGCTAACTTTCTCGTAATGATTGAAATCTTTGGGCAACGTAATCAATTCAGAGCCATTAGCACGCTGAATGCCAATAGCCTTAAACACATATTGCATCGTCTGGTCTGAAGCTTGCAAAATGAGCCCTGGCAAACCTCTTAGTTTCCACGGTCCCAGACTCAAAGGAATGTCCTCTGTGAACCACGCACTCCAATCTCGGCCTTTATAATGAATGGTTGCTAAGGTGCAATTATAACCGAGAATATTTGCGCAGCTATCGGCAATCACACGCCATTGGGGATTAACCAAATCCTCGTTTATTTTATAAAACACATGATAAATGGCATCCGTAACCGTAGTCATTCCCTTTGGATAGTTCTGATATACTTTCCACGTAATTGCACCCCGAGGAGTTCCTCTTTTGAACTTTTTGCCTTGGCTATATGCAAGATTGAGCAAAGAATCCCTGCGATAATTGGTGTAGCTATAAAAGCAACTTATGCTTTGACCTATATCTAAACGCATGATGTCTGTTGAACAGATATAATGCCCTGACGAATCTTTCATTACTGGATTGGCGACTGATTTGACTTCGTAACAAATGCGGTAAGCCACGCTGTCGATTGCATCACCTGCAAACGGAAGTATGTTCTGAGCTATTGTTGTTTGAAAAACAAGAGACATCAACAAGATAAAAATAATATTTTTCATAATAGTTGTAAACCTTATTCTAAGTAAAGAGTTATTAAACAATAACTACAGAAGCAGGAATGTATTCATTCCTGCACTATGGGTCTTTAAGAAGAAGTAATAAGAAAAATCCGATTTAATTAAATATCTATGTCATAGACATTTACGCTTGCACAGGAACTTTTCCATTATACCTATCTATCTCTTGCTTCTTCTCTAACATGGTTTCATACGTATCAATAAACCACAATACCATCTCTTCGCTAAAATCTGCAGGGAGGGCATGAACAATACCATCTGATGTCATAACATATTGGTAATTGTCTGCATTTGCATCATTTACGAACACGAAATTCATGCAAAGAGAAAGCATCAATACAAAAATGAGTTTCTTTATCTTCATAATTAACTCAAATAAAATATGAAATTGTATGATTTAATTTATGCGTGTTATCAACAAGGATATGGCTTAGGTTGACGATTATACCATTCCTTGAATTCCAGACAATACTCATACCATTCTAAAAAAAAACACAACGGACTCTTCGCTCATGTCTGCTGGCAATAGAATTTGATTTCCGTCACTAGTAATGACTATTTGATACGAAGCTCCTTCTGCAGCATTGGCCTTTTGAACTGCAAACAAGGTCAAACTCGCTATTAATGCTAAGCAAAATATAATTTTTCTCATTGCTAATGTTTTTTTATTAATTAAATTAGGTTTAAGAACAAGAGTAGTGCTCAAGACTGAAAAGTGTTTAACACCCCCTTAGATTGTTATGTTGGCAAAGTTAATGATTTATTTTTAAAGAACATATTGTTTTTATGTATTTGATAATAAAAAACATTTTTATATATATTTTCAGGATGGCAAAATCTTATATTTTGAAATTCAGTATTTGTTTTCAAGGATTTCTAAAGGTAAGGCCTCGAATATGAGACTTTTTTACAAGATGTTTCAGAGTTATTATAATAGCCGCATCCTTTTAAGTTCTGGGCTGTTCTGTGGGGTTTGGTGTTCCAAAATGATTGGTAGAGATTCTTAGAATATTTTGTGAAAAGTCTGTATATACTGTATATAACCTGTGAAAACGATCAAAAAAAACAAAATGCAAAAACAGGTTGTCGGCATAGATGGTCTCAACTATTACGCCAGTCCCTATCACTATTGTGACTATTGACAGCGGCCTCCTAAAGCATGTGGCGGCCGACCTCGGCGACTGTCCTTGTGTACGGATGTTATAATGTTCGTTTTTCGTCCATTTCGGTTTTCTGTGATATAGCGATATAACACCGCTCACATTCTGGTCGGTGTCTTTTTTCTCCATTTAGCTTAGGTCATGCTGGTTTGATTCGTAAGCTTGTATTGTCAGAATCTAAAAATATCATTAAATGTAGTTGTATTATGTTATATTGTTTGTGTTTCAAGGATATTATACTTACTTTTGGTTAAGTATAAACCAATTCAATTAAAAATGAAAGAGATATTGATCCGAGGCCTCTTCAAAGTTTTAGCCTTAGCCCTCTTTATGTGTTTTCACCTGACCACAATTGCTCAGAATGAAAATGCCCAAAATAATTGTAAATTCAGTAATCCAATATTAGTTAAGCAACCAGAGCCGATCCCACCTACAACAAACACTAAAATTCGAAAAGCACCAGAATTTCCTGGGGGGAACACTAAATTAAAACAATATTTAAAACAAGAAACTCAGAATATTTTATCAAGAAGAGTTGATAAAGTATTTGGGGAAGTTGTAGTAGGTTTTGAGGTTAACGAAAAAGGCAAATTGTAAAATTTCAAAGTCTTAAAGTCCACAAATACTTTATTAAACGAAGACGCTTTTAATATTATCAAATCTATGCCAAATTGGGAATCTGCCGAAATGGACGGAAAGAAAGTTAAATCAAAAATGAATGTAATTGTAAATTTTGAATAGGGCCGGCAAGGGTTGAAGACATGTATGCACCTTATTCAGCCATTGAGAAATCAGACTCTCTATAAAGAGAACGGAAATATACTTAATATTAATGCGAGCTAATAATCGAAGTATTCTTTTCTTTTTTTTCTTTTTTTTACACCTGCCTTTGTTGGCTCAGACTGCTATCAAGGGGCAAGTATTGGATTCGCTCTCTGGTCGCGGATTAGAAGGTGCCAGCGTCATGCTGAAACGGAAAGGGAAGACCGTGACTTTTGGAATGACGGACAAGCAAGGATGCTTCTTGTTGAAAGCTGAAAGGAAAGAGGGTGACAAGCTGCAAGCCTCACTTATAGGCTATGCCAGACAAATTTTTATCTTGGAGAAAGATAATGGGAACATTATCCGCATGAGACAAAAGCCCTTTCTATTGAAAGAAGTGATGGTGTTAGCTTCGCCAGTACTCCAGCACAAGGATACCATCACATATGACCTAACTCGTTATGCCACCGACAGGGACAACACCCTAAAGGACGTATTGAAGAAACTTCCCGGTGTCGAGGTGGCCAAGAATGGTAAGATATGCTACAACGGCAAGGAACTCAGCCGCTTCACTGTGGAGGGCATGGACCTGAGCAAAGGCCAATACAACAAACTCACCGATAACATCCGTGCCAAGGACGTGAAGCAGGCTGAGGTGGTGAATCACGACCAGCCCATCAAAGCGCTACGCAACCGTGTTTTCACAGACGACGTAGGCATGAACATCACTTTGAAAGACTCTGCCAGAGACCGCTTAGTGCCCATTCTACGGCCTTATCTCCTTGGGGGGCATCCTACACACGTAGGAGGTGACGCTGCGGCAATGCAGATTGGTAAAAAGAAACAACTGGAATACACCATCCAATATGATCGCACGGGACGTAACGTAGAGGAGCAAAACTTAAACTTCTATACGCTCTATGGACGTGGTCACTCAGCCACATTACCACAATGGTTCTCCGTTCCCAGTCTGCAAGCGCCAATTGATGCAGAACGTCTGCGTTTCAATACTTCACAAGCCTACTCCATCGACCATCTCTCGCGCACCAAGAATGGTTCGGAGAACAGTCTCTCTGTAGGATATATTCGTACTGTTACACGCCAGCATACCACCAACGGTTCCCTCTATTACCTGAGCGACAAACCAATTCTGACCACCGAAGATCTAATGATGACGCTGCGCAAAGACAACATCGTTCTGGAATTCAACCACACCATCAATGCCGACACCCACTATGGCTCGCTGACCTTCAAAACTGATGCCGCACAGAGCGACGGTCGCTCCGTCATAAACGGAACCTCAGGTTATATCTCACAACGCATGCGCAACCCAGAAATGAACATCAAAGCCAACGTGACACAACATTATAATAAAGGTAAGGGACAACTCGACTGGTCGTCTCTCCTCGACTACCACTACTCAAAAGATGCCCTCTACCTCAGCAAGGGCAAGCAGGCCTACAGCAATAACCTCTGGCACACCTTCCACAATTTAGGCTACAACTTCTCCCACCGTGATTGGAACTACAGTCTCTCTGGCACAATAGAAGCTGAAGAACTGAACGTGGTGCATAAAGACAATTTGAATCTGAAATTCGGTCTGCACCCTTCACTACGCTACAATGGTTCAACATGGAAGCTATCACTCGCTTCCCCGCTCACCCTAAACCACTTCACCCGCCAGCGAGAGACCATGGTCCTACCCTCGCCTTCCATCCGTTTAAGTCTCGACAACGGCAGCCGAAACAGTTGGTATCTAAACCTAAGCTACAACGAGAATGCCGGCGGATGGAGCTATTTCGCCATCAAAGAGCGACAGACCGATTACCGCACGTTCTTTCAGAGTGCCGACTTCGTGCCAAAAAATCGTTCGCTCTCGTCTTACATGCGGTATAGCTACAAGCGCGCCATCCATCATTTCTTTGCCAATGCCTCCTTGCTCACGTCCCGCTCATGGAGCAACGTAGTGAACGACATGCGGGTGACCGACGGCAATTATTATTTCAGCTTCCTCCGACACAATACCCATAGCAACAAGCTCCAAGTCTCCGCCGACGTATCAAAAGGATTCTTTCGAACGCACATCAAAACGTCTTTCTCCGTCTTCGCAGACTTTAGTCAAGGAGAACAATTCTCTGGTGGTAATATACTGGACTATAAATATCGCAGTCTGTCGCTCCATTCCGAGGTGTTCTATTCTCCATCGTTCATGGAGGTGAACTATAGAGGAACATTCAAATGGAATCACTCAGATGTTGGTAACAACTCGGCCAACAACCTATTTGACTGGACACAGCGTATCTCTCTCACCTCCACCATCAGCAATGTTGATCTTACTATGAGTGGTGTGTACTATCATAACGAGATAGCATCATCACCTTCCGTCAGCACCTTCCTCATGGATGCCTCGGCTGTGTGGCGCTTGAAAGGTGTGCGCATCCGCGCCTTGCTCCGCAACATTCTCAACAAAAAGGAATATACCACAACCACCTATAGCGGTGTTGGTATCTTCACCAACAGTTATGAACTACGGCCAAGAGAATTTCTCATCTCCATACAGTTCAATCTTGTGTCAAGGTAAGGTTCCTATAATCGTTTTTTTGATGTCAGGGCAAGAGGATCATCTGCAACTTGTAATGTTTTGTGGCTTTTCCCTATTGCAATACAATCTCAGAAACTGAGTGGTTAAGATCTCACTGCCTTGAGTGCGGAAGCGCATTTCGATAGTGGAAGATTGGATGGTGTAAAATTTCACATAGCTCTTTGAGAGATACATGATTCCGTTGCACCATCCATTGTTACCACAGTAAAAAACATCGAAAATATATACTCGGGCCGCTTTGGCTGCCACATCATTCTTTTGGATATTTGCAGAATGAATAAAATCCGCAGGGGGTGCCTTTATCTCAAGAATCCTCTCAATATCCTCTGCTTTTTAATATTTGAGTACTGACATTTTCAAAATGAGCTTAACGTCTAATGAAGAGTGCATACCCCCTACCCCCACAAAGCAACAAAGGACGCAAGTATTGTCAGCCGACAGACGAAAGGCATCAGCCGAAATCATCATTGAACACACCGCCGTATGCTTTGTTTTCCGAATAGAAGTTACTACTGAGTCCACTTTAAAAAGTCTACACTTATAAAACTGACAACATATCATGAGAAAGAGCTTTACGACGATGTCGGACACTACAACATGCCGTTGTAGGAGACAACAACTGCCGATTTGGAAATCTAAAACTACCTATAATTCAAGCGATATTCTCAGCAAGCGATGGCTCCCCCCCACGAATCCAGACACAAAAGTCCATGCCTACAGGACGACAGAACAAGCTGACAAATACGATAAATACAGAAAAATAAGTTGAGAAACAAAAAATAGAAATCAGGAGTCGGTCACTGGCTGAAAAACACCTTTTACCTTATTCCTGGTTTACAATACCTTATGATTTTTATTCCAAATAGAAGATTTCTCCCGACCCGTAGCAGCGGTGATGCTCATGGTCGTAGATGACGCAGAACTGTCCGGGCGCCACTCCATGCACAGGTTTGTCGGCATGCACCGTGGCACTGCCATCATCGTGCAATTCGAGTGTGGCGGGAAGATATTCCGGAGTGTGGCGAATCTTGAAGGTAATGCGCAATCCGCCTGTTGTCTGTGGCGTGTGGTCGTCGGGCTGTGGCGGCAGTGTGAGCCAGTGGAGGTCGTGGATAGGAATATCCTGCATATAGGCCGTTTGCGGGTCATAGCCATGACTGACGTAGAGAATGTTGCGCTCCACATCCTTCTTCACCACAAACCACGGCCCACCACCTAATCCGAGTCCTTTGCGCTGGCCTATAGTATGAAACCAATGGCCCTTGTGCTCGCCTATTTTCTTGCCGGTCTCCAATTCAATGACATCGCCCATCTGCTCGCCCACATACCGTCGCACATACTCATCGTAGTCGATTTGTCCGAGAAAACAGATACCCTGCGAATCCTTACGGCGGGCATTGACCAGATGCTCACGCTCAGCAATCTCTCTCACCTCCTCTTTCATATAGTGGCCGATAGGGAAGAAAGCCTTGCGCAGTTGCCAATCGTAGATCTGAGCCAGGAAGTCAGTCTGGTCTTTCACGGGATCGGGCGAGGTACAGAGCCATTTGTTGTTGCCATCCCACTCAGTCTGTGCGTAATGGCCGGTGGCAATAAGGTCGTAGTCGTGGCCCATTTTCTCGTCGAAGGCACCAAACTTGATAAGCCGGTTACACATCACATCAGGGTTGGGCGTGAATCCTGCCTTCACCTTCTCCATGGTGTAGCGCGTCACCTGGCTCCAGTATTCCTTGTGGCAGTCCACCACCTGCAGCTTGCAGCCAAAGCGATGAGCTACAGCGGTGGCCATCTCCATGTCTTCCTCCGACGTACAGTCCCAAGACTCTTTCTCCTCGGGCCCTATCATGATATAGAAACAATCGGGATGCAGGCCCTGGCGTGCCAGCTCGTAGACCACCACGCTGCTGTCTACGCCGCCCGAGAGCAGCACGGCTATTCGTTTATTGTTGAGATTTTCCATTTCGTGTAATAAAGAACTCATGAGGCTTGTTGCAGCCTCATATAGTTTGATAGGTTTGCTTAACTTTATGGGCGTGGAGCTTCCTGAAGTTTCTTGAGGAAGAATTCGCGAAAATCGCTCCATTTATAGTAGGGACCTGAGACTGCGGTTAAATCGGGAAGCACCGCCTCATCCTCGTTGAGCAGCAGCTTGAACAAGATGGGAGCCCCGGCTTTACCCCTATAAAAGATGAACTGCAAATTGCAGCCCATGGGATAAATCTTATAGTTGATCCAATCCTCATCATCAAGTTGTTCCAAGCCGGAACGCGGGGTGCCATAGCCATTTACATTGAGCAGACACGTCAGCGGCATCACGTCGCTCTCATGGGCAAACCGCATCGTCGCTCCCGGATGACCAAGCTGAATGCATGAGTCGGCCGTTTGAATAATGTTGCGCAGCAGATTGGATTGCACATACATGCCTTTGCCCTCATTGAGCTTGTTGGGACCGTAGAAACTGTACCAATAAGCATTGTTGACCTGCCAATAGTTGTACAACTCGTCGAAAGTGAAGATGTCGTACATAGAGAATTGCTTTCTCAACTCCGTACTCTGTATGTTACAGGCCAAGGAGCACAGTCTCTCACCGAGTTCCGCAGGATCAATGACATATCTGACATAGTCGCTGTCGTTGAAGATTACGGTCATCAGATGACTGAACTCCACATGATTTTTCATGAATTCCTTATAAGCCTTGATGGCCTTGTCGTTGCGAGCTCCCTTGATATAAGGTGAGTGTTCATCGTTCATATAGTACATGTCGTGCATCGACGCGTCATGGCGAATCTGAAGTTGCGGATTCATGGAGATGAGCTGTTGCATCTCATTCTCCATCGAGAGGATGCAGCGGATGACAATGGTCGACTTGGCATCTATATTGGTCCTTCCCTTAAACACTTCTGGGAATCGCTCCATCATTCTCCGTGCGATGTCGCGATGCTGCTCGGCCCCCAAAAGCGTGAGCTCGCCGAGGCGTCCCTGTGCCTCGTTGCGAAGGAGGGTAACCTTGCGCAGCACTTCCTTTCCTACGAGAGTGAGTTTTCCCAAGGAGTCTGCACGGTGCAGCGTATGGTAGGGCATGTCATAATCCTTGGGATCAATGAGAAATCTGCTGCCGTGACGTCCATAATGACTGATATAAAAAGGAGTATAGCCCGCCGGTGCCTTTGTCAACTGCTTCGTAGGACCATAATATGCCTTGTAGTTGGATGCGGCAAGGCTGATGTCGCTCTTGATTTCCATGCGGCTCAATTGCGCCGACATATTGCCCGAAAGAAAGAGCAGGCTCAGGGCAATCAATATTTTTCTCATAGCGAAAAGCTTATTTTGGATGATTGTCAATGACAAAAAACGCACTTATTATGCTGTGTATTACTGCAAATATACGATTTTTCGTCTCTTCCCGCAAATTTCTTTATGTATATTTTGTTACAGACTATCTTTATTCCAATATTTTTTGTAACTTTACGGCATTAAAGATAAAGGCTATGACGAAGTACAAAGCCTAAAACTATTCAACAATAAAGATTGCGGAATTAGTCTGCAACGACAACATTTAAACAAGCAATTTCTCATTCAACAGATCATGACCATCGCTCAGACACACCGCAGCTTCGTCAATATGCCTACAGAATGAAACAGGAACAGAAAACAAAAAAACTAAATTATGAAGAAAAAGGCCTTTATACTCACCGCACTGCTGTCGACGCTCTGCATCACAGCCACTCATGCCCAAAAACGCGCTTTCACCATTCCGGATGCTTATCGACTGAAAACAGCCATTAGTCCAGTTGTTTCCATCAAGGGACAGCTGGCCTACTACGTGAGCGCTTCCGACCTGAAGACTCAGAAAAGTTCTGTTGCCATCTACCTCGACGGCCAGCCGCTGAAGGACGCCAACGGCTATGCGCCGCAGTGGAGTTCCGACGGAAATAAACTCTACTACACAGCTTCTACCGAAAATGGCCCACAGGTATTCTGCTACAACATGCAAACGCGGCAGACACAACAGCTCACCCAGTATGCTCTTGGCACTCAAGGTGCCGTGGTCTCACCCGACGGCAACCTCATCGCCTTTGCCGCTGAGGTGTGGCCCGCTATCGGTGGGGCCAACGGAAAGGCAAATGCCGAAGCTAATGAACGGAAAGCAAAGGCTCCCGTACAAGCCCATATGGCCGACAAACTTCTCTTCCGGCACTGGACCGATTATACCGATGGCAAATACTGGCACATCATCATCTACAACATTGCCAAAGACACCTATACAGATGTCACGCCAGGAGAATTTCATTCTCCCACATTCTCGCCATCGGGTCCCGAAGGATTCACTTTCAGTCCCGACTCTAAGGAACTCTGCTATCTCTCCAACCACGATCCGCATCCAGAGGCTTCGACCAATGCCGACCTTTGGACTGTCCCTGTCGAAGGAGGAACGGCCCGCAACCTTACTGCCGACAACAAAGCTTGGGACGGCAGCCCGCAATACAGTCCCGACGGCCGATACATTGCCTACCGATACCAAACCATCCCCAGTTACGAGAGCGACCGTTTCCGGCTGGCCATCATCGACCGCGCAACTGGACAGAAGACAGTCCTCACTGAACACTTCGACAATTGGGTCGACAATTTTAAGTGGAGCAACGATTCAAAGGCTATCTATTTTCTCGGCGAAGTGCGCGGATATGAACCTCTCTACAAGGTTACGCTGAAAACTAAGAAAATAGAGACTGTCATTCCGCAACGTGCCATCAGTTCGTTTGACTTCGACAACAAAGGCAACTTCTATTACACCTATTCCACAACAGGCAAGCCTACTGCTATCTACAAGGCTACGCCTTCGCGCAGAGGCCTCAACGAACAACAGCTCACTCACTTCAACGATGCTTTTGAGCAGGAAGTGGATCTTCGGCCGTCGGAGGAGCTTTGGGTAGAAGGCGCCAATGGTGACAGCGTAGAGGTGTTCATCGTGAAGCCTCACGGATTTGAGCCTGGAAAGAAATATCCATTGGTCATCAATGTCCATGGTGGGCCACAGATGCAATGGATGAACTCTTACCGTGCAGACTGGCAGGTATATCCCGGTGCCGGTTACATCGTGGCCTATCCCAATCCCCATGGTTCTACGGGATACGGACAACAGTTCTGCCGCGACATCAGCGGTGACTGGGGTGGAAAGCCCTTCGTCGACGTGATGAAAGTGACCGACGCGCTGGCCCGTCTCGACTATGTAGACTCTACACGCATGGCCGCCATGGGATGGAGCTACGGTGGCTTCTTCATGAACTGGCTCCAAGGTCACACCAAACGCTTCAAGTGCCTTGCCTCTATGATGGGACTCTACGACATGCCGTCAATGTGGGGCACCACAGAGGAACTTTGGTTCCCCAACTTCGAAATGGAAGGACAGCCTTGGAATTCAGATCTCTATCAGAAGTGGAGCCCGTCTAACTATGTGAAGAACTTTGCCACGCCCACACTCATCATCACCGGTGAGCGCGACTACCGCGTGTCCTACACACAGAGTCTGCAATATTTCTCCACGCTCCAGACACTCGGCATCCCCAGCCGTCTCATCGTATTCAAAAACGATGGTCACTGGCCCAGCACACTCCGTTCCATGCCTCTCTACTACAATGCCCATTTGGAGTGGTTCCACAAATATTTAGGCGGGGCACCTGCACCATGGAAGAGCGAGGACATGGTGAACGGCACGATGAATTATTGATTCCCATTAATAAGCAAACATACTATGAGTAAAGGAAAGAAAGCAGGAAAACGCCTGTCAAAGAAACAGCTCGGCGAGGAGCTTGAGAACTTGTTCTCTTCACAACCTGGCAAGGCGTTTACATTTAAAGAGATATTCAAGACTCTCCATCTCAACACCCATCCCTTGAAGATGCTGGCCATCGATATTATAGAAGAGATGGAATGGGACGACTTTGTCTCAAAGACTGGAGAAAACACTTTCCAGCTCAACACCAAAGGACAAGTGCAGGAAGGAACCTTCGTGCGCAAGTCCAACGGTAAGAACTCTTTCATGCCCGACGGTGGCGACAAGCCCATCTTCGTTTCGGAGCGCAACTCTATGGGAGCCCTCAACGGTGACCGCGTGAAAGTAAGCCTCATGGCACGCCGGCAGAAGCACATCAAGGAGGCACAAGTCATCGAGATTCTTCACAGGGCAAAAAACCAGTTTGTAGGCCGGCTCAAGGTAGACCGGGAGCTGGCCTATCTCGTCACTCCCGACAATCTCTTCGTCCATGATATCCTCATTCCCAAGCGCAAGCTGAAAGGCGGCAAGACCGACGACCGCGCTGTGGTGAAGGTCACCCAGTGGCCCGATGCCGATCACAAGAACATCATTGGTGAGGTGGTCGACATCCTCGGCCCAGCAGGAAACAACGACACGGAGATGAACGCCATTCTTGCCCAATATCAGCTGCCTTATAAGTATCCTGAGGCCGTGGAAAAGGCGGCCGACAAAATCACCGGGGAAATCACCAAAGAAGATGAGGCCGAACGCATCGACATGCGCGGGGTGTGGACCTGCACCATCGACCCGAAGGACGCTAAGGACTTCGACGATGCCCTCTCGGTACGCCGTCTGCCCAGTGGGCTCTACGAAGTAGGTGTCCACATTGCCGACGTGAGCCATTATGTGAAGGAAGGCGACATCATTGACCGCGAAGCCGAAAAACGTGCTACGAGCGTATATCTCGTCGACCGTACCATCCCCATGCTGCCTGAGCGGCTCTGCAACTTCGTCTGCTCACTGCGGCCCGATGAGGATAAGCTCACCTACAGCGTCATTTTCGAAATGAACGAAGAGGCCGAGGTGAAATCCTTCCGCATCGCCCACACCATCATCCGCTCCAACCGCCGCTTCTGCTATGAGGAGGCCCAGCAAATATTAGAGGACAACGGCGTCATCGACGGACAGGGAGAACCGGCCAAAGCCGTCGGCGGCAAGTTTAAGGACGAGTACGGCTGGGAGATCTGCACGCTCGACCGGCTGGCCAAGCTTCTGCGCAAGGAACGCTTCAAGAACGGATCTGTGAAATTCGACTCGGAAGAGCTCCACTTCGATGTCGATGAGAAGGGGCACCCCGTGCGCTGCTACTACAAGCGCTCGAAGGACGCCAACAAACTTGTGGAGGAATTCATGCTCTTGGCCAACCGCACCGTGGCCGAGAGCGTGGGCAAGGTAAAGAAAGGACGCAAGCCCAAGACCTTCCCCTACCGCATTCACGAGAATCCCGACCCACAGAAGATGGAGACGCTCAGAGCCTTTGCCGTGAAATTCGGCTACAAGGTGAAAACCGACGGCACACAGGGAGCCATTGCCCGGTCGCTCAACAAGCTCATGGACGAGACCGACGGCAAGCGCGAACAGAAGGCCATACAGGCTGTAGCGCTGCGGGCCATGATGAAGGCCAAGTACAGCGTGCACAACATCGGACACTTTGGTCTGGCTTTTCAGTACTACACCCACTTCACTTCTCCCATCCGCCGCTATCCCGACACGATGGTTCACCGGCTGCTCACCAAATACCAAGCGGGCGGACGCTCTGCCAACGAGAAGCACTACGAGGAACTCTGCGAGCACTGCAGCGACATGGAGGTCATAGCCCAGAATGCCGAGCGCGACTCCATCAAGTATAAGATGGTGGAGTTCATGGGTGACAAGGTCGGACAAGAGTTTGACGCCCACATCAGCGGCATCACATCCTATGGCATCTATGCCGAAATCGACGAGAACCACTGCGAAGGAATGGTGCCCATGCGCGATCTCAATGATGACTACTATGACTTCGACGAGCGCAACTTCTGCCTGAGAGGACGCCGGCACCACCACAAATATCAGCTTGGTGATCCCGTGCGTATCAAGGTGGCTCGTGCCGACTTGGAGAAGCGCCAGCTCGACTTTGTTCTGGCCGATGCCGACTGCCACAAGAAAGACAAAAGATAGATAAGAAATACTGAGAACGTATTGGATGAGAACTATAAAAACGGTTTCACCCATTTTGCTCTTTTTTGAGTGAGCAGAATGGGTGAAACTGTATTTATCGGAACCTTACAAACCATGCGGACAGTCGGCTTACTGGTCAGGCTTAGTTGTCAAAACTGAGACTGTAATCGTTCTTTCACAGTTGCTCTGAGTTTAAAAAAACTGTAATTTATCGTTTATTAGAAAAGAAACCCGTAACTTTGCAAACTAAAGATCTTACGTAACAGGAAAAATGAGTTTAACGAAAATTGCCGCCAAAGTGTTCATGCCCCGACAGCGCCAACTCGAGCAGTATGTCAACTCGGCAGAAGCCTTGCAGCACAAAGTTTTGAAATATCTGCTTCAGCAAGGCGCAAACACCGAATACGGCCGGAAATATTCCATGGCTAAGGCCAGAGGATACGATGATTTCTCACAATGCGTACCCGTAAACACCTACGAGGAACTGAAATACGACATTGACCGCATGCGCCGCGGCGAACAGAATGTGCTTTGGCCGGGAACTGTAAAATGGTTTGCCAAAAGCAGCGGAACCACCAACGACAAGAGCAAATTCATTCCCGTTTCGCACGACGGTCTGCACAATATCCATTATAGAGGAGGATTTGATGCCGTGGCCCTCTATCTGCGCAACAATCCCCAAAGCCGGCTCTTCGACGGGCGGTCGCTCATTCTCGGCGGCAGCCACAGCCCCAACTACAACATTGCCGGCTCGCTGGTGGGCGACCTCAGTGCCATCCTCATCGAGAACATCAACCCCATAGCCAATCTCGTCAGAGTGCCGAAGAAGCAGACCGCCCTGCTCTCCGACTTCGAGCTGAAGCGGGAGCGCATTGCGGCAGAATGCGCCGACAAAAACGTGACCAACATCTCAGGCGTGCCCTCATGGATGCTGTCGGTGCTGGTAAAGGTATTGGAGACCACAGGAAAGAAAACCATTGATGAGGTGTGGCCCAATCTGGAAGTGTTCTTTCATGGCGGTATCGCCTTCACTCCCTACCGGGCACAATACGAGCAGATCATCCGCAATCCAAACATGCACTACATGGAGACCTACAACGCCTCGGAGGGCTTCTTCGGCTTGCAGGACGACCCCACCGACAAGAGCATGCTGCTCATGATCGACTATGGCGTGTTCTACGAATTCATCCCTATGGACAAGTTCGGACAGGACAACGCTCCCGTTATCCCGCTGCAGGACATCGAGATCGGCAAGAACTATGCCATGGTGATTTCCACCTCATGCGGACTGTGGCGCTACATCATCGGCGACACCGTGAGCTTCACCTCACGCAACCCTTACAAGTTTGTCATCACGGGCCGCACGAAATACTTCATCAACGCCTTCGGCGAGGAGCTCATCATGGACAATGCCGAGAAAGGCCTCGCCTATGCCTGCGAGCAGACCGGAGCTCAGGTGCTGGAATACACGGCAGCTCCCGTATATATGGATGCCAACGCCAAGTGCCGCCACCAGTGGCTCATCGAGTTCGCCAAAGAACCCGACGACTTGCAAAAATTTGCCGACCTTCTCGACAAGCATCTGCAGGAGATCAACAGCGACTATGAGGCCAAGCGCTCAAACGACATCACCCTGCAGCACCTCGAAATCATCAAGGCCCGCCACGGACTCTTCAACGACTGGCTCAAGAGCAAGAACAAACTCGGCGGACAGCACAAGATTCCCCGTCTGAGCAACAGCCGCCGCAACATCGACGAGATGCTGAAACTCAACGAGGTACAGCCCGCCTGACAACAATAACCTTCATACGAAAAAGACAGGATGCCTATAGTTTCACACCACAGATTCACCCTCAGCCGCCACACGCTGTGCCACTTGCTGCCTCTGCTATTGGTGGCAACGATACTGTCGGCCTGCGCACGCATGGGACAGCCCGACGGCGGATGGTACGACGAGCAGCCACCAAGAGTGGTTGGAGCCGAACCCGCCGAGAACGCCACTGGAGTGAAATCAAAAAAGCTATATATCTATTTCAGTGAATACATCAAGCTGACCAATGCCAGCGAGAAGGTGATCGTCTCCCCGCCCCAGATGGAGCAGCCGGAAATCACGTCACAAGGCAAGCGCATCGCCATCAAGCTGGCCGACTCGCTGCGCGCCAACACCACCTACACCGTAGACTTCTCCGATGCCATCAGCGACAACAACGAAGACAATCCTTTGGGCAACTATGCCTACGTGTTCTCCACCGGTGACAATATAGACTCGTTGGAGGTGAGCGGCACCGTGATTCAGGCCAACGACTTCGAGCCCGTGAAGGGCATACTCGTAGGTCTCTACAGCGACTTGGCCGACTCGGCCTTCACGTCGCTCCCCATGCTGCGCGTGGCGCGGACCGATGCCAGCGGCCATTTCGTCATTCGTGGCGTAGCCCCCGGGAGCTATCGCGTCTATGCCCTGCAAGACCAGGACGGCAACTACTTCTATTCGCAAAAGAGCGAGATGATGGCAGCCTTGCCCGACACCATTACTCCGTCGGCCTTTCCCGACGTGCGCCAGGATACCTTGTGGCGCGACACGCTGCACATTCAGAAGATCAGCCGCGTCAACTATACCCACTTCATGCCCGACAACCTGGTGCTGAAGGCTTTCACCGCACCCCAGACCGACCGCTATCTGGTGAAGCAGGAGCGCAAGGATGCCAACATGTTCTCGCTATTCTTCAGTTATGGCAGCGACACGCTGCCCGTCGTCAGAGGGCTGAACTTCGATTCGGACCATGCTTTCTTCGTGCAGAGCAACGACCGGCGCGACACCATCAACTACTGGCTGCGCGACTCGACGCTCATCAACCAAGACACGCTGACGATGGCCGTGAGCTATCTCAAGACCGACTCCATGGGACGGTTGATGCCACAGACCGACACGCTGCAAGTGCT
Source organism: uncultured Prevotella sp. (assembly GCA_900322035.1). Taxonomy (GTDB): domain Bacteria; phylum Bacteroidota; class Bacteroidia; order Bacteroidales; family Bacteroidaceae; genus Prevotella. The sequence goes on from ONYL01000018.1 coordinate 60,178, forward strand.
CAGTAAGATTCCCTACGAACGGCGGCTGAAATTGGAGGAGAAAAACCGCGAGACGTGGCTGAAAAATCAAAACCGGCTGCGCCGTCGTGGATTAAGATACGACAGCATCATGCCCAGACCCGCGCTCGATATGGAATGGGCGGCACCTTCAGCAATGGCCCCCGACGACAATGTGCTGATCAAATTCAGAGAGCCACTCCTCTCCATCGACACGACAAAAATTCATCTCTACTCCAAGATCGACACCTCATGGTACAGGTCACCCTTCAAGCTCGTGCCCTACAACGAGAAAAACCAACGGCTGCTGATGCAGCATCGGGTGGACAGTCTCGATACCCTGAGCAGTGGTGAAACCACATTCGCCCTCATTGGCGAATGGCGTCCAGGGGTGGAATACAGCGTCGAGACCGACAGCGGCGCCTTCTGCGGGCTCTACGGCGAACTGTCGGAGGCAAAGAAGCAGGGAGTCCGCATCAACCGCGACGACCAGTATGCCACTGTGCTGATGAGCATCACGGGATTTGAAGGCAGACATCTCGTCGTAGACCTGCTCAACTCTTCGGGCAATGTGGTCAAGACGGCTTATACCGACAACGGCAAAGCTAATTTCTACTACGTCAAAGAAGGCACTTACTATATGCGAATGCTGGTCGACGACAACAACAACGGCAAATGGGACACGGGTGACTTCAACTTGAAACTTGCCCCAGAGGATGTTTATTACTATCCTCGCAAACTGGAATGCCGGGCCAAATGGGACCTCACGGAGACGTGGAATCCACGGTCTGTGCCTTTGCAGAACCAAAAGCCTGAGGCCATCACCAAACAGAAGGCCGAGAAGAAGAAGGCCATCCAGCAACGCAATGCTGAGCGTGCTAAAAAATTAGGCATTCAATATATACCTCAAATGTAAGAATGGATATGATCAGAATCATGATGAACAGATTACTTGCAGCCGTGATGTTTGTCATTGTCGCGGGCTCTTCCCGCGCACAGTGCCCCATGCAGAACACGGCTTTCCAGCCAGGCGAGTTCCTGGCATATAACCTGTACTACAACTGGAAGTTTGTTTGGGTGAAGGCCGGTACGGCCTCGCTCTCCACGGTGAAGTCGACCTACCACGGACATCCGGCCTACAGGTCAAGTCTCATTACGCGCGGCAACAACCGTACAGACAACATGTTTGTGCTTCGCGATACGCTCACTTCCTATTGCTCGCTCAATATGGAACCGCTCTATTACCGCAAGGGCGCACGTGAGGGCAAGCGATACAACGTCGACCAAGTGTTCTATTCCTATAACAACGGACGCGTGCAGACCCACACTTCACGCAAGCATACCGACGGCCATGTCGACTCGGCCAGCAAGGCCTACACTTCCTGTGTATACGACATGCTCAACATCTTCATGAGGGCACGCTCGTTCAAGACCGACACGTGGAAGAACGGACATGTGGTGAACTTCAGCATCGTCGACGGCAACGGTCTCACTCCGGCAAAGATACAATACTACGGCAAGTATTACATCAAGGGCGACGACGGCAAGAAATACCGGTGCCTGCGCCTCTCCTATCTGGAGAAAGAAAAGGGCAAGTTTAAGGAGATCGCCCGTTTCTACGTCACCGACGACAGCAACCACATTCCTATCCGCCTCGACATGTACCTGCGGTTTGGCAGCGCCAAAGCCTACATCACGCAGATGAAAGGAAACAAGACGCCGGTGAAGACTTACTGACCGAAGTGATCAGTTCCATAAGAACTACTAATAGTAAAAGGTCCGGATTCCTTGAGAGGGGTCCGGACCTTTTTTCGGATCACTGGATATTTTCCGTGGGTTAACGGTAAAGAGATCCAAGATTGCTACCATGCAATTTACCTGACTTCGCTAATGTGCCTCTATAAATCACTCTAAAAGATTTAGTGTCACCCTTTCACCAAAGGTGTTGTGTCACCCTTTCAGCCCAAAAGATAAGGAAAATAGTCACGAACGGGCTTTAGCTGCCGATGGAGCTCTGGGACTGAAGTTATGGGGATAGCCTTACGAGCAAGCTCGACGGCTCCCCC
>ONYL01000001.1 GCA_900322035.1 uncultured Prevotella sp.
AAAGGGGTAAAGGACGTGTCATTCTTTTTCTATCGTGTAGTTACGATATTTGGCTGATTGGATGGGCCGCCCCAGCCACGGAACTTTTCCGATGGGCCATAAAGGGGCTAACTCTCTTAGAGAAAGTCAACCCCTATAAGATAGGTCAAACAAAGTATTATACCAATACTTTATTTTTTGCTTTTAAGTGCCGCTATGCTCTCCTTAAGAGCAGCAATCTTATTCTCAGAATCAGATTGTTTCTTGCGCTCGCGGGCTACTACAGCTTCCGGTGCGTGAGCAACAAAATTCTCGTTGGAGAGTTTCTTCTTGATGCCAGCCAAGAAACCTTCAAGATGCTGCAACTCTTTCTCCTGCTTTTCGATCTCGGCCTTCACATCAATCAAATCACCAAGAGGTACGGCATAGCTATCGGTACCTACAAGGAAGGCGCTCGCATCTGAAGCCTTCTCATTCACAATATCAATGGACTTCAAGTTGGCCATCTTCATCACGACATCAGCATAAGCAGCGATATGATCCTGCCCAACAGCCTGCAAGACAAGCTTGTTCTTCTGGGCGATGTTGCGCTCATTGCGGACGGCACGCACACCGGCAACCACCTGTTTAACGATCTCAATATCCTTCAAGAGTCTACGGTTATCATCATCCAAAGAATCGACTTTTAATGTAGACCGCATGATCGACTCTCCTTCCTTTCGCTCATAGATGTGATGCCACAGCTCTTCTGTAATGAAAGGCATAAACGGATGGAGCATTTTCAGAAGCACATCAAAGAAATGGAATGTTGCCTGATAGGTGACCTTGTCGATTGGTTTACCGTATTCCGGTTTGACCATTTCAAGATACCAACCGGAGAACTCATCCCAAAACAGCCGATACACATTCATCAATGCCTCAGAAATACGATATTGGCGGAACTGTTCGTTCACCTCCTCATTGACCTCCTTGAGCTTTGCCTCGAACCAGCTCACTGCAATCTTATTGACGATAGGCTGCTCAATGTCGTCCTGCTCCCATCCCTTTACCAGACGGAAAGCATTCCAAATCTTATTATTGAAATTTCGGCCTTGCTCGCAAAGCGACTCATCGAAAAGAATATCGTTACCTGCTGAAGCGCTAAGCATCATTCCCATGCGCACACCGTCAGCTCCATATTGATCAATCAGTTTGATGGGGTCGGGTGAATTGCCGAGGCTCTTAGACATTTTACGGCCCAACTTATCACGTACGATTCCAGTGAAATATACATGTTTAAAAGGCATCTTGCCACGATACTCGTAACCGGCCATGATCATTCGGGCTACCCAGAAGAAGATAATGTCGGGGCCTGTGACAAGGTCTGACGTTGGATAATAGTAGTTGATGTCGGGATTGTCAGGATGATTGATTCCATCAAACACCGATATGGGCCAAAGCCAAGAAGAGAACCATGTGTCGAGACAGTCCTCATCTTGCCTCAAGGTCTCTGCGTTGACTGCCGGGTTGATCTTACGAGCCTGAGACAACGCTTCTTCCTCGGTCTCGGCCACGACAAATTGTTGTTTTCCTTCGCAGTCCTTGAAATAGTAGGCAGGAATACGATGTCCCCACCAAAGTTGACGCGATATACACCAGTCCTTAATATTCTCCAGCCAATAGCGATAGGTGTTTTTATATTTCTTAGGATAAAACTCTATTTCATCGTTCATGACTGGCGGTAAAGCGATGTCGGCGAAATGTTTCATCTTCAGAAACCATTGCGTGGAGAGTTTCGGTTCTATAGGCACGTTTGTACGCTCGGAGAAGCCCACCTTGTTGTCATAGTCCTCCACTTTCTCCATCAGTTGTGCTTTTTGCAGGTCTTTCGAGATCTCTACTCGAACATCCATACGATCTTTACCTACATACATTCCAGCAGCTTCAGAGATTGTGCCGTCGTCGTTGAAAATGTCTATAGTTTCCAAACCATGTTTCAGACCAAGGGCATGATCGTTAACATCATGAGCTGGCGTGACCTTCAGACAGCCCGTTCCGAACTGTATATCTACATAACCATCCTCAATGACAGGAATCTGACGCCCTACCAAGGGCACAATCACATGATGTCCCTGTAGCCAAGTATTTTTGACATCAGCAGGATTGATGCACATGGCCGTATCTCCCATAATGGTCTCCGGACGGGTTGTTGCCACAACGGCATAATATCCCTTTTCATCTTTGTGCATTACGTTACCCTCATCCTTGCGCGATATAGAATCTTGCTCGTCAGGAACAACGTAATACTTTAAATAATACAGCTTGGAATGCTCGTCCTTGTAGATCACCTCTTCGTCAGACAGGGCTGTCTGCGCTTGGGGATCCCAATTCACCATACGCACGCCACGATAAATATATCCTTTTTTGAAGAGGTCGACAAAAACATGGATAACGCCTTTTGAACGTGTTTCATCCATGGTGAAAGCAGTGCGGTCCCAGTCGCAACTCGCCCCGAGGCGACGAAGCTGCTTCAAGATAATCCCGCCATGCTCAAGGGTCCAATCCCATGCATGTTTGAGAAACTCTTCACGTGTAAGATCCGTCTTTTTAATGCCCTCTTGAGCAAGCTTATTTACTACTTTTGCCTCTGTTGCAATCGAAGCGTGATCAGTTCCAGGCACCCAACAAGCATTTTTCCCTTCCATTCGGGCACGACGGACAAGAATATCCTGAATTGTATTGTTGAGCATGTGACCCATGTGAAGCACACCTGTAACATTAGGCGGTGGAATTACGATTGTATAGGGTGCACGCTCATCAGGCTTACTACTGAAAAGTTTATGATCGAGCCAGTATTGATACCATTTAGACTCAACCTCATTAGGATCGTACTTACTTTTTAACTCCATTATGTATAAATTTGATATTTCCAAAAATGAAAAGGCCAATGGCGGCCTATAAACCTTAATTAATAATTAAATCGGTGCAAAAGTAATAAAAATCTATGGAAAATGATTATCTTTGCACGAAAATAAGAAAAGAAGTGCATACAAAGAAAGAAAAGCTCGCAGCCTTTGAGCGCCTTCTTGACGTTCAGTACCGACTGCGCAAAGAATGTCCATGGGACCGCAAACAAACTTTTGAAAGTCTGAGGCCAAATACCATTGAGGAAGTTTACGAACTTTGCGGAGCCTTGATGAAAGGAGATTTGAAAGAAGTTTGCAAAGAATTGGGAGATGTAATGGAGCATGTCGTCTTCTACGCTATGTTAGGAGAAGAGGCTGAGGCTTTCGATATTGCCGATGTCTGCAATTCTCAGGCCGACAAACTCATGTACCGTCACGACTTCATCAACTGGCGTGAAGAGGGACAATGGAAAGTTGAAAATCCAGAAATGGAAATTAACGACCAGGGACAAGTAGTCTATAAAAAAGACAAAAAGGAGCCAGGCTGCACAGATAAACCTACAACCGACAGCCAGGTGGAAACAACATGGGAGATGCGTAAACAAACAGAGCGCGACGGCAACAAAACCGTACTTTCTGGAGTGCCAGAATCCCTGCCAACTCTTATCAAAGCCTATCGCATACAAGACAAAGCAAGAAACGTTGGCTTCGATTGGAAGAAGAAAGAGGACGTGTGGGAAAAAGTAAAAGAAGAATTGGGAGAACTGGAGACAGAACTACGCAAAGAAGACGCTACAAAAAGCACTGCAGAATTGGGAGATTTTCTTTTCAGCGTCATCAATGCTGCCCGGCTCTATCATCTCAATCCCGATAACGCTCTTGAGGAGACCAACCAAAAGTTTATCCGCCGCTTTAACTACGTAGAGGAACGCCTAAAGAAAGAGGGCATCAATTTCAGTGAAGCAACACTCGAACGAATGGATGGCTACTGGAATGAAGCAAAAGCAAAAGGGCTTTAACTAATTATAAACGAAAAAAACAAAACATTATTGAAAATGAAGAATTTAGTCTACATAGCCTGTACCGTTGCTTTAATATGTGGTTTTGTCTCCTGCAAAGACAGCAAGACCAAGAATAATGACAACGCAACCGACAGTACAATTATAAACAAAGCAACAGCCGTCGATTCCACCGTCTATGGAAAAGTGGTTGATGGAGGCCAGAGTGTGTTCTTACTTCAAACAGATGCTGGTGATACGGTAGAATACGTTTTGGAGAATGAGCTTGGAGAGCCCATCAATGTAGAGGGAGGCTATAACGTCGGTGACCGCTTAGCCGTAATCAGTTATAAACTGAACGGTGAGAATATAGTGAGAAAAGCTATCAACCTGCTTTCTCTTCAAGGGCATTGGACAAGTCTGGACAAGAACTTCACCATTGAGGAAGGCGGAGTTGTACATTCATCGGTGGAAGCTGAGAAAAATCCATGGACTTCCTGGAAAATCATTAATGGAAAATTGATGCTTAACCGCCAGGAATTTGATGTCGTAACACTTGGTGCGGATTCTCTTGCCCTTGAGGATTCAACAGGCATCTACGTCTACAAACGACAAAAATAGCACTCGCATCTTGCGCTCTGTGGGAGTCTGATATTGAATATTAAACAAAATCACTCTTCGTATTTTTTAGACCAGACTCCTCCTTGTGTTGACATTCTGTTTTATGGAACCATTTTTAGTACATATTCTTGGTTGTGGGAGCGCGCTCCCGACACTTCATCATTTTGCCTCTTCACAAGTGATAGAGATACGGGGCAAATGCTTCATGGTAGATTGTGGAGAAGGGACTCAGATTTCACTTCGCAGATCAAGAGTGAGATTCACAAAGTTGCAAGCCATCTTCATCAGTCATTTACATGGAGACCATTGCTTTGGGCTCATCGGTTTAATCAGCACATTTGGCATGCTGGGGCGTACGGCACCTCTGCACGTCTATGCCCCAGAAGATTTGCGGACGATACTCAATGAACAATTAAGTCTGTTTTGTCAGGGGCTGGGCTTCGAAGTTGTATTCCATCCCGTTGATACGGGCCTATCAAAAGTAGTGTACGAAGACAGAAGTCTTACGGTCTCCACCATCCCATTGGACCACCGCATCCCTTGTTGTGGATACCTTTTCAAAGAAAAACCGGGCAGACGTCATATTCTTAGGGATATGATAGACTGTTACGAAATTCTCATAAGCCAAATCGACAACATAAAAGATGGTGCCGACTGGACCACACCAGAGGGCGAAGTGATTTCAAACAGCCGGCTTACTGCCCCACCCGATTCAACACGTAGCTACGCTTATTGTAGCGACACACGCTATATCCCCGATCTTTATAAACTATTGAAAAACGTAAATGTACTCTATCACGAAAGTACTTACACACAAGAGTGCAGTGACAGGGCAAGACTATACTATCATTCTACCGCTCAGCAGGCCGCCATGGTCGCTCGTGACGCGCATGTAAACAAGCTACTCCTCGGTCATTACAGCGCACGCTACGAAAACGAGGCGGGATTGCTCAGCGAAGCCCGAGCCATCTTTGCAGAGTCCTATCTCTCAGACGAAGGCATGACGGTGAAAGTCTTATGAATTCTTGGAACATTCTGCTCCACGAAGGCAAACATACGGCTGTAAGTTATAAATTTTGTTAACCATATAATAAAAAGTAATTATAAGAATCGGCTTTATAAGATTATTTCTTATCTTTGTAAAAAATAAAAAGAGAAACGAGATATGAGAAAAAAGATATTTACTTGTTTGGTAGTTACCTTTTTAGCTATGGCTTTACCAGCCCAGCTACAGGCAAGAAATTCTATTGAGATCCTCGAAGAGCAGGAATTCGATGATGTCGCTATATCCGTGATCAACGAGTCTACGCTTCATGTCACAGGAGCAAGCGGACAAGTGCTTTACATATATAACATTGCTGGTATCTGTGTGAAGTCTTTCCGAGTCGATAGTAACGACAAGCGCTATGATTTGAACTTGCCGAAAGGTTGTTATATTATAAAAGTCGGTAAAACCGTTCGTAAAGTTTCAATCCGCTGAATATAGGCTTGAAAGTAATAAAAACACTTACTGTAATCATACTTACGGCATGTGCACTTGTGTCATGCCGTAAGAGTGCTGTCAATCCCAATAAGGACATAGCTTTAGAAGATTTTACCCAATTAAGGGACAGCAGATTTTCAGTCAATTCCCAAATCATCCGCTCTGGTATCGACTCTCTTATCAAGCGCGATCACGATTCCTTATCAACAGACTATAAGACAAGAAGTTATTATCTTAACAGAGGCGATTTCTTATGGATCGACCGCCATGGGGTCGATGCCAAGGCTGATTCCGTTTTAAAGTGGTTAGAGACTATCGACAGAGACGGATTCGACAAGAAAAAATTCCGAGTCGATGCGATTCGCCGGGATTTGGAGTTTATTAGGAATATTCAAGTAGGCAGTAACTCCAATAATATTAATGCTGTCATGGCCCGAATCGAGTACAATCTTACAAAAGCCTATTTGAAATATGCCACGGGACAGCGCTTCGGATACGTTAACCCATACCGTCTTTTTAATTATAAAGATTTGATTGATACGAAGAAAAAAGAGGGGAATCACTATCGTACTCTATACGATATGAAGACGGACGTGCCTTCTAAGCTTTTCTATTCCATTGCTTTCCGAATGATTCATAACGACAGCATTGGTCTTTTCCTTCGAGAAGTCCAACCCCATAATCCGCGTTATTTTGCACTGCGCGATCTACTCAAGCCACACATGCCTGCCAGAGAGCGTAAACTGATTCTCATCAATATGGAGCAAGAACGTTGGCGCACTGTAGAGGATCCTTCAATGTACAAGAAATTTGTCCTTGTCAACATACCCTCCTATTCTCTTTATGCCATCAATGGCAACGACACACTCACTATGCGTATAGGATGCGGAAGCCTCAAAACGAAGACACCCATTTTATCCAGTCGCCTTAAAAGAATGGATATTAATCCCAAATGGTATATTCCCAGAAGTATCATCGATAAGAGTATTTCGCGTCACGCAGGAAATGTCGCTTACTTTCGTAGCCACAGATTCGAAGTATACAGCAAAACGACAGGGCTACCTACGCCCCCCTCATGGGAGGCATTGCACGACGAAAACAATTACGTAGTACAACTTGGAGGTGAAGGCAACGCCTTAGGACGTATTATTTTCCGCTTCAATAACAAATTTGCGGTTTATCTCCATCACACTTCTACAACTGAAGTATTTGAACAGAGCGACCGTAGCGTCTCACATGGATGCGTACGTGTCGAAAAGCCTTTTAAACTGGCAGCCTTTCTCTTAGGAGAAGGTCATGAGAAAGACTTGCATCGGATTGGGTATTCAATGTCTGCGGACATTAGTCCATTAGAAAAAGATAAGTCGGAATTGAACGGTAAGGAAAAAAGCATTTTAGATACATTGCAAATGAAGCTTATTGTCAATTCTGTAATAATAGAACCACAAATACCCTTGTTCATCACCTACCGAACAATGCTTCCTTTGACCAAGGGTTGCTATTTAATAAGCGAGGATGTATATGGATATAATGAATTGATTTGGAACAAGTTGCTGCAAATTATTCAAGTTTAGATGAACGAAGAAGAGATTTTGATTTTGCTCCGGAATCCTCTAACTCGACGTAGAGGGTTTGATACGATGGTAAGACTATATAGCGAACCGCTGTATTGGAAAATCCGCCATATCGTATTGACCCATGAAGATGCTGATGATATACTCCAAAACACATTTCTCAAAGTTTGGGCAAATATAGATTCGTTTGAGAACCGTTCCAAACTGTCTACTTGGATTTATCGTATTGCAATCAATGAGAGTCTTGATTTCCTTCGTCGAAAACGAAATGAGACACGCCTTTACTCAACAGACATGGAACATGTGTCCGAACGTTTGACAGCAGACGAATGGTTTGACGGAGATCTTACACAGGCCCGTCTTCAAGAAGCCATAACCAAATTGCCGAACGCACAACGGCTGATTTTCACACTTCGCTATTTTAACGAGATGAAATACAAAGATATAGCAGAAGCACTCAACCGCAGCGAAGGGGCCGTTAAGGCTTCCTACCATATTGCAGTACAGAAAATCATCTCTTTTTTCAGACAATTTGATTAAACCTTCTTTTTCAAGATGCGTCATATAGAAAAACATTTGAGTATGGATTCGGATGAACTAAAATTATTCAGCATTGTTGGAAAAAAGGAGTGCTTTCGCGTTCCTGAAGGCTACTTTACACAGTTGCCGGATAAGCTTGCCTCTAAGCTCCCCGAAAAACGCGTAGTGAAAGGCTGGAGAAGATTGAGTCTGAAAGTCTCCTTCAAGCACATCCGTGCAGCAGCATTTGTCGCCGGAGCTATCGGAATCGCAACGTTTCTGTATTTAGACCGCCCGATTCATTCCCAGTCTCAAGGCTTAAAATCAAAGGTTTCCAAGCAATCAACACCCTCATCGGTTAGTAGTCTTAACGACCAGACCCTTGATGAATATGCTGATTTTGCTATGCTTGACAATGAAGACATGTATTCCTATTTAGAAGAAAATGAACAGTAAGAGAAAATATCTTTCAATCGTCACTTTCCTTTTGCTTTACCTGGCAGCATGGTCTCAGAGGGCCAACTGCAATTTCAATCCCACGCAATTTGAAAACGAGCTGCAAAAATATATCGTTGATAATGTACGGCTGACTCCACAAGAAAGTGCCAAGTTTTTTCCACTTTACAAAGAGATGCGGGCCAAACAACGATATTGGTTTCAGCGTGACAAGCAGAATCGAAAAATTAACCCCAATGACAGCAGGGCCTGTGAACGAGCAGTACGCCAACATGACGAGAACGAAATTCAACTGAAGAAAATTCAACAGGCATATCACAACAAATTCTTGAAAATTCTTCCAGCCAATAAAGTGTATCAAATTATCAAGGCAGAGGAAGAGTTTCATCGGAAAAAGTTCCGTCGGGCCGTAAAAAACAAAAGATGATGCAAAGATATTTTATTTATTTGTCCTACGACGGTACACATTATCATGGTTGGCAAATTCAACCCAACGGCATTTCAGTTCAAGAGGTGATACAGAAGTGCCTGTCGACTCTATTGCGGCAGCCTGTGGACATCACAGGTGCAGGACGGACCGATGCCGGCGTTCACGCACGGCTGATGGTCGCTCACTTTGATCTTGAAGATCTTACCGATACCGAACAATTGACATACAGGCTCAACAGAATCCTTCCCCAGGACATTAGCATATTTCGCATTGAACCTGTTGACAACGAGATGCATGCACGTTTCTCGGCAACATCGCGTACCTATCGGTACTATATCCACACGAGGAAGGATCCCTTTGAAAGGCATTATTCTTATTTTACAAACTATAAGCTTGACTTCACAAAGATGAATCAAGCTGCACTGAAATTGTTGGACATCGAAGATTTCAAAGCCTTCTGCAAGGCTGGAGCTGATGTTAAAACCACACTTTGTCATGTTACCCAGGCTCATTGGGTACAGACCTCACCAACAACATGGTATTTTGAAATCACGGCAAACCGTTTTCTTCGCAACATGGTCCGCGCCGTTGTCGGCACACTGATAGATGTGGGGAGGGGGAAGATAACACTTGAAGCGTTCAATAAGATTGTATATGCGGGAACACGTAGTGATGCCGGAGAAAGCATGCCTGGCAATGCTTTGTTTTTAGAAGATATTCAATATTAGTTTATGTGGCTCATTTTAGCTTTTTTTTCAGCAGCTTTGTTGGGCTGCTATGACTCGCTGAAGAAGAAAGCACTCTCCGGCAATGCCGTAATCCCAGTTTTGTTTCTCAACACTCTGTTCTGTTCCTTTATATTTCTCCCCTTCATCATTTTATCTTCCGCTACTCACATTCTCGATGGAAGCGTATTCTTCGCGCCACAGGGAGGATGGGAGGTTCAGAAATATATTCTTCTCAAAAGTTGCATTGTTCTGTCCTCGTGGATATTCGGCTACTTCGCCATGAAGCATCTTCCCCTCACCATTGTCGGCCCGATTAATGCCACCCGGCCTGTCATGGTTCTCATTGGTGCGTTATTGGTTTATGGCGAACGCCTCAATGTATATCAATGGATAGGTGTGCTGCTTGCCGTGATGTCGTTTTACCTTCTCAGTCTGAGCGGGAAAAAAGAAGGGATCAACTTTGCCCACAATCGCTGGATTGCCTTTCTCGTGATAGCTGCCATTCTCGGAGCCATCAGTGGGCTTTATGACAAATATCTGCTGGCCTCACCAGAAAATGGCGGAGTTGGACTTAACCGGATGACCGTACAGTGCTGGTACAATATCTACCAAGCATTCATGATGGGCGCCATGCTGCTTCTGCTGTGGTATCCGTTGCGCAAGAATACAACACCCTTCAGATGGAGCTGGTACATCGTTGGTGTAAGCCTTTTCCTTAGTGCTGCCGATTTCGTCTATTTTTACGCCCTGAGCCTCCCGGGTGCAATGATATCCATCGTCAGCATGGTACGCCGCGGAAGCGTCATTGTCAGTTTTCTCTTTGGCGCGTTCGTATTTCACGAAAGAAATCTCAAGGCCAAGGCTTTCGATTTGCTGCTTGTGTTATTGGGCATGATCTTCTTGTATTTCGGTTCAAGGTGAATTATTCGTCACGCCAGCGACAAGCTATCATTAAAATCTTGAGATTATCCTTTGCACATCAATAAAATTCTTGTATCTTTGCAAAATCACAATAACGAGTTTTTTATGGCACAGAACATATTCAAAGGTTTGGGCATCGCTTTGATTACTCCCTTCAAAGGCGACGGCTCTGTGGATTACGAATCTCTTGAGCGTTTATTAAATTATCAGATCAATAATGGAGCGGACTTTCTATGCATTCTTGCCACAACGGGTGAAGTGCCTTGCCTTACCCGTGAGGAGAAAGACAATATTACTGATTTGGTAAAGAGAGTTGTAAAAGGGCGAATACCCATTCTAAAATACTGCGGCGGGAACAATACGGCACTCGTACTGGATGAAATGCGCAATTCCAATTGGCAAGGTATTGATGGCATACTGAGCATTTGTCCCTATTACAATAAACCCTCACAGGAAGGACTTTATCAGCACTTTAAAGCCATCGCCCAAAAGAGTCCCCTACCCCTCGTTCTCTACAATGTCCCTGGAAGAACCGGCGTAAACATGAAAGCAGAGACAACTGTACGCCTGGCCAAGGACTTCCCCAATATCGTTGGCGTGAAGGAGGCCAGCGGTAGTCTGGAGCAGGTGGATGAAATCATCAAGAATAAACCAGATAACTTCGACGTAATCAGTGGAGACGACGCCCTCACCTTCTCGATGGTTGCCAGCGGAGCTATCGGTGTCATTTCCGTTATCGGCAATGCCCTTCCTGCGCAGTTCTCGAAGATGATTCGACTGGAGTTTAATGGTGAATACGAGATGGCCCGCAAGATCCATCACTGCTTCACAGAACTTTACAGTCTGCTCTTTGTAGACGGCAATCCTGCCGGTGTCAAAGCACTGCTTAATGACATGGGAATGATCGAAAACATTCTCCGTCTTCCCCTCGTACCTACTACGATCACTACGAAGCAGAAGATGGCCGACATTTTGAAACAGCTTAATTTCTGATAATTGACTCACAATATACAGCAACAAAGGCAAGAGCCGGACATGGCTCTTGCCTTTGTTTTTTTGCGAACAGAAGAGGCCCTGCGTCGGATGACACAGGACCTCTTGTCTGACCTTGAATTGTTTACTTCTTTGTTATAGCCTCAAGTTCCTTTGTCTTGGGATCGTTGGGGCCATATACATTGTAGTAGCACTGATAGAGGACGTAAGCCCAACTGATCTGCTCCTGGTTGGGATCCATCTGGCGTGCTTTCTCCAAAGCACTGATAGCCTCCTTGTAAAGTTCTTTCTGCTGGGCAGGATTGTCTACCAAAGAAGCCTTGTTAATGATGGCACTGGCCAAGCTACCATATACTACAACAAGTTTATCATTGATTTGCAAGCATTTGTTGAAACTCTCAATAGCCTTGTCGTAATCGCGTTTCTCCTCTTGCATACGTCCCTGCAGGAACCAAGCTGAGATGTTGTTGGGATCAACGGCAAACTTGTTTTTCAAGAGCGCCTCAACCTTGTCATTCATATTCAGTCCTCTATAAAGATTGGCAAGTTGCTCAAAGATCATGTCTGAACCTGCATTCTGCTGATACATCGTCTCCAGTTTGCTGACGAAGTTGAGTGAATCAGCGTGGTTCTTAAGATCTTGACTGGCCAACTGAATCTTCAGATTCAAAGCGTCCTTTGCCTGGGCGGTATCCTGCATAGCTATATCACAATACTTCTCGGCCAGATCATTCTTTTTCTCCTGGCTTGCATAGTAGGCTGCATAAAGCGCCACCTGACCAAGGAATTCCTTCTCCATGTCCTTGTTGACGAATGGAGTGTTCTCTGTGTCGAGGAACATACCCCAATATTTCACAACACCCTTTCCATCGTTTTTCTGTGCGGCCGTCTGACCGGCATTCACCAATCCAAGACGAACCTGAGTGATTCGCTGTACGTTGGCAGCCTGGAACTTAGGCTTTACCTTGCCCTTTTCGTCGGGCATATTGTCATACTTTGCACATTCAATAGCGTTGACAACGGCATTGTATGAAGCGTCGTACATTCCAAGAGTATCAACAACCGACGTTTTCTGGCCGGTTTTCATAGCCAGGTCGTTAGCAGCCATCGTATTATTCTGGGCATTGTAATAGTCAACTGCCAGATCAACCAGGTAATTGTAAGCAGCAGCTTTCTCCTTGGCATTGGCTAAGGAGTTGAGATTCTGCTTAACTAATGCTTCAGCCTCAGCATAAGTCTTGGCTTTCTTCACGGCTTTCAACGCATCGCTGTCACCAGCAAATGCCGAAGAAGCTCCGAGCAGCAACAAAGCTGCAATCATTACTTTTTTCATAATCGTTATTAGTTAAATGATGGTAATTATTCGTTTTCACCGTCCGTGGACTGCTCATCACCCTGCGGCTCACCTTCGGGCGTCGCCTCACCATTAGGATCATAGGCTTCCGCCAGCGGTTCGGCAGTATTGTCGGCCTGGATCTCCTCATTCTGATGTGCCCACTGAGCACGGCTCTCTTCCTCTACCGCAGCCTCCAATTCGGAGCTCATCACCTTGCACACACTGGCAATGACATCATTCTTCTTGGTGAGGTTGATCAGCCTGACTCCTTGCGTATTCCGACCCATAACGCGAACGTCAGATACAGCGAGTCGGATGACAATGCCACTCTTATTGATGATCATCAAGTCGTTCTGATTCGTTACGTTCTTGATGGCAACGAGCCCGCCGGTCTTGTCGGTGACATTGAGCGTACGCACACCTTTTCCACCTCTGAAGGTCTTGCGATAATCCTCTACCTCTGACCGTTTACCATAACCTTCCTCACTGACAACCATTACAGTTTCGGTTTCTGGATCATTAACGACGATCATGCCTACGACTTCATCGTCCTTTCCATTGAGTGTCATTCCCTTCACACCGGTTGCCATACGACCCATTGGACGAATATCAGACTCATTGAACCGGCAGGCACGACCATTGCGGTCGGCAAGGATTAGCTCGTTGTGTCCATTTGTTAGGCGAACGTCAACAACCTCATCGCCCTCATTAAGACTAATGGCTCTCACACCATTTGAGCGAGGACGGGAGAACTGTTCAAGTAGGGTTTTCTTCACAATTCCATATTTAGTAGCAAACACTACATAGTGGCTATTGATGAAATCCTCATTGCCCAAACCACCGCCGCGGAGACGAAGCATGGCATTGACAGAGTCATCGCTCTCGATATTGAGGAGGTTCTGTATGGCACGTCCCTTGGAATTTTTCTCTCCCTCCGGAATGTCGTAGCAATGCAGCCAATAAATGACGCCCTTCTTTGTGAAGAACAACATGGTCTGGTGCATTGTGGCCGGATAGATAAACTCCGTGAAATCCTTCTCACGCGTCTGAGCCCCCTTTGAGCCAACGCCACCACGAGCCTGCTCTCGGAATTCGCTCAGCGGAGTACGCTTGATATATCCCAAATGGCTCACCGTTATCACTACAGGGTCATTGGGATAGAAATCCTCGGCATTGAACTCATGCTCGTCGGGGATAATCTGTGTACGACGCTCGTCATTGAATTGCTGCTTCACCGCCAAGAGTTCTTTTTTCATCACCTCCTTGCATTTTTCCGGATCATCAAGAATAGACTGAAGTTCCTGGATATTTTTCATCAACTCGTCGTATTCTGCATGCAACTGCTCCAGACGCAAGCCGGTGAGCTGAGAAAGGCGCATGTCTACGATGGCTTTACTCTGCAGGCTGTCAAGCTCAAACCGTTTCTCCAAGTTGGTCTGAGCCTCTGAGGGAGTTTTGCTTCCACGAATGATATGCACCACTTCATCGATATTGTCACAAGCAATGATCAATCCCTCCAAAATGTGGGCACGCTCCTTGGCCTTGCGCAAATCATACTTCGTACGGCGGATCGTTACATCATGACGATGCTCTACAAAATATTTCACACAATCAGCGAGACTCAACAGACGTGGGCGACCCTTCACCAATGCGATGCAGTTCACAGAGAACGAACTCTGCAAAGCCGTCATTTTGAACAATTTGTTGAGAATAACGTTGGCATTGGCATCTTTCTTCACGTCAACCACGATGCGCATTCCTTGGCGACCGGTCTCATCATTGACATTCGAAATGCCGTCGAGTTTACCCTCCTTGACCAAATCGGCAATATACTCGATCAGCATACGTTTGTTGACTCCATAAGGAATCTCCGTAACAACGATCTTGTCGTGGCTCTCACCGGCCTCAATCTCCACCTTGGCACGCATGATGATACGGCCACGTCCGGTCTCGTAGGCTTCCTTAACACCCTTGAGTCCATAAATATAAGCCCCTGTAGGGAAATCAGGAGCAGGAATGTAACGCATCAGTTCACTGCTCGTGATCGAAGGATTGTCGATATAGGCGCAACAACCGTCGACGACCTCGCCCAAATTGTGCGTAGGAATATTGGTAGCCATACCCACGGCAATACCATTTCCGCCATTAACAAGAAGGTTGGGAATTTTCGTCGGCATCACGGAAGGCTCTTGAAGGGTGTCATCGAAGTTGTTGACCATATCAACGGTCTCCTTCTCAAGATCGTCCATCGTACTCTCCCCAATCTTGGAGAGGCGGCATTCCGTATAACGCATAGCAGCGGGAGAATCGCCGTCGACAGAACCGAAGTTACCCTGGCCGTCAACAAGTTTGTAGCGCATGTTCCAATCCTGTCCCATACGCACCAGCGCGCCGTAGACCGAGCTGTCGCCATGAGGGTGATACTTACCCAAGACCTCACCCACGACGCGGGCACATTTCTTATAAGGCTTGTCGCTGGTATTGCCGATACCCATCATACCATAGAGGATTCGACGATGAACCGGCTTGAATCCATCTCTGACATCGGGAAGGGCTCTTGCCACAATCACGGACATTGAATAATCTATGTAGGAAGATTTCATCTCTTCCTCAATGTTGATCTTCAAAATTCTGTCCTGATCAATTGTCTGATTATTATCCATTATTTAATACTGTTGTTTTTCTCGCAAATCGCTCCTAAGGCTGTTTTTTCGCCCTCTAAGCGTTTTCGTTGCTGTTTTGATGTGTAAAAGTAATAAAATTATCTGAGACTGAAAACGTTTTAGAAAGGATTTTTCGCCTTAATGATGATTTTACCCAAATTAAGCCTATACAAATCCCAAAGAAGGGCTTGAGGACGTTTTTTCAGCTCTAAAAACCATAGGAGTTCACCACAGAAAGGCAGATCTACAAAAATAGAACCGCTTAAAAGGGAGCAACAGTACCAGCTGCCAAAAGCTGGCCGGTCGGCTGGCAAATGGTAGCCCAAGGGCTGGCAAATGGTAGCCCAAGGGCTGGCAAATGGAAACCCACGGGCTCTCAATTGAGAGCTGACGGGCTGGCTTATGTCTGCACGTGTCAACTCCCCAAAAAGAAATCACGACTAAACGTATCTCCCACCAATAAGCCACAGAAAACAGAAAAGAAAAGAACGATACGGAGTGCCGGTAAATTATTCCTCAAGCCATACGCTGACTGCTTACCAGCCATAAACATCCCCGAAGAGGTTTCTTGGAGAAAGAGAAGGCTTTTCAAAAGAATTTATATTAAGCCTATTACAATCATTTGACTAAAAAAACCAAATATGGATTAAATTTGTTATCTTTGCGGGAAAAAGCAAGAAAAGAGCATTGTAAAGACAAACTTTCCCGATCCAGACTCTGTAACAAGAAACATTTCATATAACAAATCAAATATCAAGCAAACAATGGGCAAAGGAAAATTGGCAAAATTCGCAGAAATGGAAACATTCCGAAACGTGTTTCAATACCCATACTCCGTCGTGGACAATGTCCCTTTCAAAATGAAAGGACACTGGCGCGAGGAATATTTCCACAATGATCATCCTATCGTACTGGAATTAGGCTGTGGAAAAGGTGAGTACACAGTAGGATTGGGCAGCCGTTATCCTGAAAAAAACTTCATTGGAGTAGACATCAAAGGGGCGAGGATGTGGACCGGGGCCAAACAAGCACTGGAAGAAGGATTGTCCAACGTGGCCTTCTTGCGCACAAGTATAGAGATCATCGATCGCTTTTTTGATGCCGATGAAGTACAGGAAATATGGCTGACTTTCTCTGATCCTCAGATGAAAAATCCACGCAAACGCCTCACTTCCACTTACTTCATGGAACGCTATCGCCACTTTCTCATAGACCAGGGGATGATTCATCTGAAGACAGACTCCAACTTTCTCTTTACTTACACGTCGTATATGATAGACGTCAACCACCTCCCACTACTTTTCCGCACAACGGACCTATACCACGAGAAAGGATTGGACAAGGAAACGCTGGATATTCTTTCGATCCACACTTATTACGAGCAAATGTGGATCGACCGGGGGCTGAACATCAAGTACCAAAAATTTCTTCTTCCCCACAAAGGCAAACTCACAGAACCCAACGTGGAGATACCTTTGGATGAATACCGCAGTTATCATCGTTCAAACAACAGCGGAGACGCGACAAGCAAATAGCGTGGCAGACGCGAGCCAAAAGCCAATGATCCATATAGGAACTCTGCCCGCTACCAACAAAGATTACGGATCCAAAGCATCATGAACCAAAGTATCGGAATTAGCAAGGATGGAAGGAAATTCAACACCTTACAATTTTTTAGATTCAGCAGGTTCAATCCGCTGGCCGTAATCATCAATCCGCCAACGATCAACAATTCTGCCATTAGAGCGTCACTGATGGCAGAACTGCTGATTTTTGCGACAAGATAAAACATCCCCTGCCACAGAAACAATACTGGCGCAGAGAAAATCATACCCATGCCATATGTGGAAGCAAACACGACGGCTGAGACAAAATCAAGCGTGGCGTTGGTAAATAAAAGCGTATTATCACCCTTTAACGCCGCAACCACAGGACCCAGCATAGACAGCGGGCCTATACAATAAAGAAGGACAGCTGTAGATATACCATCAGCAAGTCGTGAGCCATTCCCCGACTTTGAGCGCTTGTCTACCAATATATGAAACCTCCCATCTATGTCAAGAGCACTTCCGGCAACACCACCCAACGCCAACGACAAGATAAACAGTACGGGATATTCACTTTTTGACATATTGCTGATAGATGCATTGAGACCTATCATCAAACTGGCAAGTCCCAAACCAGTAAAGAGTACTTCTTTATATTTTTCGCTGATCCCTTTGTGCAGACAGGTTCCCACAACGGTGCCTATCACAATGGTACAGGTATTTACAATGGTTCCTAACATCTGCGTCGTGTGTAAAGACAAAAAAACCGAAAGACTACTCTTCCGGTTTCTTAAATTTTTGCATGCTAAAAGGATTAATCCTGAGCAGGAGCCTCAGCAGCTTCACCTTCAGCAGCCTTAGCAGCTTCAGCCTCAGCCTTTGCAGCAGCCTCAGCAGCCTTCTTGTCGGCCACCTTCTTAGCTACGGCCTCATTAATCTTCTTCTCTGCTTCAAGCTCTTTTGCGGCGGCTTCCTTGCGGGCCTTTACCGTAGCATCCTTCACAGCGATAAGTTTCTGATCCTTGCCGGCTTTCCATGCATCAAACTTCTTCTGGCAGGCCTCTGCATCAAAAGCTCCCTTCTTCACGCCACCGCGAAGATGCTTCATCAAATAGACGCCTTCACCCTTAAGAATATTGCGCACGGTGTCAGTGGGCTGTGCACCAGTCTCTACCCAATAAAGTGCACGGTCGAAATTCAAATCTACGGTAGCAGGATTGGTGTTGGGATTGAATGTGCCAATCTTCTCGATAAATCTACCATCACGTGGTGCTCTAACGTCAGCGATCACGATGCTGTAAAAAGCATAACCTTTACGACCGCCACGCTGCAATCTGATTTTTGTTGCCATTTAATAATTTGTTTGTTGGTTTGAATTTTATGCCAAGATCTCGTCTTAGCGGGCACAAAGTTACAAAAAATATTAGAAAAAGAGTCCCTCCACCAATAAAAAAGTGAAGGGACTCTATTTTTTAACACAAATTACATGGCATGTTGCTATCAACAAGCGATGCAAGTATTTTCGGCCATTTTATCTTGCCTGACCGCCGACAATATCAAGCAACTCGCTTGTAATAGCCTGCTGTCGGCTCTTGTTATACTGCAAATTCAAATCACGGAGTATCTCATCGGCATTGTCCGTTGCAGTCTGCATGGCCACCATACGGGCCGCATGCTCAGAGGCATTGCTGTCCAAAAGTGCTGTATAAACCATGAGGTGAAGAAGCTTGGGTACAAGCGTACTTAACACAGTCTTCAAATCCGGCTCCACGATGAAGTCATCATTGATAACATGTCCGGCAATCTCCTTACCTTCAACGTTCTGTCCTTTATTGCGAAGATATTCCTGAGCCTTTGCCGTAACGACATTTGACGAAAGGTCGCGGTCGTTAAGCGCTCCTAATTCATGCTCCAAGTCGATGGGGAGAAAATCTCGGCGCAGAAGAATCTGTGAACCGGCACTCTTGAAATGATGGAAAATAAGTTCCACTTTATCAATCTCTCCCTTCACATATTGCTGAATCAGCTTTGAGGCAATCTTAGTACAGCCGTCGGCATTGGGCTTATCGGCAATTTCAAGGAACGGACCTTCAAAAGGAATGCCCAGTTTCTTCACCTTCTCTGCAACCCTACGCCCTACGGGATACACCACAATGTCATTGATGCCTTGAGAACGATAGTCGTCTATGGCTTTTTGCATCATTCTGATGACATTGGCGTTAAAGCCACCGCAGAGAGAACTGTTGGACGCAAAAACGACCAATGCAACCTTGCGCACCGAAGGATGCCTCATATTGAACTGTGTCTGCGCATCAGGGACACTGATCAGAAAGCTCTTGAGAATATGTTCCAACAGATTCTCATAAGGCAACATGTTCTGTATGGCCGTCTGCGCATGATGCAGTTTTGATGAAGCCACCATCTTCATAGCACTTGTAATTTTACGAGTACTGTTGACGCTGGCGATTCTCGTTTTGATTTCTTTTAGAGAAGGCATAGGCGGTTATGATTTAAACTGTCCAGTAACGTTGGCCATGACCTCTGTGATGACCTTTGTGCAGTTGTCATCAATTTTGCCGGCTGCAAGTGTGTCGATAACGTCTTGATGTTCGTTACGCATATGCTCAAGGAACTGATCCTGGCAACTGCGTACAGAAGTGACAGGTACGTCATGCATCAATCCGTGTACGCCACAGTAGATGATAGCTACCTGCTCACCAACAGGCATAGGACTATACTGGGGTTGGATGAGCAATTGGTTATTCTTGCGGCCACGGTCAAGGGTCATGGCGGTAACAGGATCCATGTCACTCGAGAACTTTGAGAATGCTTCAAGCTCCCGATACTGAGCCATATCGATCTTCAATGTTCCTGCTACCTTCTTCATACTCTTAATCTGGGCAGATCCACCTACACGCGAAACGGAGATACCCACATTGATGGCAGGACGGAAACCCTGATTGAACAGGTCGGTCTCCAAATAAATCTGTCCATCAGTGATGGAGATCACATTCGTTGGAATATAGGCAGAAACATCACCAGCCTGAGTCTCAATGATAGGCAGAGCTGTAAGAGAGCCACCACCCTTCACATGACCCTTCATGCATTCAGGCAAATCGTTCATCTGCTCAGCCACTTCCTGCTGGTCATTGATACGCGCAGCACGCTCGAGCAGACGTGAGTGCAAATAAAACACATCTCCGGGGTATGCCTCACGACCGGAAGGACGGCGCAAGATCAGCGACACCTCACGATAAGCTACAGCCTGCTTTGACAGGTCGTCGTAAACAACAAGTGCTGAATAACCACGATCACGGAAGTACTCGCCTATGGCAGCACCTGCGAAAGGCGCATAGTATTGCAATGCTGCTGGCTCAGCGGCTGTAGCACTTACGACGATAGTATAAGGCATAGCCCCGTGCTCCTTTAAGGTCTGCACAAGTGCAGCTACAGTTGAGGCTTTCTGGCCAATAGCAACATAAATACAATAAACAGGCTTTCCCTGCTCATAAAAAGACTTCTGATTGATAATGGTATCAACAGCAATGGCCGTCTTGCCAGTCTGGCGGTCACCAATAATCAGCTCGCGTTGTCCCCGTCCGATAGGAATCATGGAGTCAACAGCTTTAAGACCGGTCTGAAGCGGTTCTTTCACAGGCTGGCGATAGATTACGCCCGGAGCCTTGCGATCCAGAGGCATCTCGAATGAACCAGTGAGGTCTATGTCTCCCTTTCCGTCTATGGCCTGTCCAAGAGGATTGACCACGCGGCCAAGGAAGTTGTCGTTCACACGAATAGAAGCGATACGATGAGTACGCTTTACCTTCTGTCCTTCCTTAATGCCAGCTGTTGGGCCAAGAAGCACACAACCGACATTATCTTCCTCCAAGTTCATCACGATGGCCATTGTGCCATTCTCGAACTCAAGGAGCTCAGATGCCTCAACGTTGCGTAAGCCATAGACACGCGCCACACCATCTGCAACGGTGAGTACTGTACCCACTTCGTCGAAAGACTCGGCCTGGTTGATGCCTTGCAGTTCCTTTAACAGAACCTCAGACACTTCGCTTGGTTTAATTTTATCTGACATGTTTGTTTTTTGTTTTAAATGTAATAGAACGCATCGCGGCATTCTACTTTTTCAACTGTGAGAGCATCGTCTGTAACTTGTGCTTAACACTTGCATCAAGACGATAAGTATCATACTCCAAAATGAAGCCTCCTATAATAGAAGGATCAACTTCGGTATTGAACTCTACAGTCCCATTGGTTTTGAGCTCAACCATCTTCCGCATCTTATCCTCTGTTTCAGGGGAAACAGGTACGGCTGTCGTGAGTTTACCGCGGATGATATTCTTATTCTTCCGAAAAAGCGTGATATACGAAGCAGCCATGAACTGCAGGGTGCTCTCCCGGTCATCTTCGAGAACAAGCTGCAAGAAGCGTTTCACCAAGTCGGTGACTTCGCCGCCGCAAGCGACTTCAAGAATATGCCGCTTTTGTTCCTTCTGCAACATAGGATTGTCCACGGTCTGGCGTAACTCAGGCACTTGCAAATAGCTGTTATACAGATTTTGCATGTCCTCGTATACATTGTTTTCAATCTTCTGCTGCAGGGCACACTTGAGGAGAGCGCGAGCATATCGAACCGATATTACACCTAAGTCCATAAGCTTCGTTATTTTGCTTTGTTTTCAGTTTGAACCTCATCCAACAATTTGTCAATGAGTTCCATCTGCTTGTCGTTGGTCGAAAGTTTCTCGCGAACAATTTTCTCAGCAATTCTTACACTGAGGTCGGCAACTTGAGAACGGATATCACGAATAGCATTCTGCTTCTCCATTTCAATCTCAGCTTTTGCTTCAGCTATAATGCGGTCTGCTTCAGCCTTTGCCTTGTCCTGAGCTTTCTCAACGATTACTTCGCGAGTATCAGTAGCCTCCTTTAAAATTGAAGCCTGTTTCTCGCGAGCTTCCTGCAGAATGGATTCACCTTCCTTCTGAATATTTTCAAGCTTCTCTGATGCCTCATGAGCTTTTCTCAAACTCTCGTCAATATACTCTTTACGGTCTCTGACCATCTTGGTAACGGCGGGGAAACCCCATTTCCAGAGTATCAACAAGACAATGAGGAAGACGAGGGTCATCCAAAAGAGAAGACCTGTGCTCGGCATTAATAAATCCATACGCAGCGATGTTTAATCTCTTAAATAATGCTGGAATGAATTATCGGCCCATGCAAAGGAAAGCAACCACAACGGCAAACAGTGCAACACCTTCGATAAGGGCGGCTGCAACAATCATATTGGTGAACAGCTTGTTCATCACCTCCGGCTGACGGGCCATTGCGTCCATTGCATTGCCACCGATGCGACCAATACCTATACCTGCGCCAATAGCTGCCAAACCTGCACCAACTGCGGCGCCTAAAGCTGCAATACTTCCTGCTAACATTAAAGAAATCATAATTGTAAGGTTTTAATTTGTTATTTGTTATTTTTGCTTGTTATTGCTTATTCTCCTTTTGCTCGTGCCAAACCTATAAAGGTAGCCGAAAGCATGGTGAAGACCATAGACTGGATGAAGCACACCAGTAATTCAAGACACATCATGAAAACACTCATCAGCACACTGACAAAAGACATTCCTACGATCATAGCAATGCCATCAGAAACGACGAGGAAGATGATGCACGTAAGGGCCAATGCGATGGCGTGACCTGCCATCATGTTGGCAAAGAGTCGAATCATCAGAGCGAAGGGCTTAGTAAAGATTCCGATAAACTCAATGAATGGAATCAAAGGAATCGGAGCCTTAAGCCACGTCGGCACATCAGGCCAGAAGATATCCTTCCAATAATGCTTCGTGCCGCTGAACTGTGTGATGATGAACGTGCACAGAGCGAGGAAGAACGTGACGGTGATGTTGCCTGTGACATTGCCCCCACCCGGAGGGAAAGGCACCACGCCCATGAGATTGCAAGTGAAGATGAAGAAGAAGCATGTCAAGAGATAAGGAGAATACTTCTCGTAGCCCTCTCCCACTCCAGGCTTGACAATGTTGTCTTCCACATAGGTGATGAGCATCTCCATAAAGCCTACGAATCCTCCCGGAGCCGCGTCGCTTGCCTTGTGGCGGCGAGCCCAGCGGGCGGGGATAAGGATGCAGACCAGCAACAGGATGGCATCGATGAACAGCACGGCGACCGTCTTCGTTATGGAGATGTCGAGCGGCACCGCCTCGCTGCCATCAGACTGCAGCTCTACGATTTTGCCTGCATGGTCGCCCGCACTGGCTATGGCCAGACCGTAGGGGCCGTGGCGGTAGCCTTTGGCGTCGGCCTCCTCTCCGAATTGGGAGGAGCTGAACACATGCCATCCAGTGGAGCTCTTGACGATGATGGGCAGATGGATGACCACGGCCTTGTCGCCGATGTCGGTGACATGCCAGTCGTAAGAGTCCTTGATATGGCCCAGCACTATGGAGCTTGGGTCAAAATCGCCAGACTTTCCCTCTGTCGCGCCCAAGGGCAAGGCCAACAAAAAGAGCAAGGCCATGCATAACAGTTGTTTGAAATGTTTCATTATCATCTAATGTTTTAACGTCAGCGTGACCACCATCATCGTCGAGTACATGGCCATGACCATGACAACGAACTGACGGCTTGACGCCATGTTGTCGGAAACCAATACGTAAATAAGCACCAGTGTGGCGGTGAGGATGAAGCGGATGGTGGTCAGCACGAAATAGAACATCGGCAGCCGGCTCGCATCGAGCTTCATCACCATGTCGTAGCCCTTGACCCACGCCACCCCCAACAGGGTGAAATAGAGGGCTGTAAGGAATATGGTTAAACCACTGATTTGCAGCATTGCCACTCTACTACACGGTGCCTACACTTCCACGCAAAGGCTCACCTCGTTCTTCTTCACTTCGACAAAGCCACCTTTAACAGGCAAGGAATTACTGCCCTCCCTCGTGGTATAAACCACTATGCCGGTGACAAGTGAGGAGATTATGGGAGCATGGTTGTCGAGAATCTCGAATTCGCCCATCATTCCGGGGACTTTCAAACTCTCTGCTTCCCCATTGTAAACCACTTTCTCCGGACTTACTATACGAAGTTTCAACATGATAATCTATATTTGAAGATTTACTTTGAAGCTGTTATGCCTCAGCAGCCTCCATCAGCTTCTTAGCCTTAGCTTTGGCGTCCTCGATCGTACCAACATTGAGGAAAGCCTGCTCAGGAAGGTCATCCACTTCACCATCGAGAATTGCGTTGAAGCCTTTGATGGTATCCTCAATAGAAACCATGACTCCGGGAACTCCAGTGAATTGCTCGGCCACAGTAAAGGGCTGAGAAAGGAAACGCTGAACACGGCGAGCGCGATTCACTGTCAGTTTGTCCTCGTCGCTCAATTCATCCATACCGAGGATTGCGATAATATCCTGCAATTCATTGTAGCGCTGAAGAATCTGCTTCACTCGCTGGGCACAATCATAATGCTCCTTACCCACAATCAGCGGGTCAAGGATTCGAGAGGTTGAGCCTAAGGGATCAACGGCCGGATAGATACCCAAAGCTGTGATCTTACGCGAAAGCTCCGTTGTAGCGTCAAGGTGGGTAAAGGTTGTTGCGGGAGCCGGGTCAGTTAAGTCGTCTGCCGGAACATACACAGCCTGCACGGAAGTGATGGAGCCACGCTTAGTAGAAGTGATGCGCTCCTGCATAGCTCCCATTTCTGAGGCCAAAGTCGGCTGATAACCTACGGCTGAGGGCATACGTCCCAAAAGGGCAGACACCTCAGAACCAGCCTGCGTGAAACGGAAGATATTATCAATGAAAAACATGATATCGGCTGGAGCACCATTTTTACCTCCGTGATCGCGGAATTCCTCGGCTACCGTCAGTCCGGAAAGAGCAACCGAAGCACGAGCGCCTGGCGGCTCATTCATCTGACCATAGACAAGCGTGGCCTGGCTCTTTGCCAGCTCGTTGGGATCAACCAACGACAAATCCCACTTTCCTTCATCCATGGCCTTGCGGAATTTTTCTCCATAGCGAATCACACCTGAATCAAGCATATCGCGGATGAGGTCATTACCCTCACGCGTACGCTCTCCCACTCCGGCAAATACGGAATAGCCGTCGTGACCTTTGGCGATGTTGTTGATCAGCTCCATAATCAGCACCGTCTTTCCGACACCGGCACCTCCAAAGAGGCCAATCTTACCACCTTTCATGTAAGGCTCAAGCAAATCGATGACCTTGATACCGGTGGCAAGCATCTCTTTATGGGTAGAGAGCTCATCAAACTTAGGAGCCGGGCGGTGGATAGGATAGGCTCCAGCCATGTCCAACGGTTTCATACCATCGATAGGCTGGCCTATGACATTCATCATACGGCCCTTGATTTGCTCACCAGCAGGCATCGTGATTGGGCCACCCGTCTGGAATACCTCCAAACCGCGTTGCAGGCCATCAGTGTTGTCCATAGCCACACAACGTACAGTGTCCTCACCAATATGCTGCTGCACTTCCATGACAAGATCACGGCCGTCGGGTCTTTTCACCTTCAAGGCATCGTAAATCTTAGGGAGCACTTTCTCCGGATCCTCGCCCTTGGTATCGAAGAACACATCGATAACAGGACCGATAATCTGGGAAATGCGTCCGTTAATCTGTGACATAAGCAATTAATTATTAGTGTTATTATGTTTTAAATACTCAGTTCGTCAAGCACCTGAATTAGTTTGCGGTCGAACGGCTTATCTTTACGGATAGCCTCAGACAGCGGCACGTAAACAACTTCATTGTTGCGAACGCCGACCATTATGTTGCGTTGTCCTTGCTTGATGGCCTCAATAGCGCCTACACCAGTACGGCTTGCCAATATGCGGTCACGTGCGGACGGACGGCCACCACGTTGCAAGTGACCAAGAATGGAAACGCGCACATCGTATTGGGGGAATTCTTTTCTCACACGATCCGCATAATAAAGTGCTCCACACTTGGGACTTTCAGAGACAATAACGATACAACTGCGCTTGGACTTACGTATTCCGCGTTCCATAAACTGTGCCAACTGGTCAACATCGGTTGAATCTTCTGGAATGATAGCGGCCTCTGCCCCACTGGCTATTGCCGAGTTCTGAGCCAGAAAACCAGCATCGCGTCCCATTACTTCGACGAAGAATATGCGTTCATGACTCTGCGCTGTATCACGGATACGGTCTACGCATTCAACAATTGTGTTCAAGGTTGTGTCATAACCGATTGTATTATCTGTTCCATAAAGGTCGTTGTCGATTGTTCCTGGCAGACCTATGCAACACAAATCATACTTCTCGGCAAAATCGCGGGCACCTGTCAAGGATCCGTTACCGCCAATAACGATAAGCGCGTCGATATTGTTCTCTACCAAATTCTGGTAAGCTTTTTCCCTACCCTCTTCGGTCATAAACTCTTTCGAGCGCGCCGTTTTCAATATTGTTCCGCCAGTACCAATGATACCACTCACATTCTCTGTTGTAAAATCACTGATTTCACCGTTGATCAGTCCGTCGTAGCCTCTGTAGATAGCCTTGATCTTGAAACCATTGTAAATGCCGGCACGTGTTACCGCGCGAATTGCGGCATTCATACCTGGAGCATCTCCTCCAGATGTCAAAATACCTATTGTCTGAACTTTTGCCATTTTATAATCTCTTTTATACTAACGTGGATTCTAATTTTCTATTCAGTTTCTCACCTGTTCTGCCAATATTTATACAGAGGAGGAACAAAGAATTGCTATTGGGCTTAATGCAATTGATTTGGGGTTGTCTGCCCGTCTCCCGGTGCTCGACAACCTTGCCTGCTTCCTTGGAAAATCCATTACCAACAAGAAACATTCCCTCGAATAATATAGCTTTACAAGCATTGTTCATTCTACCGCAAAGTTACTAAATTTCAAGCTACAAACAAGGCCTTTCTATATATTTTTTCAACGAAAATTGATAAGATTATACAAAAGTTTCCATTTCGACATATATAGTTAACAGATTTTTTAATAATTATATCTCAAACTCCGAGGTCTTTTCAAAAGGTTGTTCTGTTCAGGGTGGCTTGATAGATACCAATATCCTTGTAGATAAGGTACATTGAAAGGATGGTTGTAACGCTCCTTTCACTACAAAAAAAGTTCTCTTTTCCCACATGGAATTTGGTAAGCATAGGCTTGTTATCTCCTCGGAGCAGTCAGACCATGTTGCTTCTGTCTACAACCTGCCTATCAACTTCCTCAACGAGAAATAGATCTCTTCCTGAAGTCGGAAAAGTTTCCAAGAAAACCTTAAGGGGCAGTAACCGTACTTCGTGCCGAAGTGTTTCCTCACAGTATTGGGATCTATCGACTTCCAGGCCTGCTTTATTTTCTCAAGGCCAGTTTTCCTATCCTTAGATGCCAACTCGTGTCGATATTTATAATAGAACATATACATCCCTACGACGACTTTCCAACGGCAGATCTCATATTCATCCAAAACATCTTTAGGACTATGCATCGCCAACAACATTTTTCTCATGCTTGCATTTGCCTCAAGGTAGTCGAATCGGTGAACATCTACAGCATGGGACACGGAAGAAGAATGTTGACGGTAGTAATATACGCCCTGACATTCCCTCACTTCACGTGAAGCGAAATAGTGCAAACGGGTAGTGTTGTCATCACTATACCAACGTGAAGAATCGTCATAAGGATATCTACGATGAAGTTCAGCCTTCACAACATATACGCCATGGATACTCCAGTTCAGGCTAAGCCTGAAAGCTTCCTTACCGCTCATGACCCCAAAATGAGGCTGGGGATAATCCCATTCGGTATGTCGGCCATCATTATCGCTAAAATACCTTAACTGAAAAAGTACGCAATCCGTCATTAAATTCGCCTCGAAGCAAGATACCACTTTCTCCAATGCATCATGTGCGAGCCAGTCGTCACTATCCAAAAAAGAGATGTATTCGCCTTGAGACAAGGCCAAGGCCTTATTTCGGGCAAAGGCCTGACCGTGGTTTTCCTTGAGTTTAACTACTTTAAAACGGCCATCTTTTGCCGCATAATCCTGCAGGATTGCCCAAGAACCATCGGTAGAAGCATCGTCTACACAAATAGCCTCCCACTCCTCTAAAGTCTGATGCAAAAGAGAGTCAAGACATTCGTGGAGATACTTCTCGGTATTGTATACAGCGATGAGTACTGATACTTTCGTCATTTCTTTACAATCTTTTTGCGTAAAAACTCTATGATATGGGTTTTGCGCCTCAGTATCTGCAGCGTGATGCCAATACTGACAAGGAACAGTATAGCTCCCTCAAGCCAATATAACCAACCATAAGACTGAAAGGTCAAAGAGAATGCCAAAGCGCCAATGGGCAATTGGAGTAGCATAAATCGGAGAATATTGGATGAAAGACGGAAATCATAGCGCCACCCCATATATACGAACAGAAGGAAGAAGTCAAAGATCGCAGCCAAGAGCACTGCTATGCCTGCTCCTGTAAGTCCCCAATTCTCAAAGCAGAAGATCACCAACAGAACCAGAGCCAAGTCATAAAGAGATTCCATCAACAAGTATGACTTGGAGTCGCCCTTTGCCAGTGGAATATATGCAACGGGCAGCTTCACGGCCCGCAAATACATGGCCAATATCATTATCTGTATCATCTTCATGGCCGGTAGAAATTTACCACTATAGAACAGAGGTAAAAGGATGGGCTGCGAGACAATAAACGCAACCAACAGCGGCGACACGACCAGCAAGGAGACCTCCATCTGCTCGTTCACAGCCTTATTGAGTTCCGCTCCAGTGCCTTCAATGGAAGACAACCTGGGAAAATAATCTGTTTCCATAGCCGAAAAAACAAGGCCCGCATAGGTCATGGTCATCATATAGCCTGCATTGTAAAGACCTACGACATCCAAGGAACTTGCTGTGTTGAGGTAAGAACGGATAAAGAACTCGGCTCCACTTCCAAAAATGCCCGCAACAACAAATGCAAATCCCAATCTAATCATTCCAAAGCCTTTGCACAATAGCCTGCGTGAGAAAGAATAGCGGGGCTTAAACATCCGAAAGGAGTAATACACGGTAAACACCATCTGGAAGAGAGCGATCACCACCAAGGAAGGGATAATACCCGACTGGCCAAAGAAATAATAAATAGGTACGCTTGAGACAAGTGCACCAACAACGTTCATCACCGAAATCTCAGCCAAGGCCCTCAAACGGCGCGTCCCTTTGAGAATTGCCATTTCCCCGCTTGTTATGGCCATCAGGCCGACAACCGGCGAAAGAAATATATAGTGAAGTGTATGGTTACCCCATGTAAACGTCCATTTGTTGAGCAAAGGCCCCAACAATGCACACATCAGCATGCCTAACAGGGCCGTCAAGAGACTCCACGATCTGATCACTTGTATGGAAAGACGCATTTGCGCAGAGTCCTGCGACGTATAGTGGGAAGAGACATCCTTAACCGCGCTCATGCCGATACCGAAATTCGTTGAATCGGAAATCAACTTGATAGTCGAAGTGAAAAGCGACATTAAGCCCATACCATTTGGACCAAGAATCATCGCAACTAATTTGTTTCGCACAATTCCAACAAGTACACTCAACCCCTGCACACCGCCGAAAACGCCTGTGTACTTGAGAATATGGGAATAGTTGTTGCTTTGTCGACTTTTCATCAGATTATTAAACGAACAATAATGGCATTTATTGTTAATTTTGTTACAAATAACTTTTTAACACACAACAAACCAAAAAACAACAACAATAATAATAATAGAAGATAGCAATTCAAGTTAGTCATTACATCGGCCTTTCATCAGCCCGCAGGACAGCAAATGCAAACCCTCGGGCTGACAAATTTAAGCCAGCGGAATGGCAAATGCAAACCCACGGGCTGACAAATGCAAGCCAGCAGAATGGCAAATGCAAACCCACGGACTGACAAATACAAGCCAGCGGGTTGGCAAATGAGAGAGACTGTATGAATCAATGATTAACAAAAGATGGTTGGCTCATCTCTGTCGGCTTATCTTTGCAGTAGGCATTTCGTAACAAGGTCAAATATTGAAATAATCATTCAGTTCCGCCAATGCGCCGTCATCCCCATTTTCCTGATCACGAAGGATACGGCCATTCTCCATCAGGAGAATCCTGGTTGACATATCAATTGTATGCTGCAGATTATGACTTGCTACAAGAACGGTTGCATGGGTGGCTGCGTTGAAATCTTTGATCATTTTCGAGAGATAGTTCTGCGAAGAAGGATCAAGGAAATTAAATGGCTCATCAAGAATCAGAATTTTCGGATTTGAAAACATAGCAGCGATGATTCCTATTTTTTGCTTGTTGCCAGCAGAAAAATCACGGATAAGTTTTTTCTCTTCCAACGGTTGCCAATCCAGGAAACCAGCAAAGCTTTCAATGCGTTGTTGAGTTTCCTCTGCGTTCAAGCCCAGCGTTTGACCGATAAAACAAAAATATTCAAAAGGAGTGAGAAAATCGATGAGGAAGCCTTCATCCAGATATGCACCGACAAATTGTTTCCAACGTTCAGATATTGCCGGATCGATCTCCTCAATTGGACTTTCGCCTGGCAAACACTCCTCTGCAGGCATCACAAATTTCACACTTCCCTCGTCTGCTTTTAGCAGATCAAGCATCAGTCTGAAAAATGTGGTTTTTCCTGCTCCGTTGTTACCTACCAAACCAATGATTTCACCGCGTCTGATATACAAATCAGAGACATCAACTGCCGTTTTGTCCCCAAAATGCTTCTTAAGTTGTGTGATTTGTATCATGATCAAAAAAATTGCCGATGGAAACGACCAGAGGGGCTCCTCCTAATCCTTTCCATCGGCACTAATTATAATTTAGCGGAGATTTTTTCCGTGACAATTTTTAAACTTCTTACCACTACCACAAGGACATGGATCATTCGGACGAGGCAGATGCTGTGCAACGTAGGGCATACGGCGCTGAGGTTGTTGCTGCTCACGCGTGTCCTGGCTGGCAGCCTTACGCTGAGCCTCTTCGTTCTCGTCGAGATTGTCTTTCTGTTCCGTATAGCGCTGGGCATGCTGCTCAGGCTCAGCTTCACGGACATCCTGGCTCTCTGCGGTCTCAACGATTTGACCACGCATCAGAATAGAAGCTATGCGATTGTGCATGTCGTCTATCATCTGATCCCAGATCTTCGCACTCTCGAGCTTAAAAATCACCAAGGGATCTTTCTGCTCGTAAGAAGCGTTCTGAACGCTATGGCGCAAATCATCAAGCTGACGAAGGTTCTCTTTCCAATCATCATCAATGATATGCAACATCACGCTCTTCTCGAATTCCTTCACCACATTCTTGGCCTCGTTGTTGTAAGCCTCTTCAAGGTTCACCCTGAGATTCACCACGATACGGCCATCTGTTATAGGAATCAAGATGAACTTGAACCGGTCACCCTGCGTCTCATACACCTGTTTAATCACAGGATATGCCACAGACTGGATTCGGTCT
The DNA here is from genome assembly GCA_900322035.1 of uncultured Prevotella sp. Classification (GTDB taxonomy): domain Bacteria; phylum Bacteroidota; class Bacteroidia; order Bacteroidales; family Bacteroidaceae; genus Prevotella. The sequence continues at coordinate 31,695 of ONYL01000001.1, forward strand.
GTCTTGCGCTTGAAGGCCCCCATGGCTTCCTGGAATGCGCGCTCTTCGAGATCGGCTTTGACGCCATTCACAAATTCATCCTCGCTGAATGGTATTTCCATCGCCAAGACCTTAAGGAACTGCTCCTTAGCCCCTTCAAAGTCGTTGCTTTCAATGATGCTGACCACACGGTCCCAAATGATATTGGAGATATCCATTCCGATACGCTCACCCATCAAGGCGTGACGGCGCTTCTCATAGATGACGGTGCGCTGCTTATTCATTACATCATCATATTCAAGCAGATGCTTACGAATACCGAAGTTGTTCTCTTCCACCTTCTTCTGTGCACGCTCAATGCTGTGAGAAATCATCGGGTGGTCGAGGCGCTCACCTTCTTGGAATCCCAAACGGTCCATCACTTTGGCAATACGCTCTGAAGCAAAAAGACGCATCAGCTTATCCTCCAAAGATACGTAGAATACAGACGATCCAGGATCGCCCTGACGACCGGCACGACCACGAAGCTGACGGTCTACTCGGCGGCTCTCATGACGCTCCGTACCAATGATGGCCAAACCACCGGCCGCTTTCACTTCAGGGGTTAGTTTGATATCAGTACCACGGCCAGCCATATTTGTGGCGATGGTTACAGCACCCAACAGGCGCTCTTCCGAAGTCACTTCCCCATGAAGGCTTGTGTCCTTGCCTTCGTTGAGCCGTTTCTGATATTGCATAGCAGTAGCCTTGTCGCTGAAGGCCTGCCCATCCATTGCTTTATAGCAGGTGCCCATAGTACTTCTACCAGCTTCGGCGACAATCATTGCCTCACGCTGATGCAACTTAGCGTTAAGCACATTGTGAGGAATACGACGCATCTGAAGCATCTTGCTGAGCAACTCGGAAATCTCAACCGAAGTCGTGCCGACCAAGCAAGGACGGCCGATTACACGCATGGCATCTATCTCATCGATGACGGCGCGATATTTCTCGCGGGCTGTCTTATAGACTCGGTCATCCATATCGATACGCTGCACGGGGCGGTTGGTAGGTATTTCGACCACATCCAATTTGTAGATATCCCAGAACTCACCAGCTTCAGTAGATGCCGTACCCGTCATACCGGCAAGCTTGTGATACATGCGGAAATAGTTCTGCAACGTGATGGTAGCGAAAGTCTGCGTGGCAGCTTCTACCTTCACATGTTCCTTGGCCTCAATGGCCTGGTGAAGTCCATCGCTCCAACGACGGCCTTCCATGATACGGCCAGTCTGCTCATCAACGATCTTGACCTCACCATCCATAACGACATATTCGTCGTCCTTATTAAACATGGTATAGGCCTTGAGCAATTGCTGCAAAGTGTGAACACGATCGCTCTGAATGCCATATTTATTGAGCAACTCATCTTTCTTGTCGAGGCGTTCCTGATCGGTCAGGTTCTTCTGGTTCTCGAGGTCAGAAAGTTGAGACGTTATATCGGGCAACACAAACAAATCAGGATCATTCGTCTGTTTAGCCAACCATGCAGCACCCTTATCCGTAAGATCTGCCGAATTGAGCTTTTCGTCCACCACAAAATACAGTGGCTCTACAGCCTTTGGCATCTCTCGATTGTTATTGGCCATATAAAACTCTTCCGTTTTCAGCATACCCGATTTTATGCCGTCTTCCGACAGGAATTTAATCAAAGGCTTGTTCTTGGGCAATGCTTTGTAAGAGCGATAAAGAGCCAGAAAACCTTCCTCCTGCAAAGCCTGTGCTTTTTTCTGGTCGGTCTCATTCTGTGCTGCTGAAATCTTCTGTTTAGCCTCTGCAAGCAACTCCGTAGCCTGTTTACGCTGAACATCAAACAATTTTTCTACAAGTGGCTGATACTCCTCATACATTTGGTCATCACCATGAGGAACAGGACCGGAAATAATCAGAGGGGTACGTGCATCATCAATCAGCACAGAGTCAACCTCATCAACAATGGCATAGTTGTGCTTGCGCTGAACCAGGTCTGATGGTGAGAGGGCCATATTGTCGCGAAGATAGTCAAAGCCGAACTCATTATTCGTTCCAAAAGTGATATCAGCTTGATAAGCCTTGCGGCGCTCAGGAGAATTGGGACGATGCTTGTCAATGCAATCTACTGAAAGACCATTGAACTCGTAGATAGGTCCCATCCACTCAGAGTCACGTTTGGCCAAATAGTCGTTGACCGTCACCATGTGAACTCCATTTCCTGTCAAGGCATTCAAGAATACAGGAAGGGTAGCCACAAGTGTCTTACCCTCACCCGTCGCCATCTCAGCAATCTTACCCTGATGCAGGGCTATACCACCAAAGAGCTGCACGTCGTAGTGGACCATATTCCACTTGATTTTGTTTCCACCAGCAGTCCATTCATTATGATAGATGGCCTTATCACCGTCAATGGTAATGAAATCGTTTGCAGGATTAGCGGCCAGCTCACGGTCGAAATCCGTCGCCGTCACGACTGTCTCCTCGTTTTCGGAGAAACGACGGGCAGTATCCTTCACGATACTGAAAGCTGTAGGCATAACCTCATTGAGGGCAACCTCATATTTGTCCAAAGCTTCCTTCTCAAGCTTGTCAATTTCGTTAAAAATCGGCTCGCGGTCATCGATGGGGGTATCATCAATTTTGGCCTTGAGTTCCTCTATTCTCTGCTTCTCGTCTTTGGCCGCGTCCTGAACGTATTTTTGTATTTCCTTAGTTTTGGCACGCAGCTCGTCATTGCTCAAAGCTTTTATTTCAGGATATTTGGCCTTCACCTTCTCTACAAGAGGCTGAATGAGCTTCATGTCCCGCGTACTTTTATCGCCAAACAATGACTTTAAGATTTTGTTGAAATTCATTTTATTGTGTCTTTATTTATTTGTCTAATAATAACGAGTGCAAAATTACGAAAATAATCCCGTAAAACAACTCTTTTATTTAAAAATGTAAATGATGGGAAAAAGTCTAAGCGGCTGAAATACTTAAAAGAGTGGTTCAGCCGTACAAGCGTTTGGCGCACGAATACGGATAGCCTTAGCAACCGTAGGCGCAATGCGGTCTACAGTTACCGGTTTAGTAATACGCTGGGAGGGCAGGCCTGCACCGTAGAAGACAATAGGGAAAGAAACCAATCCCATGCGGAAAGTGAAATTCTCTCCGGTGATTTCGTTCTTCAACTGCCAACCTGGGTTTATACCTATTATAATATCACCGGCATTATCAGAGCTGTATCCATTATGAAGCTTGGCAATGTCACTGCCTCCGCGCTGAAGTTGGGTGGAAGTATAAACATCTTTTACACCGTCATTTTGAAGAAGGAACTCTTGGGAACGATTGAGCACGTCGTCAAGGCTCAATTGTTTTTGGTCGATGAGCTGATGATTAAGAAATATCTGATTTTTAAAACAACCGTCCACATATCTGCCATGACCGTAGATTGCGCTCAAGTAGATATTCATCAGATTTGCCGTACGGTTGATATAGAACGTTCCTGTGGGGACCTTATAATGCGAATAATCCGTCTGTTCCTCATTCTCATAGCCCGTGCTCGTTACTATGAAGAGCACGTTATCCTTGCCGACTTCCCCCTCTATCTGTGCTATAAGATTCGCCAGCGTGCGGTCCAACGACAGATAATATTCTTCTGTAGGTTTGCCGTTAGATCCTGATAGAGTTACAGCAAGGAAGTCGGGGACTGCGTCACGCCCCATGGCGTGGTTTCTCACACATTCCAATGCAAGTTGGCAAATTTGTTCATTAACATCTGCCATTCTGGCATCCGACGATGTCACACGCTGATAAGACTCTATCCATCTCCGGCTTTCCTGCGGGTAATAGGCAGAAGTTGTCCATTGATTTCCATTGCCTTTCCAGAAAGCACCGTCAGCAGCGTGCCCCGAGGAAAGGATTGCGGACTCCCTGTTTTCAGCCAAGCCATAAACAAGAGCAGCTCCCTTCGTGGCGATTTTCAGCTCGTCGCTGATTGTGGAGACGGATAGTTGGCTCGGAGAAGCAACGTATTTAGGATCTTCCACGCAGCTCGTAGGCCTCAAAGTGGAACGATTAAGCCAAGAACTACCTATAATATTATTATAATGAGGAAATGTCCCCGTCGACAAAGAAGCTATAGCCGAAGCTGGATCTATCGGAGAAAAGGAATAGCCTGCGGACTCATAGACAACCCCCTGTGCGGCGAGTTTCCGAATTCCATCAGGCGAATACATCTGGGCATATTGTTCCAGCAAATCGTTTCGCAGTTGGTCGATAGTTATATCTACTACAAGCCGGGGCACAGAATTCAGGTTCTGTGCCTGTATCTCCGTTGAGGATAGGACCGCGAGCAATATTGCCAGATACTTATTCATGCGCTCTAATTAAATATAATTCTCTAATCAGCAAAGATAATGCCAAAGTAATCATTCCTTCAGCATAAGTTTGCACAAATGCTCCCAATAAGAAAATCACAATGCAAACGGCATGCGCTTTAAGAAACCAGTGGACTTGATGTTTTCTCAGCCTCAATACAGCTTTTAGCCCAAAAACAAGCGACAGGGGATTCAAAAGAAGAATCTGTAAGTTGAGACTAACAGTAGGGTGCTGAGAGAAAATCATGGCAAAAAGTATCAATCCTGCCATGCCGTCAATCAACATCCATACAAAGTCGAAAAGCCATATTCTCTTTTTTGTTTTTCTCTCTACCAATATAATAATGAGTACGCACAAGAAAAATGCTATGGTGCACAGTCTCGGCGTGAACGATCCTCTGTCATTACTTGATACCGTCTGAGCAGAAAGAAGCAAAAGTTTACCGGAAACTAAATTGTGCTGATGACTGCCATTGGCAACAATCGCGTGATCAAAGTCCTTCATAAGATGCTCTGGAAGGAATTGCTGCTGCTCATTATTAGTTTTACGATCGGCTTTAAGGCCCAACAGCAAGTCGTTTCCGAATCGAGCCCACGGGTGATTCTCATTCATAGAATGAATCATCTCGCGATAGGATGTATCTTTATGATTGTCGGGAAAACGAACCTTGCCATTCAAATTACCGATCAAAATATCACGGGCACGTGTAGTACAGTTGTCGTAAAAGTAATTATAACGGTAAGTGCGGTTCTCGGGCTCGTAATTTTTCTGCAGTGCCACAATGATTCGGCGACATTCTGCAGAATCCAGGTTGAGTTGTTGTTCTTCTACCCACCGCCCTTCTTCCCGATACTCTTCCATGAAAACATCAAATGGCATGACGCCCATTTGATAATCAGTCAATCCGAAGACGAAGCGAAGTATAAAATACTTCTGCTTGAATGAGAACATACCGTAGTTGACAACGACATCTCCAGTTTCAGGTGACTGGACCCGAATCGCCGTATGCCCATAGAGGGAGTACACTTCTTGACCTGGTCCACATGTCAAAAGACTGATCCTACAAGGGGATGTATAGCTATTACTTCTTGCGGATATTGACCAACCAAACAGAGCAAATATCAGCAAGAACAAAACACGAATTTCTGATTTGAAAACTTTCACGATGCAAAAATAAACTTAATTTCCCATTTATCCTTCTTTTATTTCTTATTTTTTTGATAATTTTGCACGAAAATCATTTTTACATCGAAAAAAATACGATTACAGAGCGATGAAGATACATATTACGTCATTCAGACATGCGGATTTGGCAAAAGGTAAAAGGGGATTTCTTGCAGCGATAGCATCTGTCCTTTTTACAGGAGTCTTTGCACAAAGTGGCACCAATTCCCCCTACAGCCAATTCGGGTTAGGCACCCTGGCCGAACAAGCATCGGGGTTTAATCGAGGAATGAATGGTTTGGCCTTAGGTTTTCACGATGGAAATCAAGTCAACTACCTCAATCCCGCATCGTACGCACGTCTTGACTCGATCACATTCCTCTTTGATGTAGGTATGAGCGGTCAAATCACCAACTTTTCAGAAAACGGAACAAAACGCAATATCAAGCAGGCTAATTTTGAATATGTGGTAACAGGATTCAGGTTGGCCCATCGTTTAGGTATGAGTTTTGGAATATTGCCATATAGCAATGTTGGGTATGATTATTCCACCACGGGGTATGTAAACAACCGTAATTCTGTTATTTACACAAACACATATTCTGGTTCAGGTGGTCTTCATCAAGCATATGCTGGCTTAGGATGGTCGCCTATAAAGAATTTCTCTATTGGTGTAAACGCTGGTTATCTTTGGGGAACCATCAGTCGCTCGATTCAAAATTCGTATAGCGACAACTATGCCAACACGCTCTCCAAATCTTACAACGCAGAAGTGCGGAGCTACAACATATCAGCAGGCTTACAATATGATCTAAAATTGAGCAAAACAGATTTACTGACAATTGGTTTGACGTATGGCTTGGGGCACAAAATAGGCGGCAAACCTACGTGCCGCGTCATTTCCACCAATACCCAAACAGCGGTTTCAGACTCACTGGTGCTTGGGGGTAGCAACATTAAGCTTTCAATTCCCCACACATTCGGAGCTGGCTTCACGTACAATCATGCCAACAAATTACGAGTCGGAGCCGATTATACATTGCAGAAATGGTCCAAGGTATCTTTTCCTGAGTACGTTTCAACTTCAGGCAACACAGCCAGTTATCTCTTGAATGACAATTATTTCAAGGATCGTCATAAGATGACGATAGGCGGAGAATATTGCCCTAATCCATCTGGACGCAATCTCCTCTCGCGCATACGTTATCGTACAGGAATCTCCTACGCCACTCCATACATAAAGGTCAACGGCAAGAACGGTCCCAATGAAATCAGTGGCAGCTTAGGCTTTGGTATTCCAATTATTAACTCATACAACAACCGTTCTTTCTTGAACATCAGCGCACAGATTGCTCACAGTTCTGCTAATGGAATGATCTCTGAAAACATTTTTCGCATCAACTTAGGCATTACGTTCAATGAAAAGTGGTTCCAAAAGTGGAAAGTAGAATAATATAACGTGTTTCGAATAAAAAACATATTTCCACAATTGTTCACAGGGATTGTATTCTTGTCAGCAGTTTCCTGCCAGGAGCAAGTTGAGCATACAGCCCCAGCCATCCATGCCCGCGACTCAGTGCCTTTGATGACCAGTTACGGGGTGAACACACTCATCTCCGATTCCGGTGTCATTAAATACCGCATCGTCACAGAAGAGTGGATTGTAAATCCCAACCTTAACCCCTCACGTTATATATTTGATAAAGGAGTTCTGTTGACCCAATTTGACGAGAAGTTCAATGTTTTCTCATACATTCAGTGTGATACAGCATACTATTACGACAAGAAAAAATTATGGGAGCTTCGCAGCCGAGTGAAGATTCTCACAAAGTCTGGCATTAAATTCTCATCAGAAGAATTGTTTTGGGATGAGAATAATCACGAACTCTATTCAAACAAGTTCTCACGTTTGGTGACACCAGAGCGCTCTCTCCAAGGACGCTATTTCAGAAGCGACGAGCAAATGACTAAATACTATGTTTCCAACACAAGCGGCTCCTTCGTCAGGGGAGACTTAGCAGGAGGGGGTACTACACCCGCACCTACAGAAAATCAAGGCGACAGCACCATGAATGGTATACCTCGGACTCAGCCCAGGCCCCGTACAAACTTGCAGAATTAAATTTTCATTTAGTAAAAGTGACCACTTTAATAATAGGCATATTAGTGACGATGATTTTCTCGGCCTTTTTCTCGGGCATGGAAATCGCATTTGTTTCGAGCAATAGAATGCTTGCAGAAATGGACAAGGACAGAAACGGATTCACGCAACGTATTCTGACAGTGTTCTATAATCATCCCAACGGGTTCGTCAGCACAATGTTAGTCGGTAACAATGTTGTGTTGGTCATCTATGGAATCTTAATCGCGGATTTCTTCGACAACACGATATTCAAGGGTTATGATGCAGCATTTACTGTCACAGCAGACACTCTGCTGTCCACGCTCATCATCTTGTTTACAGGGGAATTCCTTCCCAAGACGTTGTTCAAGAGCAATCCCAACAGACTGTTAGCCATATTCTCTCCCTTAGCTTATATCTTCTACATCATTCTTTGGCCCATCAGTAAATTCTCCACCCTACTCTCTTTTGGACTTCTTCGCATCTTCGGCGTAAAGAACACCAACGAGGAGGATGAAGAGGGATTCTCAAAAGTCGATTTGGACTACATTCTTCAAAAAAGCATCGACAACGCTAAAAACGAAGAAGACGTAGAAGACGAAGTCAGAATCTTTCAAAATGCTTTGGAATTTTCAGACACAAAGGTGCGTGACTGCATGGTTCCCCGAACAGAAATCAATGCCGTGGAGTATAATTGCCCTACGGATCAACTCATGCAAAAGTTCATCGAAAGCGGCAACAGTAAGATTATCGTCTACAAAGAAGACATTGACCATGTGGTGGGATACATCCACTCCCTGGAGATGTTCAGACAGATAGAGAACTGGCATGACCGAATACGCGAAATACTCTTTATCCCCGAGACAATGTCTGCCCAAAAGCTTATGCAGATTTTTCTACAACAAAAAAAGAGCATTGGCATTGTTGTAGACGAATTCGGAGGAACCAGTGGGCTTGTCTCTTTGGAAGATATCGTCGAGGAAATATTCGGTGACATACAGGACGAGCACGACAACGAGAGTTATGTGGCAAAGCAGACAGAAGACGGGGCCTATATTCTCAGTGCACGACTCGAAATAGACAAAGTAAACGACATGTTCAATCTTCAGTTGCCCGAAAGCGACGAATATATGACAATAGGTGGACTGATATTGCACTACTATCAAAGTTTTCCCAAAGTCAACGAAATTGTCAAGATTGGTAAATTCCAATTCAAAATCATCAAAAATTCAGCAACAAAGATAGAACTCGTACGTCTCGTAGTAACTGATAAATAAAAGGTTGATTGCATTTTCTTGTGAAAAATTCTTTTATTTCTTATTTTCTTTGTAAATTTGTGCGCATTTTTGGATGCAAAGGACAAGTCCTGATAAGATTTGTAAATACAAAAACAAAATAAAAAACAATAATTTAAAATGGCAGTATTAGGAAGAATAAGACGCAGAGGCACTATTCTGATTATCATCATCGGTTTGGGCCTTTTCGCTTTCATTGCCGAGGAAGGCTTCCGTTCTTGTGAGACAACCAAGAACAATCAACGCCAGCAAATCGGTGAGGTATTAGGAGAGAAAGTGAACGCTCAGGATTTCCAGCAGGAAGTGGAGAGTTTCACCGATTATCTCAAGGTTGCCCAGGGCATTGACAATCTTAATGATCAACAGTTGCAATCGCTTCGGGATCAAGCTTGGAATCAGTTTGTTCAAAACAAGATCATTGAAAAGGAAGCTGACAAATTAGGGCTTCGCGTCACCGATGAGGAGATGCAAAATGTCTTGAGAGAAGGCACTCATCCCATGCTTCAGCGCACGCCTTTCACAAATCAGCAAACTGGGCGCTTTGACGTGAATGCCCTTCAGAAATTCCTTGCTGACTATAAGCAGAATGGTACCAATCCTCAGTACGGTGAGCAGTACCAGATGATTTACAAGTATTGGACTTTCCTTGAGAAGAATCTCCGTCAGACATTGCTGGCCACAAAGTATCAGAGTCTGGTACAGGAGAGCATTCTCTCCAACCCGATAGAGGCAAAGATGGCCTTCAAAGACGAGAATGAAGAAAGTTCCATACAATTGGCCGCTCTCCCCTACAGCAGTGTGCAGGATTCTAAAGTTCAGATTACGGAGTCGGATATGAAGGCAAAGTACGACGAACTCAAAGACACCTACTACAACGGACGTTTTGGTGCAAAGCAGATCATTGAAACCCGCGATGTCAGCTACATTGATGTTCCCGTTGTTGCATCCGCTCAAGACCGGGCAACATTACAGAAGACTTTTGCAGATTACGACAAGCAACTTGCTGCGGCTGCCGATCCTTCTGAAATTGTACGGAAGAGTACGTCGCTCGTCAATTATCTTGGTGTTCCGGTAAGCAAGAACGCATTCCCACAGGACATTGCAAGCAAACTTGATTCTATGGCTGTCGGCCAGACTACGGGTGTATTTGAGAATAAGCAGGACAACACACTCAACATCATCAAGCTTGTGGCAAAGACCAATCTCCCCGACTCTGTCCAGTTCAGAGCCATTCAGGTTGGAGGTCAGGATGCTAATGCTGCTCACCGGTCGGCAGATTCCATCTTCACTGCTTTGAAGAGCAACCCCAACCAGTTTGAGGCGCTTGCCAAGAAATACGGCCAGACTGGCGAGAAGAATTGGATGACCTCATCTCAATATGAGCAGGCACCTTCAATGGACGAAGACACCAAAAAATATCTCATAGCCTTGTTCAACGGTGGTGTCAACGAGTTGCAGAATGTTGTGACCACTCAGGGCAATATCATTCTCCAGGTACTTGACCGCAAAGCAATGAGCGACAAATACACTGCTGCAGTGATCAAGAAGACCATAGACTACAGCAACGACACGCATACAGCAGCCTACAATAAGTTCTCTGCATTCCTCAGTGCCAACCAAACGGCCGCTGACCTGCAAAAGAACGCTGCCAAAAACGGTTACAAATATCTTGATCAGAAAGACCTTACTTCCAACCAGCACTATGTTGCAGGCTTACAGGGTACGACAGAAGCTCTGCGCTGGGCTTTCAATGATGCCAAAGAAGGCGAGGTCAGCAAGATGTTTGAAGCCGGAAACAATGGCGATCACCTCTTGGTTGTGGTCTTAAACAAGGTACACCCGGTTGGTTATCGCGGTCTTGACGATCCCACTGTGAAAGAATGGATTAAGGCCGAAGTGATGAAAGACAAGAAGGCTGAGGTTCTCATGGCCAAGCTCCAAGGAGTAAACAGCATTAATGCTGCAAAGGCAAAAGGCGCCAAGATCTCTTCTGTCAATCAGATTACATTTGCTTCACCTGTGACAGTGCAGTCACTCGGTGCCTCAGAATTCGCTCTGAGTGGTGCAGTAGCTGCCACTGCCAAAGGTAAGTTCAGCAGCAAGCCCGTTAAGGGTGAGGCTGGTGTTTATGTTTTCCAGGTAACCAATAAGGCCAACCGTCCTGTTAAGTTCAACGAGAAACAACAAGAGATGCGCTGCCGTCAGATGGCTCTGCAGACCATTATGCAGGGATTTGGCAACGAGCTCATGTACAACGCCGATGTGGTTGACAACCGCTACAATTTCTTCTAAAGATTCAACTCTACCCATTATAAAAAGCCCTGAAAGGATAGAATTCCTTTCAGGGCTTTTTTTTACCTGCATCTTACCGTTCCCAAGCGATCCGAACATCAGCTGATCATTGATTCCAAACCAATATAAGATAGTCACCAGCCAAGCATAAAATCTCAAAGCGCAAGATGATTGATAAACAAAATCAATAAATTGATGTAATAAAGTGAGAAAAGGAACGTTTAAAGGTTGAGTACAATCAAAATAATTGCCTATGAAATATTTTACCCTCGAAGAACAGCGTCCCTCAGAGAAGACTTTAGACCTGATACGCCAGATCGCCTATACCTACCGGGTGATGAAGTTTAATGGCAGTAACGTTGGATACTGTTTAAACTAACAAGAAGAGGCTATGAGAAAAACTATTATCTCGCCCTCACTGCTGTCGGCAGATTTTCTGAACCTGACGAAGGACTTGGAAATGCTCAACGACAGCAGTGCTGATTGGGTACATGTCGACATGATGGATGGTGTTTTTGTTCCGAATATCTCCATTGGTTTCCCCGTCCTCTCCAATTTGAAGAAAGTGTGCAATAAGGAACTCGACGTTCACTATATGGTCGTTCACCCCGAACAATATATCGAACGTACCGCAAAGGCGGGGGCCAAAGTGATGACCGTTCATCAGGAGGCATGCGTGCATCTCCACCGTACTATCTCAGAAATCAAGACCAACGGCATGATGGCAGGTGTAGCCTTAAATCCGTCTACACCCATCAGTATGCTCGAAGATGTCATAGCTGACATCGATATGGTTCTTCTGATGAGCGTAAACCCAGGCTTCGGCGGACAAAAGTTTATTGAGAACACAATAAACAAGACAAGGCGTCTCAAACAGCTCATCAAGGAGTCCGGATCCAAGGCGCTTATCGAAGTTGATGGCGGGGTAAACGCCACAACAGCTCCACGCCTTGTCGGGGCAGGAGCAGACATCTTGGTCAGCGGGAGCTATATATTCAAGTCTCCCAACCCAATAAAGACAATTTCTGAGTTAAACCAACTGTAAGACGATGTTATGCTCTTTGGCCATTCGCCGAAGGTTGATGATCGCATACCGCATACGTCCCAAAGCAGTATTGATGCTCACATTGGTAAGCTCAGCAATCTCTTTGAAAGATAGTTCCTGATAAAAACGCATGAACACGACCTCCCGCTGAGTAGGTGGGAGCTTGTTCATGAGTTTCTTCACGTCAAGCAAAACCTGCTCATTGACATAGCGGCTCTCGATGCTGGTGTCGAACAATTCTGTAGGAATGCCTATGTTCCCCAAATTGTTATCCTCGTTGGTCTCAACAATTCTGTCAGACTTTTGAAGTCTGTACCTATCCATGATAACGTTGTGGGCAATACGCATGATCCACGACGCAAAACGCCCCGAAGCAGTATACCGTCCTTCCTGCAGACGGGTAATCACTTTGACAAACGTCTCCTGGAATATATCATCGGCCAGATTGTGGTCTCTTACCACAAACAAGATGTATGAGAACAACTTTGACTGATTGCGCTGCAATAACAAATCAAAAGCCTTGTTGCATCCCCCGACATATGATAAGGCCAACTCTTCGTCGGTCATCTCATTTAAATTCTTCATGTCCTTTGTTGTTTTGTTTGAAGTAAAGTTCTCTCTATAGGCGGAAGATTTGTTTATTGCATACTTATTGTTAATTATAGTTGCAAAGTTAATCGATAATTTCCTAAGTTCCAAAATTTTTAACACAAAAAAATAATCATTCTTTTCCCATTTGATACATTTTTTGTGCACATCCTATATTTATCTCTGTGAAACCATTTCTTAAACACCACAACTTGTGGGTTACCCGTTCCACTAATATCCAGAATATCTAACCTGTCTAAATATTGTAGACATGGTGGGCACCAAGAGTAGGCCCAAGCTTGCAGAAGGGAGCCCGCGGGCTCTCTTCTGGCGGCCCATTGGCTTCCTTATGGAGTACGACCGGCCGACATATGGAGACCGGCATGAAGAAGCATTCTCCATCACATCTACTGCCCTTATACGGCGAAGTTGTAGCCCGGACAACAGCAGGTTGACCAAGCTGTCATGAGGTTGCACACGACTGTCATGCCCCAAAAAGCCAGTCCTTATGCTACTTTTTTCGTTTCAAATATTATGCTTTGCCTGAACTATTCCACAATAAAGTTTCAAAAAAAGGAATAGGTATGGATTTTAATGATTACCTTTGCACCAACAAAAAAACGTAAACAATGCCGAAAATATCAGATCGCGGTCTGGAGATGCCGGAGTCGCCTATCCGTAAGTTGGCCCCACTGGCCGTTGCTGCCAAGAACCGCGGCATAAAAGTTTATCATTTGAATATTGGTCAGCCCGACCTCCCCACTCCGCAATGCGGTCTCGACGCTCTACGGCATATCGACCGCAAGGTACTGGAATATTCTCCCTCGCAAGGTTTTCTGAGCTATCGGGAAAAATTGTGTAAATTCTATGAGAAATACAAGATTTATGTAAAACCCGACGACATTATCATCACCTCAGGAGGTTCTGAGGCTGTGCTCTTTGCGTTTATGAGCTGCCTCAATCCCGGCGACGAGATCATCATTCCCGAGCCAGCCTATGCCAACTACATGTTGTTTGCCATCTCGGCCGGCGCAAAGATACGCACCATTTCCACCTCGATAGAAGAAGGCTTCGCATTGCCTAAGGTAGAGAAGTTTGAAGAGTTGATCAATGAACATACACGTGCCGTTATGATCTGCAATCCCAACAATCCTACAGGCTACCTCTACACGCGCCGGGAGATGAACCAGATACGCGATATGGTGAAGCGTCACGATCTCTATCTCTTCTCCGACGAAGTCTACCGCGAGTACATCTATACGGGCTCACCCTATATCTCGGCTATGCATCTGGAGGGAATCGAGCAGAACACCATCCTCATCGACTCTGTGTCGAAACGCTATAGCGAGTGTGGCATCCGAATCGGCTGTCTGATCACTAAAAACGCCGAAGTAAGGAAGACTGTGATGAAGTTTTGCCAGGCACGTCTCTCCCCTCCCCTTTTGGGACAAATCGTCGCCGAAGCCTCACTTGATGCGCCAGAGGAATACTACCGCGACGTATACGATGAATACTGCCAGCGTCGCAAATGTCTCATCGACGGACTAAACCGCATCAAGGGCGTCTACTCACCCATCCCCATGGGGGCTTTTTATACCGTGGCACAGCTGCCGGTAGACGACAGTGAAAAGTTCTGCAGGTGGTGCCTTGAGGAATTCAATTATGAGGGTGAGACTGTGATGATGGCACCGGCCGCTGGGTTCTACACCACTCCTGGTGCAGGTCGCAACCAGGTGAGAATTGCCTATGTGCTGAAAGAGGAGGATTTGAAGCGCGCCCTTGTTGTGTTGCGCAAAGCTCTTGAGGCCTATCCTGGCAGAGTTGACGAAAATTGAAATGACAGACAAAGACTGATATGAACTTACCTCTTTTCCTGGCACGGCGCCTTTTCTCGACAGAGAACGACGACAAGCGTCACGTATCACGCCCTGCAATCCGAATTGCCACAGCCGGTGTAGCCATCGGTATGTCGGTGATGATTATCAGCTTGTGCGTGGTGATAGGATTCAAGCACACCGTGCAGCACAAGGTATCCGGATTCGGAAGCGACATCCAGGTTGCCGAATTCACCACGCTGCAGAGCGCAGAGCAATATCCCATAGTGATGAACGATTCCGTGCTCACAGCACTCGACCATCTGCAAGGAATACGCCATGCACAGCGCTTCGCCATGAAAGAAGGGATCCTCAAGACCGACAACGACTTTTTAGGCATACAGTTCAAGGGGGTCGCTGAGGAATACGACACCACCTTCATTCACCAAAATATGGTGAGTGGAAGCATACCTCTCTTCTGCGCCCACAAGAACAGCAACAGGCTCCTGATATCGAAGCCCATGGCCGACAAGCTGCAGCTAAAGACCGGCGACCGAGTATTTGCTTACTTCATCGACCAGAATGGCGTGCGCACCCGCAGATTCACCATCAGCGGAATCTACCAGACCAACTTGGCGCTCTACGACAATGTCACAGCCTTTACAGACTTGAGCACTGTGGTGAAACTTAATGGCTGGGAACCCGACCAGGCAACTGGAGCAGAACTGACCGTAGCGAGCAAGAAAGATGAGCTACTGGCCGAAAACCAGGTGATCGAAAAGGTGAACCGCACAGTTGACCATTATGGTGCCACCTACTCCTCAAAGACCATTCGTGAGATCACCCCCCAGATATTTGCATGGCTTGATCTTCTCGACATGAATGTATGGATCATCTTGGCGCTGATGATGGCCGTATCCGGAGTGACCATCATCTCCGGCCTGCTCATCATCATCCTTGAGCGTACAAGCATGATAGGCATTCTCAAGGCTCTCGGTGCCCGCAACAGGCTTATCCGACACACGTTTCTGTGGCTGTCCACCTTCATCATTGGGCGCGGACTCATCATTGGCAATCTTGTAGGACTCGGGCTCGTCGCTGTGCAGAAACTCACAGGACTCGTCAAACTTGATCCTGCTACCTACTATGTCAGTACGGTACCAGTAGAGATCAATTGGGGTTGGATCATCCTGCTCAACATCGCCACACTGCTCGTCTGCGTGGCAGTCTTGATTGCTCCCAGCTATCTCGTGGCTCACATTCATCCGGCCAAGAGTATGAAATATGAGTAATCCATCACTCGCCCTTGAATATTATCCCACTGTGGCTAATGTGGAAAAATAGAACTATAATATGGCAGAATAGGACAATCGGATAAATCCGTATCGCCTAAGTTGGTCTAAAATTATAGGAAGTGGGATAAAATATTGCACATAAGTTTTTGGATTGAGCAAAAATGTATTACCTTTGCACAAAATTATTAGGATTGTGCAATGGGGCCAATAAAAAATTTTAATTCTTACATCAAAGACAGTATCGTTGATCACTGGGACCAGGATGCCCTTTCAGATTACAAGGGCGTCACGCTCCAATATCACGATGTGGCTCGCAAAATAGAGAAAATCCACATCATGTTTGAGAGCGTAGGTTTGAAACGTGGCGACAAGGTGGCGCTCTGC
Organism: uncultured Prevotella sp.; assembly: GCA_900322035.1. GTDB lineage: Bacteria > Bacteroidota > Bacteroidia > Bacteroidales > Bacteroidaceae > Prevotella. Next base: position 48,047 of record ONYL01000001.1, read on the forward strand.
GGACGCAACAGTGCCCACTGGGGCGTAGTGTTTCTTGCCACGCTCAGCTATGGAGCCGTAGCCATCCCCATCCAACACGAATTTAAGCCCGAACAGATCTACAATATCATCAACCATTCGGAATCGAAACTGCTCTTCATGGGCGACATCGTGGCCACAAGCCTCGACAGAGACAAAATGCCAGGGCTGATGGCCATGGTTTACCTACCCGATCTCTCGGTCACTTTCTCACGCTGTCTTAACCTCGACAACGCCCGCGAGCACCTGAACGAAATCTTCGGTACCAAGTTTCCTAAGTTTTTTCGGAAGGAACACGTGGCCTATTTTGAAGACCATCCCGATGACCTGGCAATGATCAACTACACCAGTGGAACAACCGGCTTCTCCAAGGGAGTAATGCTCACCTACAGGTCGCTGACCAGCAATTTGGAATGGGCTCTGAAAACGCTGAATAAATACACCCGACCGGGTGGCAATCTTTTGTCGTTTCTTCCCATGGCACACATGTATGGACTGATGATCGACTTCCTCTTCGGCTTCACCAGGGGGATGCATATCCATTTCCTAACACGCCTGCCAAGCCCAACTCTCGTATCAGAGACACTGCACGACCTCAAGCCAACTTTTGTTGCCAGTGTGCCGTTAGTAGTGGAGAAAATTATCCGCAAGAACATATTCCCCATCATTGAGACCAACCGGATGCGTATACTCATGGGTATGCCCCTGATCAGTCACCGCGTGAAGGAGCGAGTAAAGAATCTTGTCGCCGAATCCTTCGGGGGAAATATTCAAGAACTTATTGTAGGCGGCGCAGGACTCAACAAGGAAGTAGAACGTTTTCTGCTTGATATCGGATTTCCCATTACCGTAGGCTACGGAGCCACGGAAACAGGACCTATGATCTCCTATTGTGACCATAGCGAATTCAATGCCGGCACATGCGGTATCGCGGTGGACAACATGGAGGTGAAAGTGATCAGCGATGCCCCAGCAGTGAAGCCGGGGGAGATTGTCACCCGAGGTGCCAATGTCATGACGGGATATTACAAGAACCCGGAAGCTACTAAGCAAGCCATTGACGAAGACGGATGGTTTCACACTGGTGACCTCGCAACCATGGACGGAAACGGAATGCTCTACATCCGCGGACGCATCAAAAACATGCTTCTCGGAGCCGATGGCCAAAACGTCTATCCCGAGGAAATAGAGAACCAGCTCAACAACATGGCCATGGTCAACGAAAGCATCGTCTTGCAGAAGGGCAACAAACTCATCGGGCTTGTACATCCCGACATGGAAGCAGCCCGCACCTTGGGTATCAACAAGGAGGACTTAATGAAAATCATGGAGCAGAACCGTAAAAGTCTCAATGCCCAGCTGCCGCAATACTGCAAGCTTGCCGCGATCGTCCTCCATGATAACGAATTTGAGAAAACACCCAAAAAGAGCATCAAACGCTATTTGTATCAGAACGCTATATAAACAACCACACAGATTATGGAGAAGATACCTTGCTTCAACCAGTATATACAGAAAAGCATTATTGACAACTGGGACAGGGATGCATTCACTGATTTCAAGGGACAAACCTTGCAGTATCATGATGTTGCCCGCAAAATCGAAAAACTGCACATTCTCTTTCAAAGCAGCGGTGTGCAGAAAGGTGACAAGGTGGCACTCTGCGGACGCAACAGCGCCAACTGGGCCGTAGCTTTTTTGGCTACCCTCACCTACGGCGCTATTGCCGTTCCAATCCTCCATGAGTTCACGGCCGACCAGATCCACAATATTGTCAACCATTCCGAAGCAAAATTGCTTTTCGTCGGCGACGTCGTTGCCACAGAAGTCAATCCGACAAAGATGCCCATGCTCGAGGGCATCATATACATTCCCGACTACTCACTCGTGATTTCACGCACTGATAAGCTCACCTATGCACGCGAGCACTTGAACGAGATGTTCGGAAAAAAATATCCGAAATATTTCCGTAAGGAACACGTGAAATATTACATGGAGGAGAGTCCTGAAGAGATGGCCCTCATCAACTACACCAGCGGAACAACCGGATTCTCTAAAGGCGTCATGATCCCTTATCGGGCCATGTGGAGCAACTTCGACTTCGCCGTTGCTAATGTAGGCCCGTTCTTACATCCTGGCGACTCAATCATCAGCATCCTGCCCATGGCACATATGTATGGCATGGCGTTTGAGTTTATGTTTGAGTTCCTCACCGGGTGCCACGTCTATTATCTGACGAGAGTTCCTTCTCCGGCCATTATCGCTCAATCGTTCTCAGAAATCAAGCCGAAGATTATTATCTCTGTGCCGCTCATCATTGAGAAGATTATCAAAAAGAAGGTATTTCCGAAGATTCAGAACAACAGAATGCGGCTGCTGCTCAACATGCCCATCATCAAGGACCAGATCAACGAGAAAATTTGCGACCAAGTATCGAAAGCTTTCGGTGGCTCGTTTTATGAGATCATCATTGGCGGTGCTGCTTTCAACCAGGAAGTGGAGCGCTTCCTGCGCCGCATCAAGTTCCACTATACTGTAGGCTACGGAGCCACGGAGTGCGCTCCTATCATCGCTTATGCCGACTACAAGACCTTCGTGCCAGGTTCCAGCGGCCGCGCCGCCCTACACATGCAAGTAAAGATCGACAGCAAAGACCCGGCTAAAGTACCCGGTGAGATCCTCTGCAAAGGCCCGAATGTTATGTTGGGCTACTACAAAAACGAGGAGGCTACCAAAGCAGTGATCGACAGTGATGGATGGTTCCACACAGGAGATCTCGGAACAATGGACGCCGGCGGAAATATCTTTATTAAGGGCCGTTCCAAGAATATGCTCTTGGGGTCCAACGGGCAGAACATCTACCCCGAGGAAATCGAAGACGCCCTCAACTCCCAGCCAATGGTGGTTGAGAGTGTTGTGGTGCAGCGCCAAGAAAAGCTATATGCTTTGGTATACCCCGACTTTGACCTGATGAAGAATATGGGGTTCAATAAGGAAGACTTGAAGGCTGTAATGGAACAGAACCGTCAGAACCTTAATGCGATTCTTCCGGTGTACAGCAAGATAGCCGGCATAGAAATTCACGACGAAGAATTTGCCAAGACTCCCAAACGTTCGATCAAACGTTATCTCTACAGTTGATTCAGCAAGTCTTGACCCATTTGCATAAATACAGCGAAGGAATGCCAGTTGTATGTCTGACGTTCCTTCGCTGTTTCATTTATCCGCCACAGCTACACCGGTGGCTGTTTTCACAAGACCCACTCAGAAACTAATATTCCTGGTCCTGATTGCCAATCGTAAGTTTCTTCAAATCGTAGAAACTACCGTTATAGATGTTGAAATCTACATATCCACGAATGCCCGGCAGGCGACCGGCATCAGTATGTTGCCAAAATTTCCAAGGGCCTTTATATTCCACTTTGTCAACATAATAGTGGGCTATCCAGTAGGGATAGTCGTCAAAGACCGGAGCTGACAGATAGTTTTGCTTGAATTTATAATAGGTATAGATGATTGGCTTCACATGATATCGATCCTCAACGATATGCAGCCATGTGAGCACATCGCGCTGAAAGTCCTCGACACTACGCTCTGCGGGCTTGTGTTCAATATCAAGTACAGGCGGCAGATCTCCATTCTCGAGATGTACTTTACTAAGGAAAAAATATGCTTGGTCCCTGGGTGTTGACTTATTGTTCCAAAAATGATATGCTCCACGAATAAATCCATATTCACGAGCAGCTTGGAAATTATCGTAAAAATTCTCGTCAATGCGTTTGTCACCCTCTGTAGACTTGATAATCACAAAGCGTAAGGGACAGCCACTAATCATACCATTGCGCAACTCGTCCCAATCGATTTGACCTTGATAGTGAGAGATGTCTATGCCATGGATTTCATAGCCTTCGGGGTACTTGGCTTCGCCGTAAAGCGCACGCCAGCGGAATCCAGTCGGACTAACAAAGAAATAATAGAAAATCCAGACATAAAGAAAAACAAGAACCAATCCACCCATCCTCCAGACCCATCCTGGAAATCGCGAATGCAATTCGCGCCAACGGAACCCAGCCGGTTCGTCAGGATAATTCTTGTCTGGAGGATTGGGTGTACTGGCCATTAAAAATATTTGAAAATTATAGTTTACTCATGTTCAAGCTGCAGCGTCTTTGTGCACTGGTCGCAAACGTCAGAGGGCCCCCAGTACTGTACAGGACCCGGATAGACATAAGACGTTGTATAGGCCCACTCGTCACGCTGAGCGGCAAAAGTCTTGAAAGGTTTGCCATTTAAGTCTACGAGCGCCTTGCGAATCACAGGCTTCATCTCACCGTTGCGACGCTCCATGTTCATCATCATGGTGATGGGGACACCGCCAGCTTTCCAATCCTCGGGCTTAGCCGTTGTGTTTTTCACAATGGCCATATACCCCGTTTTGCCATTGGCAATGAGGTGAGCAGCGGAAGTACCCAAAGCATAGCAATAGTCGGCATCAAAGTTTGAGGGAGCAGCACAACGTCCTTCATACCCCAAGAAATGATGAATTGTAGCAAACTTTCCATTATATTTGCCTTCCTTTGCCCACTCAGCAAGCAGGTCTCCGACCATCTCGGCAAGGAGTTCCTCTGTCTCAATGAGCGAAACCTGAACGTTTCCGTGAGGGTCGCGGTCAAGAGAGAGCTGGCGCGCAACACCAGAAGGCAGAGTCCTAAAGGTGGCTGCGTTATCTGCGCTCAGGTGCGAAAGAATGTAAGCACGCTGCTCCTTGATATTAAGGTCTTTGTATTCAGAGCCATGAGCGGCAAGCAAATCGTTGAGTTCAGCGATGAGACGGCCGATAGCAGGAATGAACTCTATAAGTCCCTCAGGAACCAGCACCACGCCGAAGTTGTCGCCTTGCTCTGCACGATGTGCCACAGCAGTAGCGATGCGCTCGACGATCTGGTTGAGCGTCATGTCCTTTTCCTGAATTTCCTCAGAGATCAGGCAAATATTGGGATGTGTTTGAAGAGCACACTCCAAAGCGATGTGTGAAGCTGAACGGCCCATGAGCTTGATGAAGTGCCAATATTTGCGGGCGGAGTTGCTGTCGCGCTCGATGTTTCCGATAATCTCGGAGTAGGTCTTCGTAGCCGTATCGAAACCAAAGGAAGTCTCAATCTGGTCATTCTTGAGGTCACCATCGATAGTTTTGGGGCAACCAATAACCTGTACGCCATATTTTTTGGCAGCATAGTATTCAGCAAGCACGCAGGCATTGGTATTGGAGTCATCACCACCGATGATCACGATGGCCTTAATATCGAGCTTGCGGATAATCTGCAAACCTTTTTCAAACTGATCTTCTTTCTCAAGTTTTGTACGTCCTGAGCCAATCATGTCGAATCCGCCCGTGTTGCGGTACTTTTCGATAAAATCGGCGGTAAGTTCCTTGTAGTCGTGGTCGACCAAACCACCGGGTCCCATGAGGAATCCATAGAGCTTATTCTCAGGATTCATTTTCTTGATGGCATCAAAAAGGCCACAAATAACATTGTGACCGCCAGGAGCCTGACCACCGGAGAGAATAACCCCGATGTTCATCTTCTGTGTGTTTTCCTTGTCACCCTTTACAAATTCTACAAGAGGCATACCATACGTATTGGGGAAGAGTTTCTTGATTTCTTCTTGATCACCAACACTCTGAGTAGGTTCTCCTTCTACAACCTTAACAGCACCCTGAAGGCCCTTGGGAAGTTTCGGCTGATAAGCAGCACGCTCCTTCTGCAAAAGACTGATTTCCATTTTGCGAATTGATTTTTAATTAGAACTAAAATTCGTTGCAAAATTACGAATTTCCATCCGAAATTTAAAACAAATGAGGGACAAATACTTGTTTCAATTTAAAAAAGAACCTAAAAATATTTGTTTCTTCCTTTTTTTTATCTAACTTTGGGAATTGAAAAAGCATTTGTTCTACAAAAAATACACGATATGGCTAATAAAAGAGATCTTAAACGCACCATCAACTACGTGTGCAGTGATTTGTTTGCTGAAGGAGTGGCCCACTCTCTTTATGACGAAAAGCCCGTCGAAGAAAACGTCGAGGCAATCCTGACAAGTATTTTGAAAATTCACACAGAATTCGTGAGCCGCATCTCTCACCCGGAACCAGGAATGAAACGCAAGGCTTACTACAAAAAGCTTGTTGAAGATTTCAACAAGAACGTCAATGAAATCATAGATCAGCTTAATGGACTCAACTAATCATTTCTACAGTTGGCTGTTATATAAGAAGTTAGGCTGGAAGAAAAACATCACTCAGGCCATGCCTGAGAAGTGTATTATATGCCTGGCTCCACACACCAGCAACTGGGACTTTATTTTGGGACAACTCTACATGAGGGCTGAAGGCCTACATATCAATTTCCTAATGAAAAAAGAATGGTTCCAGTGGCCTTTAGGCATGTGGTTCAGACATATTGGTGGCATTCCAGTATGGCGGTCTAAACACAGCTCCATGACCGATACGCTGGCAAAGGTGGCCAAAAAAAGAAAAACTTTCCGCCTCTGTATTACTCCCGAAGGAACAAGATCCGCCAATCCCGATTGGAAATGTGGGTTCTACTATATTGCCCTTAAAGCGCAAATTCCTGTTATGCTCTACGGTATAGACTATGAGAAGAAACTCATACAATGCACGAAAATGTTCATCCCGTCAGGCGATATAGAAAAGGAAATGAGAGACCTTAAACTCTATTTTAAGGACTTTAAGGGCAAATCACCGGAAAAATTCGTCACAGGACTTTAAATCTAAAAAGAAGAAAGAAGGCGAATGAAACACAACGGACAATGACAATAATCAGACACGGAAATAGAAAGATCAATAAAGCTATAGTAATGCTGGCCGTCATGATGATGACGACCGGAAATCTTTATTCACAGAATTCAGCCCTTAGACAAAAAGCGGAAAGAAAACTCGAAGCTTATTTTTACTCCTATAAACCTAAAAACGGAGTACTTTCCCAACCTGCAAGAATGAAGAAGCTCGCCATCGACGACAAGAGAAACGTCGTTGATATCACTATGGACGGGAATTTCGCGCAGCAGGAGTTTACAAAGTCTTCTGTAGAGAAAATCTATCGGAAAGTGAGGAGGGTCCTTCCCAATCCCTTTGATGATTATCTGATCAGAATATACACCAACGGTTCACTCGTTGAAGAACTTATCTCCGGAGCCACGGCCAAAGGCGGCAATGCCCTTTGGGGAGACATCGACTATAACGACGAGCCATGGGTGAAGAATGTCTCCCGTCCGTCAAGGCCTACCCATGGACTCTACGACCGCCATCTTACTCTATGGGCCTCCCATGGACGATACTACGATAACAAAAAAGGATTTTGGAAATGGCAAAGACCCAACCTCTTCTGTACCAACGAGGATTTGTTTACGCAGACGATTGTGGTGCCTTTTCTCATACCAATGCTTGAGCATGCGGGTGCCTATGTCTTCTCCCCAAGGGAAAGGGACTGGCAGACCGAAGAGATTATTGTTGATAACGACGGGAGTTCCCACAATTCCATCTATCAAGAAATCGAGGGAAAAAATGAATGGGTCAAGGCCCCTGTCAAAGGCTTCGGATGGCGCAATGGCAGTCTGCAAATGGATGAGAATCCTTTTGAGCGTGGAACTGTCAGAATGAATCTCACACAAAAAAAAGTAAAAGATCTCACACAGACTGTCTATCGGCCAAACTTTCACAAGGCGGGACGTTATGCAGTTTACGTAAGTTACGCGACTGTAGAAGGAAGTGTTCCTGATGCTGAATACATTGTTTACCACAAAGGACAAGAGACCCGTTTTCACGTTAACCAGCAAATGGGTGGCGGAACATGGGTATACCTTGGTACTTTCGACTTTGACAGGGGATGTGACGGCTACAATCAAGTGGTGGTCACCAACCGCTCACAGTCTAAAGGACTCATAACGACAGATGCTATAAGATTCGGTGGAGGAATGGGCAATATCGAGCGAGGCGGCACTGTCAGTGGGCTTCCCCGCTGTCTGGAAGGAGCACGGTATTACGCCCAATGGGCTGGCGTCCCTTACAAATATTACAGTACAAAAAATGGCACTGATGACTATGGCGATGATATCAATGTACGCTCCCTCATGAGCAACTGGTTGGGTGGTGGCAGTGTATATATGCCACTGATAAAGGGCAAACGTGTGCCTATTGAACTCTCACTGGCCGTGCATAGCGACGCCGGGTACGCCCCAAATGGGACGGATATAATAGGATCGTTGGCCATCTGCACCACCGACTTCAATGATGGACGCCTCAACTCTGGTATCTCCCGACAAGCAAGTAAAGACTTCGCAGCAGCTCTGCTTAACGGTATTATGCGTGACCTGCCCGCCAAATACAAGAATTGGAACCGAAGATACCTTTGGGACCGCAACTATTCGGAGACAAGACTGCCTGAAGTTCCCTCGGCCATTCTGGAAACCATGTCTCACCAAAACTTCCCCGACATGGTCTTAGGACAGGACCCAAACTTCAAATTCACTTTGGCACGTTCTGTCTACAAGACCATCCTGCGCTACGTCAATGGCATGCATGGCCGATCTTGTATCGTACAACCTCTGCCCCCCATCAATTTTTCAGCCACCATAATCAATGGAAAAGCCTCTCTTCGCTGGAATGCTCAAGAGGATCAGTTAGAGCCCACGGCTCAACCCACATCATACAACGTTTACACTGCTTCAGCCTCTTCGGATTTCGACAATGGTATTAACGTCAAGCGCAACTCCTATGAACTGTCGCTAACTCCAGGAGTTGTCTATAGCTTCAAAGTAACGGCTGTAAACCGTGGTGGGGAGAGTTTCCCTACGCAAGTTCTGTCGGTTTGTTATGAGCCCAAAGCAAATAAAAATATTCTCATCGTTGACGGTTTTCAGAGGCTTTCTGCTCCCGCAGTCATCAACAACAGCAGTCGGCAGGGCTTTGACTTGGATGCCGATGAAGGCGTGAGCTATGGTCTGACGGCTGGCTGGAGCGGTAAACAAATCTCCTTCAATCGTGCGAATATGGGATCGGAATCTGAGACAGGATTGGGATATTGCGGTAATGAGCTTGCCGGACATTTCATCATGGGCAATAGTTTCAACTATGTGCGCACTCATGCAGCCGACATTGCCGCATCGCACTCCTATAATATTATGAGTTGCTCAAGATCGTGCGTAGAATCGGGAAGCATCAGACTTTCAGAATTTCAAGGCTTGGATCTCATCTTAGGTCTGCAAAAATACAGTCCGCAAGCCACAGTCTATTACAAGACATTCACTCCTCACCTGCAACAGCAGCTTCAAGCATTCGCAGAAAATGGTGGTGCATTGCTGGTGAGTGGCTCCTATGTAGGCAGCGATATGCAGTCGCCATCAGAGTCGGCTTGGCTCAACAAGGTGCTCCATTGTTCCTATCAGCAGCAAGTACGTAATGACTCACTTTCGTCAATGAGTGGCATGAATACCACTTTTAATATTGTCAACCGTCCGAATCCCGATCACTACGCTGCCACCCACAGTGACGTGATCACGCCAACAGGATCAGCATTCTGCGCAATGAAGTATAGCAATGGCATGAGTGCAGCCGTAGCTTTCGATGCATCAACCTCACGTACGTTCACCATGGGATTCCCTTTCGAAACCATTAACGACATCTCTGTCAGGCGCCAACTGATGAAAGGCATCTGGCAGTTTCTTTTCAGAACACTCTAAACTTACGAAATATGAAAATACAAGCCAACGCTTCCGGCACCCGTAGCATTGAGGTGTCAGAGAAACATCTTCAGACAATAGAAAAGTATCAGCTTCTCCGCAATCTTATTGATAGCAACGGAATTATCGATGAAACAGTTCTCGACAAGCTGAAATTCAACGTCCGTTCATTGCTCGAGAGCGGTACGGCCACAGACAATGATCTTCTCGATCTGTGCCTCGACGTGATTTACAACAACAATATGAAGGCTTTTGGTCTCCACCAGTTGGTACTGCTCTATCTCAAATGGAAGAAAGAACAGGACGCAAAAACTGACAACAATACCGACGAGCAGTGAACCAAATGGATTATCAAGGGTATAGGCTGACCGATTTCCTGCCCACGACAAAGAAAGAATGCGAACTGAGAGGTTGGGACGAACTCGACGTCATTTTTTTTTCGGGTGATGCTTACGTGGATCATCCCTCATTCGCCTCTGCTGTTATCGGAAGGTCACTGGAAGCTGCAGGCTTTCGAGTAGCCATTGTTCCTCAGCCCGACTGGCATGGAGATTTCCGCGACTTCAAGAAATTAGGACGTCCTCGGTTATTCTTCGCCGTTTCGGCAGGTGCTATGGATTCTATGGTGAATCGCTATACGGCCAACAAGCGACTGAGATCGAGCGATGACTACAGTCCCGACGGCCGGCACGACATGCGTCCAGACTATCCTTCTATCGTTTATACCCAAATCCTTAAGCGCCTGTTTCCAGATGTTCCAGTTGTCTTAGGCGGTATCGAAGCTTCCATGCGAAGACTCACCCACTACGATTATTGGCAGGATCGCGTCAGGCCATCCATTCTATGCGACTCCGGAGCTGATATGATTGTCTACGGCATGGGAGAGAAGCCTACGGTGAAACTGGCCCAGGAACTTCAGAATGGAAGGTCTATCAAGGAGATTGAAGAACTACCCCAAACAGCATTTCTCCGCCGTAAAGAAGATATCCCTGGTGGTATCAAAGACGTTGATATCATTCTCCACTCGCATGAAGAATGTCTACACAACAAAAAAGCGGAGGCTGAAAACTTTCGTCACATCGAGGAGGAAGCCAACAAAATGCACGCGCAACGACTTCTTCAGGCCGTGGGAAAAGACTATGTAGTTGTCAATCCTCCCTATCCACCGATGACTACAGAAGAGATCGATGCCTCATTTGACCTGCCCTACACGCGCCTCCCCCACCCCAAATACCGTGGAAAGGTTATCCCCGCCTACGAGATGATCAAGTTTTCGGTCAACATCCATCGTGGGTGTTTCGGAGGCTGTGCATTCTGCACGATCTCGGCCCATCAAGGAAAGTTCATTTCATGTCGCTCCAAAGAAAGCATTTTACGTGAAGTGAAGAAGGTGATAGCCATGCCTGGTTTCAAAGGCTATCTGAGCGATCTTGGGGGGCCGTCAGCCAATATGTACGGTATGCACGGGCGTAATCTAAAAGCATGTGAACACTGCAGGCGACCCTCATGTATTCATCCTCAGATCTGTCCCAATCTTGATACAGACCATAGTAAACTGCTCGACATCTATCACGCCGTTGATGCACTGCCTGGAATTAAAAAGAGCTTCATCGGTAGTGGAGTGCGCTATGACCTGCTCCTTCATAACAGTAAGGACGAGAAAGCCAATGCTGCCGCAAGGCAGTATACACGCGAACTCATCACCCGACATGTCAGTGGGAGGCTCAAAGTGGCTCCGGAACATACCAGTGACCGGGTGTTGACACTCATGCGCAAACCGAGTTTCAACCTATTCTACGACTTCAAGAGAGTCTTTGAGCGTATCAATCGTGAGGAAGGACTCAATCAGCAGATCATCCCCTACTTCATCAGTTCACACCCCGGGTGTCATGAGGAAGACATGGCTGAGCTGGCAGTCATCACAAAAGATCTCGATTTCCACCTGGAGCAGGTACAGGATTTCACACCTACGCCCATGACTGTCAGCACAGAAATGTGGTATACTGGCTACGATCCCTATACGCTTGAGCCCATATTCTCAGCCAAGACACAGCGAGAGAAACTTGCCCAACGGCAGTTCTTCTTCTGGTACAAACCTGAAGAAAGAGCGGGAATTGAGCGGGAATTGACCAAGTTGGGGCGGCGGGATCTGCTAACGCGGCTATATAGCGGACACCCACAACACGCCCGGCATGTCAATTTCGACAATCGGGCTATTGGCTCTACTCCCCAACAACCCAAAGCCGGTCGCAAAGTCTCGAAGGAAAAGAACAAGAAAAGCTTTAATCCTAACTTCGCACATGGAAATCATAGAAAGCCTGGTAAAAGGCAAAATCGACAATGAGCACTGTGAGGACGGCATCGTCATCACGGATGATTTCGTAGCCGTCATCGACGGAAGCACAAGCAAGACGGAGTTCAGACTCAATCCCATGATGAGCAATGGGCGCTATGCCATGCTCATGATTGGGGAGGAAATCAGCAGTATGCCTACCGATACTTCACTGCTGGCCTTCACGCGACGGGTCACACGAAAAATTTCTACAGCCTGTCAAAAGAACGCACAGGCCAGTCTTGACATGTCTCGACATCCCGAGAAACGCCCCTGTGCCAGTGTTATAGTCTATTCTCGCTACCGCAATGAAGTTTGGATGATCGGTGATTGCCAATGTCTCATCAATGGATCCTATTTTGACAATCCCAAGCCCTACGAGTTGAAACTGGCTGCACAGCGGTCTAAGATTCTTCAGAATGCCATTCAAAATGGAGCTACTGTGGAAGGACTTATGGCAGACGACATTGGGCGCAAAGCCATCCTTCATCAGTTAGTGAATGTTATGAAAGGCGAGAATGTCAGCTATAGCGTAGTAGACGGTTTTCCCATCCCTATGGATCTCACCAAAAAGCTATCGGTCCACACGATAGCCCCTGGTCACAGAAAGCGTACTGAGATAGTTTTGGCCTCTGATGGTTATCCTTTCCTGCGCCCGACACTTAGCGAGAGCGAAGTACTCCTGGAGAAGCAGTTAAATGAAGATCCCCTCTGCATTGGAAAATTCAAGGCCACAAAAGGAAAACGCCCCGGTCAAGTATCATTTGATGACAGAGCCTACATAAGATTTGTCACCAACAGCTAATAATTACAGAGAAGTTCCCACTAATCATCCAAATGCTGTTCTGCTCCTATTTATCAAGCAGAACAGCATTTTTCATCAAAAAAGAGGACTCAGTCCATCCGGTTTCTATAGTCTTCATAGCTAAAATCACGGAGTGGCAAAAGTTCGCCGTCTGGACGGGCCAGCATGATGGCAGGATGAGTTACGCCGTTGAACATAGTTGTTTTAACCGTTGTGTAATGAAGCATATCCTCAAAGATCACATTCTCGCCCACCTGCAATTCGTGGTCGAAGGCCCAACTTCTCATAAAGTCTCCACTAAGGCAGGAGTTTCCACCCAAACGATAGACATAGGGCTCGCCCTCGCAACGGTCTTCATCCACGACTCGTGCCCCACGAACCTCAGGATGATAGGGCATCTCCAGACAGTCAGGCATGTGACAAGTAAAACTGACATTGAGAATGGCCGTTTTAATTCCGTGATTCTCCACAATATCCTGCACTTGGCCCACCAGCGGCCCCGTTTGCCATCCAAAGGCGCTTCCAGGTTCCATGATCACATGGAGCCACGGATAGCGGTGATGAAACCCCTTCAAAGTCTCGATTAACAGATTTCGGTCGTAATCTTTCCGGGTCATCAGATGACCACCTCCGAAATTAATCCACTTCAACTGGTCAAACCAGCGGGAGAACTTTTGTTCGATGTGTTCAAGTGTACGTTGGAAAACATCGCTTCCACTCTCGCAATGGCAGTGGATATGAAACCCCGTGACATCTTCTGGCAACTGGTCAGGCAAATTTTCAGCCAGGATTCCGAATCTGGAACCTGGCGCGCAAGGATTATACAGCAAAGTCTTAATTTCACTGTATTCCGGATTCACTCGCAATCCTAACTGCAATGCAGCATTTGCCTGCCGCGCACGCTCATGGAACCGGGAATACTGCGAGAGAGAGTTGAAGATCAGATGTGATGAGCATCGGGCTATCTGTTCTATCTCGTAATCGGTATAAGCCGGAGAAAAAGTATGGGCTGGTGCGCCAAACTCTTCCTTGCCAAGCCGCGCTTCGTAGAGCGAACTGGCCGTAGTGGCCGTGATATACTTCCTAAATAGAGGAAAGGTGCGCCACAAGGCATACGCCTTAAAAGCCATGATGATTTCTACATCGGCTCTGTTGGCCACGTCGCTGATTATTTTCAGATTATCAATGAGCCGCTTTTCCTCTAATACATACATAGGGCGGTCGACTCCCTCATAGGTTGCTAAATTTACTTTCATAATGTAATGTTACATGAATTTGAATTAAACAAAGGATTGCTGACAGTTTTATTTTTCAAGAGGGGGAACAAGGTGCTTGTCTGAGTTTCTGAAAGTATGGTCTCTCGCCAGCAGATCTTTTACCACTTCTCCTGCTATCACCAATCCTGCCACGGGAGGAACAAAGGCATTGCTCGCCGGTACAGGTTTCTCTCCTTCCCGAACGCCAAGGGCTGCCAAAGGTGTTTCCGGACTCCAGACAACCTTCTGATTTTTCAATCCCAACTTTCTCATCTTCTTTCGAATCACTTTTGCCAAAGGATCCATGATGGTGTCTTTGATATCGCTGACGCGAAAAGCTGTGGGATCCATCTTGTTAGCCGCTCCCATACTGCAGATCAAAGGCACATCTATTTGCTTGCAAATTTGTATCAGATGCAGTTTGGCGGCCACGGTGTCAACGCAGTCCACGACATAATCCATTTGGCTCAGATCTATATTGTTCGCCGTATCAGGCAAATAGAACATCTTATAGGTCTTCACAACACAGTTGGGATTGATGTCTGAAACACGACGTGCTGCGACATCTACCTTATATTGCCCGATTGTAGAATGCAGGGCTATAATTTGCCGGTTGATATTGGAGGCCACGACATGGTCACTGTCTACCAGATGCAATTCGCCAATGCCACTACGGGCGAGTGCCTCAACAACATAGCCACCGACTCCTCCTACACCAACCACAGCCACTTTGCAGGCCATGAGCGTCTCAAGAGCCGGCTCACCCAAAAGCATAGCCGTTCGTTGGAATTCTTCTTGTACAATCATATTGCTATCGATGATGAATAATGACATAAATAATCACGGGAGCACCGATGAGCGGCGTGATGGCGTTGAGAGGTATCACACCACCTGATGCTGGCAGACTGCAGATCCAATTGCAAAGCAAGGACACAGCTCCACCAGTCAGCATGCTCGTCGGCAAGAGCCGCGACTGGTTGTCGGTGAGCAAAAACATACGTGCGATGTGGGGCACGGCGAGTCCAATAAAGGCTATGGGACCGCAAAATGCCGTCACTACCGCTGTGAGCAGACTGGTGACAACAAGCAGCCCCATACGAGCTAAATGAGTATTGATGCCCATACTCTCAGCATATTGCCTGCCCAGCAGCAGCGCGTTGAGCGGTTTAACAAACAGCAGGGAGACTACCAAAAGCACAACACAAAGCAGCGCATAGAGTGGAAGCATCTGTGTTGTCACACCGCTAAAGTCGCCCATCCCCCATACAAAAAAGCTTTTCACTCCCTGCTCGGTAGCTGCAAAGTTGAGCAGCGACACGAGAGAACCGCTCACGTAACCTGTCATGATACCCACAATGAGCAGCATGGTGGCACTGGTCACCCATTGAGCCATGACTACAATGACCAACGTGACCATAAGGGCACCAGCAGCGGCGCCTGCCAGAATGGCCGCATAGCCGGTGAACTTAAGTGAGCCGGCTGACAGCGTGCCGCCAAACATCAGCATCACAAGTGCCACCCCCAGACTTGCGCCGCTTGATATACCGAATATAGACGGACCGGCCAAGGGATTGCGAAATGCAGTCTGAAGCATCAGACCACTTGCAGCCAAAGCGCAGCCCGACAAGAGGGCGGTGAGCATCTGGGGCAGGCGCGATTCCAAAACAATGTATCGCGGTGTGTCGAGGCTGCTGTCCATACCGAAAAGGATGGCACACACCTTGAGAGGTCCAATCCTCACTGGACCAGTCAACAGGCATGCTGCGGCTAAGAACATGATGCAGACAAATAGAAAGAGAAAAGGATGGCGACGAATCATACTATTGAATCAGATGATAATAGTGGGGAGCTCCCAAACGTAGTTCTGGATGGAGAATGATCGTCAAGTCACGCAACAACAAATCAGGCCTAAAGGGGACTTCATCAAAATAGCGCGACCGGTCTACCGGACAGCCATATACGCGTTTATTGTTAAAGGCTTTTATCAGCTGATAACCACTGTATTCGCTACCCAAGGAGGAGAGGCTGATAACATTCTCGTAACTCATGAGCCACACATCGGCATTGGCCGCTTTGTCGACAACCGTCTCCACCCCCAGTGACAAGCTACCGCTGTGCTTGTCGTTCTTAAAAGCATAGTCGGCATGAGCATCACGCAACAGCTGACCCATTGTCGACTGTCCGCCAGGCATATACCATACTGCACCCGTCTTGCGTTCAGTTATCACTTTTGGAGCCGACTTTGTACGGGCCGCTCTCTCTCTAAGCATAAGATATTGACGGCAAACGTATTCAAAAATACGGTCAGCCTTGTCGGGACACCCCAACAGCAGACCATAAAACTTCATCCATTCAGCCCTGCCCAAGGCCGATGTCTCCATATAATCGGCCAGCTCAATGAGAGGAACCCCCAATTGCTCCAGCCGCCCATAATTGGAATCTCCATAAGGAGACAACCATAGAGCATCCGGCTTGATGGCCATCACCTTCTCTATATTTGGACTCATACTGCTGCCACAGTCTGTTATCAGCCCCTTGGAAATGGCTTGAGGCAACCACGGTTGATGCATATACCCCGCATCGGCAACACCTTTTACGCGTTCCGTCATACCTAACAGTCTGAAGAGTTCCATGTGGGCTGCGGTAAAAACTACACATCGGCGCAAGGGCACAACCACGCGCGTAAGCCCTTCGGGTATGGTTGTCTTGCCGTGGCTGCTGTCGACCAGGGCATAACGACGAAGAATCGTACCCTGCCGCCAAGGATTGGCAAGAATCACCTCAGTATAATCGCCATGCTTCACCATTGTTAAATTCCGTGCAAACTTCATCGGTATCGTGTCGCCCTCTGGAAGCGTTGACTTAACGCTTGGGCGGCACCCCGTCACAAGAATCAAAAACAGCAGCAACGCCAGGGCATTCAGGCAAAGTCTGAACGGAGGCTGCGAATGGTATGGTTTCATATAAAAAAAGAAAAAAGACTGAATTCTCTGCATACGACTGCAAAATTACGAAAAATATTTTATCCCGGTGTTTGATAGACAAGCAAAATAGTGTAACTTACCCATCAGAAAGAAGAGAAAAGAAAGAGAAAACAAACTTCCTCTTTTTAATAAAATCCTTACTTTTATTTTGTAGTCCCCTTGAATTGATGTACCTTTGCAGGGATAAAATCACAAAGATAAAGAAAATGAGATCAAGAACATCTGATTGGTTTGAAACCAAGATTCGTTATGACAAGACAATGGAAGACGGCACGCAAAAGAAGGTCACCGAACAATATGTCGTTGACGCTCTGAGCTTCACCGAGGCCGAAAATACGATTATAGAGGAGATGTCATCCTATATCAGCGGTGATTTCAAGATTACCGACATCAAGCCAGCCCCTTACCATGAGATCTTTTTCTCAGACATGGAAAACGACGACAAATGGTACAAGACCAAGTTGCAGTTTATCACTATCGATGAGAAGACAGAAAAAGAGAAGCGTTCCAATGTGAACTATCTCGTACAGGCAGGTTCACTTGAAGGTGCAGTAAAACACATCGGTGAAGTAATGGGCACCACCATGAACGATTATGCCATTGCCAGCATTGCCGAAACGATGATCATGGACGTATTTGAACACAACGCCCAGCCCAAGCCTCAAGCCCACGACGACAAGCCTGAATATGAGGCCGAGCAACAGCCGAACACCTGATTCCCAAAGGACAGGACGGCTGTCCTGCCCTAATGGGCAGAAATCATTCTTGTCTGCCCATCGTGTAGTGGCGATTCTGTAGACTTAATATTACACACATAATAATGGAAAAAGAAGATATAGCTAAAAACTTGCATGAAGTATTGGATACCCTGCCAAAGGGTGTGCGCCTTGTTGCCGTGAGTAAGTTCCACCCCAAGGAGTATGTCGAGGCTGCTTATCAAGAGGGACAGCGTGTGTTTGGTGAAAGTCACGAGCAGGAAATCGCCCGTAAGGTTGAAGCACTGCCCAAGGATATCGAGTGGCATTTCATCGGCCATTTGCAGACCAATAAGGTGAAATACATCGCCCCCTATATCAGCATGATCGAAGCCGTTGACTCTCTTAAACTTCTGAAGGAGATCGACAAGCAGGCTGCCAAGCACGACCGGGTGATCGAATGTCTGCTGGAACTCCACATCGCGGAAGAAGAAACCAAGTACGGGTTGACACTCGACGCATGCCGTCAACTCCTGAATGATGGTGAGTGGAAGGAGCTGAGCCACATACACATTGCAGGCCTCATGATGATGGCCTCCAACGTTGACAATAAGGAGCAGATCGCATCTGAATTTGACACGGCCTGGAAATTCTTCGACGAGGTGAAGGCTAACTATTTTGCCAACGATCCCGGATTCAAAGAACGCTCGTGGGGCATGAGTGACGACTATCAGATCGCCGTAGAGCACGGTTCGACGATGGTGAGAGTAGGAACAAAGATTTTCGGTCCCAGAGTGTATTAGTTTATAGATCGGAACCAGCAAAACTTATTCTCCTCGTCTTCAAACCGGAGGATATCTTTCAAGCTCAAAGCAATGGGGGATTGAACAGCATTTTTTGCGTTCAATCCCCCATTGTCTTTTGATTCGGATCGCAGGTCACTCATCCTCCTGCCATAGCTTCGGCTGTAATATCTCTCCCGGCTGGAGAGAAGGTTGCGCTAAGCAGCTGACCAAAGTCTTTCTGACATCGATAATCCTTTGATTGCTGCTTCCTCGGAACAACAAATCAGGATCGCGAAGCTTTTGGACAAAAGGTCCGTCGACAAGTACATCGATCCGCTCCAACAGGCTCCTTTTTTGTTTATCACGATAAATTTGCTCAAAAGTGAATCCCGAAAAACACCAAATAGACTTTCCAAGCTCCGATTTGATGACGTCGGCAAGCTCACAGAATCCCTCTGGTTGAAACATCGGGTCGCCCCCCGTGAAAGTGACATTCGCAAATGGGTCGTTGCGCAGCTCCTTCATGATGTCTGCAGTCGTCATCCAGTGGCCATTGGCAATATCCCAGGATTGTGGATTATGACATCCCGGACAGGCATTAGGGCAACCGGCGCAATAGATGGATGTCCGGAAGCCCGGGCCGTCGACGGTAGTATCATGAACGATGGATAAAACGGAAATCATTTTCAAGCTGATATTTTGTTGTTGTCTTGACTCTTCCTACTGCAGTAGAAACAATGGCAAAAGTTGATCAGATGTTATGCGTGACCCGGTCGTTGAGTTCAGCCAATTTGCCTGCATTCCAACGGTCGGTAGTACCAACGAGATACCCCGTGATGCGCTGCAGACGATCGATGTGAAAGCTTCCGCACTTTGGACAAGCCGCAATGTCTTGTGCCGTCTCATACCCGCAGTCCATACAGCGGTTGCGGTTGTGATTGACCGAACCGTACCCCATGTTGTAGCGGTCCATCATATCCACCACGCTCATGATTGCCTGAGGATTATGGGTGGCATCACCGTCGAGCTCCACATAGAAGATATGTCCGCCACGGGTGAGCGTGTGATAGGGAGCCTCCACCTGTGCCTTGTGGAGTGCAGAACACTTGTAGTATACAGGCACATGATTGCTATTGGTATAATATTCGCGGTCGGTGACACCAGGGATGACACCAAACTGCTTCGCGTCACGCTTAGTGAACTTTCCGGCCAGACCCTCGGCTGGAGTCGCAAGAATCGAATAGTTGTGGTGATATTTCTCGGAGTACTCATTAGCCCGGTCGCGCATGTGGGCGATGATGCGGAGTCCCAGGCGTTGAGATTCCTCACTCTCCCCATGATGTTTACCCGTCAGGGCTTTGAGACATTCGGCAAGTCCGATAAATCCAATGCCGAGCGTCCCTTGATTGATAACGCTCTCAATGGTGTCGTCGGGGTGAAGCTTGTCAGCTCCAGTCCAAAGATATTGCATCAACAGCGGAAACTGGCGGGCCTTGGCCGTAGCCTGAAACTTAAAGCGATCGTCAAGCTGTATGGCCGTAATGTCGAGTAACTTGTCGAGTTTCGCAAAAAAAGTGTTGACACGCTCCTCTTCATCCTTGATACCCATGCACTCAATGGCTATCTTCACAATATTTAGGGTTGTGAAACTCAAGTTGCCACGTGCTATGGAGGTTTTCTCTCCGAACCGGTTCTCAAACACTCGCGTGCGGCATCCCATCGTCGCAATCTCCCATTTATAGCGTTGGGGATCGTCGGCGCGCCATTTCTCGTTCTGATTAAACGTGGCATCGAGATTCAGGAAATTGGGGAAAAATCGGCGCGCCGTCACTTTGCAGGCCAATTTATAGAGGTCATAGTTCCGGTCTTCGGGCAAATAGTTGACGCCCCGCTTCTTCTTCCAGATCTGAATGGGGAAAATGGCAGTCTCACCATTACCCACACCCTCATAGGTAGATCTGAGCAGTTCACGCATCACGCAGCGCCCTTCGGCTGAAGTATCCGTACCATAATTGATGCTGGAGAACACCACCTGGTTGCCGCCGCGAGAGTGAATGGTATTCATGTTATGGATGAACGCCTCCATGGACTGGTGTACACGGTGAACCGTCTGATTGATGGCAAACTGCTTGAGTTTCTCCTTACCCTCAAGCTGATCTACGCTTTTCTCCAAATAATCATCAATGGGAGTGTCGTAGAGGTCGTCGAGCGATTCGCTGCTCAACTCTTCAAGTTTCTTTACCTCCTCTTTATACGACATGCGCACGTAAGGAGCGAGATAAAAGTCAAAGGCCGGTATGGCTTGCCCGCCATGCATCTCGTTCTGACAGGTCTCAAGGGATATACAGGCCAATACGGCAGCCGTCTCGATGCGCTTGGCAGGGCGCGATGAACCGTGACCGGCAGTGAACCCATGCTGCAAAATCACGTCGAGCGGATGCTGCACGCAGGTGAGCGATTTGGTAGGATAATAGTCCTTATCGTGAATATGGATATAATTGTCACTGACCGCCTGTCGGACTTCCTCACGCAAGAGATAGTCGTCGACAAAAGGCTTTGTGGTCTCGCTGGCGAATTTCATCATCATGCCGGCCGGTGTGTCCGCATTCATATTGGCGTTCTCGCGTGTGACATCCGTACTTTTGATGTTTACAATGTCAAGAAACACGTTGCGGGTCTTTGCCTTGCGCGCAATAGACCGCTGGTTGCGGTATTGAATGTATTTTTGAGCCACATCTTTTCTGCTGCTGCCCATCAGCTGGCGCTCCACGGCATCCTGAATCTGCTCCACGCCCATCTGCTCCTGACCATGCAAGGCGATAAAGCGGGCGATGCTTTTAGCCAGACTGGCATCCTCGCCAGCATCCGTGTGCTTCATCGCCTTGCAGATGGCAGCCACAATTTTCATCTCGTTGAAACCGTCTAAACGACCGTCTCTCTTCACAACTGTCTGTATCATTGATATTTGCTGTTTGAAACGAATTAATTTCTATGTTTTTGCAACTGCAAAGATAATGCTTTTCATAATAACGTCATACATTTTGGACAACTTTTATATTGTTAAATAATATTAATCAATTGAATATCAATTATTTATAATTTCAATTTGGAAAACTTTATCAATTTTACAATGCATTACATTTTCTATTTTGTACAACTCTACACAATTTTCTCGTCGCTACAATATTCATCCCGTCCATCCGCCAAAAGAAGAGAATACGCCTAAAGGTCTAAGTTATCAGGCCACGGAATCCGCTTAGGGATAAAGTCAAATGTGCGTAATCATGCAAGGAGGCATTTGCCGCCCCACTGGCCTCCATATGGCCCCCGGTCGGCCCCCAAGAGGGAACCCGCCGGGATCCATATGGCGGCCGGCATCAGCAAACACACACGGCCATGACAAAAAGCAATACTTTCGCTGGGCATTCCCAACGATTGTCAAACATCATGCAACGCGAAGCCAAAAAAAGACTACTAAATTTGTGCGTTCCAAGGGTTTTTTGTAACTTTGCCGATCAAGAAAAGAAGTATATAGTAAAGTAAACAAGAATATGGGTAAAAAGTTTGCAGAGCACAATGGCTTAGACCTCACTAAAACGAATGAGGAGATACTTGCTCAATGGGAGAAAAACGACATCTTCCACAAGACAATCGATGAACGAGAGGGATGTCCACAGCACATCTTCTTCGAGGGTCCTCCCTCGGCCAACGGCCATCCCGGCATCCACCATGTGCTTGCACGTACCATCAAGGACTCCTTCAACCGCTACAAGACCATGCAAGGATTCCAGGTGAAACGCAAAGCCGGTTGGGATACTCACGGACTTCCAGTCGAGATTGGCGTAGAGAAAGAACTTGGTATCACCAAGAAAGATATCGACAACAAGAACTCTGAAAAATATATCTCTACAGAGGACTACAACCGAAAATGTCGTGAAAACGTGATGAAGTTCACGGCCGAATGGCGCGAGCTGACCGAAAAGATGGGCTATTTTGTAGATCTCGACCATCCCTACATCACCTACGACAACAAGTACATCGAGACACTTTGGTGGCTCTTGAAACAACTCTACAACAAGAAGCTGCTCTACAAGGGGTATACCATCCAACCCTATTCTCCTGCTGCCGGTACTGGCCTTTCGAGCCACGAGCTCAATCAGCCAGGTTGCTACCGCGATGTAAAGGATACAACTGTGACGGCACTGTTCAGTATCACCGATCTGGCAGGCCTGTCAAAAGACAAAAATTTGCTCACAGCGTGGGGCAAGCCATATTTTGTAGCATGGACAACCACACCTTGGACGCTTCCTTCAAACATAGCACTTTGTGTTGGCCCCAAGATCGACTATGTAGCCGTCAGAACTTACAACCCTTATACCGCAGAGAAGGTCACGCTTCTTATGGCAGAGGCACGTGTCAACGCCTACCTCAAGCAGGAAGGAGAAATGCGCGACGAAGAAGAGATGCCCGAATACAAGAAGGGCGACAAACTGGTGCCCTACCGCATCGTGGCACACTATACAGGTGAGCAACTTGTCGGCATGCACTACCAGCAGCTTATGCCGTGGGTGAAGCCCTGCGAGAAATTGGACGAATGGTCGCTGGGGTACGTCAAGGACTACGCCGCACAGCATCCTGAGAAAGTGTTTACAGGCGAGAACGGACACGACCATTTTGTAGAGATGGAAGACCAAGCCTTCCGTGTTATTCCCGGCGACTATGTGACGACTGAAGACGGTACAGGCATCGTCCACATTGCCAGCACTTTCGGTGCCGATGATGCTTTTGTGGCGCATGCAGCCCATGTTCCTGCACTCTACTTAATTTCTAAAAAAGGCGAGACCCGCCCAATGGTAGACCTCCAGGGTAAGTACTACTTGACATCAGAACTCGACAACGAGTTCATCAAACACTGTATGGACCGCAAGGCCTACGGAAATCACGAGGGAGCCTACGTGAAGAATGCATACGATCCTAAGTTCAATCCCAACGGAGTCTGGGATCGCAAGGCCTCTGAAAGCAGTGAGGACTTGAATGTAGTGATTTGCATGGAGATGAAGATGGCCGGCCAGGCTTTCCGTATAGAAAAGATGACCCACAACTATCCCCATTGCTGGCGCACCGACAAGCCCATCCTTTATTATCCCCTCGACAGCTGGTTTATCAAGGATACTCAATGCAAGGAACGTCTTGTGGCCTTGAACAAGACCATCCGCTGGCAACCCGAGTCTACAGGAACCGGACGCTTCGGCAACTGGCTTGAGAACCTCAACGACTGGAACCTTTCCCGCTCCCGCTTCTGGGGTACGCCGCTACCCATCTGGCGCGATGAGAACCGCGGTGAGAAATGCATCGGCTCCGTAGAGGAACTCTACGAAGAGATTGAGAAGGCTGTAGCAGCAGGCGTGATGGAAAGTAATCCGCTGAAAGAAAGAGGGTTCGTTCCCGGTGATTACTCGCAGGAAAATTACAATAAGATCGACCTTCACCGCCCATATGTGGACAACATCGTTCTTGTAAATAATGCCGGAAAGCCCATGCACCGTGAAACCGACCTGATTGACGTATGGTTCGATTCTGGCTCTATGCCCTATGCCCAGCTTCATTATCCCTTCGAGGGAGAAATCAACCAGGAAGGACTGAAAAAAGTTGGGGTTCCAGAAGCAGAATACCGTAAGGAGCTTGTTGAGAGCAATTACAGCGGAACACCTGTTCCGCCGGCATTCTTCCCAGCCGACTTCATCAACGAAGGTGTCGACCAAACACGTGGTTGGTTCTTCACCCTTCATGCCATTGCCGGAATGGTGTTCGACAGCGTAGCTTTCAAAAATGTCATCAGCTCCGGACTCGTGCTCGATGCTAAAGGCAACAAGATGTCAAAGCACGTGGGCAACGTGGTCAATCCTTTCGATATGATAGGCAAATACGGAGCCGACGCTGTGCGTTTCTATATGTTGAGCAATTCGGAACCTTGGGACAACTTGAAGTTTGATCCCGAAGGCGTAGACGAGGTTCGTCGAAAATTCTTTGGCACCTTATATAATACGTATAGCTTCTTTGCTCTCTACGCCAATGTGGACAACTTCGATCCGCAGACTCCCCAAGTGGCCGTGGAAAAGCGTCAGGAAATTGACCGCTGGATTCTCTCCTGTCTGAACACGCTCATCAAGAACACTACTGCTGAGATGGAAAACCTTGATCCGACACGTGCCGTGCGCCTTATCGACTCGTTTGTCAACGACGACCTTAGCAACTGGTATGTTCGCCTCAACCGCAAGCGCTTTTGGGGAAAAGAGATGAGTGAAGACAAGTTGGCTGCCTATCAGACACTCTATACCTGCCTGATGACGGTTGCAAAACTCTTGGCTCCCTTTGCCCCATTCTTTGCCGATCAACTTTACAAGGATCTCGGTGGAGAACTGGAGAGCATCCACCTTGAACTTTATCCAAAGCCTGATGAGAAGCTTATCGACAAGGAACTTGAGGCCCGTATGGGCATGGCGCAAAAGATTACCTCTATGGTACTTGCCCTGCGCCGCAAGGTAAACATCAAGGTTCGTCAGCCACTGCAGCAAATTATGATTCCTGCCGTAGACGAAAAGCAGAAGACGCACATTGAAGCCGTGGCAGATCTGATCAAGAGCGAAGTTAACGTCAAAGAATTGAATTTCGTTGAAGGTCAGGGCATTCTGGTAAAGAAGGTAAAGTGTAACTTTAGGGTCATGGGTAAGAAATTTGGCAAACAGATGAAAGCTGTTGCCGCCAAGATGTCTTCTCTCTCCCAAGAAGAAATCGCACAATTGGAAGCACAAGGAAGCTTCAGCTTTGAGGCCGATGGCAACCAGATTACCGTAGATGCAGCAGACGTGGACATTATCTCCGAGGATATACCGGGATGGCTTGTGGCCAACGAAGGCAACCTCACCGTAGCTCTTGAAGTGGAACTTAACGATGAACTCCGCCAGGAAGGAATGGCCCGCGAACTGGTCAATCGCATCCAGAACCTCCGCAAGGAAACCGGACTGGAGATCACCGACCGAATAGTGGTGACCATCGCCCCGAATGAGGAAACGAATGCTGCCATCCACCATTTTGGCGACTTGATCAAGAGTCAGGTTCTTGCCAACGATATCATTCTTGCCGACAACGACGGCGCTGAAGTTGATTTCGACGATTTCAAATTGAATATTAAGGTAGAAAAGGTTTAATAAATACAAGGAGTCTCAACCAGCCCGGACAGATGTTCGAACTGGTTGGCCCTTCTGTTTTAGCCACCTATAATTACTAACATTGCAGAACCTAAATTCACATCACTATGGAGAAAAAACGCTACAGCGATGAAGAGCTTGAGGAGTTTCGAGCCATCATCAACGATAAACTTGCTGTGGCCCGTAAGAGCTACAATGATATGATGCGTCAGCTGACCTACAAGGATTCCAATGACGTGCAGGATACTTCACCCGGCTACAAGGCTGTGGAAGACGGAAGCGAGGCACAAGCCAAAGAAGAACTCGTCACCATGGCACAACGCCAGCAAAAGTTTATCCGTTCCTTGGAGGCCGCCCTGGTAAGAATTGAAAACAAAACCTACGGCATCGACCGCTACACGGGTGAACTCATCCCCAAGGAACGTCTGAGAGCCGTCCCCCATGCTACGCTCAGCGTCAATTCGAAAATGACCCATCGTCAGCACTAAGTTGATAGCTGCGGGCCTATGTACCCTGGTTTTGCCTTCGCGCAAAGGCCAGCGGGTAAAGTGATACAATATGGATAAAAAGAAACTAATCGGTTTAACCGACGGCCGTGTTGCCGTCATCCTCATCATGGCTATCTTGATTATTGACCAGGTAATCAAGATAGCTGTTAAAACTCATCTCTGCCTCGGAGAATCCATCCATGTTACCAACTGGTTCTATATTGTATTTGTTGAGAATGCTGGTATGGCCTATGGCATTCAGATTCTCAATAAGATATTTCTGAGCCTGTTTCGACTGGTTGCCGTGGGTGTGCTGGGATGGTATCTGCATTGGGAACTCAAGCATCATGGACGCACACGCTACATCATGATCCTGTCACTGATCATAGCTGGAGCAGCAGGAAACATCATCGACTGCATGTTCTACGGACTTATTTTCACAAGTGCCTCACCCTTTGCACTGTCCACTTTCGTTCCCTTCGGCTCAGGCTATGCTCCATTTCTGATGGGAAAGGTGGTTGATATGTTCTATTTCCCGCTCATTGTCACAACGTGGCCTGAATGGGTACCCATGGTGGGAGGACAGGAATTCATTTTCTTCTCTCCAGTTTTCAATTTCGCAGATGCTTCCATATCCGTTGGCGTTGTATTGCTCGTCATCTTCTGCCGCAAAGATTTCGAACGTATCGCCATAGCCTTCTCCCAAAAGAAGCACCTTCAGGAGGAAGACAAAGAAGAAATCAAACATGAATAGCAAACGGGAATTATACAGTATTCTTGTATCGATGCTCCCCTTCTGCATCGTTATGGCACTTGTCGGCTGTAAACCGGGAGTGCCAAATCAGTATATTCAGCCCGACGACATGGAGGACATTCTCTATGATTATCATATCGCAGATGGAATGGTATCAACACGCCCCGGCGAAACCGCTGATCTTACACAGGCTTACCACGTAGCGGTACTGAAAAAACATCACGTCACACAGAGCGAATTTGACTCCTCCATGGTTTATTATATGGAGAACGCAGAGATTCTGCACACGATTTATGAGAATCTTAGCGAGCGCTTGCAGGAGGAATCGAGGAGTTTAGGAGGTCCTGCGATGACTGCCTCAGGTATGTATCCAGCCAATGGCGACACCACCAACATCTGGCGTAGACCCTCTTTCATGGTGCTCACATCCAAGGCGCCTTTCAACTACCAGTCTTTCTCCATAAAAACTGATACGACTTATCATGCGGGAGATATGCTCACTCTGAGTTTTAATTCACAATTCATCTTCCAGGATGGTATTCGCGACGGTAATGTAGTCTTGGCTCTGGTGCTCAAGAATGACAGTGTCATCACTCGAAATCTACGCATATCCACCGATATGCAGAACGTGCTTCAAATTAGTGATGACAATTTTGTAGGTATCAAGGAAATTAAAGGTTACTTCCAACTTAATACCTCGCCAAACGTAATGACAACTTCAACCATGCGTCTTATGTTTTTGGAGAACATACAATTCCTACGATTCCATCGTCAGAAAGTTCCTACGGCAGTTTCTTCAGACTCCACCAACCTTACAGAGCGTACACATGCTGGAAGCCAGCTGCCTCCTTTCCAAGAAACGCAGCCACAACAAGAAAATTCTGCTCCTACAACAAGGACGGGGGCGCCACTTCCGCTTAAGGCCGCAACACCAATATCTTCGAAAGAAATGAGCAGACGATGAGAAGAGTAGGTGCACATGAAGTGGTATTTTCCAACAGAACGCTCATACAGGCGGTAGTGGAAATCCAAGGAACTCAAGTGGTTAACTATTACGAGTTTCGCGACGAACTGCCGATGACAGAGTGGCTTGGTGGAACCATCATCTTGAAGTATTCTGAAAGTGGAGAACTACAAGCCTGGTGGAATAACAAACAATTGAAAGAAGATTTATTTATCTTGTAACCCTATATCTAATTTTTAAACAATTTGATATGAAGAGATTTTATTTGTCATTATTATTATTAGCCTTATGCACGGCTGGTTTCCCTTGCACCAATTTCATCGTGGGCAAGAAGGCCTCTACTGATGGCAGTGTTATGTGTACTTACAACGCTGATGATTACGGCATGTTCATTGGCCTGTGCCATTACCCAGCAGCAATTCATCCCAAAGGCTCAATGCGCGACATCGTAGATTGGGATAGTCACAAATATATCGGCAAGATCCCAGAAGCAGAACAGACCTATAATGTCATCGGTAATATCAATGAATACCAGGTGACAATAGGTGAGACAACTTATGGCGGTCGTGAAGAGATGGTCAATCCCAAGGGCGGAATAGACTATGGATCCCTCATCTATATTGGATTGCAGCGTTCCAAGACTGCCCGCGAAGCCATCAAAGTGATGACAACACTTGCCGAAACCTACGGTTATTGTTCCGAGGGCGAGACTTTCACACTCTGCGATCCCAACGAGGCCTGGATAATGGAAATGCAAGGCACAGGAAAAGATGGTGGCGTCGTATGGTGCGCAATTCGGATACCCGACGACGCCATCTCCGGTCATGCCAACCAAAGTCGTATTGGCGTTGTCTCAAGTTACAATACCGAGGTTATCCATTCCAAAAATATGATAAAATACGCCAGAAAAATGGGCTGGTTTACAGGAAAGGACAAGGATTTTAATTGGAAAATGACGTATGCTAAGCCTGATTTTGGCGGTCGTAGATATTGCGACGCTCGAGTATGGTCATTTTTCAATCACCACAAAGACATGAGTCGCTATCTGGATTGGGCTTTGGGCGTAGATAAGAAGGCAACCGATATGCCACTTTGGATCGTCCCCGACAAGAAGGTCTCACTACAGGACTTGCAAAAAGACATGCGCGACCACTATGAGGGTACACCCCTGGCACTTGACTCTACCAATATCGGTGGAGGCATTTGGCAAATGCCTTACCGCCCAACACCGTTGAGTTTTAAAGTGGATGGGAAAGAATATTTCAATGAACGTCCCACATCCACTCAACAGACAGGCTTCACTTACGTTTCACAAATGCGTTCATGGCTCCCAAGAGAGATCGGCGGGGTTCTGTGGTTCGGCAACGATGATGGGAATATGATTGCCTATGTACCTATATATTGTGGAAACTCTGTTCAACCGGAATGTTTCAATACTCCAGGGGCTGATGCAGTGACATTCTCAGACCGCAACGCTTATTGGGTATGCAACTGGGTAAGCAATATGGTTTATCCACGCTATAGTCAAATGTTTCCATCGCTTAAGCAGGTACGAGACAGTCTGGAAAGCAGCTACATTTCCCAGCAGCCTACTGTAGAGCAGAAGGCCAACAGTCTCTATGAAAAGAATAAAGCCGAAGCTCTTAACTATTTGAACAACTATAGCAATCAGCAGGCTCAGCAGATGTTAGCCCGTTGGAAACAACTTGCTACCTATCTGATTGTAAAATACAATGATATGACTGTAAAGCCAGAAGAGAACGGACACTTCAAACGTACACCAGAAGGAATAGGCGCACGCGTTCAGCGTCCTGGATACCCCCACTCATTCGCAAAGAAATACATAAAAGAAACAGGCAGTCAATACGAAGTTCCAAAAGAATAGGCATCAAGGTTCCATCCTAAATGGAGCCGTATAGAAAACTTTAGAATAACAATACATCTATCAATACTGCAAAAGAGAGGCTGACAAACATAATGTTTCATCAGCCTCTCTTACTTTTCCAAAGTTCAGCAATCGTCAAGAAGTGCAGCTTGACCGGTATGCTATTTTAGATTTCTTCTATTTCAAAGGAATCTTATCTATTCGCCGCTGATGGCGCCCTCCTTCAAAGTCTGTAGCAAAGAACTCATCCAGAATTTTTCGAGCCATCTCACTGTCAATAAACCGTCCTGGCATAACGAGGGCATTCGCATTATTATGCAAACGAGCCATATGAGCGATTTCTGGATTCCAGCATAGGGCTGCACGAATCTTCTGATGTTTGTTCATTGTCATAGCCACTCCTTCTCCAGTACCGCAGATTCCAATGCCAGGGAAAACCTCACCGCTCTCAATCCCACTGGCTAAGGCATGGGCGAAATCGGGATAATCGCAACTCTCTGCAGACTGCGTGCCATAGTCTTTATAAGGAATGTGGCGCTCTTCGAGATACTGTTTGACAAATTGCTTAAGAGGAAACCCTGCGTGGTCAGAAGCAAGGCCAACTGTTTTGTACTGTAACATATTATATTGTTTTGTCTACTCAGCAACAAAATTCTTCACTTGCTTATACACGTTCTCACCCGTGAAGCCAAGTTTCTCATCCAATACTTTGTAAGGAGCGGAGAATCCGAAGCTCTCCAAACCGTAAACGCGGCCATTGGCTCCAACGAGTCCCTGAAGTGTCACAGGCAATCCCGCAGTAAGGCCAAATATCTTCGCATTCTTGGGTAATACAGCCTCTTGGTACTCCTCACTTTGCCGACGGAATAGTCCCTCAGAAGGTGCACTCACTATGCGGACACGCAATCCATCCTTGCGCAGCAATTCCGCACCAGCAATGAGCGTTGCCACCTCAGATCCCGAAGCTACGAGAATCACATCAGGATTTTCATCAGAAGACTTTACGATATAAGCACCCTTACGAGCCTGTTCATAGTCGTTACCCTCGGGCAAGGACTTGACTGCCTGGCGGGAGAAGATTAGTGCTGTTGGAGTATCCGTGTTTTCCATAGCCATCTTCCAACAGACTGTAGCTTCGTCGGCATCAGCAGGGCGGAAAACGCGCACACTGTCTTGTCCCTTATGGTTGCGCAGCTTCTCCATCAAACGAATCTGTGCTTCCTGTTCGACGGGTTCATGAGTAGGACCATCTTCTCCCACTCGGAATGCATCGTGAGACCAAATGAATTTCACGGGAACTCCCATCAGAGCTGCCAAACGGACCGCCGGCTTCATGTAATCGGAGAATACAAAGAAAGTACCACAAGCAGCGATACATCCATGCAGCGCCATACCTATGCACATGTCGGCCATTGTCAGTTCGGCCACACCTGCCTGGAAGAAAGCACCAGTGAAATCACCTTTTATCAGGTCATGGGTCTGCTTAAGAAAGCCGTCTGTCTTATCGGAATTACTCAAGTCGGCAGAAGCACAGATCATATTGGATACTTGCTTAGCCAATTCTCCTAAACAAGCAGAAGAGGCCACACGTGTAGCAACGTCACGCTTCTGTACCAAATTGCTGAAATCAACTTTTGGAGCCGTGTTTGAGAACCATTCGTCCATCTGTGCAGCAAGCACCGGATTGCTTTCACGCCATTGGTGCTCGGACGTTCTGCGCTGTCTGACAATATTTCTCAATTCCTCACGACGTCTGTCATAGAGTTGCTTCACGTCGTCCCAGATAACGAAAGGATCATCAGGATTCCCTCCAAGATGGACTACCGTATTGCGGTAAGCCTCATCACCAAGAGGAGCACCGTGGGTCTTTACGCTGCCTTCGTAGCTTGAGCCATCAGCTTTCAACGCTCCTTTTGCCATCACCGTATGACCGATAATAAGCGTAGGACGATCTTGCTCCATTTGTGCTTCTCTCAAAGCACCACGGATTTCGTCAACGTCATTACCATTTATCTCGATCACATTCCAATTCCACGCCTTATACTTCATCGCAGTATTCTCAGCCATCACCTCCTTTGTGTCGGTAGAGAGCTGAACTTCATTAGCGTCATAGAACATAATCAGGTTGTTAAGTCCCAATGTGCCGGCAATACGTCCGACTCCCTGAGATATTTCTTCTTCTACAGCGCCATCCGAAATGTAGCAATAAATAGTGTGCTGCATCATTGTCTTTTCAAGACGTGCCTCAAGGAATTTCTCAGCCACAGCTGCACCGGCAGCAATAGCATGACCTTGCCCCAATGGTCCCGAAGAATTCTCTATGCCGTGGACAACATCGAGCTCAGGATGTCCCGGACAAGGTGATCCCCACTGGCGAAACTGCTTAATGTCGTCCATAGAGAACATGCCACGCAGTGTGAGAGCAGCATATAGCATCGGACTCATGTGGCCAGGATCAAGGAAGAAACGGTCACGTCCAGTCCACATAGGATCGTCAGGATCGTAGACGAGAAATTCAGAGAAAAGCACATTGATGAAATCGGCTCCTCCCATGGCACCACCAGGATGACCGGAATTTGCCTTTTCTACCATAGAAACGGCAAGCACGCGGATGTTGTCTGCCGCACGATTCATTAATTGTTTGTCATTCATTAGTACATTTGGTTTTAATTATGTTGTAGACGGTCTATTCTGTATTCAGACGATTTGGGATTTGGTGTTTCAATCAGACAATCAAGACTGCACTTCACCTGTTTGGATGACTTGCAAAAGACAATACTGCCAAAAGCATCGACTACTGTCAAAGGCTTCCTAATTTCATGAAGTGGGATGATCGACTTCACACCCACTCCAAGGGCTGCCCCACTCCGAGCACAGACAAAGTCAGTGGGCATATTCAGCCCGATACATCCAGTGTGATGATCTATCATACGATTGGAGCCCCAAAAATTCGGGGCGATAAAATTCTGTTTATCATTTCTTTGGTGTAAAGGTACATAAAAAAAATTTCATAGCCATACATTGACAGGCGTTTTTTTCTTATCATCGATGTGTTTTGCACGATTTCGCCCCCAATATGGGCACTTAAAGCAGCAAAGCCCCGTCGTCCATACAGATTGTCACCACCCACTATGGGCTTACCCCCAATTATCTTCTTGCGTCTTACAGTCTGCTCACTCGCTTCAGCAAATAAAGACAAAGAGAGAAGGAATAAGCCTATAAGAAAAATCCCCATTCAGTCGCATTACAGAGATTGAATGGGGATATAGCAAAATACTGAAGAATCAAACGAGGTATTGGCTTGAGATACTTTCGTTGTTGATGACTCTGCGGATAGTCTCAGCGAACATATCAGCCACACTCAGTTGCTTCACCTTGGAACAACGTTTGGTGTAGGGGATAGAGTCGGTAAAGACCATTTCCTCAAGGCAGGAATCCTGAACGCGCTCAGAAGCAGGGCCACTCATAACACAGTGACTGGCAAGGGCGCGAACGCTCAATGCCCCGGCTTCCTTCATGATGTTGGCAGCCTTGGTGATAGTGCCGGCCGTATCGACCATATCATCGACAATGACCACATTTTTGCCTTTTACATCACCGATAATCTGCATCGATTCAACAACATTGGCACGCGCACGGGTCTTATTACACAAAACAAGAGGGCAACCAAGATACTTGGCGTAGGTGTTGGCACGCTTCGAGCCACCGACATCAGGAGAAGCAATGACCAAATCTTTCAAGTGCAGGCTCTGCACATAAGGCAGCAACACGCCTGAGGCATAGAGGTGGTCTACAGGAACATCAAAGAATCCCTGAATCTGATCGGCATGAAGATCCATCGTGATAACGCGGTCAATGCCAGCAACACTAAGCAGATCGGCCACAAGCTTGGCACCAATGCTCACACGAGGTTTGTCCTTACGATCCTGACGGGCCCATCCGAAATAAGGAATCACGGCAATGATATGACGGGCCGAAGCACGCTTGGCAGCGTCGATCATCAGCAACAGCTCCATCAAATTGTCAGAATTTGGGAAAGTACTTTGCACAAGAAATACGTCACGGCCGCGAATCGACTCCTCGTAGCTTACGGCAAACTCGCCGTCGGAGAAGCGAGTTACAACGAGGTTGCCGAGAGGGCAGCCCAAACTGGCGCAGATCTTCTCTGCAAGGTATCTCGTATTAGTACCCGAGAAAACCAAAAAAGAGTTTTTTTCACTCATTTTATTTATGCGTTTTGAATAATAGAAGTCTCAATCCCATGAAAGTCGGCTATCCACGACAGAAGGAGCACTTACATTCGCCGTCTGCGGGCGCTCATTACATACATCTTTCTCTTTCATTGCAAAATTAGGAAAATTATATGAAAGGAGCAATCTTATTTTGGAAAAATCTTATTTGTAGATAAAAAAAGTTAAGAAACCACTTGGTGACTTCATTTTCTAATGCCATTTCTGAAAATTTTCCTGCTTATTTCACGATGATCACGTTCATGCTATAGGGAGACAACGTCAGAGAAGAGCCTACTGAGGTTTCTTTCAACTGCGTCTTTTCATCAGACGGACAACCAGAAAAGCTGATCATCGCAGAGCCGTCAGGTACGTTTAGGCCCGTGATAGAAAGACTCACTTCGCGAGGAAGCATATTGACCAACCTCACAAAAATACGGCCTGATGCTGTATCACTGACGACAGATGCCGATACACGTTGCTTAACGCCCACATTCTGTTGGTTCAATTTCAAGTCACTGTGCAAGTAACGGTTGCCACAGTAGTTGGAGAAAAGCAACTGCGTATAGTAGGAAGGAGTAAACGATACGCTGTCGTTGTCGAAGCAAATCAAGGCATGGTCTTGGTTCTTGTGCCTTGTGTTGCAGAGCAATGGTGAATAGCTTGCCCGGTCGACAACATCTCCGTTGCGTTCTACATTACAGAGATAGGCAGCCTCAGACAATGCCGCCTCCAACGTCCGTTCCGGGCAGCCATACTTACCTAAGGAGACTTTAGCTCCCTTTCCGCTATAGTCGTCAAAGTAGTCAGAATGGGTGATCAACCAGCCTGAAGATTCCGTAGCATTCTCTTCAACGATGTCTATACAATTCTTATGCGACTTGGCAAAGGCCCAGCCTTCTATGTTGTCGGCAGAGGGATAATGACTGTCACCTGCCGCCACCATAATCTTCATATCGGGGTAATTTTGCTTAATTGCCTTGCAAATCATCAGACTACGCTCTTCAAAAGGAGTCGTTACATGCCCTACACCTTCAATACCGATCCTATGCAGATGATGATTACGGCGGGCCCAGCCAATGAATTCCAATATTTTCTTGCAATAGTCAGGCATGTCTTTCCTGTCGACACTTCCCGACTGAGTGGCAAGTCGTGTAGCTTCAGCGCAAGGGCTGGACTCTCCAGCAGCTATGATAGGCAATGGTTCACAGCCTGCATCTTCACAAAAGCGGAAGATCTCTTCAAGGCTCAGGCCCTTCGATGGATGGCTACCCCTCGGATTGGCGGATGGGGTGCAGTCCCGCAACTTTCCTATTGGCATTTTCCAGTCGGAGATCTCGCCCACGCTCTTTACAGAGAATGGACTAAGCGCCCCGAATCGCAAGAATTTAGGATGGAGAGCAACTATGGACTCGGCCAGATCACGCCGCAATCCATGTCCTTTATACGTATCGAAAGGCTTAAGGCTGACCATATCCACGGCAACTCTCCCATCGCCCTGGACAGCGACAGAAAGCCGCGCTCCTGAAAACTTAGAAAGATTCTTTTTATCCTTGGGCCGTTCTACTTTCAAGGCCAGCTTATACTCGGCCCAGCTTTCACCGACTACTGTCAACTTACCATCGGCCAGAAGATAACCGTCGCTGTCGACGAGCGTAACTAAAAGTTTTCTTTTCTTATCGTGCTGATTCAATAGTCTTGCCTGGACCGAGAAAGCATACAGGCTGTCGGCGCGGACAGTCATACCGTCAAATCCGTTGTTGAAAATTCCTGCTGAAGAAAGCGCTAAATAATGAGGGTTGGTCTTACTGACCGGATAAACCGTGTCGACCTCCATTGGAGCACCTATCACACCAGACGTCCAAGCTGTAGAACCATTCCATCCCTGATGATCAGAAGAATAATATTCAAAATCGCCGTCCTGCACCATCTCGGCGTTAAGCCCTCCATCTACAGCATTATTGATATCTTCGAAGTCGAGGCCAAAAAGGTGCTCGGAGATATTTTTCACATTCTGCATGTCTACACTGAGGGTCGCACTGACATTCGAGAGTGAGGCAAAACGCGTCGCGTCATCGGCCATTCTCATAGCACTCATTTGGCGGTCGTTGGCCAATGCCTGGAGATAACGCCCAATATAATCAAAATGCACCTTGGCAATCTCAAACAAATTGCCCTCCTCCACTTTTCCTGCTATCGTTGCCGTATCGCGAAGCCAGGCCACATCATCTATCGTAGAGGCCTCATCGGCCGAGAACTTCCGGAAATCCCCAGATGCCGTGAGAAAGCGTGGACCACCTTTGGCTTTGAAATAAATATCGAAGCCGTTATCATTGTTCGTGAAGGCAATTGGCTGCCTGCAATCATCCACACTCATCATGGGAAAATCCTGCGGACGCCAGTTGACAAGGTCATCACTATAAGAAGCGCCAAAGCAAGAAGCACCCTCACCAATACCAAAAAGCAAGCGGTAACTGCCGTCAACACTTATCACATACGGATTGTACATTCCGCCTTTCATCCCATGCCGGACAAAGGCTGAAGTGCAGAGCTGTCCCATATCCCGCCACTGGTCATCGTTGCACAAATACGCAAGATGGAGCCCCTGACTGGGATTAGGGGAATAAAGAAAAATCTGCACAGTAGTATCGTTACCATAAATGCCATAACTGGGCTCTTCCTGCTGGCCCCAAATTGGACTGGAAACAGAAAGAAGCAGAAGAAAAAGAGAGATAATACGGGATTGAATCATTTTGCCGGCTGAGTTTGTTGGTGCAAAGATACAATATTATTTCCAAAACGGCTGCATGATGGTCTGACTTTATCTTGCGGACAATCATCCAAGAAATAAGCTCGGCTCTACAGCCCCTTCCAATTCTCAAGTTGACAAATGGCAACTCACGGCAGATCCCAACTGAAGGCTGACCGGCCGCCTATTGGGAGCTGACCGGCCGCCAATTGGCAGCCCACCGGGCGGCTATTGGAGGCTGAGATAAACTCTCGGTAATCGAAAGACGAATCATCAGTAATGCGCCAATCCCCCATCAAAACCAGATCTAACGAAACATGAGCTATCTATCGGATCATCCCCCAAAAAATACAGACAAAGGCTTTCCCAGCACTGCGAGAAAGTAGCCAATGTCCCTAAGAAGGAGGAATTCATCGTCTACTTTGGGAAATAAAAAACTCCAAAGCGCTCAAATTGTAGCAAAAAGCAACGTTTTTCTTTTGTACTTCACCCGATTTCCACTATCTTTGCAATAGGAAATTTCAAGTCAACCAACTCCAAAATTACAATTATGAAAGATTTCTTTAAGAATGTAGGTGCCACTATCGTTGGCCTTTTGGTATTTACTCTTATACTTGGAGCATTTGCTTTGATCAGTATTGTAGGAATGATAGCAGGTGCCAGCAATGATAGCAAGCCGTCGATATCATCCAACAGCGTATTGGTGCTACAGATGAAAGGCAGTCTTGACGAGCGGTCAACAAGTTCGCCACTTTCTTTCTTTAACCAAGACCAAACACAGCCCATGGGATTGAACGATATTCTCTATTCCATCAAAAAGGCAAAGGACAATCCCAATATCAAAGGCATCTATATTGAGAACGACGGTTTCAGTGCCGATCCCTCTCAGCTCGAAGAAATCAGAAACGCCCTTAAAGACTACAAGAGCAGCAAAAAATGGATTGTGGCCTACGGCGACGATTACGGCAGTGGCAGCTATTATCTCGCTTCCATAGCCGACAAAGTCTATTTGAATCCACAAGGAACTATCGAATGGAAAGGTATCGGCAGTGAAACGATGTATTTGAAAGACGCCCTGAAGAAAATCGGCGTGAGCATGATTGTAACAAAAGTGGGCAAATACAAGAGTGCCACAGAAACCTACACCGAAGACAAGATGAGTGATGCCAACCGCGAACAGACCATGAGGTATATCACTGGCATTTGGAACACATGGGTGAAAGGTGTCGGTGAGAGCCGCAAAATATCGCCAGAACAGCTCAACGCCTACGCCGACCGCTTTATTGAGTCTGAGGATCCCAAAGTCTTCGTGACCAACAAGATGGTGGACGGGCTGCTCTATGCTGATGAGATGAAGGCACAAGTGAAAAAGATGCTCGGCCTCAAAGGGGATGAAGACATCAGCCAGGTCACTCCCGACCAGCTTGTTGCCGCCTCATCAGATTCTTCCAATGGCGGACAAATAGCCGTCTACTATGCCAGTGGTGAGATCGTCGACCAGGCCAATCCCTCCTCGCTGTTCGACCAGGAGAATTTCATCGTGGGAGATGAGTTCTGCAAAGACAT
Source organism: uncultured Prevotella sp. (assembly GCA_900322035.1). Classification (GTDB taxonomy): domain Bacteria; phylum Bacteroidota; class Bacteroidia; order Bacteroidales; family Bacteroidaceae; genus Prevotella. The sequence continues at coordinate 86,524 of ONYL01000001.1, forward strand.
GGAAAAATTGATGGACGACGACGATGTGAAAGCCGTGGTTCTGCGCATCAACTCTCCGGGTGGTTCTGCCTTTGCCTCCGACAAGATGTGGCATGCTATTCAGCAGCTCAAGAAAAAGAAGCCCGTCGTAGTCTCTATGAGCGGAATGGCTGCCAGCGGTGGCTATTATATGAGTTGTGGCGCCAACTGGATTGTTGCGGAGCCAACTACAATCACGGGTTCCATTGGTATCTTTGGTATGATTCCTGATGCCACACAGCTGTTCTCCGATAAATTAGGCATCAAGTTCGACGAGGTGTCTACCAACAAACATTCCACTTTGGGTGCTATGGGCCGAAAGATGACTCCCGAGGAAATCAGCTACATTCAGTCATCAGTCGACCGTGGATATCGTGTATTTATTTCCAGAGTTGCCGAAGGCCGTCACATGAGTGTCGGCAGGGTGAACGAAATCGCCCAAGGGCATGTTTATTTGGGACAAGACGCCAAACAGATCCAACTCGTCGATGAACTTGGCGGCATCAATCAGGCCATAGGCAAAGCTGCTAAATTGGCCAAGCTCAGCGACTATTTCTACAGAGAATATCCTTCACAGCTGAGTTTTCTCGACCAATTAAGCTCATTAGGCAACAAGGGCTCATACCTCGACGACCAAATGCGCGAGGTTTTGGGCGACTTCTATCAGCCTTTCAGTATTCTGAGCCGTATCAAGGCGCAGGATGCCATCCAGGCACGTATGCCCTATATCGTATTGTACAATTAATAAGAGAAAATGGAAGGGGACTTCATCAAAATCAACGAATGGCTGCTGCCGCTGAGCTGGCTCTATGGGTTGGGAGTGCGCTTTCGCAATGCTCTCTTTGAAATGGGCATATTAAAGCAGCACTCCTATAGCCTCCCGGTCATCTCCGTGGGCAACATTACCGTGGGTGGATCTGGAAAGACCCCACATGTAGAGTATCTCGTCCGACTCTTGGACAACAAGGCCAAGGTGGCCGTGCTCTCGCGTGGTTACAAACGCAAGTCGAAAGGCTACGTACTGGCCAATGAGCATACGCCCATGGAGGACATCGGCGACGAGCCTTATCAGATGAAAGAGAAATTCCCGAATGTCTACGTCGCTGTGGACAAGCGGCGCACAGAGGGCATCGATCGGCTCACTCACGACGAGGAAACTAAAGACGTAGACGTAATATTGCTCGACGACGCCTTTCAACACCGATATGTGAAACCGGGAATCAATATTCTTCTCGTCGATTACCATCGGCTCATCATCTACGACAAACTGATTCCGGCAGGCCGGTTGCGTGAACCGCTTGAAGGGAAAAGTCGGGCCGACATCGTTATCATCACAAAATGTCCGGCCGACCTAAAGCCGATGGAAATACGCGTCCTTACAAAGGCCATGGACCTTTATCCCTATCAGGACTTGTATTTCACGACGCTTCAGTATGAACCGCTCAGACGATACGACGACCTTAGCGACAATCCCGCCCAAAAGGCAATGTCACTCAAAGACATTCACGGCTACAATGTGCTCTTGCTGACAGGTATAGCCTCACCGAAACAGATTCTCAATGATCTGGATCCTTACGGTTTGAAAGTGACCCCCATGACTTTTGGTGACCATCACAACTTCAGCTCCCGCGACATTGACTCCATCAACGACAAGTTCGCTGCGATGCAAACACCCAAAATCATTCTCACCACAGAGAAGGACGCTTCACGCCTGCAGGGGCAAGCGGGATTGTCGGAACTGACCAAGGAGAATCTCTACGTCTTGCCCATTCGCATTAAGTTCATGCTGAATCAGGAAGAGCAGTTCAATCAGAAAATCATCAGCTATGTGAGAAAGAACTCCAGAAACAGTATCCTCTTTAAGAGAAAGGATAACGCGGAATCGCAAAACCGACATCGCTCCGGTAACAAGGTTCATACGATCAGCTTCAAGAACAATTGATGTAGCATGAATCCCCAAGTCAGAACGAGCGTTACAACACTGCTAAGTTCCTATTAAATCAACAGAGAATTCTGGAATTCACTATAGCTTATCTCCACAAGAAAAAAATCATAATAAAATAGGAGAAACAAATTTTGGAAATATCAGAAATTGGAGAATTCGGTCTCATACACCGTCTCACAGACAATATCAAGCCTAAAAACGAAAGTACACTGAAAGGTGTAGGCGACGACTGCGCCGTGATGCATTATCCCGACAAGGAAGTACTCATCACAAGCGACATGCTTATGGAAGGCGTACATTTCGACCTTACCTACATCGATTTGGAAACATTGGGCTACAAAAGTGCAATGGTCAACATCAGCGACGTGTTTGCCATGAATGGCACACCTCGGCAAATGATTGTCAGCATCGCCCTCGGACGGCGTTTCAAAGTGGAAGATCTTGAGAATTTCTACAAAGGACTTCGAGAGGCTTGCGACAAATGGGGCGTCGACATTGTGGGAGGTGACACAACTTCTTCGTTCACCGGACTGGCCATCAGCATCACTTGCATCGGTGAGGCCACGCGCGAAGACATCGTCTACCGCAATGGAGCACATGAGACCGATCTGATCTGTGTAACGGGTGATTTAGGGGCCGCATATATGGGACTGCAGATTCTTGAGCGTGAGAAGAGCGTGTACTATTCACAGCTGACCAAACTCAACAACCAAATCCGCGACGCTAAGGAAAAAGGCGACACTAAACTTGTGGACCACCTACAGAAGCAGTTCAGACTTTTGGAAGATTTCCAACCGGACTTCGCGGGCAAGGAATATCTCATCGACCGGCAACTGAAGCCCGAGGCCCGTGGCGACATCATTCTGCGGCTCAAGGAAGCAGGAGTGCGCCCTACAGCCATGATGGACATTTCCGACGGGCTCAGCTCTGAGCTCCTTCACATCTGCAAAGCCAGCAACTGTGGGTGTCGGGTCTATGAGAAAAATATACCTATCGACTATCAGACAGCCGTCACCTGCGAAGAATTCAATATGAATCTCACGACAGCGGCCTTGAATGGTGGTGAGGATTACGAATTACTTTTCACTGTCCCTATCGGCGACCACGAGAAAGTGAAGGACATGGAAGGCGTGAAACAAATCGGATATATCACAAAACCGGAACTTGGCAAGCGGCTCGTCACCCGCGACGGCGCTGAGTTTGACCTCCAGGCACAAGGCTGGAATCCACTGAAAAAGGATTGAAAAACCGCATCATCTCTGTATCTTTTTCAGAGGAAAGACGTAAAACATCAGGATCTCCCTCCCCTATTGTGGAGGGAGATTCAGTAATAGATGAACCTTGGAGCAAAGGTGGAATCACCAGAAGAAGATTTATCGTCTTCTCCATCTCCTGTTTTCGTCACAGGAACACCCAAGCCTAAGGACACTGACCATAGATAACCAATTCGTTTAGAAGCCCATAATTCCGTATTGTTTTCGTATCGAAACCTGCAAAGCAATAACTTTCAATGATTTATGGCTTCGTTACTGTATCAATGACAGTTTCGTCCGAAAGTCAGCTTTCTGTTAAGGTATATTAAACAGAAAAGTTTTTCCAATCTGCGCTTGGTGGAAAAAAAGAAAAACACTACCTTTGCATTACAAAACAAAAAAATGGTACCTTAGCTCAGGTGGTAGAGCAATGGACTGAAAATCCATGTGTCCTTGGTTCAACTCCAAGAGGTACCACTCCTCCTTTCATTAGCCCGGTTCGCGAAAGCGGCCGGGTTTTGATTTTCTATAAAGTCAAGGTTTTTTAGCGGTTCAACGATTCTGATACAGTATGGATGACTTTTGGAGTTTTTCAGCTATAAAGGAATATTCCACAGGCAATTGTTATTACGCCCGCTGTTCTTTGCCTTGGAGTTGCTTAAGTTTAAACATACCTGTTCACGCACAACAACTCACCCGGCTCAAGGCATGACAAAGAGAGTCTGACCTTCCACACGGAAATGCACATCTATACCAGCAAAAGTCATACCATAAACGCGGAGCGGATCGGCATGATAGTGCGGACGTGGATCTTGCGCCAGAACGTCGCGCAATTGTTCCAAAAGCTCTGTATCCATCCCTTCTTTGCGCAAATATTCTTCGACGGCAGGCGAAAAGACAACCCGCAGTGTCTGCCAGCTGTGGGCATCCACAAAACCACTTCGTGCTTCAGCATGAGCGTCGGCAAAAGGCACGTAAGGCTTGATGTCATAAATGGGCGTGCCATCTTTTAGATCAGCACCAAGCACATGGATCAGAGGTCCGTTATAGCTCTCCCACTCTATTCGTTCGAGGCGGACCGACGAGAGCCCCAAAGGATTAGGCCGATAGGGACTACGTGAGGCGAACACGCCCACTTTCTCGTTGCCGCCAAGCCTCGGAGGTCTTACCACAGGTGAGAACGCCTTATGCCGATTGGCTGAGAAGCCCCAGATGAGCCACAGGAAATCGAAGCCTTCAAGCCCCCGCAAGGCATCTGCACAGCGATATTCGGGCTCGAAAACAATCGTACCTTGGAGAGAGGCCACGACGTTGCTTTGCTTTGGAATTCCAAACTTGCTCCCAAAGGGCGAGTGAAAAGTTGCTATAGACTTGATTTCCATTCTCTACAAATTAGCGATTACATCATACAACTTCTGCAAATAGGCCTTGCCCCGCAAAAGATTACTGCCCTTGCACGGACCCTCGTCAACGACGATTTTGGTAGCCTGGTTGTCGTAGATCAGACGGTTCTGCCTATCGGCTATGCCAAAGGCATCGGGAATCGTGAAGAAGGCAAAATGAGGGATGCTGGGATCCAACAAGTCTTTACTGAAGGTGAAATCTTCGTGACTGATACCCAACTGGGCAAGCAGCGTGGCGGCAATATCCTGCTGTGAGCCATATACCTCCAAACGCTGGTGACCATCGACAGCTCCTCCTGTTATGATCAACGGGATTTGAAAGCGTGACAGGGTCAGGTTGTCTATCCGTTCAGGATATGCGCCCAAATGGTCGGCAACAAGAATCATTACGGATCGTTTCCATCGTCCGGACCGTTTCAGCCAATCTATGAAGCGCCCTATTTGCATGTCGGTGTAAGCGAAGGCGTTCAACCTTTTATTACGATGAAGCCGCACTGGAACATCAAAAGGCTCATGCGAACTTGAAGTCTGGATGACACGCAACTCAGGTCCCGCAGAACGCGATAGGTTAATGTCTCTCTCTACATAGTCAAACAGCGGTCCGTCGGGGACACCCCATTTGCTCATCCTATACTTCAAGGGGAAATCCTTATCTGATACAAGTCTGGTATAACCTTGAGATACAAGATAGGCACGTTGGCTGCAGAAATCTATGTCACCACCGTAGTAATAGGTAGCAGCCTTGTAACCTCCATTGATCATCGACCGTGCAATGGAAGGCAAACGGCCGGCCTTACCCGTATACTTCATGATACTCATAGAAGGCTGGGCAGGAAATCCGCTCAGCACAGCGACAAGCCCGCGGTCGGTGCGAAAACTGTTGGCATAGAAGTTTTCAAACATCACTCCTTCATCGGCGAGACGGCAAAGATTCGGTGTCGCGCCCGTTTTCATGACAAGACGTGAAAAACTCTCCATCACTATGATGAACACATCAGGCCGACGTTGTTTGAGCACGATACGCGTAGAATCAGAACTGGTAGGAGTCATCATATGAAAAATCCTCGTGGCTTCACCATCATTCATAAAACGATATTGGGCACCGAAATCCCTTTGTTTAGAAAACGACTCCATCAGTGAGAACACAGGATTCACGGCTGCATGATTCAACGACTCATTTTCGCTGAAATATACTTCTCCGGTGTTCATCGTCGAGACGGTCACTCCCCCGCGTATAGGCAAGAAAAGCAAGGCTGTGCACAATGACAGCAGAAGGGTGGCAAGGATTCTGTGAGGTTCACGGTTAGGCCTCACCCCTCTGGGAGGACGCCGATGTAGACAGATCAAAAAAGACGCGGCGAACAAAATGAGGAGAAGTATCAAAACGGCATTCTCTTTCGCTCCCCCACTGGCGAGGGCATCACGGGGAGATGAAAAGAAATAGAATATCGGAGTGGTGTCGAGTGGAAAACGCCAATAGCCATACAATACGGCATTGAGCACATGAAGAAAGACCACGACCCACGTCATGAGCAAATAGTAGAATCGTCTTAGCTGCCTTCCAGACGAAGCCCACACGCTAACAATCAGCGACAACGCCGGAAAGACCGTGAGATAGCCAGCAAGGGAAAAATCCAGGGGCAAGCCATGCCACAACACGTTCAGCCAGTCGACGAGTCCGAAAGTAGAGTAAGTAGACCAGTTGTAAAGCATGAACGCAACTTTCAGCAGGAGGAAGAGAATTACCCAATAGATAAAGCCTCCGACAAGAACTTTTATTTTTTTCATGACCGCAAAGGTATAGAAAAAAAGCGATGAGACAAAACCGAATATCTACATTTATCCCCGTCAGCTGTTTTTTTCGTTCCTCGCTGTTTTGTACATTGGCTTTGCCGATAACTAAGAATCATCTGGACACTATTGGGTATGTTGGAAAGCCTATCCATCAGCCTAAAAAAAAGAGGTTGTCTGTTCAAGCGAACAGACAACCTCTTATCTTGAGAAATACTAATTTACTTCACCTTGTCAACGATGGCTTTGAAAGCCTCGGGATTGTTCATAGCGAGATCGGCCAACACTTTACGGTTGATCTCGATACCAGCCTTGTGAAGGGCCCCCATGAGCTGAGAGTAGCTCAAGTTCTCCATGCGGGCTGCCGCATTGATACGCTGAATCCAAAGAGCGCGGAAGTTGCGCTTCTTGGTGCGACGGTCACGATAAGCGTAGGTAAGACCCTTTTCCCAAGTGTTCTTAGCTACTGTCCAAACATTCTTTCTTGCTCCGTAATAACCTTTTGTGAGCTTAAGAATTCTCTTTCTCTTTGCTTTAGATGCAACGTGATTTACTGATCTTGGCATAATTTTGTTTCTTTTAAAGTTCGACCAAAAAGTTAATGATTAACGGAGGCAGAGCAAGTCGCGCACCTGCTTGAGGTTCGAACCGTCAACGAGAGTCTGATGATCCAGATTTCTCTTCTGCTTCTTTGTCTTCTTAGTCAGAATGTGACTGTGGTAAGCGTGATGTCTCTTGATCTTACCAGTTCCGGTGAATGTGAATCTCTTCTTTGCGCCGGAGTTTGTCTTTACTTTTGGCATTTTTGCTGTTATTTAATTTGTTATTAATAATAGAGGTGGCAACGTATATACCAGGACGTTACGCACACTCCAGAATGTTGGCTTATTTTTCTTCGCTCCCGGAGGAGAGCTTTTTCAAAGCGTCGGCACCGTTTTTGGCATTGGCAAAGAGTCCATTGTTCTTGGCATCCTGCTCCTTTTGAGCCTCAGCCTGAGCCTTGGCTGCTGCCTCAGCAGCAAGACGGTCACGCTTCTGCTGGCTCTGCTTAATGGTGCCACTCTTCTTTGGCGCAAGGTAGATAAACATTTTCTTGCCTTCCAATTTAGGCATTTGTTCCACCTTGCCATACTCTTCCAAATCATTGGCAAAGCGCAACAACAACACCTCGCCTTGATCCTTAAAGAGTATTGAGCGACCATGGAAGAAGACATATGCACGCACCTTATTGCCATCTTCAAGAAACTCCTGAGCGTGTTTCAGCTTGAACTGATAGTCGTGCTCATCGGTCTGAGGTCCAAATCGAATTTCCTTCGTCTCTACCTTGACCTGCTTCTGACGCATTTCCTTCTGACGCTTCTTCTGCTGATAGAGAAACTTGCTATAGTCGATGATGCGACAAACAGGTGGCTGAGCATTGGGGGATATCTCCACCAAGTCTTGTCCTTGCTGGCGTGCCAGATCAAGGGCTTTGCGCGTGGGCATTACTTCTGCTCCACTATCGCTTACCACTCTTACTTCCCTAACGTGAATTTGTTCGTTCACGCGGTACTGGGCTTTCATTGTCTTTTTGTCATTCTTCATTAACTATACACAAGTCTTTTTTAAAGTTTTTATTATGAAAAGGGTACAATACCTCATTTCAAGGCGCAAAGTTACTAAAACCAACTGACACTGCCAAACTTTTGCAGTTAAAAAAAACAGAGGAGACCCAAGATTATCCTGAGTCTCCTCCTAATTATGACTAAATTTTGTGCTAATCAAACACCCTTGAGCTGTGCTTTCACTTCATCGTTGACGCGTTGCGCAAACTCTTGCATGGTCATTGTGGCCTGCTCGCCACCACCCTGCTTACGCATACTCACAAGACCGTCGGCAGCCTCCTTCTCGCCAACAACCAGCATGTAGGGGACGCGCTTAAGTTCGTTGTCACGCACCTTGCGGCCAATCTTCTCATTGCGATCATCGATAGTGGCTCGCACGTCCACGCTGTCGAAGTAGGCTTTCACCTGCTTAGCATAGTCGTTGTACTTCTCCGAAATGGGCAATATAGCGCACTGGGTAGGTGTAAGCCACAGGGGGAAGTGACCGGCTGTGTGCTCGATGAGTACTGCTGTAAAACGTTCCAAAGAGCCAAAAGGCGCACGATGGATCATCACAGGAGTCTGCTTGGAATTATCCTCAGCAGTATACTCCAACTTGAATCGGGCCGGCAAGTTGTAGTCTACCTGGATAGTACCCAACTGCCAACGGCGGCCGATGGCATCCTTCACCATGAAATCAAGCTTAGGACCATAGAATGCAGCCTCGCCAATTTCTTCGCGGGCCTTGAGTCCCTTCTCCTTGCAAGCCTGGCGGATTGCATTTTCGCTCGTATCCCAAATCTCGTCGCTGCCGATATACTTCTCTTTGTCGGCGGGGTCACGAAGTGAAATCTGAGCCTCATAGTCGTTGAAGCCGAAGATGCCGAACACTTTCTGAATAATATCGATCACAGTCTCGAACTCAGCTTTCACCTGGTCGGGGCGCACAAAGATATGGGCATCATCTTGAGTGAAAGTGCGAACGCGGGTCAATCCGTGGAGCTCACCGCTCTTCTCATAGCGGAACACAGTTCCGAACTCAGCGATACGAAGGGGCAGATCCTTGTAGGAACGCGGTTTGCGTGCATATACCTCGCAGTGATGAGGACAGTTCATGGGCTTCAACATATATTCCTCATCCTCCTCGGGGGTGTGAATGGGCTGGAAACTGTCCTTGCCATAGTGGGCATAATGACCAGAGGTGACATAAAGATTCTTTGAGCCAATACCCGGAGTGATGACCTCCTGGTAGTTGTAAGGCTTGAGAATACGACGCAGCAAGTCCTGAAGGCGCAGACGCAGCTGAGTGCCCTTAGGCAACCAAATCGGAAGTCCCTTGCCAACGCGGTCTGAGAACATGAAGAGTTCCATCTCCTTACCGATCTTACGGTGATCGCGCTTCTTGGCCTCTTCGAGCATTACAAGATACTCGTCAAGCATCTTCTTCTTCGGGAACGAAATGCCGTAAATACGTGTCATCTGTTCACGCTTTGCATCACCGCGCCAGAACGCTCCGGCTACGCTCGTGATTTTCACGGCCTTGATAAGCCCCGTGCTCATCAAGTGAGGACCACGACAAAGATCAGTGAAGTTGCCTTGGGTGTATGTAGTAATGGTACCGTCCTCCAAGTCCTGATCGATGTGCTCGCACTTGTATTCCTGTCCGTCAGTCTTGAATTCCTTCAAGGCATCGGCCTTGGAAACCTCGTGACGCACAACAGGCTCGTCCTTCTTGGCCAGTTCCATCATTTTCTGCTCAATCTTTGGGAAATCGTTCTCTGAGATTACCTGACCGTTGGCAGGCATCACATCATAGAAGAAACCGTTCTCAATAGCTGGTCCGAATCCAAACTGAATGCCAGGATAAAGTTCCTGTAGTGCCTCGGCCAATAAGTGAGCAGAGGTATGCCAGAATGTGTGCTTTCCTTCTTCGTCTTCAAACTTATAAAGAGCGATAGTGGCATCGCTGTTGATAGGACGGTTGAGTTCCACTGTCTCACCATTCACACCGCAAGATACAACGTTGCGGGCGAGAGCCGGTGAGATGCTCTCGGCGATTTGTAACCCAGTTACGCCTGATTCGTACTCACGAACAGACCCATCTGGAAAAGTGATTTTAACCATAATACAAACTTAGTTTATTTGATCGGGGCAAAAGTACTATTTTATTTTGAATTAAGGCAATAATTAACGGAAAATTATCTTAATGGGTTTTAAATACCAAAAAATTGGCAGTCTTAGCCAACGATATATAGCGACATACTTCATGCGACAATTCACAGTCAGTCAATCCTGAGCCTGAAAACAGGTTGTCAACGAACAAAAAGAATGCATCCGATTTGATCCACTTTGTAGAAAGCCATGTAGCAAAAGCTAACCAAGTAACTTTATCAGTTGGGGTGAAGTGGCTTGAGGCAACAGTTTCATCAGGTGACACAACAAGTAGTCGTAAGAATCTTTTGGAGAACGTCGGCAGAGCAACCGTTCTTCTCCAAAGAAATCCTCTGGAGTAGAATAACGGGCCACGCTCCAACCATAACGTCGCCCTTGTCTATCATGACTGTATTCAAAATCAGCTATCAACATTCGACCTCCCATTTGTAGTTTGGTGGTTACAGTCTCAAAGCTCTCCACAGCTGATGTGATTATCCTCTTGCGGATTTTGGGCTGAGTCCTCTGAGCTTCGCGCAATAGTGGATTGCACTCCCTATGAGCGGGACGGCGACGCTCATAACCACTCAGTTTCCTCAATTCTTTAGAAAGGAGTGATTGATTTTCCTGAAGGGTTAAGAGTACTTTTTTTTCTTGATTCGAGAGCTGATACTTACTTCGGCGATAATTCATGAAATCCGGGAAATAATCCATGCTGATATACCCCACCTTTCCATTGAAGAACTTGCCATAAGCCAAGTCGCCCTCAATGATACAACGACCTTTCCAATCCCAAGCTCCCATCGGATCGGCCTGTTCTTCTTCAGCTTCCTCCCTATCACTATCTAACGAGCCATCACTGAACCACCATCGCGGATCTATATTTTCTTCGATGGAGAAGCCGGGGATTGGACCAGCGAAAAAAGGCAGAAAACCCCATTCGTTAGCCAATAACTGCATGTCATTTGAGCATTCTATCATTTTCATATTGTCCTCATCGGCCTTCAGTCCCAATAGAGGAGCATAAGGCTTCATATCGATTTACTAAAACAGGGCATTAGTCGTGCTTTTCAAGAATGGCACAGCTTCCTTACTTGGAGTATCGCTTGATGATACTATAAGCTTCATAGAGTCCTAATTCCCCAGCCTTACTGAGGTCGGAAATGCCATTTTTACGATCATTGGCCATGATTCGGATAACACCTCGGTTGTAATAGGCTTCTGCGAGATGACCGTCGATCTGCAAGGCTCTTGTATAATCGTCTATCGCACGGGAATAGTCTTTCTGCTTGGCATAGAAATTGGCACGATCATAATAAAGATATGCACTCTGAGGATTTAGGCGCAAGGCATGAGTAAAGTCGTCTTTTATTTGAGCGATCTTCAACTGCTTCATCTGGCTATTGTCAAGAGCCATCGTATAAAGCGACTGACACACAGCCCGCTGCCACCAAGCTAACGACAAGGTGCTGTCCATTTCTAAATAAGTAGTCATATCAGTTGCCGCAGCATCGTAATTCTGGAGTGAAGCGTATGCAACGCTACGCAGCATGAGAAGGGCAAGCAACAGCTGCTGGCCTTTGCCAGTAATATTGCGCACGGTGGAAGTGCCCTCAATTCGGGCCGTCAAGGTATCAACCATGGCGAAGACACGTTGTATCTGCAGGGTGTCAAGCGATTGCCGGCTACAGTTGACATAGAGTTTGTGCTGGCTTCCTTTCTTCGCATTCAACCGTTCCACGTCACTATCGAAGGCCTGATAGCGCTGTACACCATTATTATAAGGCTCGAAAGAGAGCATATACATTGGCATCATATCAATATCAACTTCTCGGTTCTGCACCCGCCCACGATAGATGCTCTTATATTCATGATCCACTTCGGGTTCATCTTCTACCACAATTTGGTTGAATTTATCGAGGTTGATCTCACTACGTTTTCTCACATCGCGAAGTTTTGCCTTGCTCCATCGTTTCTGAATTCCCACATGCTTGTCCATCTGGGCTTTAAATACGCGAAACTCATCAAGCTCAGCTTTGGATGTCATTCCTAATCGGCGATAACACCAGGCACGCTGCTCAAGTCCTGTCCAAAAATTGGGAAATTGGTTGATCACAGTCGTGTAGTCACGAATGGCCCCCCTAAGATCTCCAATACGGTCGAGTAGCAAAGCCCTGTTATAGATGGCCATAAAGTTGGAAGGCTCCATACGGACTACATAATCGAAGTCTTCCACAGCACGGTTGTCATCCCCCAACTGTACACGGATAAGCCCACGATTGTAGTGGGCCAGAAAATTGTTAGGATCCAATTCAATAGCCTTGTCATAGTCATCCATCACGCCGCGGAGATTGTTTGTATGGATACGACAAAGGGCACGGTTGACATAGCTGTTTACGTCAGAAGGCTTCAGGCGCAAAACCTCCGTAAAGAAGTTGTCAGCATCTTTCCATTGCTTTCTGCCCATTGCCAAATAAGCGCGTGTTGTCCAGGCATCTACATTGTAGGGATCGATTTTGAGACTTTTGTCCAGCCAGCGTTCGGCCTCGACTGTGTCTTTCTTTTGGAGATAGATCTCAGCCTTCAAAGAATAGGCCCCGGCGGTATTGTTCCAACGTTGGATAATGCTGTCCGATAAGGCCAATGCATTGGCATAGTCTTTCAATTGGTAATAGCACAGAGCACTATTATACCAAAATCCCTGTACTGAAGGATCGAGTCTGATGGCTTTTTTGTAGTCATCGATAGCACCCTCAAAATTTTTCTGCCTGATGCGGGAAATACCTCTCAAATCAAAGAGTTGGGATATATAAGGGTTAAGTCCAATGGCCTTAGTTGCATCGGCTTCCGCTCCGACATAATCGTCGAGGTAGAATTTGGCCACCGCACGCAGTTGCCAAGGCTCATAGAGGTAGGGACGCAAAGATATTACCCTGTTGAAATACTGTATGGAAAGCACATAGTCCTCGTATTGAAGAGCTATGCGTCCGGTTTGCATCAGCTGGTTGGTATTAAATTGCGCCTTAGACGAAACTGGCATGAGAAGGAGAAGCAGACAAGCGAGTTTTCGTATAAGGCGCAAGCAGAACCATTGATGATCATTGGCTCCTTTTTGTCCCATAATCAATTATTTCCTTAATGACGAAGTTTCACATGGTAAGAACAGCGGAACTTACCTTGAGAGATAGCCTTGAGTTTGTTTCTGATGAGCTGCTTACGCAAGGGGGTGACGCGATCAGTAAACATCACGCCGTCAAGATGGTCGAACTCATGTTGCATTACTCGGGCCAAATAACCTTCCACCCATTCGTCATGGGGCTGCAGATTTTCGTCGAGATACTTCACGTGAATACGTGTCCCCCGCTTCACACTTTCGTGAATGCCGGGAATAGAAAGGCATCCCTCTTCCATGCTTTCCTTGGGTGCGTTGTCGTCAATCTCTATGATGTGAGGATTGATGAAGGCATGGTGGAAATTTTCGTATTCAGGAAACTCATCCTTAAGAACATCAAGATCGATCACAACCACTCGGATGGACTTCCCTATCTGGGGAGCAGCCAATCCTATGCCGTCGCTCGATTTGAGCGTATCGAACATATCATTGATCAGAGTCTCAAGTTCGGGATAGTCTGCTGGAATATCTTCTGCCACCTTGCGTAGCACAGGCTGGCCATATATATAAATAGGTAAAATCAATGTTGTCGGAGAATTTATTTCGTTATGTTGTTTTGAATCGCGTATTATCTCATTTTTGTAGCACGCATATAATCTTGAAGAATGATCGTGGCACTAATCTCGTCAACGAGTCCTTTGTTTTCCTTACGTTGTTTCTTTCCAATTCCACTCTGAAGTATGGCTTGATGAGCAAGTACTGAAGTAAAACGCTCATCGTAGTATTCTATAGGAATCTCTGGATATTTTTTTCGCCACTGTCCAACGAATTTCTCTACTCGCGCAAGATTCTCCGAGGGATTGCCGTCGGGTTGAACAGGCTTACCGATGACTATACGCTCCACAGCCTCTTTTTGAATATAATCTGAGAGAAAATTGATGAGATCACTGGTAGCAACTGTCACCAATCCATTAGCAATGATCTGTAAGGGATCGGTGACAGCCAGCCCACAACGTTTCTTTCCGTAATCGACAGATAAGATGCGCATTTATTTCTTATAAAGCAACCAAGCGTCGGGATATTTTCCAGCACGCAACTGATTGCGGCTCTGCACAGCACTACCTTTATCATCGAATGTCGTAGCAACGACACGATACATGCTATTTTGAGGGTTAAATGCCACTTGAGCGTCGTATCCAGCACTCTTAAGTTGCCCCTGCAGGCCCAAAGCATTGGCCTTTAAAGAGAAGGAACCAACAACTACGCTAAAAGCCTTCAGTCCTGCCCCACTGACAACGGTAACATTCTCATTGCGGACCGACACGTTGTCATAATTATCAGTAACAGTTGTCTGAGAGGCCGGTGCTGTCTCTAAAGGCGTCACAACAGGAGCATTGGTCTGAGGCTCCTCTTGGCCACGCTGGCTCTCTTGTGCTTGAGCCTTCTCGTAAGCCTTTTTGTATGCACTCTCACTTGGTTTGCAACCTGATAATGCCAATACAAGGCAAAGCCCTGCGCACAATACAAACGATTTTTTCATATTCTTTTTTATTTGATCTTTGCTATTTGAATTTAGATGCAAACTTACAAATAATCTCACGAAAAATGTTCTTTTTGCCGACTAAAGTTTGTTAAATGCCTCAAATACATTTTTTTTTGAAAATTTCTTTCTGTTTTTATTCGTAGTTTTATTTGATTTCGCTATATTTGCATTCAGTACAACAAGAAAAATTTAGGTTATGAAAGCATTAGGTTACATTGGCGCTTTTTTAGGTGGCGCTATTGCCGGAGCAGCCTTAGGTTTGCTCTTGGCTCCAGAAAAAGGTGTTGAAACACGTTCTAAAATCACAAGTGCCGTTGACGACTTCTGCGAAAAGCACAACATCAAGGTCAGCCGCAAGGAAGTAAACGACTTGGTTGACGACATCAAGGAGGCTCAGGCTCAAGAAGCCTAAGCTTGCTTCGCCTTAAGTATTAGAGACTCTTATCAGAATGTTCAGCAACGATCAGAACATAGAGACGATCAGTCAGTTCGTACAGACACTCAAACATTACATCGGGCTTCAACAGGAATTCGTGAAGCTCGATGTAATAGAAAAGTCTGTGCGCATTCTCACAGCACTCTTAATGGCCTTGATACTGTCGACATTATTCCTCATCATGGTTATCTACCTGTCATTCGCCTTAGCCTATGCTCTTGAGCCGATGGTGGGAAATGTCGCAGCCTTCGCTATTGTGGCCGGTGTTTATTTCGTACTACTTGCTTTGGTTGTGGTTTTTCGCCATGCGTGGATCGAGAAGCCTCTTGTGAAATTTCTGACTGGTATTTTAATGAGTTGACAATTATGCCTACAGAGATTACATCCAACTTCAAGACCCTGGCCGATATCCGTGGCAGAAAGGAAACCTTGCTCAAAGGAATTCGTGAGGACAACGAGAAAATGAGCAAATTGTACAAAAGTTTGTTTGAAACTCCTGATGCCTTAAAGTCCAGCGCTTTGCCATCCCAACGCATAAAGAGTTTCTTTAGTTTGGGCTCAGGCATTTTAGATGGATTCCTCTTCGGATGGAAAATCTATCGTAAGTTTAAGAAGTCAAAGAGGTAGAATACGTTCTGCCTCTTTTTTTGTATGTATTTGTCAATCGGGAAATTCTTACAATTGGTCATTCGACTCTCTACTCTACACATTGAAAATAAAAATTGTGATTTATAGTCACAAATGATTCAAAGATTATCCCAATATAAGGACTTTTTCATTGTTGCATCACCAAATAATATTAAATCGTTGGGACAGAATGGTATATTCTTAAGATTTTTTGTTAATTTTGCAACTTGAAAAATAATAATAATTCGGATAATCGATGAAACGAAGATTTCTATATCCTTTTGCTGTTGCGTTTATGGGAGTGGCCTTGACGTTTACTTCCTGCAATAACGGCCCCCAAAAAGAATTCAACAAGTTGCTTTTAGAAGTAGCAGAGAATGACGCTACTGTTGATGCCAATGACTGGACACGCATCAAGACGTTTCTTGAAAAAAACAAAGCCCGCTTTAAGGATTTCTTCAAAAACGGAGAGCTCGACGAGGACGCCGTAGAAGATTACATTGAGGATTTCTTTGAAAATCGCCGCCCTCCCAAAACGATCAGCTTCACCAACGTGGCCATCAAGGTGAACTTCTACCTTGAGCGCTCGGGGTCGATGGTGCCATACGACTCACCACAGGGCGACGGGTCTTTCAAGGCTGCTATCGTTAATATGCTCAACGCACTTCCTGGCAATGACAACAAGATGTTCGTTGTCAACTCTTCGGTGACTCCCTATCCCAAAGGTCTTCAGCAATTTGTGCGTGATGCAGATATTTTTGGCTCAACAAAAGGGATGGGAGATGCCAGCTATACCGATTTCGGACAGATTTTTGACAATATCCTCAACAAGACAGGAAAGGATGAACTGAGTATCCTCGTAACAGATATGATCTACAGCACCCGTGACATGGCTGGCGTGAACCCTCAAAAAGTATTTGCCGAAGCCCAAGGAATGACATCCAACGTCTTCAAAACCAGCGTGAAGGAAAAGAGCATGCTCATCGTAAAAATGACGGGAAGCTATGATGGACCTTACTACCCCTACAATTCCCCTCAGTCTGGAAAAGATTATCATGGCAAACGTCCCTACTATATCATCCTTGTCGGCGACAACAAGGTTATGCGTCGTCTGACTAAGAATGCCAACTATCAGACCTTCTGCGATTTTCCGCACCTGAGAGGATTCCAAAACATGTATCTCTTTGACACCGACGATCTCTACGAACCTTATTACTCACTTCTGCTCGCTGGCAACGATATGAGAGGTTCGTTCCGTCCAGAACGTGGACAGGACAGACAAGTAACGAAAATCAAGGATGTGAAAGTAGACAAGAACTCCGGCGATTTGCAACTTGAGCTGGCCGTGGACCTCAGCGGAATGTTTATCGACAAGGATTATCTGACCGACATCAACAATTACACTGTACAGTCGGAAGGAAATGTGAAGATTAAGCAGATCCGTGAGGTGAAGTCCTCTGACATGACTCCCAACGAGAAAAAATATCTTGGAACTGCCACACATATTTTCGTTCTGACTCTCGATAAGCCCAGCGCCCAGGACATCAGCATCAAATTGCTCAACAAGCTCCCACGCTGGGTAGACATGAGCAATGACGACGACGATACGTCGATCGAACCTATGACTACGTTCGGACTTAAATATCTCCTGCAAGGTATCTACGACAGCTATGCACGCAACGCAGACGGAACGCCTTGCTACTTCGAGATGGATCTTGAAATTGACAGATAATATTTGATAAGAAAAAGGGAAAACATTTAAGAACTCAATGAAAAAATACACTATTTACCTCATCGCCGGATTAATGGCTACATTGATATTGCTGCTGCTCTCGAGTACAATTCTGGACTCGATGTTCTCGGGCCAGACAGAGTTTGCCAACGAGATGTACAACAACAACCTCTACTTCATGACGACGCTGTTCTCCGCTGTGATCGCATGGGTTTTAGCAGGGATTTTCTACTATGTCATCAACTCGGTGAGCTTCTCTCGCTGGTATCATTGGCTTATCATCTTAGGTGTAGGAGCTATTGCCTCAAGCATCACAGCCTACAACTACTGCGACGGCATATTCGCCAACGACGGCGTAGACTACAGCGACCAGCTCTTCGGTTTCTCCATGACCAATCTGCTCGTAGAAGTGTTGTTGTTCGTGATTGCCAGCTACGGCATGAGATGGTGGAGTTCAAACTGCCGGCACACACCCATCCCGGAGTAAGCATCCACGGATATTCTGATGCCTTGAAGCAGCATAATAAGGAACTTTTCCCAATAAGATATTTCATAAAGATAGCATAGACATAAATAAAATGCGACTGTTTCTATTTTTAGTTGGCGGCACGGGTTCGCGCGTCATGCGTCCGTTGATCATGCAATTGGCGGCCGGCGTTCATCCCATTGACGAGCAGGGGCTGCCTATGCCTCTTGAGATTGTGCCAATTATCGTTGACCCACATAAAGCCAACGAGGACCTTAAGCGCACGGACAACCTGATGCGCTGGTATAAACAATTGCGCCGCAGTCTCTATGGTGAGGAAGTGAATGTGTCAAAAGGATTCTTCTCTGTGAAGATCTCCTCTTTGAGCGATATTCTTCCCAACGGCTCCAACCTCAGCGACTCTTTCCTTTTCAATCTTGCAGGCATAGAGTCGAAGCAATTTCAAGATTTCCTCTCCTACTCCACTCTGGACACTGCCAATCAGGCTTTAGTGTCAATTCTTTTCAGCGAAGACCAGCTGAAGACCAAAATGGATATAGGATTTGTCGGCTCGCCAAACATCGGCAGTGTGGCTCTCAATGAGTTTAAGGACTCTGAGGAATTCAAACAGTTTAGTAATGTCTTTCAGAAAAACGACCGTATCTTCGTCGTGTCAAGTATCTTCGGAGGTACGGGTGCGGCAGGATACCCTGTAATCGTGAAGAACATTCGCAATGCGGCCAACAACCCCAACATCAACAATCGTGGAGATTTGCGCGATGCAAGGATCGGTGCTTTGACTGTATTGCCCTACTTCAATGTGCAGCAAGATCCAGATAGCCCCATTTCGCGTGCCGACTTTATCTCGAAGACCAAGAGCGCACTCTATTACTATCACGACAACCTCACAGGACTGCGCCGCGACGGTAAAGATCTCAACATGTCGAAAGTGAATGCTTGCTACTACTTGGGCGATGAGGTACCCTCCAATCCTTATTTCAACGATCCAGGCGGTAACGGACAGCGCAACGATGCACATGTCGTAGAATATGTCGGCGCTCTGTCTATCTTGGATTTCCTTCAGATTCCTGACTCCCAACTGCAAACAGAGAATGGGAATGCGCTCAGCCCTATCTTTAAAGAATATGGTCTGGCCAACGACAAGACGGATTTGACGCTGAAGGATTTTGGTCTCACCACGCGCATAGAGGTGAACAAGCAACTATGCAAATGGCACCTTACCTATTTATATATACAGAATCAGTTGGCCAACGACATTGGTCGCGGATACACAGAAGACAAACCTGAACTCGCAAAAGGTTTCTTGGCTACTACTTTCTTCAAGACACTCACCTCCGATTTCTATGGTGGCTATCTGACATGGCTGGGTGAGATGGGACACAATCAGCGAGCCTTCCGCCCGTTCAACGTTGGTACGGATAAATTGGCTGACAGCTTAAACGGCATTGCCTCACGGTCGGGATTCTTCAAGAGTGCTCTTGACTATAAGAATCTGCTCTCTGCATTGAACAAGGAGAGTCAGGCCGCAACAAAACAGAATCGTTTCCAAAACGGAAGTCCAGCCCTAAAGCTGATGTCACTGCTCGACACCGTACTTGATAAGTTGGTGGACGAAAAGTTTGATGGAATCGTCTAACCCATTCAACAGTAAGCAATTAAGATGAACGTATTAAGCTATAACAATAAGACAACAGGCGAAGGCTGGATCACTCTCAACGGGCAGTACAACGCCGACGAGATAGAACAAATCAGTGACCCAAACGGTGGTTTGTCGGCAAAGCCCCGCACGGCTATTCCCTCTCCATTTGCACAGATGGACCTGGTGAAGAATGCCTTCAAACGCCTCTCTGTGCATCCCAATCTCAAGGGAGAACTGATGGACGAACGACTCGTGAGCAATGCTTTAGACATTGCCCAGCTCTTTTTCAACTATACTGAACTCAGCAACCGACTGAAGATCATCGTTTGGAACCGACAAACAGAAGTAGAGCGTCTGAAGAGCGACCCACAGCATCGCTTGTTAGGTGAGACAATAGAAATGTTTCTCGAACAAGACAAGGAGGCGTTCAACTTTGATCAGCTCGATAAGCTCTTCTTCCTGGTCAGCGGCGACAAAGTGATTGGCTCCACCTCTCCAGTCACCCTTTGGATGGCAACCCCAAATGCAAAAGAAGACTTCTGCGACATCCCTGTAGAACAAAATGTCAATCTCTTCCAGACATGGCGCCCACTCTATCAGCGTCAAGAAAAGTTCATCAAGTACGTCTATGCGCTCTTCACGGCTTTCCCCGACTTGAAGAAGAATTGTGGTGAGGTGAACGCCTACCTGATCACCAACCTTCCCTTGTTGGACAGCAAGTTGCAGGCCGAAATCATTAATGAGATCGGTAATCCACGGGCAGTGGATCTGCAAGCCACTGAAAAGGCTCGCACATGGCTGGACACTAATTTTGACATGCTCGACAACGGAGTGGAAGCCATCGGAGTTCCCTTCTATTGTGTGCGCCGTACTGATATCCAAGCCGCCATCAGCAAGAGCGACTTCGTTATCCGTGCCTCACGCGAACAAGACGACCGCCTGCCTCTTGTTCTCCAGAATCATCTCAATGCTTTGGAGCCTTTCCGCTATATTACAGGTCCTTGGGACGACGCAACCATCATTCGCCCTGAAGACTACGCGCCTGTGCCCGAGAAGCGTATCCTGCCCGCGACATCCCATCAGTATCCTTGGTTGACTACCGAAGACTTCCTGCAGCCGGTACTGATCAAGCTCGATTATACGCTCGACAACATTTGTTTCTTCAATGGAAACCGCCAACAGGGTTCACGCGACGCCGACGATCACGATTTTCTTTTGCCATTGAAGCCCCTGTTCTTTAAGTATTTCAATGCTGAAGACCTTCGCGGCACCATCTCTGGACGTCCGCGCTTCGAATTGATTCATTCTAAGATCGGAGGCGTTGAAAGCGTGCGCGTGATTCTGCGCATCCCCGTACAGAAAGCAGGACAGTTTGTCACCCTTGAACGCACCTATATCCAAGAGCACGACATGGATCTGCGCTACGACGAGAAGAACGACCGTGGCGTATTCCTGACCCTGCCGTTCACACTCACCGTGTTCCCCTTTGTGCGGCTGGGCCACGGCGACGCGTACAAAGTACAGCTTGTCGACCGCTCTATGGGCATGCTCTCAGGATGCAGCCTGCAGATGGATTTTGCCCAAAATGGTTATAAGAATTACCTTGACGGGCAAAAGGTGGTTTGCCGTCAGCGCAGCCTGAAAGCCGAGAAACACATCGGTTCCGACTATTACTCGGTGAGCGACAGCTTCGACTATATGCAGCTCCGACTCATTGATGATCATGGTGGCATCGCAGCCGAAGGCATCGTATGCCCCAACTGGCCCGATTATGTTCCGGGACATGAGGCCTTGACGTTCTCGGTAGACTTTGGTACGACCAACACACATGTGGAATTCATGGCAGGTGAAAAGATGCCAGCCCCTCTGTCGATGAACAGCGAGGCACGGCAGCGTTTGCTTGCCACGCTCTATAATGGCAACAATGTTTACTATGACGCGCTGATGAAGCAGGAATTCCTGCCCAAAGCTTTGGGTGAGGACTATGGATTTCCACAGCGTACAGTACTCTCCGAGCCCGATCGGCTGGATGCGGAGACCGTAGACGAGATTGTGGCTCTTGGCGATGCCAATATCCCCTTCGTTTATGAAAAGGAAAGCTTAGGCTATGCCAACCGTGTCGTTGCCAATCTGAAGTGGAGTACCGACCTGGCCAACAGCAAACGCGTGAAGGCCTATCTCACCGAACTGGCCCTGCTCATGCGCACAAAGGTACTTCTGGAGAACGGCGATTTGCAAAAGACACGGCTTGTGTGGTTCTATCCTTTGGCCATGAAAGTCGGCAATGTGCGCAAGATCGGTGAGACATGGAGCAAAATCTTCCGCGACGTCTTCAACGTCCAGCCCGACAGCGACAATCTTATCCAGATGCCAGAGTCGGTGGCACCCTACTATTTCTACAAGTCGTCCAGCAGATTTCTTGGCGCGGCCTCAACCGTTGCAAGCATCGATATCGGTGGTGGTTCCAGCGACGTCGTTGTCTTCGGAAGTAACGCCCAGCAACCCTCATTCCTCACCTCGTTCCGCTTTGCCGCCAACGTACTCTTCGGCGATGGCTTCTCCGAAGTACCCCATGGCGACAGCAACCCGATGCTCATAAAATATGTGGAACATTTTCGCAAGCACTTTGAGCACGACGACGAAACCTACGGCGAGCTCTCCGGCATCCTCGAGGACATCACAGAGAAGAAGAAGAGTGAGGACATCAACGCTTTCTTGTTCTCTGTCATCAACAACAAGGTGGTCAAGGGTAAGGATGTATTCTCCTACAACCTGCTGCTCAACCAGGATGGCGAGCGTAAGATTATTTTCATCTACTTCTACGTGACGCTCATCTATTATGTGGCCAGCATGATGAAGCACCGCGGACTGGAGAAGCCCCGTTCGGTCATGTTCTCCGGAACAGGTTCGAAGGTGCTTGATATCGTCGGTTCGCAGCGCGACTTGGATCAGCTCACTCAGGCTGTCTTCGAGCGCATTTATGGCGAGAAATACGATGTCGACGGTTTTTCTGTCGTCATGGAAAAGAAAGAGCCCAAGCAGATCACTTGTCGTGGAGCGCTGATGCAGGTGCGCGAGAGCCGTGGATGCGCCCAGGTAGCACAACTGAACAAGATGATGGACAGCTTCGACAGTAAGCTCATCTACAACTACT
Source organism: uncultured Prevotella sp. (assembly GCA_900322035.1). Classification (GTDB taxonomy): domain Bacteria; phylum Bacteroidota; class Bacteroidia; order Bacteroidales; family Bacteroidaceae; genus Prevotella. Next base: position 109,398 of record ONYL01000001.1, read on the forward strand.
CGATGATCGCCAAGGAGAAACTTGTTTACGACGACATGGACAATCCAGAGATCCGCCAAGAGATCATAGACCAAGTGAAGAAGTACAACGACTTCTTCTGCAAGCTGTGCGACGACGTACAGGTTGTCGACCGATTCCTTGTTGACTATAACAGCCTGCTGCGCTTCAAGGAGCTGGTGAACAAGAATTTGGAACATCATCTGGTAAACGGTTGGAACTTTGTCAACCGCAATACAGATACCAAGAATGGAAGTGACGAGATTGAGGACACCATGTTCTTCTATCCCATTATCGGATCCATTCGTGAGAATCTGATTCAAAACCTTTAATTATGACAGAGCAAACAGATAATCTATCAGAGCGTCTGGCAAGACTGGAACAACGAGTGGAAGAATTGGAGAGCCAAGTAAAGGCACTGCAAGGTACTCCATCCGCTGTGCCAGTCGTAGAGGCATCTGACCAGCAAAAGCTGCAAAAGCCAGCCGAGAGCGAATACAAAACGATTTATCTCTCCGCACCAACTCCCGACGGAGTCTTCGAAGACTTCTCCGAGGAGCAGCAGGCAGGCAAAAGCATCTACCAGCTCTCTACCCGTGATGGCCGCAACGGCACTTTCATCATGCTGTCTACACCCGAAGCCGTAGCAACAGCTAATATCAGCGTGAGCCAGTTCATCAAACCGGTCTGCAAAATTATGGGCAATGCTCGCGTGATGCCCCGGCGTATAGATACCGTAGAAGAAGGAAAAGCCACATTGGACGGCGGGGTATGGCGTATGCTGCGCAAAGCCGTAGTGGCCTTTGAAAGTTAATGATCGAGAAACGTTTGAAATATCGTGAAAGTAAAATGTCCTAAATGCCGTCTCACTTTCGATGTGGAGACGATACCCGGAATCACTGAAGTAGCTTGCAACTGCCCACGTTGCGGCACTCCCTTCACCTACCAGCTGACCGAAGAAGAAGCGGCTGCGGCAGAAAAGGCAGCCAAGGAGGCAGTGCCTGTTGATGGTCCGCAGCAACAGACCTCTCCCCGTACAACTGCCAACGACCGCTCTTCACAGAGTGCCAGATCTCAGGCACGACCTTCTAACCGTCGGCAAAAGAAGAATCAAGCTCCTGCTTCGCCATCGGCTCATCCATCCAACGGGCCGTACAATTATCATGGCTACAGAGAGTATCCGCCGCAGTATATGTCGCAACAGAGCCGTTTCATGTCTTCTTGCCTGGGGCGTGCCGTGATCTCAGCGGTGATCATGGGGTTCATCATTCTTGTGATCAATATGTGCAATGGCTTTTCATCCGACGACTTGGATAATGCGGCCCCAGTGAGCAAAGTCGACAATACCACCCCACCCGACAACAAGGACGACGACTTTGTAGAGGTGAATGCCAAGGAAGCTCCGGCTTGGGTACAAGGCACATGGACATACAACGATACCGGAAACGACGGACTTGGGAAAATCACTGTTGTCATTCGCGGCAATCACCTCAAGGAACAAATCAATGATGCGGAATCTGCCGAAGGCACTTTCTATTATTCCAACGGGGTTCTGCATTTCGAATCACCCGATGGCAGTTCGAGATGCGACTATCGCCTCAATCACAAGCGTAAGAGCATCGAGTGGCAAGATGGCAAACTGATGGAGAAAGTGAATTGATGACCAACTACAACCGGCAAATCCTTCAGTTGGCCTTTCCCTCTATCGTGAGCAACATCACGGTACCGCTTTTAGGATTGGTCGACCAAACAATCGTCGGACACCTTGGTGCGGCCGCTTATATTGGCGCTGTTGCCGTAGGTACGATGATTTTCAACGTTGTCTACTGGGTTTTCGGTTTCCTGCGCATGTCGACCAGTGGACTGACCTCCCAAGCTTTAGGACGTAGGGATCTGCTGGATGTCATGACCATATTCACCCGCTCACTTCTCTTGGGCTTGACCATAGCCCTGCTCTTTTTGGTTTTCCAGTCACCGATTCTTCATCTGGCAGTCACAGTCATATCACCATCAGCAACGCTGATGCCCCTCGTCTATACCTATTATAAAATAGTGATATGGGGGGCACCTGCGGTTTTTGGATTGTATGCCATGACGGGATGGTATGTGGGCATGCAGAACACACGACTCCCCATGTTAGTCAGCATCGTCCAGGTAGCAGTCAACATTTTACTTTCACTTTATTTTGTCTTCGCGCTCGGTATGAAGATCGACGGAGTGGCATTGGGCACAGTTCTCTCGCAATGGGTTGGTTTCCTGACGACTCTGTGCTTTTGGTTCCACAGCTACGTCCGTCTTCTCCGCTATCGCAAGCCACTGAAAGCTATCTTGCAGGGCGCGCAGTTGCGCAAATTTTTCCTTGTCAACCGTGACATTTTTCTCCGCACTTTATTTTTAGTTGCCGTAAACTTTTTTTTCACAGCAGCCGGAGCGCGCGAGGGCGATATCATACTGTCGGTCAATGCGCTGCTGATGACCTTCTCTACGCTGTTCTCTTATTTCATGGATGGATTTGCCTTCGCAGCCGAAGCCTTGTGCGGACGCTACAAAGGCGCGGGCAACACGACAGCCTTCCATACCGTAGTGAGGGCACTCATGATATGGGGCGGGCTGATGACACTCATTTTTTCATGCTTATATTTCCTTGGCGGACAAGGATTTCTTTCTATCCTTACCAACAACACCGAAGTGCTGCGCGCTGCCGCCGACTACAGGTTGTGGGCCTGCCTGATTCCTTTGTCAGGATTTATGGCCTACATCTACGATGGTATTTTCATCGGCATCACAGCCACACGCGGTATGCTCATTTCATCCGCGATAGCAGCGGGTTCTTTCTTCATCGTATATTTTGCGCTTTGTGGCCACATAGGCAATCATGCCCTTTGGGTTGCCTTCCTGTTTTTCTTGGCACAAAGGGGAATCATCCAGTGGTGGTGGATGAATGCGCGATTGAAAGATTAATAATCAACCTAAATTCTAATGGGTAGTCCATTTTCATCAATAAAAGTCGTTAATTATAAAAGAAAAAAGATAAGAAATAATGACAAGTGATAATTTTCAGGTTGTGCGTCACCCTTTTACCATGCGCGAGGCTATCGACGAGGCCAAGCGGTGCCTGCATTGTAAAGTTCCACTGTGTGAGAAGGGGTGTCCCATCGGCAACCATATCAAAGAATTCAACTACCAGTTGTCGAAGGGCAACTTAGGTGCTGCCATGGAAACGATCAACGAGGTCTCCAACCTCCCAGCCATCTGCGGGCGCGTCTGTCCCCATGAGAAACAGTGCCAGGGACATTGCGTGCTGGCCCGAAAGGGAAATCCGGTCCAGATAGGACGCATCGAGTCGTTTATCGCTGATTTCGATACGCAGATGCGGCTCACCCGTGAGCCGGTGCCACAGAAGACCCGTGGGCGTATTGCGGTCATCGGTTCCGGACCTGCCGGACTGACGGTGGCCGGCGATCTGGCACGTAAGGGTTTTGCCGTGACCATCTATGAAGGTCAACCGGAGCCTGGCGGAGTCCTGATGTGGGGTATTCCCGAATACCGGTTGCCCAAAGATGTAGTACGATCGGAAATTCTGAAGATTGCCGAGCTCGGAGTCAACTTTGTCAACAACACACTTGTGGGCACTAACGGCATCACTGTTGACAAACTCTTCGCCGAAGGATATGATGCCATTTTTATGGGTACTGGTACAGCCATCCCACAGAATATGGATGATGTCCCTGGCTCCAAACTGAGAGGAGTCAGCCAGTCGACTTATCTGCTCCACCAGGTCAACGCCTTCAACGAGGGAGCCATTGGTCGGGAGATGGTGCCTATCCAAGAGGGAGAGCGCGTGGGTGTCATCGGTGGTGGCAACGTGGCTATGGATGCGGCGCGGACAGCCATACGCATGGGCTGCGATGTCACTGTTATCTACCGTCGTGGGCAGGAAGAGATGCCTGCAATCCAGGCCGAATATGAGGAAGCTGTCAAAGAAGGTGTAAAATTTTGGTGGCATTCCACGATCACTGAATTTCTCGACAACGGCGAGGGGCGTTTGGGAAGTGTGCGCATAAAGAGCGACGACGGGGAGCGTACGGAAAACTTTGACCGCATCTTCCTCGCCATCGGCTCGCGTCCGGCCAACCGTATTGTGTCTACTACCGAAGGCATAGATGTCGACGAAAAAGGATATGTGAAAGTCGTCGAGCGTCCCTCAGGCATGACAACACGACGTGGTGTATTCGCAGGAGGCGATGTTGTACACAGGCCACAGACGGTGGTTCTTGCCATGAAAGCGGCTAAGGATGTGGCATTGGGAATAGAGCAGTATGTCGATGCCGTGAAACTGCTCGAAGACATAGAGAAGGCAAACAGGTAAGCAATAAAACAAGGCTACTTCGGCAAATGACGATGGATCCTTCCTGTCATTTCCATTCCTACAAAGGACCCGATCTGATCGGGCCCTTTTTTGTGTGCCAAATTCCCATCTGGCCAGACGGGATCAATGCCATCTTTGCTATTTCCACCTCAGACGATAAGCGTACCCCAAGATATACTGCGGCGTATACGAGACCTGCTACGTTCAGTGGAATGAACAACTCATCGGAGAGTTTCCCGTCACCTCTTTCTATATATATCATCAAACGGTGATACTACACGCGTTTCGTTGCCTTGATATGAAGACATCAACTCTAAGAATGTTGAAGGATAAGGGGCTTGAAGGAATCTATCCTTAAGTCTATCCTGCTGCCATGCAACATTCGCCTATCAGAACCGTCATACTTATGGTAGCCGCTATGTGGTAGCCCACTGGGCGACAGATGCATGCCGGCGGGCCTACATCTGAAGACCCGTGGGCCGGCAAAAGGAAGACGGCTTCAATACCCGTAAATCGAACCATGTTTTCACGACGAAAAAGAGAGAAACACTGAATGATAAACACATAAAATCTGAACACTATGCAAATCAAGTATGAAATTCACAAATTGGAGAATGTGCACGGAGAGGGGAATAGGAAGAATTATGTTTCCCTCCGCACGCAAAAACCCATGGACGAGGAGCACATCGCAGAAGTCGTAGAAGCCAACAGCACCCTGAAGAAGGGCGACATCAAAGCTGTATTCACAGAGTTCCGCCAGATTGTCATCAACCAGTTGCAGCAAGCCGGACGCGCCTATCTGCCCGGGATCGGCTGGCTGTCGGTAAAGGCAGGCCTCAGCCCCAAGGCACAACAGTCTGGCTACAAGATTACGGGCAAGGACATCTCGATGCAGGCCATCCGACTGAGAACAGAGAAAAGATTCTATGATGAAGTGGCTGGGGACATTGCATTTGCCAAGTCCAACTACTCCACAAAATCGGTAAAGTATACCGAAGAAGAACTTTGGGCAAAGATTGACAGCTACCTCACTCAGCACCGGTTCATCACCTGCCCTGCGATGCAATCCCAGTTCGGACTCAGTAAGCAAATGGCCAACAAATGGCTCTCTCTGTTAGTCGCGGAGGGCAAACTGAACAAGGAGCAAACGAAGCAGTTCATCATCTATTTTATCAATAAATAATGATAAAATATCGCTATTCTCACTTTTTATCCTTATCTTTGCAATCGACAAATAATTATTTGATGATATCAGTAGAGAATTTAAAGGTTGAATTCGGTGCTGAGCCTTTGTTTGACAACGTGAGTTTCGTCATCAATGACCACGACCGCATAGCACTTGTGGGGAAAAACGGCGCCGGTAAATCAACTTTGTTGAAAATATTGTGCGGGCACCAGAAGCCGACGAGCGGCACCGTGACGGTGGCCAACGACACGACAATCGGCTATCTGCCGCAGGTGATGAAAATTTCTGACGATACGACTGTGAAGGCTGAGGCGCGTAAAGCTTTTGCCGACACTATCGCCATGAGGCACTGCATTGATGAAATGCAGAAACAGTTGGCACTACGTACCGACTACGAGAGCGAGGAATATCAGCAGCTCATCGAGAAGTTTACACAAGAGAACGACCGCTATCTGCTGCTCGGCGGCGACAACTATGAGGCCGAAATAGAGCGCACGCTGGCAGGTCTGGGCTTTGAGCGGACCGATTTCGACCGCCCCACCAAAGAGTTCTCTGGCGGATGGCGAATGAGAATTGAGCTGGCCAAGATACTGTTGCGGCATCCCGACGTACTGCTGCTCGATGAGCCTACCAACCATCTCGACATCGAGAGCATACAATGGCTTGAGCAGTTCCTCGCCACAGGCGCGAAAGCTGTCGTGCTGGTGAGCCACGACCGCGCGTTTATCAACAATGTCACCAACCGCACCATAGAGATCACCTGCCATCACATTGAGGACTACAGCGTAAAATACGACGAGTACCTCAACCTGCGCAAAGAGCGCCGAGAACAACAACTGAGGGCCTATGCCAACCAGCAGAAGGAGATAGCCGACATCAAGGAGTTTATCGAGCGCTTCCGCTATAAGCCCACAAAGGCCGTGCAGGTGCAGCAGCGCATTCGCCAATTGGAGAAGATCGTACCAGTGGAAGTGGACGAAATCGACAATTCGGCCATGCATCTCCATTTTCCTCCCTGCCTGCGAAGTGGTGACTATCCGGTCATTTGCGACGACGTGAGAAAGGACTACGGCCACCACACCGTGTTTGAACATGTCACCCTCACCATAAAGCGCGGTGAGAAAGTAGCCTTTGTAGGTAAGAACGGTGAGGGTAAGTCTACACTCGTGAAATGTATCATGGGAGAAATTCCCTTCACGGGCAACCTGAAGATCGGGCATAACGTACAGATTGGCTACTTCGCCCAAAATCAAGCACAGCTGCTCGACGAGAACCTCACCATCTACGACACGATTGACCGCGTTGCCACGGGTGACATGCGACTGAAGATCAATGATCTCTTAGGAGCATTCATGTTTGGAGGTGAGCTCTCTGAGAAGAAGGTGAAAGTACTTAGTGGCGGTGAACGTAGCCGACTGGCAATGATTCGGTTGCTGCTTGAACCTGTCAACCTGCTCATTCTGGATGAGCCTACCAACCATCTCGACATTCCTTCCAAGGAAGTGCTCAAGGAGGCCATCAAGGCTTTTGACGGAACGGCCATCATCGTGAGCCACGACCGTGAGTTCCTCGACGGGCTCGTCAGCAAGGTCTATGAATTCGGAGGCGGCCATGTGAAGGAACATCTTGGTGGTATCTACGACTATCTGAGGGCTCACAATGCCGAGACTATCCACGAAGCACTTGGCCAGCAGGCATCGGCCGCAACAACAGCCGAAGTTAAAACTGAGCCCCAACCATCTGCCAACAAGATCAGCTACGCCGACCGAAAAGAACAGCAGAAACGGGTTAAAAAGGCACAAAAGGCCGTGGACGAATGCGAGAAAAACATTGCCAAGATGGAAAATCGCCTGAAGGAACTTGATGAACTCCTGGCCCAACCTGCCAACGCGTCGGACATGAAACTCGTTACGGAATATACCGAGACGAAAAAGACACTCGACGCAGAGAACGACAGATGGTTGGAACTCTCAGAGGCTTTAGAACAGATAAAAATAGAGAACTAATTATTTTTTGTTAACCCATTTCATACTAAAAATTTAAAACCACATGACGATTAAACATTTTTTTCCTATGGTTTTGATGATCGTCACCCCTATGACGGGAACGGCTCAATCGAAATCCGGCATTGAGGTTAAGAACCTCGACAAGACAGTGAGACCGGCCGACAATTTCTATCAGTATGCTACCGGTGGCTGGCAGAAGCTTCATCCCCTGCCTGCAGCTTATGGCCGCTACGGCTCGTTCGATCTTCTCCAGGAGAACAACAACAAACGCATTAACAGTATCCTGACAGATTTGCAAAAGAAGAAATATCAGCCAGGAACAACAGAGCAGAAACTTTCCGAATTTTATCGTTTGGCGATGGATTCCACTCGCCGCGACAAGGAAGGCATCGCGCCCTTGCAGCCCATTCTCAACGAGATGGAAAGCGCCAAGACTGTAGAAGATTTGATTCAGGTGCGCAATAAATATGCCGCATTTGGTTGGGGCATGCCTTTCGGCATTGGATTCGGCGCTGATGAGCGCAACGCCAAGATGAACATTCTCAATGTCTATCAAGGCGGACTCACTATGGGACAGAAAGAGTATTATCTCGACAACGATGAGGCCACAGCCAAGATTCGGTCTGCATATAAGGATTTCATCGTGAAGATGTTCCAGCTCTATGGTTTCAACGCCCAGCAGGCCCAAGCCAAGCGCGATGCCATTCTGCGCTTCGAAACCGCACTTGCCATCGCCTCTAAAAACAACACAGAACTGCGCGACCCACAAGCCAACTACAATAAATTTACATTGAAGGAATTCCAGAGCAAATATCCCAATGTCCAGCTTGAATCCTTCCTCAACGCTGAAGGCGTTAAGAGCGAGTATTTTCAGGAAATGGTAGTCGGGCAGCCTGCTTTTGTCAGTGGAGCCAACGCCGAATTGGGACTTCTCTCAGCTGATGAACTGCGCGCCTACATGGAATGGAATGCCATTGTATGGTCGTCAAGCTACCTGTCTTCAGCCACCGAAGCCGCCCGCTTCGACTTTTTCGGTAAGGCAATGCATGGGCGTCAACAGGACTTTCCACTATGGAAGCGCTCTACTTCCCAAGTTGAATCCGTGTTAGGTGAGGCTTTGGGCAAAATCTACTGCGAGCGCTACTTCCCGGCATCAAGCAAGAAACGCATGGAGGAACTTATCCGACAGCTGCAAATCTCCCTCGGTCAACGCATCGACGCTCAGACGTGGATGAGCGCAGAGACCAAGAAGGCTGCCCATGCAAAGCTTGACGCTTTCTATGTGAAAGTGGGATACCCCAATAAATGGAAGGATATGAGCGGACTGAAGATCGACCCAAAAGAGTCGTATCTGACGAATGTGATGAACTGCTTGAGATTCCTCGACCAGTACGACATCAACAAGAAGGCTGGAAAGCCCGTCGACAAGGACGAATGGCTCATGACTCCTCAGACGGTGAACGCTTATTATAATCCTACAACCAACGAAATCTGTTTCCCTGCAGGCATTCTGCAATATCCCTTCTTTGATCCCAAGGCCGACGATGCCTTCAACTATGGCGGCATTGGTGTTGTCATCGGTCACGAGATGACACACGGATTCGACGACCAAGGAAGACAGTACGACAAAGACGGCAACATGAAGGACTGGTGGACAGAGGCCGACGCGAAAAACTTTGTAGCACGCACCGACAAATATGCCGACTTCTTCAGCAACATCAACGTGCTTCCCGACCTCAAAGGCAACGGCCGCCTCACTCTTGGCGAGAACCTGGCCGACCATGGAGGACTGCAAGTGTCTTACAACGCTTTCCTCAACGCCACAAAAGGACAGAAGCTTAAAACCATCGACGGGCTCACACCCGAACAGCGTTTCTTCCTTGCCTATGCAGGCGTTTGGGCCAACAACATCACGGAGGCTGAAATCCGCTCACGTACAAAGAGCGATCCTCATTCCCTCGGTAAATGGCGTGTCAATGGTGCTCTGCCCCACATCGATGCTTGGTATGAAGCCTTCGGTGTGAAGCCCGGCGACAAGATGTTTATCCCCGAGAGCGAGCGTCTGCACCTGTGGTAATGGTTGACAATTGAAAACTGCAATTGCATTGGGAGAGAAAAAACTGTCCGTGCAATTCACAACAATATTTAAACAGAGTTGCTTCATTCACGAAGCAACTCTGTTTTATTAGACAAACCATTGAAAAGAAAGGTTTTTCGTACCTTATTTGGTCATTTGTTTATTTATTGCTATCTTTGCAATGAAAGTTTGCGACTTATAATAAGGACATAGGAGGATATCAGCAATAGAAAAGAAGACCAACCATGTGAGATATTAATTCTGAATGGGGAAGCCTTGTTTGCATAAATTTTTCTTCTTTCGTTCTGTCTTCAATCATCAATACATAAAAATGCCTTTAAGAATTCCCAATCAACTTCCTGCAATAGAACTTTTGAAGAAAGAGAACATCTTCGTGATGGACGAGGCTCGCGCTCATTCGCAGGAGATTCGCCCCTTGAAGATCGTCGTCCTCAATCTGATGCCACTCAAGATAACGACCGAAACAGACCTCATCCGGCTGCTCTCCAATACACCACTCCAGATAGAAGTCAACTTTATGAGGCTCCGAAGCCACACGCCCAAAAATACGCCTATCGAACACATGTTGATGTTTTACAAGGATTTTGCAGTGCTCAAAAAACAGAAATGGGATGGAATGATCGTAACGGGAGCCCCTATTGAGTTGCTTCCTTATGAGGAAGTAGAATACTGGGACGAGATTCAAGAGATATTCGATTGGGCCCGTACCAACGTGACTTCCACCCTTTACATTTGCTGGGCTGCACAAGCAGGTCTCTATCACTTCTACGGAATACCCAAATATCCCCTCAAGAAGAAGTTGTTCGGAGTGTTTGAGCAAAGGCCCCTTGATCCGTTACTACCCATTTTCCGTGGATTTGATGATCGCTTCTTCATGCCCCACAGCCGTCACACAGAAGTGAGAAAGGGAGATATTCAGAACTGTCATGACCTCACACTGATAGCAGAGGGAGAAAAAAGCGGACCAAGTATGATCATGGCACGCGGTGGGCGCGAATTTTTCATCACAGGCCACTTGGAATACGCTCCCGACACGCTCGGTAACGAATACCGGCGCGATTTTGGTAAACGCGATGATGTGGAAAAACCTAAAAACTACTTCATCGATGACGATCCCTCGAAAGGCCCCAAAGTGACATGGCGTTCTTATGCCAACCTGCTTTTCAGCAACTGGATCAACTACTACGTGTATCAAGAAACTCCTTATAATATCAACGAAATCGGATAACTTCGAACTATGCAAACACTCGAACTGCTTGCTCCAGCCAAGAATCTGGATTGTGGAATTGCTGCTGTTGACCATGGTGCCGACGCCATATATATCGGTGCCTCACACCATGGAGCCCGCGCTGCTGCTGGCAACAGCATCGAAGACATACGCAGTCTTTGCAATTATTCCCACCGCTTTGGTGTAAGCGTCCACGCAACGGTCAACACAATAGTCTACGATCAAGAGGTTGACGAAGCCTTAAAGTTGGTAGATCAACTCGCCGATGCTGGTGTAGATGCATTGCTCATCCAAGACATGGGACTGCTTAGCCTAATCACTGACGATTCGCCATTAGCCATGAAACTGCGCCAAAAGCGGATAGCCCTACATGCATCCACACAATGCGATACTCGCTCAGCCGAGAAAGTGAAATGGCTCAGTGGCCTTGGCTTCGACCGCGTAGTGCTTGCCCGCGAACTTTCTGTAGAGGAAATCAGTGCTATTCATGATTCCGCCCCCAACGTAGAATTTGAAGCCTTTGTCCACGGAGCACTGTGTGTCAGTTATTCTGGTGTTTGTTACGCCTCACAATATTGCTTTAAACGGTCGGCCAACCGTGGCGAATGTGCGCAATTCTGCCGCATGACCTTTGATTTAATAGATGCCGACAACAGAGTTGTGGAACATAACCGACATCTGCTTTCACTAAAAGATATGTGCCAGATAGACAGTCTCCAGACGCTTGCCGATGCCGGAGTCTGTGCATTCAAAATCGAAGGCCGGCTGAAAGATGCTGCCTATGTGAAGAATGTCGTTTCGGCCTACTCACAACAGCTGGATGCTATCATCAAGAAATATCCTGAGCGCTATCAACGTGCATCAGCAGGAAGGGTGGATTACTTTTTCACGCCCGATCTTAACAAGACCTTCAACCGTGGTTACACCACTTATTTCTTACACGGACGGCAGCCGGACATCTTTAATTTCGATACACCAAAGGCGTTGGGAGAGTTTGTAGGGAAGGTGAAAGAGATTCGTCGTGACTCGTTCAATGTGGCCGGTACAGCCACTTTCAATAACGGCGATGGTCTCTGCTTCATTACAACCGACCATAGGCTTGAAGGTTTCCGGGTAAACCGTGTTGAAAACAACCGGCTCTATCCATTCAAAATGCCGGCCAATCTGCGTCCAGGACTTGCCCTCTATCGCAACAACGATGTTGCATTCGAGAAGGCCCTACACGAAAAAACGGCAGAACGACGGATAGATGTCAACATCAGCTTCGGGCTTGCCCAAGATGGTTTCTACATGCGAATGAGGACTTTACAAACCGCATTCCCCTGCGAGGCCACAAGCAACGTGGTTTTCAGTCATCAGCCAGCAAAGCGTCCCCAAAAGGAAAATATTCAGAAGCAACTTACAAGATTAGGCGACACGCCTTACCGCTGCATGGAATTTAAGATAGAAGGAAATGCGGACAACTGTTTTGTCCCCAACAGCTTGCTTTCAGAACTACGCCGTGATTGCGTAGAACGCTTTGACCGCCAATGGAATGTAGCCTATCAAGCCTCACGCCACAGCAAGGCAAATAATGAGCCGACACCAACCTACTATTGGCAGCCGGAATACAAATCATTCCCCTACCTCTATAATATTGCGAATGCTGAAGCACGGGCCTTTTATGAGCGGAATGGTCTCTCCCACCCTGCCCCGGCTTTCGAATGCGACAACCAAGCCGCCGCAAGCCATCCCCTCATTATGCAGTGCCGTCATTGCATCCGCTATGCACTTGGCTACTGCACGAAACGGGGTGGCCAACGTCCAACATGGCGTGAGCCACTCACCCTGCGTTTGGGCGATGGCAGACGGTTTAAATTAGAATTCAAGTGTAATGAATGTCAGATGAACATCTATGCGGAATAAGATCATCCATATCCTGCTCATGCTTATGACCGTAACAGCCTTCACAGGTTGCTATTCTCACAAGCCTAAGACTTCGGGTGCTATGTCGAAGCTCACCAGCTACTCACAGCATCAAATCGATTCCATCTCCTTTTCCTCCACTCATCATTACACGAATGGCTACAATTTTGTGGTCAAGAGCGACTCTATTATGCTCATCCGACAGCAGCCGGAAGAATATCTCTCGCATCTCCCCACAGATTCTTTTGCCATACATAAGCATCAACACGTTGTAGTGGCCGATATCCGAGAACTTCCCAACGATAACGTCGACTCCATTTGGATACAGTTAGCCACAGCAGACTACCGCTTCGGATGGGTGCATGAGTCGAGGATGATTAAAAATGTGGTGCCCGACGACCCCATATCTCAATTTATCTCCACTTTCTCCGATGTCCACTTGCTCATTTTTTTGATTGTTATCGTGGTCATCTCATTGTTCTATCTGATAAGAAAGATCTCCTCTCAAAGAGCCCATATCGTTCATTTCAACGACATCCGCTCCTTCTACCCCACATTTCTTTGTCTGCTCGTTGCATGCAGCGCCACGCTCTATGCACTCATACAGATGTACGCGCCACAAGTGTGGCAGCACTTCTACTATCATCCTACGCTGAATCCCTTCTCCCAACCACTCATTATGGAAGTATTTCTCAGTTCCGTCTGGTTGATGTTGATCGTTGGTTTGGCCGCAGTCGACGATGCTCGCCACCAGCTCCCAGCCGGTGAGGCACTGCTCTATACGGCCGGGCTTGCAGCTGTGTGTGCCTTCGACTATATCGTATTCTCACTTACAACCTTATATTATGTTGGCATTCCCCTTTTCTTTGTTTATCTTTGGTATGCTCTTCGTCAGTATTACCACCACAGCCGTTACATCTATGTTTGTGGCAATTGCGGAGCTTTGCTCCGTCGCAAGGGGCGTTGCCCCCATTGCGGGATGATGAACGAATAACGGAAGCCTGACTATTGGGGGAAGGAATAGCCTTCCTCAAGAATACGACGTCAACAAATAACCGGCAACAGAAAAATGTTAACGCAAGAAGGTTAACTTTGATCACTATCTCAACTGAAAGGACGGAATTTTGAGAGTCTCTTATCAGGCTGGTCCAAAATTGACATAAATCTGATTTCAGACCAGCCTTTTTATACTCAAAATACCCACTCAAAGCCATGGTTATAGGCGAAATTCGAAAGCCTGAATCGCATTTTCCTCATTTATAAGGATTGTCAAATATGTAATTTTTGCTTAAATTTGCAACAGTTAAAAAGTCAATTATGCAGCAAGAACACAGCACACACTGGGCTCAGCCCATACGTCTTTTCGCCATAGCCCTGTTGGCAGGCAGCCAGCTCCCCACTATGGCCAACATGGTCATCGACAATCCGTCGATGGCAGATTCATCAAGAGTTTATGATTTGGATGCCGTTTATGTAGTGGCGCAGCCCAAGGAGCAACTCCTCCTGCGCCGACAGTCGCTCAGCAGCTCTATGTTCTCCGGCAATGATCTGGTAAGTTACCACACCAACGACCTGCGGAGCATATCGTCTTACTGCCCCAATTTCGTCATGCCCTATTACGGCTCACGCTACACCTCCTCGATCTATGCACGCGGCATCGGTTCACGTGTCAATGCACCTGCCGTGGGTATCTACGTCGACGGCATTCCCGTAATGAGCAAGAGCGCTTTCAACACGCACTTCTACGACGTGGAGCGCGTCGACGTGATGCGCGGCCCTCAAGGTACACTCTATGGAATGAACAGTGAAGGCGGTCTCGTAAGACTCTACACACGCAACCCGCTCCGCTACCAGGGCACCGACATCATGGCCGGGGCAGGCTCACATGGTTACCAGAACTACCAGATTTCACATTACAGCCGACTCGGCAGCAACGCTGGTCTGATGGTAGGCGGCTTCTACAACGGGCAAAACGGATTTTTCCGCAATGTCACCACAGGCGCTCGCGCTGACAAAATCAAAGAGGCCGGAGGCCGCATGAAACTCGTCTGGTCACCAACCAACCGATGGAATATCGCCCTGCTCGGCGACTATCAGTATACCTGGCAAAACGGTTTCCCCTATGGCCAGCTTGATGTAGAATCAGGACATACAGCCTCCCCAGCTTCCAACCATCAAGGATTCTACCGCCGCAACGTTGTCAACACGGGACTGAACATCGGTTTCCGCGGAAACTGGTTCGACTTCTACTCAGTCTCTTCCTACCAGTACCTGAAAGACTACATGCGTATGGACATCGACTATAAGCCTGCCGACTTCATGTATATGGAGGAGCGTCAGTTCCAGAATGCTTTCACGCAGGAACTCTCTCTGAAAAGCAATCGCACTGGATTCTGGCACTGGACCCTTGGCGGATTTTTCTCCGCTCAGTGGCTGAAAACCAATGCTCCGGTCTATATGGAGCAGGAGATGGACCGCTTCTTAGGCGGAAACATCCAAACAGCCATGTACAATGCCATGGTCAACGCCATGGCCCAGAAGATGATGCAGCGCGGACTCCCCCAGGAGCAAGCCATGGCCGCGGCCAAAGCTGCTATCGAAAAAGCTGGCGGCGTACAGGTGAATTCAGACTTGCAGACCATACCCGGCCTTTTCCGCACTCCCGTTTACAACCTTGCTTTCTACCATGAATCTTCATTTGACATCACCGATCGTCTGACTGCTACTCTCGGACTCCGCTACGACTACAGCCACGTATCACTCGACTATGCTACATCGGCCCGCATGGTGACCACCGTGAACGTCATGGGAATGCCTGCCGTACAGAATCTCACAGCCCTTCTTGCCGACAAGCGTCACAACGACTTCAATCAGCTTCTGCCTAAGCTCAGCCTCAACTACCGTTTCGACAACCAAGGCAGCAATGTCTACGCCACAGTGAGCAAAGGCTACCGGGCAGGAGGTTACAACATCCAGATGTTCTCCGACATTCTTTCCACGATGCTGCAAAAGAACAGCGCGCAACGCGGCGACTACAACGTGCCCGTGGGACAGACAGAACTGGACAATATCGCCAACACAGTGAGCTACAAGCCTGAGACAAGCTGGAACTATGAGGCTGGTGTTCACCTCAACCTCTTCGACAACAGTGTTCACTTTGACCTCGCTGGATTTTATATGCAGGTACGCAACCAGCAGATCTCTCAAATGGCCGGCAATTACGGCTTCGGCCGCATGATGACCAATGCAGGCAAGAGCTACAGCTGCGGTGTTGAGGCCACACTTCGTGGCAACGCTTTCGACAACCACCTGAGCTACATGGTCAGCTACGGCCTGACCCACGCTGCTTTCAAAGAATATACCGACAGCGTTCGTGCAGGCAGAAACCTGACTCAAGTGGACTATAAGGACAAACGTATACCCTTCATTCCTCAGCACACCCTTGCAGCAGGTGCCGATTATCGCCTCGACTTTGCCGGTTGCTGCTTGAAGAGCCTTACCCTTGGTGTCAACTTCAATGGACAGGGCAAGACTTACTGGGACGAGGCCAACACCTTAAGCCAGAAGTTCTACGGTGTGCTTGGTGCTCACCTTGCAGCCGACCTCGGACGTGTGAACATCAACGTATGGGGACATAACCTGACACAGACCCGTTACAACACCTTTGCAGTGGAAAGCGCCGCAACCGGGCAAAGCCACTGGTTCGCCCAGCGCGGCAATCCCTTCCAGATGGGAGTAGATATCAGCCTGCACCTTTGATAGGAATTAACCACAAAGAAAACATAATGATAATTGATGGATCAACAGCCCTTGGACAGCCCGTTCTGTTCAAGGGCTTGTTTTTTTCACCGTTGTCAGGCAGGGTCTCCAAATATCCATGATTTACTGGTTGATCCTACGGCTACTCATGACGGCCCTCATTTGGCAGCCGGTGGGCCCTCGCTTGGCTGCCCACGGGCTTCCAAATGAGGGCCCACCGGCCACGAATTGCCGACTGGCATCAATTAACAGATTTCAGGCTATAGACTCATAATAAAAGAAGCACAAAAAAAGCCGCTACCCACCAATAGAGCAGCGACAATAGGACTCCACGCGCAAACAAGGCGGAATCGTGGAGAAAGTAAAAAACGAATCTGCCCTCGGACGAAGGAACCAGAATCGCTAAAATCATCAAGCATTCAACAGAATGGTCTTTCCATCCTTTATTGCTTCAAAATAAGGCGGCTCATCGCGCAGCGAAATGTCGTCGTAGATAAAGGGCACCTCAACCGTGTCCTTTCCGTCGGGAAGAACAAGTCCCATCCTGCCATCCCGCTGGGCAATAACGGGCATCGTCCGCAAATCGTCTACATAGACGTAGCTGGTGCGGAGAAAATCATAGAGCGGATGAACGAGAATCCTCCCTTTGTGGTCGCGGATGCCAAACTTTCCATTCTCCTCAAAGACTTCATGAAACTGGATGTATTTCTTATAAACCCGTTTCATGTAGCTTTCAAACTTCCGCTCATTGTGGAGCATACTGTCGAGATAGTCGTACGAGTCGCAATAGTTGGCCATTGCCCTCGCTACAATCATCCTGAAATCCAATCCGCTGACCACCTTCCGGTTGAGATCGATATATCGTGCTATCGCCTCTTCGCGCTCGGGAATGGAGAGGGTTTTCAGTTGATCCTCAAAGCGGTACATCATATTGACCGACCCACGCATGGCCTTAATGTAACGGTGAATCTGCCGTCCCATCTCCATGCAAACGAACTTGTCCATTTCTGACAACTCTATGGGGTCTATGTAATTGTCGATAGTCTGTTGCTGGTCTTGATCTTGCATAGCTTAGGTTTTTCGACAAAGGTAATGAAAAAAAATTAAACGAAAAAAATAAAGCGAGATTTTTTGTTATCATATCTAAAAAGATTACTTTTGCAGTCGGTTTCAGTAGATTGTATCTAAAGCATGAATTTCAACAAAAAATGAAGGCACCATTCAACGGTTTCAAAAGCAACATCCACCATTCTTACAGCCGCCGTATAGCTCTTGTATCCACAACAATCCTCCTCGTTTTGCTGACTCTCGCAGCATGGTGTCTCTACAGCATGGGACAGCGTGCACAGAAGAGTGCCGAGTCGCTCGTACGACTCGAAGTGAGACAATATTATGTAGTGAGCTTCAACGGCAAGGCCGCCTTTTACTTCACAGGCTTCAACACCGACTCCACCATGCGGGGCATCTCATCGGCTAAAGACTCACTCCACGTCATCCCCCAATATCAGCAAGGCCGTTTCTACAACGACTTCCCCATCCTCCCCACCTGTCTGGGAAGAATCCGGACGAAGATACCTGCCGTAAAGACCAATCCCAACCACATCAAATGGAAAGGAAATGCCCGTCTGCTGATCGGCAAGCAACAGGTTGCCCTCGACTCCATCCTGCGTACGTCCAATCATGAACTGGACGAACTGGGCTACTATATGCGTGTGCACAGCGTCATCGACGAAGGCTATCACATTGTGGCCCGATACAAGAGCCGTCTGGATTCAACGACCAACCGACTCACTTCTATCCGGTCGCTGATGAAGAAAAATGAAAAGTCACGGATCAGTATTTCGCTCATCAACGAATACACCGCCATCTATGTCACCGAAAACGGTAAGACCAAACGGGAAGCCTGCGAGTTGGAGAGCACGAAGGGGCAGAATGTCTTTCTGCGTCTGATCTCACACACAACGCCCGCCACAGCCCGACTGTTCCTGTGGCCATGGGACGAGCTGCGCAAGGCCAAGCCATGGCACGTGAAAAACGGCTATTGCGAAACCACAGACACGTTAGGAAGGTATATCTACGGCATCTTTGACGCAGACACACTGCGCAGTGCTATCCGATTCGATTCGGCAGGCATCTATATCGGTGAGGTGAACCGCTATGGCATAGCCAACGGCCACGGGCGCTACAGAGCCTACGACGGAAGCTACTATGAGGGCTACTGGACCAACGACAAACGTGAAAACTGGGGATTCGCCCTTAGCCCCCACCGCCCCATGCGCTCCGGCGAATGGAAACAGGATGTATATAAAGGTGAAATCCTGACTTACACATCCAACCGCATCTATGGTATAGACATCTCAAAATATCAGCACGAAAAGGGAAAGCACCGCTATGGAATCGATTGGAGCAACCTGCGAATCACGCATCTGGGTTCGAAGAGTCGGAAACGCATCCAGGGCTCTGTAGACTATCCGGTGCGGTTCGTATTCATCAAGTCCACAGAAGGTGCCACGCTTTGCAATCCCTATTTTCATGCCGACTATACAGGCGCTCGCCAACACGGACTCCATGTGGGAGCCTATCATTTCTTCTCGCTCAGAAGCCGCGGATCAGACCAGGCACGCTTCTTTCTGCGCAACAGCCGCTTCAACAAAGGCGACATGCCTCCAGTCTTGGACGTGGAACCCACAAAAAAGCAAATCGAAGCCTGTGGGGGCGTCAGCGTCATGTGGACCAATATCAAAGCATGGCTCAGAACCGTAGAACAACACACAGGCACCCGACCTATTCTCTACGTGAGTCAGATGTTTGTCAACCGCTATCTTCCCCTGGCTCCCGACGTAAAGAAGAATTATCCCGTCTGGATAGCCCGGTATGGACAATACAAGCCCGACATCCGGTTGGCCATCTGGCAACTCTGCGAGGATGGCAAGGTGAATGGCATCCACGGATTTGTGGATATCAATGTCTTCAATGGCTATAACGACGAGTTCAGCCAGTTTATGAAAACTGGGATTCAATAATCCTTTTCTTCCCAAAGAGCCATCGGCAAGACAACACCTGCTATACTGATGTAACGACAATTGATAGTCATATCCTCGCATGCGCGGCGAAGCTGTAAGAGACTTCGTCGCGCATGCGAATGTTTCGACTTAGACTATTCATGAGCCCCCCTACACTTCTGTTAATTGAAACTAAATACACCTAAGCAATTGCGCTAAGTCAAGAGAAATGTGTATTTTTGTACAAAGTTTTTTTCCATTATGTTGAGGTTTATAAGTTTTGGTAGCGGTAGCAGCGGGAACTGCTACTATTTGTATACAGATACAGACGCACTGCTCATCGACGCCGGCATCGGAGTGAGAGCTTTGAAGAAACATTTCAAAGACTTCGGGCTATCCCTGTCGAGCATCCACAATATTCTCATCACCCACGACCATGCCGACCACGTGAAATCGATTGGCTTATTGAGCCGCGACTATGGTCTGCCCGTCTATGCTACCCACCGTGTTCACGTCGGCATTGACCGCAATTATTGCGTGCGTCAGAAAATCAGTCCCGACCGTATAAAAGTCATCGAGAAGGGAACGACGTTCACAGCTGGCGAATTTCGTGTCACTCCCTTCGGCGTACCCCACGACAGTATGGACTGCGTAGGCTACAGCATAGAGTACAACGGGATTTGCTTCTGTATCATGACGGATGTTGGACACGTCACAGACGAAATGCAACCCTTTATCGCCAAGGCCAACTACCTCATCATCGAAGCCAATTACGACGAAGAGATGCTCAAGGCGGGACATTACCCTCAGTATCTCAAAGAACGCATACAAAGTGGAATCGGCCATCTGAGCAACCACGCTTGTGGAGAGGCCTTAGCCAATTACGCGACACACAACCTCCGACACATCTGGCTTTGCCACTTGAGTGAAGAAAACAATCATCCGGAACTGGCACGCATCACTGTAGAGCAAGTCTTGCGTTCGTATGGTATCATCATAGGAAAGGATTTCGAGGCTGATGTCTTGCGCCGTAAATTGCCAACCGGACCATGGGAATTAAAATAATTTTGGGTTAGACCAAAATTATTGCTAAATATTGTTGGGTAGAATAAAAAAAATTCTTACCTTTGCATCTGTTATCCTGAATACAATCTTTTTACCTTAAAAGAAAACTAATACCTATTGAAGGGATGTCTTCCTCTGCGAAGAGGGAGACATTTTATTTTCTTAAAAATCCAGTTTTCCTCCTCTTTTTCCCAAGTTTTACTTCTTGGTAAGGCGCTGTTTCGTAAGTCTACTCTTGTTGTTTTCTTTCACAAAAGTTATACCTGAGCTACGACTACCGAAAAGAAAAGGTCTTCGCGCAAGTCATACAAAAAAGGCCATTCCACACTCAAGAGCAGAATGGTCTTTCTATGTATGTCAAATTATGCTCACTATGCTACGCCACAACAGAACAAGACTATAATCTCAGCGGTGAAAATACGTAGGAACATGCTCAACGGATAAACCGTGGAATACCCCACTGCGGGAGCCTCCTTAGAGCAAATCTGATTGGCATAAGCCAGTGCGGGGGGATCTGTATAAGTACCGGCAATCATACCCATAATGGTGAAATAGTTGAAATGGTACTTGATACGGGCCAGCGGACCGACGATCAGAATAGGTATGATGGTAATCAGGAAACCTGTTCCCACATACTTCAAACCGTCACCCTGCACTACTGTATCCCAGAATCCCGCTCCAGCCTTGATACCTACGCTGGCAAGGAACAGGACCAGGCCTATCTCTCGCAACATGAGATTGGCCGATGTTGTGGTATAAGTCACCAAGTGTACCTTATAACCATAACGGCCGATGAAAATAGCGATCAACAATGGGCCGCCGGCAATACCTAACTTCAAAGGCACAGGCATTCCGGGGATAGCAAAAGGAATGCTTCCAAAGAGTATACCCAAGGTGATACCAACGAAGATTGTAGCGATATTGGGGGCGTTGAGTCGCTTTGTAGAGTTACCCATGAGCTCAGCTACACGATTGACGTTGTCTTCAGGACCGACCACCATAATGCGGTCGCCCACAAGGAAGCGGTGGTCACGGCTGGCGAAGAGATCCATGCCCTGACGGGTAATACGTGTCACGTTTACTCCATAGATACTTGAGAAATGCATCTTGCCCAACGTCTTGCCGTTCATCGCCGAATTGGTGACGATAATACGACGGGAAACCATGGGCTGGTCCTTATCCTCCTCCGGCCAATGCACTTGTATCTCAGGGCCGATGAAGGCCTGCACTGCCTCTGCGTCGGCCTCTGCACATACCACATGTATCTCATCATCCATCTCCAAAACTGTGTCACGATTGGGAATAAGCAGCTCGCCATTGTGGAGCATACGGGTGCAAACGATGTCGTGATTGAGGAATTCCGTAATCTGCTTCAGTGTTCGGCCTGCAATATAAGAGTTGGCCACACGGATGTACATTGTGTAGGGCTTTGCGTGCGGGTCATCTTCCTCGTCACGCTTGAGTTCATCTTCCTCGGAATCAAGGTTGACACGGCAAATGTAACGAATGGCTATCGTCGCGCCAATGATACCCAACACACCCAAAGGATAGGCACAGGCATACCCAGAAGCTATCTGTGGAATATTGCCTTTGGGAAACACGTTCGTCAAAGCCTCATTGGCTGCACCAAGACCAGGAGTGTTGGTGACGGCACCATACAGCGTACCTACCATCATCGGCAGATTGTTGGGATTGCTTGTATCGAAAAAGAGATAATAGCAACCAAACATCACGGCGATGTTGAGCAAAATGACGAGACAGGAAAGCAGATTGAGCACGACACCTCCCTTACGGAAGCTCTCAAAGAAACCCGGACCCACCTGCAAACCGATGCAGAAGACGAATAGAATAAGACCGAAATCCTGAAGGAAATTGAGAATATCCGTTGGGCCAGTAAATCCAATGTGACCGGCAAAAATACCGGCAAACAACACAAAACTGACTCCTAACGAGATACCTCCAATTTTAATCTTGCCTAAATATACACCAACGAAGATAACAACAGCATAGAGCAATGCTATATGAGCCACCGAGTTCGTGTTGGTGAATAAATTGATTAACCAATCCATATTGTTTATTGTAATTCATATTGTAATAAGATTCCATGACCTTTGCTCAAGAACTTGATGAAAGAATCCCAACCGCCATTTGTGGCAGTTGGGATCGTATCACACTAAAATGTAGCAATTTGCTCTTTTGTCATGAACCAATAGCTGGGCTTAACCAGCTCAGATAGCAATGAAATAAAAGAAATTATTTCTCGCCGGTAATGGCAGCAACACCAGGAAGCACCTTACCCTCGATGGCCTCAAGCATAGCACCGCCACCAGTGGAGACATAAGATACCTTGTCGGCCAACCCAAACTTATTGATGGCTGCAACAGAGTCACCACCACCAATGAGCGAGTAAGCTCCATTCTCCTGAGTAGCCTGAGCTACAGTCTTTGCGATCTCACCTGTTCCATGAGCGAAATTCTCCAACTCGAATACGCCTACGGGGCCGTTCCACAGAATGGTCTTGGAAGAGAGAATGATCTTTTTCCAAATAGCCAGGCTTTCGGGAGAAGCATCCATACCCTCCCATCCGTCGGGAATCTCATTGATGGGGAACTCTTTGATTTCTGTGTCGTTCTTAAACTCACGACCACACATGGTAGCTACAGAAAGGCTCAAGTTTACGCCCTTCTCCTTTGCAGCCTTAATCACATTCAGAGCCTCAGGCATCAAATCATCCTCGTGCAGAGAATCACCAATGTGACCACCCTGAGCCTTGATAAAGGTATAGCCCATACCACCACCAATGATCAGGTTGTCCACCTTGTCGAGCAGATTCTTAATGACGCCGAGCTTTGAGCTGACCTTTGAGCCACCAATGATGGCAGTGAAGGGATGCTGAGCGTTCTTCATGACGTTGTTAATGGCCTTCACCTCTTTCTCCATCAGATAGCCGAGCATCTTGTGGTCAGCGTCGAAATAGTCTGCGATGACTGCTGTTGAGGCATGCTTGCGGTGAGCTGTACCGAATGCATCGTTGACATACACATCTGCGTAAGACGCGAGCTTCTTTGCGAATGCCTTCTGACGTTCCTTCATTTCAGCCTTTGCAGCATCATATTCGGGAGTACCCTTCTCTACACCTACGGGCTTGCCTTCCTCTTCAGGATAATAACGAAGGTTCTCAAGCAGCAAAGCCTCACCGCCCTTCAAGGCAGCAGCCTCTGCATCGGCATTACCGGCATCCTTGGCAAACTTCACATCAACGCCCAATGCGGCACTGACATTCTTTACAATCTGTGACAAAGAAAGCTCAGGCTTAACTTTACCCTTGGGCTTACCCATGTGGCTCATCATGATGAGGGCACCACCATCGGCCAACACCTTCTTCAATGTGGGGAGGGCACCGCGAATACGAGTGTCGTCTGTTACATTACCCTTGTCATCCAATGGAACATTGAAGTCCACACGAACGATTGCCTTGTGACCGGCAAAGTTGAATTGATCGATTGTCATTTTAATTCTCTATTTATAAATATTTTAAAAACGTTTTTGCTATTTCTATTTCGACTGCAAATTTACTAAAAAGATTGCAGATATATGGTTTTGAAAGAATGTTTTTTTGTTATATCCTGTGAATTGTATGGTTTCTGCAAACTCGACTTCTCAAATTGCTGTAGAGATAGTTCACACTCAGTGGTATACCGACACCGGCTATGCTATACAATATCCAGAACAGATCCTCCTGGGAATGTTCGTGAATCACCATGTGACAACCTATTTGCAGCCAGTCGAGGCCGTAGTACCAGATTTTGATAAGGCTCACGACCTTGAACGCCACTATATGAAAAACGAAAACGCAAAGCGTATTGTCTCCACAGTAGACAAGGAATCGTTTCAACAGACTTTCATGCCGGTTGATCACTACGCTGACATTATAAGTCATAAGGAAGCCCAACAAAGCTGGAACGGGTAGCGCGAGAACATGATGCAGACTGATACGGAATGTCATTGATGCCGTAAACCAAGTAGCCCCGGCTACAACCACTGAGGCATAAGCCAGCGTAAGCCACCATGTCTGTGGAATGCGATGCAACACATAACGCAGCAGAAAACCTATCCCAAAAAACATACACCCCATCAGATCGCGGTCGCCGCCTTGAACAAGAGAGATCATGCGCAATTGTTCGGAACTCTTCCAAACCATCACCAAGAAAAGCACGACCACAATAGAACCGCCAATACGCAAGGCTGTGCTACTGGACTCCTGGCAATCTCTCCAAGTTTTGTTAAATAGTCGACAAAAGCTTTTATCTGCGGTGACGCCTAATTGAAAGAGTACCAAGAACAGAATACTGGCTACCAATAGAGCCCTGAAAAACCAAAAAGCACCTGCCAGAAACTCATCGTAACCACCCATGGCGGTAATGATATTCCAAAAGTTCTGCTGCAACTGATGCCATGAATAAGGATGAGTCACGCCACCTTGAAAATTGCCGTATTTCTCGTTGAGAATGCCCCACTTGAACATCAAATTATGAATGATGAGAAAGAAAAGCGCCCATTTTACGAACGGCACATATAATCCTTTGAGACGTCGCTTTACAAAAGTCGCCTCATCATTGAGGTATTTGAGATTGAAGAAATAGCCTGCCGTGATGAAAAACAGCGGCATGTGAAACTCATAGATAAACGCACTGATTGCACCGGGTGCCTCAGCGTGTCCAATCACCATGAGAATGATGGCCAGTCCCTTACAGATGGAAATGGAAGAGTCGTGCTTCATTGCTCGTATTCAGTCGGATCTTGAAGATGGGCCAGCCGGAAAGCCTCTTTTCGCTCACGACATGTGCCACAAGTGCCACAATGTTTCTCTCCACCTTTATAGCAACTCCACGTCTCCGCATAGTTGATCCCCAATTGATGACCGCGCAGGGCTATGTCTTCCTTCCGCCAGTGGGTATAAGGAGCCTCTACCCCCACATGAATATAGGTGCCCGCCTTTGCAGCGGCATCGATGGCGGTTATAAACTCAGGCCTGCAATCGGGATAAATAGCATGATCGCCACCATGGTTGGCGATGTAGACCCGCTTGAGCCGATGACTCTCGGCAATCCCCACGGCAATGCTGAGCATGATGCCGTTGCGGAAGGGCACAACGGTCGACTTCATATTGTCATCGTCGTAGTTGCCGTCGGGAATAGCGTCAGCACCTTCCATCAGACTGCTTTTCAGGTACCTGGGCATAAAGTCGAGATCAATGACTATGTGCTTAATGCCCAACCGCTCACAATGCAGCTTGGCAAAAGCAAGTTCCTTCTTATTGTGATTGCTACCGTAGTTAAATGATATTCCGAGCGCAATTTCTTCTTGTTTGTCGTAGAGCAAGGTGATACTGTCCATACCCCCACTCACGATGATAGCTGAATCTTTCATTTTATATTTGTTAATGATGATGATTTATCCGAACAGTTCTCTCAACGCCTCCTCAACTTTTTTCACGGGATGCAGCTGAATGTTGTATTTTCGCGGATCAATACCGTTCATGTTATATGCCGGCAGCAATATATGGCTGAAACCGAGTTTCTCGGCTTCAGCAACCCGCTGCTCGATGCGATTCACCGGGCGTACTTCGCCCGAGAGTCCCACTTCGCCACACATGCACCATCCCGTCTCGATGGCCGTATCGACATTGCTCGACAACACAGCAGCGATGACACTCAGGTCCATTGCCATATCCGTCACACGTAATCCGCCGGCTATGTTGAGGAACACATCTTTCTGCATCAGTTTGAAGCCCACCCGTTTTTCAAGGACGGCCAACAGCATATTGAGCCGTCGCTGGTCGAAGCCTGTTGCTGAACGCTGAGGCGTGCCGTAGGCAGCCGAAGACACAAGTGCCTGGGTCTCTACAAGAAATGGGCGAATGCCCTCCACAGCCGAAGAAATGGCGATTCCGGACAATCCCTCGTGATCCTGAGTGAGAAGCAATTCTGAAGGATTGCTTACCTGGCGCAATCCGTTCTGTCTCATCTCATAGATACCTAACTCAGACGTACTGCCAAAACGATTCTTAATGGATCGTAGAATTCGGTACATATAATGCTGGTCACCCTCAAACTGGATAACGGTGTCGACAATATGTTCGAGAATCTTTGGTCCGGCGAGTGTCCCTTCTTTGTTGATATGCCCAATAAGAATCACCGGCGTGCCGCTTGTCTTGGCAAAGTGAAGCAGAGCTGAGGCACACTCCCGCACTTGGGTGATGCTCCCCGGTGAGCTGTCCACAGTTTCGGTGCTGACGGTTTGAATGGAATCTACGATGACAATGTCGGGTTTTACCCCTTCAATGTCTTTGAAAATATTCTCCAAGGAGTTCTCACAAAGGAGCGTGATGGTGTCGGGCAGCTCGCCGCCTTCGGCTAAACGGTCGGCTCTCAGTTTTATCTGGTGGGCACTTTCCTCACCACTCACGTAGAGCACATTGCGGTCGGTCAGCTGGAGTATCGTCTGAAGGAGCAATGTACTTTTTCCGATACCAGGCTCACCGCCTAACAGCACGATGCTTCCCTTGACGAGCCCACCGCCCAATACACGGTTAAGCTCGCTGTCGTGCATGTCTATGCGGGGTTCGTCCATGGCCGAAACGTCACGAAGCTTTACAGCCCGTTGACCACCCATCGCTTGCCGGCGATGCCCATTGAGCACCATGGCTGCGGTGCTTGCCGCGGTGGTGCCGCTATCTGCCGCCACACGTATTTGCTTGAACGTGTTCCACTGTCCACAATTCGGACAGCGCCCCATCCATTTTTGCGACTCCTGCCCGCAGTTGGAACACACGTATGCTATCTTGTCTTTTGCCATCTTCTATATTTTGCGTTCTACAAAAGTAATAATTAATTTTGGAACTCAAAAAATTATTGCTACTTTTGCATCCGCTAATATCGCATGACTAATAATCTCAGAGAAGGGTGACTCATGAAAAACAGTACAATGGGTTGTCCTTCTTTTGAGTTTTAATTTGTTTTGGATATGAAAAAGTCTTTTATCTACATACTCACACTTGCATTCTTGCTTCTGCTCAGTTCGTGCGGCGAGTCGCGACAGACCCGTATTGCCCGCACAAGGGCAGAATATGAGAAGCAGATGCGCGAAAACCGTGCCGCGCTGAAAATCGGCGTCCTGCCCACGTTGGACTGTCTGCCGCTCTTTATTGCCCAGGACGACAGTCTTTTCAAAGCGACTGGTTCCGATATTCGTCTGAAGATGCGCAACTCTCAGCTTGACAACGATACGGCCTTTATCGGAGGCAGCCTTGAAGGCATGGTGACCGATATCAAACGATTAGAATATATCGAGAAGAAGGGGGTTGGCGTGAAGCGCGTAGCCACGACCAATGCCTATTGGCAACTCTTCGGCAATCCGATGGCGAGAATATTCGAAGTGAAACAACTCGGCAACAAGATGGTTGCCATGACCCGATATTCTGCCACCGACTATCTGACCGATGTAGCCCTTAAAGGGGTAAAAACACAAGGTATGGTTTTCAGCGTGCAGTTCAACGATGTAAAATTGCGGTTGAAGATGTTGCTCAACAATGAGATGGATGCTCTTTGGCTCACAGAACCTCAGGCCACCCAAGCCCGCCTGTTTGGTGCCAACATGCTCTACGACTCTCGGAAAGCTGGCTTTCATTTAGGAGCCATCGCTTTCCGCCAGAAGGCATGGGACGACGAAACACGTAAGAAACAGATAACTGATTTCATCTCGGCATACAACCAGGCTGTGGACAGCATCAATGCCCACGGGATCAGTCGCTACGGGAAAATCATCCAAAAGTATTGTGGCTGCAACGATAAGACCGTCAAAGCTTTGCCTAAGTTGAAATACCAGCACATCCAAGTCAAATGATGAAAGGAGACAAAGATATGGAAGAACTTTTTTCACTCTACGAGGTGCGCGCATGTATCTTGGAGTCTGAGGACTTGGGGCGCGCGCTGAGAATTCTCGACGAGGCACTTGCCAACTATTCATCTCTTCACACCGACGAGCGTCTGGAAGACATCCGCATGGACTACAGCCGGATGAAAGATTTCGTGCTGCGCGGATTCCGCGACCTTCAACGGGAGACGCTCTACCGCCAGCTGCTTCGCAGGCTTTTTGTTGTGGTCAACGACATCATCCTCCAATCCTATCTCCACAACAAGACTTCCTACATGACGGCGGCCGTGAAATGCCGCAATATGGGCATTTGCAACGACGATATCAAAATGCGCCTTGAAGGATTTGTGCAGGACGTGGCCATGCTCTCGCTCACGCCCGACGAGCAGCGCCGCCAGCAGATCTATCAAGAACACTTCGACTGGCTGAGCCGTCTTTTCGACGCTATTTTGATCTCTCCTCAGTGGAAAGAATCACAGTTCAGTTTTTGGGCAGACATTCTCGTCTCCCCCACGATCGACGCTTCCGACGCTTCGTTGCTCACGTCGGCGATCATGCTCTCGTGTATCAATATCTTCGACGTGGAAAAATTCCATCTGCTCGTACACATAGCCCTCGTCTCACACGACGAGACGCTTCGACAGCGGGCCATGGCGGGTATGGCACTCTCCTTGGACAACGGCTGCGACTGCTCCCCGCTGTATCCAGAAATGCAAGAGTGGATCGATGCCTTCACTGCCGACGAATCACGTTGCCGGCAACTCTTAGAGATGCAGATGCAAGTGGTCTACTGTTTCGATGTTGACAAAGACACGGCTACGATCCGCAAAGACATCATGCCGGGAATCATAAAGAATCAAAACTTCACAATCGATCGCAACGGCATTCATGAAAAGGAAGAGGATTCCCTGGAGGACATTCTCCACGGCGACGATTTTGACCGTCGAATGGACGAAATGGAGAAAAGCATGAAGCGCATTCGCGACATGCAGAAAAACGGTAGTGACATTTATTTTGGCGGATTTTCCCACATGAAGCGCTTTGCTTTCTTCTACGTGCTGAGCAACTGGTTTGCGCCCTTCACGGCCGACCATCCGGGTTTAGCCGAGGCCAGTGCCAAGCTGCCCGGCGGACGGCAGCTGATTGAGCGCATCAGCGCAGTGTCCCCATTCTGCGATTCTGACGCCTATAGTTTCGCCTTTGCCTTGTCGTCGGTCATCAATCAATTGCCCGAAAGCGTACGCGAAATGATGAAAAACGCGGATGCCATGCTCGGCCCAGAACAGCCCGAAGGAATGCGGACTCAGCCTGCCTACATCCGACTGATGTATCTGCAGAGCCTGTACCGTTTTTTCCGTCTTTATATCCATAAGGACGACTTCAGCAATCCCTTTGACTACGACAGCGACAAACGGCGTTTCTTCTTCATTCATCCCCTACTCCGACACACGCCCCTAAGGCAGTTGGCGGTGAGATTGGAACAGTTCATGGTCAAGCGGCATCGCTTTGATCTGCTCGGCGATATAGTCGACCACTATGCAGAGGAACCTCTCACCCTTGGTGAACGGCGCATGAAAGCTCTCTGGCTGGAAAAGCAGGGGAAAACAGACGAGGCGGCAGACAATTACCAGCGAATCCTCAAAGAATATCCCGACGACAAGGCGGCCTTGGCCAAAGTGGCATGGATAGACATGGAAAGAGGCAACTACACAGAGGCCGCAGACCACTACCGCCGACTCTGCCAGCTGAAGCCGGACGATGTGGCCTACCAGATCAGATGGGGAATTTGCCTGCTGTGGACCAACAAGTCGGACGAAGGCCTGCAAAAGCTTTATGAGCTGGACTTTCGCTATCCCGACAACACAGATGTAAGACGGGCTTTGGCCTGGGGACTTCTTCTTCAGGGAAAAGCCAAGAAGGCAGAGGAGACTTACGACCGACTGCTGTCAAGCGGACAAGACGAATCCCAAGACTGGCTCAACGCCGCTTACAGCAAATGGTTTCAGGGAAAAGTCAGCGATGCCGTGATTCTTTTCAAAAACTACAAGGCAAAGGAAAACCACGACATCCGCAAAGCCTTCGAAAACGACAGTCAGTTATTCCTCATTTATGGAGTAACAAGCTGCGACATACATATTATGCTCGACTTAATCGATGAATAATGCTGAGGGCCGGACGACTATCGTCTTATCTGTACACCCGGAGCAAGACGAGGTTATATGCCGCAAAACCCAATAGTCAATGTTGAAATTTACGATAACTGACACCGGCTCGCATTTGGAAGCCCGTCGGCTTCCTTTTGCCACCCCACCGGGCGGCACTTGGAAACCGGCGGGCTTGCAGTTGGCGGCCCGGATGAGTAGCCACGGCACGAGCTGTCTTTTCGCCTATTCGCATCTAATCATACAACAAGCACAGGACGGACAGGGTGAGAATTCACATCACTCATCTGCTTATAAGAAAAATTGATAAAATAAAGATTGACTCTGGTAAAAAAAAGATCAAAAACATGCAACACCATCAGACTCTATATTCGCTGTGCCTTTGTCTGGCATCCTTCAGCCTGATCTCTCTCACATCCTGCGACGGGCCTCACAAGGGGGAAGAAGACCAGCTTAAGGAAACCGTAGACACCTTTGCATCGGCCTACTTCAACTGGCATTATAAAGACGCGCTTCAACTGGTCGACTCTGCTTCGCGCAAATGGATCATCTACGCAGCCAGCAACGTGCATCAAGCCGATATCGACTCGCTGCGCGCCATGCCCGAAGGAGCAACCTTTCACATAAAGGACATAGACTACACTTCCGACTCAACCGCCGTTGCTTTTGTCACTGTGAAAAACTTCTTAGCCATGGACACCATCGGCACGGCAAGCCACACCGTTGAATCGGCCAAGTTTGCCCTGTCATTAAAATACAAAAAAGAGAAGTGGCACATCTGTCTCACTTCTCTTCCACGCCCCATGAAGGAACATCATTAATATCATTCAAACACTTCGTCGATATCCATATCGCTGTTCTCTCCCCCTTCCATATCATCCTTTGAGCAGGGGTTGTAATCTTCCGACATGCCGAATGTTGCCTTGGGAGAATAACCCAGCGACTTGTCACGATATACCTTTATCATGTAGTAAGCCCATATAGGCAGGGCCATGGTTGCCCCCTGTCCCATGGCCATCCTGTCGAAGTGGATGTCGCGGTCCTCGCCTCCCACCCAGCATCCGCTGACGAGCTGAGGGGTGAAGCCCATAAACCAGGCGTCGGAGTTGCGGTTGGTCGTACCGGTTTTTCCTCCTATCTCACCATCAAGATGGAACTTATAGCGCAGGCGTCCTGCCGTACCTCCGTCTACTACAGCCTGGAGCATGACAAGCATCTTGTTGGCGGCATCGGCACTGATGACTTCATTCATACGAGGCTGGAAACGCGCAATGATGTTTCCATCCTGATCCTCGATCTTTGTGACGAATATCGGTGCCGTGCGTATCCCATGATTTGCAAATGTCGTATAGGCGCTCACCATCTCGGCGACACTTACGTCGCAAGGGCCAAGACAGAGCGACATCGAAGGATGAATATCGGGACTGTTGATACCAAAGTCGTGCAGGGTCTTAACAAACTGGCTGGGATTGAGCTTGCTCATCAAATAAGCCGAAATCCAGTTGTTCGACTGCTGCAATCCCCATTCCAGAGTGACCATCTGTCCATAGCGGGCATGAGAGCCGTTGCGCGGGGTCCAGGGTTGCCCAGCCACCATATAGGTGCGCTGCACATTGGGAGCCTTGTCGCAGGGCGTGAATCCGTTGCCCATCGCGAGCGAATAGAGGAAAGGCTTGATGGTAGAGCCCACCTGTCGGCGCCCGCCCGTTACCATGTCGTACATGAAATGGCTGTAGTCCAAACCGCCCACATACGCCTTCACATATCCCGTCTTTGGATCCATGCTCATGAATCCTGCACGCAGAAAATGCTTATAGTATCGAATGGAGTCCATAGGCGTCATCGTCGTGTCGAGGTCGCCGTGGTAGGAGAAGATCGTCATGTCGGTAGGTGTGCGGAAAGCCTTCATGATCTCCCCTTCGGTATATCCGGCAGCCTTCATGTTGCGGTAGCGCTCACTCTGGCGCATGGAATTGCGCAGAATGGTGCGCACCTCTTCCGGCTTGAGAGCATCGCTGAACGGTGCATTGGGCTGGCCTTGCTTCTCCTTGTCGAACTCCGGTTGCAGATAGCGGGCCACATGTCCGTAGACCGCCTCTTCAGCATAGCGTTGCATACGGCTGTCGATGGTGGTGTAGACCTTCAATCCGTCGGTATAGACATTGTAGGGCGAGCCGTCCTTCTTGAAGTTCTTATTGCACCAGCCATAGAGGGGATCGCGCACCCAGGCTATGGAGTCGATGACATACTGCCGCTGGTTCCATGCAGGATAATCGCTCCTGTTGGGGCGCTGGGCCATCATATACTGACGTAGAAACTCCCTGAAATAAGTAGCCGAACCGTCTTTATGGTCTGTACGATGGAAGTTGAGCACCAAAGGCTGTGAGGCATATTCGCCATATTGGCCCGAAGTGATATAACCGGCTTTCTCCATCTGCATCAGCACCACATTGCGGCGGTCGGTACAACGCTCGGGATAACGCACGGGATTGAAGAAGGAAGGATTCTTACACAAGCCAATCAGCGTGGCCGACTCGTCGATAGTCAGGTT
The DNA here is from genome assembly GCA_900322035.1 of uncultured Prevotella sp. Classification (GTDB taxonomy): domain Bacteria; phylum Bacteroidota; class Bacteroidia; order Bacteroidales; family Bacteroidaceae; genus Prevotella. The sequence continues at coordinate 142,661 of ONYL01000001.1, forward strand.
CTTGGGTTCCTTATTAAAATAGGTATTAGCCGCGATCTTGATACCCACGGCATTATGGAGAAAATCAAAGTAGTTGAGATATAGGGCAATGATCTCCTCTTTTGTGTAATAGCGTTCCAATTTGATGGCAATCACCCACTCGATAGGTTTCTGAAAGAGGCGCTCCAGTGTGGAATGAGCCTTGCCCGAATAGAGCTGCTTGGCCAACTGCTGTGTAATGGTAGACCCACCACCCGCATTGACCTGACCGAGCAGGCCGCGCTTGACGATGGCACGCCCAAGGGCAATGAAGTCGATGCCGGAATGATCGTAAAAGCGCACGTCCTCAGTGGCCACAAGTGCCTGCACAAGATAAGGGGAGAGCTTCGAATAGGGGATGACAATCCGGTTCTCGCGGTCGGCATTCCAAGTGCCGAGCACCTTGCCGTCACTTGAATACACCTGAGTGGCAGAACGGTCGATAGGGTTCTGCAAATCCTCAATGGGAGGCATGTAGCCAATCCATCCATTCCATATCATGATGAAGGCCACGAGCGCAAAACCGACTAAGGAAGCCAGCAACCACCACAAGAAATGTATAAACTTTCTTCTCATAAATTCTGACAATAATTAATGGTGTCACCCCTTCCGCTGGGGATGGCGGCAACTCCTCATAAAGCCTAATTTTGCGGATGAGAACTCACCGCAAAGAACATTAATCGTGCAAAATTAAGAAATTCTTTTGAATTATGACACATAAATGGAAAATTATGATTAACTTAGCCGTCGAAAACAGGAACTTTCAAATCCACAAACTTGTAAAATGGAAAAACATAATTTTGTGACGATTGCCGATTTGTCAAGAGACGACATCATGTATCTCCTGCAAATGGCGCAAGAGTTTGAAAAGCATCCCAACCGCGAGCTCCTCAAGGGCAAGGTGGTGGCTACGCTTTTCTATGAGCCCTCCACCCGCACGCGTCTGAGCTTTGAGACGGCTGCCAACAGGCTTGGAGCGCGCGTTATCGGGTTTTCCGACGCAAAAGCCTCGAGTGTGGCAAAGGGAGAGACACTCAAGGACACGATTCTCATGGTGTCGAACTATGCTGACATCATTGCCATGCGCCACTACATCGAAGGTGCTGCCCAATATGCCTCAGAGGTGGCCCCCGTGCCCATCGTCAACGCCGGCGACGGTGCCCACATGCATCCCTCGCAGTGTCTGCTCGACCTCTACTCTATCTTTAAGACTCAGGGCACACTCGACAATCTTAACATCTATCTGGTAGGTGACTTGAAATACGGCCGCACAGTGCATTCGCTCATCATGGCCATGCGCCACTTCAACCCGACGTTTCACTTCATTGCGCCGCCCGAGTTGGCCATGCCCGAGGAGTATAAAATCTACTGCCGCAAGCACAACATCAAGTTTGAGGAGCATACCGAGTTCACAGATGATGTCATCTCGCAGGCCGACATTCTCTATATGACCCGTGTGCAGAAGGAGCGTTTCTCCGACCTGATGGAATACGAGCGCGTGAAGGATGTCTATATCCTGCGCAACGCCATGCTCCACAACGTGAGACCCAACATGCGCATCATGCACCCCCTGCCCCGAGTGAACGAGATTGCCTACGATGTCGACAACAACCCTCACGCTTATTATATCCAGCAGGCCCGCAACGGCCTCTATGCCCGTGAGGCTATCTATGCCTACTGTCTGGGTATCAGCCTGGATGATGTAAAGAACGACAAGACTATCATTGATTAATAACAACTATGGCTAAGAAAGAACTATTGGTGACGGCTATCGAGAATGGCACCGTCATCGACCATATACCGGCAGACAAGACCTACGACGTGGCCAACCTGCTACGGCTTCAAGAACTGGACACGCCGGTCACGATTGGCTACAACCTGCCCTCAAAGAAAATCGGACGCAAGGGCATCATCAAGATTACAGACAAGTTCTTTACCGAGGAAGAAATCTCGCGGCTCAGCGTTGTGGCACCCAAAATCGTGCTCAACATCATCCGCAACTACGAGGTGGTGGAAAAGAAAACCGTCGAGACTCCCGACGAACTGCGCGGCATCGTGAAGTGCAACAACCCCAAGTGCATCACCAACAACGAGCCCATGCAGACCATCTTCAACGTCATCGACAAGGAGAAAGGAATCCTGAAATGCCACTACTGCGATAAAGAACAATATATTGACAACGTAAAGCTTTGTGAACACTAAATTTAATAACTCATCCAAAACAATTAAAAACCATGACTCAAGATCAGAAAATCTTTGATTTGATTGAACAAGAGCATCAGCGCCAGCTGAAGGGTATGGAACTTATCGCATCTGAGAACTTCGTCAGCGACGAGGTGATGCGCGCCATGGGTTCCTACATGACCAACAAGTATGCCGAGGGCCTGCCCGGCCACCGCTATTATGGCGGCTGCCAGATTGTGGACCAGTCGGAAGACCTCGCACGCGAGAGAGTGAAGAAGCTCTTCGGCGCTGAGTTTGCCAACGTGCAGCCCCACTCTGGCGCCCAAGCCAACGCAGCAGTGCTGTTGGCTGTGTTGCAACCTGGAGACACATTCATGGGTCTGAACCTCGACGAGGGTGGCCACCTCTCGCACGGCAGCAAGGTTAACACCTCCGGCATCCTCTACAACCCCATCGGCTACAACCTCAACAAGGAAACGGGACGCGTGGACTACGACGAGATGGAGAAGCTGGCCTTGGAGCACAAGCCCAAACTCATCATCGGCGGCGGCTCCGCCTACAGCCGCGAGTGGGACTACAAGCGCATGCGCCAGATTGCCGACGAGGTGGGCGCACTGCTCATGGTCGACATGGCGCATCCCGCCGGACTCATCGCCGCCGGACTGCTCGACAACCCCGTGAAATACGCCCACATCGTAACCTCCACCACCCACAAGACACTGCGTGGTCCGCGTGGCGGAATCATCCTCATGGGCAAGGACTTCCCCAATCCATTCGGCAAGCGCAACAAGAAGGGCGAGCTGCGCATGATGAGCTCACTGCTCAACTCGGCCGTTTTCCCCGGCATCCAGGGCGGACCCTTGGAGCATGTCATCGCAGCCAAGGCCGTAGGCTTCTTCGAGAACCTGCAGCCCGAGTGGAAAGAGTATGCCTTGCAGGTGAAGAAGAACGCCGCAGTGCTGGCACAGGACCTGATGGACCGCGGCTTCCATGTGGTGAGCGGCGGAACAGACAACCACTCCATGCTCGTGGACCTGCGCACGAAGTATCCCGACCTCACCGGCAAGGTGGCTGAGAATGCACTCGTGGCCGCCGACCTCACGGTCAACAAGAACATGGTGCCCAACGACAGCCGCTCCGCCTTCCAGACCAGCGGCATCCGCCTCGGTACGGCTGCCATGACCACCCGCGGCGCCAAGGAGGACATGATGCACCTCGTGGCCGAACTCATCGAGACTGTACTCAATGCACCTGAAGACGAAAAGGTCATCGCCAGCGTGCGCGAGAAGGTCAACGCCACAATGAAGAACTACCCGCTCTTCGCCTATTGATTTCCCAAGACTCAACATCCCCATATCCCGCTGCTGGCTTGGACCGGCAGCGGGGTATCATACAGCCGCAAGCTGCCCCTGAAATTGGCCTGTTTGGTCAGGAATCCTCGCTTGGTACACATTACACCTGAAAACAACACCACAATCTATCACTATGCGCATCCACAACCATTGCTTCCTATTCATCCTGCTGCTGTCACTCGTTTTCCCCATCAACCTGAAAGCCGACGGCGTGAAAGGCAGGGTGGTCGACGAAGAGACCGGAATGCCCATCGCCGACGCCAACATACAGCTCGTCGTCAAAATCTACAACGGACAGACAACCTCCGTCACGTCGACCGACAGCTTGGGCTTGTTCTGCTTGAGCTCCTACTTCACGGGGCGCGCCGTCATCAGCATCTCCTTTCTTGGCTACAAAACCGAGACCGTGTCGGAATACCTCTTCTCCGACAATGAGAGCAGCGACACCATCGACCTCGGCGACATCAAGCTGAAACGCTCCGCCACCATGCTCAAAGCCTTGGAAGTGACAGGCCACCTGCCCAAAGTCACGATGAGCGGCGACACCATCGTGTTCAATCCAGAGGCCATCAAGCTGGAGGACAACGCCAAGATATTGCAATTGCTGCGCAAGCTGCCGGGAGTGAGGCAGCACAAGGATGGACGATTCTATTGGAATGACAAGCCCATCCGGCTGATGATGAACGGCAAGGACACGTTTGGCGAGGCTTTAGTGACGCAGCTTCCCGCCGACATCGTGAAGAAGCTGAAGCTCTACGACCGCCGCTCCAAGCTTGCCCGCCACACGGGCGTCAGCGACGGAAAGGAGGACAACGTGCTCGACATACAGATAAAGCCGGGATTCATGGACAAATTCTATGGCACCGCACAGGCCCAGTATCTCACCACAGACCACTACTATGCCCACGCCAACGGCGTCAAACTCTCCAACGCGTCGCCCATGATGTTCCTCCTCAACGCCAACAACATCAACGAATGGTGCAAAATGAACTATAACAGCCTAACGACAAGCACCAGCACCGACTATGGAAAAGGTATATTCGGCGGACTGTCGCTCTCACACAATTGGCAAACAGAGGGTGCCGACGACAGCAACAGAATCTCCTTTTCTCCTTTTTTAGGTCATCATGACGAGTGGAGTGACATCTACTCCTCTACACAAAACTATTTCCCCGGTGAGCAACAGACCTTCACGCTCTCGAAGACACACAGCTACAAACACGAATTCAACCCCTCGTTTGAGGTTTCGGCCGACGTTTACACCGACTCGGTGAACGAACTCTCACTCACAGGCTCCTTTGCCTACACCAAAACCCACAACAAGACGGAATACAAGATGGCGCGCTACGACGAGGAGCCATACGCCTATGGGAGCTTCCCCATGGACGAGACCTTCGGCGCACAGCCTGGCACAGGACTCTTCAACCACACACAGCTGCGCAGCCGCAGCAAAAAAGTGGACGACAACGACCAGAGCGCGGCCAAGCTGTCGGCACAATGGTCGCACTTCCTGCCCAACAGCAAGGGTGAACTCGACCTCACCGCCCAAAGCCAACTGACAAGCTCCAACACACGCCAACTCGTATACCGCAACTACGACTACCTCAAACGGCAGCCCAACATAGGAGTCAACCAGTGGGGACGCAACCCCCAGCTCACGTCGAGGAACAGCATCCAGACCGAAATCAAATTCGTTCTCAGCCCGCGGCTCACGCTGCGGCTCACGGAAACCTTGGGCTACGACTTCGCGCGCGACAACATCGACTTCTATGCCGACAGCCTCAACAACGCTCCCGAGGACTACCGCCCCACGGCTGCCGATCCTGCCAACAGGCTCCGCTCCCACCAAAACTCCATCTACAACAGCATGGAGGCTTCGATGACATACAACATCACCAACAAAAACCACCTCACGCCCTCCATGGCTTGGAGCTGGCACCACGACCACCTCAACTACCAGCGGGGCAGCCTCGACACGACGGCCACGCGCTGCACGAACCTCATCGCCCCGTCTCTGAAATGGCTGTACAAGATTGACCGCACGCAAAACATCGACATACAGATCTCCTACGCCAACACGCGACCCGAACTGTCGTCGGTGGTGGACTATGTCGACAGCCGCGACCCGCTGAACATCATGCGAGGCAATCGCGACCTGCGCAACAGTGGCCGATACGGAACCACCGTCAACTACACCAAAATCCTGCCGCGCCAACAAATCATGCTCAACACCATAGTGGACTTCGCCCACGAGTCGTCGCCCATCACCTATCTGCTCGTCTACAATGGCCAAACGGGCAGCTACTCCTCGATGCCTGTCAACGTGAAAGGCGGCAACAACCTGAAAATCAGCCTGGACTACGACCAGAGCTTGGGAGCCTACGTCAGATTGCAAAACAAGGCAACGGCCAACTGGCGACACGCTTACGCCTATCTCACAGCGACGGACTTCGACCAGCCCCCCGTCCGCAACACACAACGTGCCTTCACCTTCAACGACGACCTGTCCATAGCCTACGAGACCGACAATTTCCACGCTGAGCTCTTCGGAAAGCTTAGGGTCAACAACTACCACTATTCCGAGACACCCGACTTCGACAACAAGCCGTTGGACTTCACCTACGGCACAAAGGCGTGGTTGAAGTTGGGCGACTTCAAACTCTTCACCGACATCAGCGATGAGTTTCACTGCGGCTACCAGTCGGCGGCTTTCAACCGCCACCGCTGCATCTGGAACGCATGGGCATCACTCTCTGTAATGAAGGGAATAGGCACAATCAGCTTGGGCATGAACGACATCATCAACCAGCAGAACCAAAAATACAGCAATGCCACCGCCTACCAGCGCCTCGAGTCGTGGAGGGACAGCTTCACCCACTACGCCTACTTAAAATTTGAATATAACTTCCGGCCAAAGAAAAGGAAATAAACCTTTATCAACTTATTAAAAAAACAACTTTAAGAAAAAAGGCAAGAAAAATTTGGTGGAGTCGAATATTTATTGTACCTTTGCACTCGCTTAAAAGAAGTGACCACGGTACCTTGTCCGAACGGTTAGGTAACGGTCTGCAAAACCGTTCAAGGCGGTTCGACTCCGCCAGGTACCTCAAAAGCAATCTGCTAATAGCAGATTGCTTTTTTAGTTTTTAATATATAACAATTGAAAACAAGACTCCCACCCGCGAAGCTGTTTTGGTGTTGCAATCCCCTACGAATGAAAACGCGTCGAATACCTTTCCTTCCAAGGATCCCTGTTCCCATCACATGATAGAAGGGAGAACAAAAGGATACTTGTAAGGATTAGACAAGAGGTTGAAGAAACATGTCTTCTAAAAAACTCTATTGTAATTATTCTGCACTATAATCAGCCACAAGCTTACGATACATTCCGTAAAGATGGACACGAGAAACGTAACCGACAAGTTTATTGTCAAAATCCACTACTGGCAAGTAATCAGCTCCAGTAGTTTCAAAAGTCTTCATGACATCGCTCATCGGGTCGTCTTTTCCTAATGTGGCTTTTACATCAGTCATCAGTTGGACAACCGTAAATTTCTGATAGAGCTCAGTTCTGAACACCACATTCCTAATCTGCAATAGGTCTACTTCTCCCAAAAGATGCCCGCCGTCGTCAGTGACGAGAAGAAAAGAGGTGGGAGTCTGTGAGAGAATATTCACCATCTTTCCCATAGGCGTTGACGGCTTGACGGTAACAAAATCACGTTCTACCACAGAATCAAGACTCATCAGCGTGAGCACACTTTGATCTGTGTGATGAGTAACCAGTTTTCCTTCCCGCGCTAATCGCATGGCATAGATGCTATGCGGCTCGAAAATGCTGATAGTCATCACGGAGACAACAGCCACGATAAGAAGCGGAACAAACAACTGATAGCCGCCAGTGATCTCTGCTATCAGAAAAATTCCTGTCAGGGGGGCGTGCATTACACCAGCCATCACACCAGCCATGCCCAAGAGAGTGAAATTCTTCTCAGGAATGTAAACTCCCACTTGATAGATATTCCAGAGTCGGGAGAAAAGGAAGCCGCCAAATGCCCCCACAAACAATGAAGGCGCAAAGGTACCACCACATCCACCAGCACCATTGGTCGAAGAGGTTGCGACAATCTTGGTCAAAAGGACACCCGTTATGTATACCAAAAGCAATCCACCGTGACTGGCAAATAGTGATCGGTCCATCACCACATCCCAGTCGGCATCAGTCTTGCCATTGAGTAGGATGCTGATGGAATTGTACCCCTCGCCATAAAGAGAAGGAAACAAGAAAATGAGCGTACTCAATACGAGCCCACCTAAGAGGAGCTTGGTATAAGGATATTTGCTAAGCTGAGCAAAGACACCTTCGCAGGCAGTCATCATTCGAATAAAATAAAGCGATAAGAAGCCACAGAACACGCCAAAGAGAATGGTTGCCGGAACACGGTCTACCTGCCAGGCAGAATCCAATTGGAAATCAAACATCGATCTCTGTCCCGATAGTATATAAGTTAGCACAGTGGCCGTTACGCTTGAGGTAAGAATAGGTACAAGAGAGGCCATCGACAAGTCTATCATCAGCACTTCAAGCGTGAAGACAAGTCCTGCAATAGGTGCTTTGAAGATTCCCGAAATAGCTGCTGAAGCACCGCATCCCAAGAGGAGCATGAGCGATTTCCGGTCAAGGTTGAAGAGCTGGCCGAGGTTACTGCCGATGGCAGACCCAGTCAACACGATAGGCGCCTCGGCTCCCACACTACCACCGAATCCAATTGTTATGGCTGAGGCTATGACCGAAGACCACATATTGTGAGGTTTAAGCCGCGACTGCTTTGTAGAGATCGCATAAAGCACCCTGGTAATACCATGAGAGATATTGTCTTTGACGATATATTTCACAAAGAGCATCGTCAAGAAAATACCAATAACAGGAAAGAGCAGATAAAGCAAGTTGGACGTTTCGCGATTAAATCCTGCCGTAAGTAGAAGCTGGATTTGCGAAATAATCCAATGCAAGATATAGGCAGCAAACGATGCCAAGATTCCCACCACTACGGCAAGAATAATGGTAAGTTGATGCCGGGGCACCTTGTTGATGGTCCAATTGACTACACTGCTGGTCATCTTATTTTCTAATAATTGTTATCTCTCCGTTCTTCTTCAGTTTAATAATGCTACTGGGTGTGTGTGGCAAATGTTCCTGGCGTCGTGTCCAACAGACATAGTCAACGCTGTCAAGCAGGTCCTGCGAGATATCGCAATAGTTTTGTGCGGCAGGCTCGCCGCTAATATTGGCAGAGGTGGACACAAGTGGTTTCTGAAAGCGGTAACAAAGGTCGTGCGAGAATTTTTCCTTTGTGATGCGCAGGCCTACGCTGCCATCTTCTGCAATAAGATTCTCGGCCAATCCACTTGCTCCATCAAGGATAAGCGTGGTAGGTTTGGTCACAGAATCAATAAGTTCCCAGGCTACGTCGGGCACATCGCGAACGTAGCGCTGAAGCCGCGCCTCACTGTCGACCAAGCAAATCAACGCCTTAGAATCATCACGATGCTTAATGTCATACACTCTCTTAACAGCTTCTACATTGGTAGCATCACAGCCTATTCCCCAAACCGTGTCGGTAGGATAAAGAATGACGCCTCCCTTACGAAGCACGTCTACTGCCTTTTTTATGTCTTCTTCCTGTGTCATTGATGTTTTATTTTACTTCTTATTCACAAAAGTACAAAAGTTTTTCCAATCACGAAAAGAAAGCTGGATTTTTCTTTAAGATTGCTTTTTCAGTAACGACTTAGAAAGAATGATGAAGTGGCGGAGGCATTAAGGGCAAACTTTCATCCTATTATTAATAAGAATAAGTTTTTCTACTTATATTTTTGAGATATAAGTATTTTTACTTATTTTTGCCTAAAAATATTTTTGCAGTATGATAGTTTCGACGATATCTGCTGACGTTGTAGATTCGACCAAGCTGACTAAAGAAGGAATGGTGGAACTACGCGACAGCGTCAACGCCTTCATTTCGGAGATACGGCAAATCGATCCTTCGGCCTGGGGAAGGCTGACCCGAGGAGACTTTGTTGAATGTGTGGTGCCAAGGCCCGAGAAAGCTCTGCGCATCGCCTTGTTGCTCAAGACGCGCTTAAAGGCCCTTGACCTGCCTATTATAAAAGATGAAAATTCCCAGCTCTCTGTCTATGGGGCAAGAATAGCCATAGGCATAGGCACAATGCGCACCATCGATCGTCAGAACGATGTGATGGACGGAGAAGCCATCTACCTTTCCGGGAGACAGATTGACCTTAAGACGCCCACGACAAGGGGAACATTAGTATTATGCGCCAAGGATGAGCCAAGATTCATTGACCTTAATGCAATTTGCGTTTTAATCGATGCTTTAGTCAACAAGATCACCAGCCGGCAGGCCAATGTAGTTTACTACAAACTGCTCGGAATGAAAGTAGATAGTATCGCAGCCTTATTAGGCATCACGCAAAGTGCTGTCAGCCAGCACGCCATACAAGCCTCTTGGTATGCCATAGAGTACGCCGTGAGGACTTTTGAAACAGAAATTACGAAGCTTTGCAAATGAATCTGATTATTTTGTTCGAGTTAGTGTTGGCACATGTTGTTGGAGACTTCTATTGCCAAACCGACAAATCATGCCAAGAAAAACTACAACGCAAGTTTAAAAGCAAGTCACTCTACTTTCACAGTCTGGTTATCGCATTGTTATCATGGGATATGGTGGGGGGTGGACTCGGTTTCTTTCCTTACTTCATACTTTTGTGGGGCAGTCACATTCTCATTGACTGGGGAAAGACCATCGTAGAACCATCACAAAAGAAGCTAACGCCTATCTTCATTGCCGACCAGGTTCTCCACCTCTGTGTTATGGTTGTGATTGCGGTTCATTTTTCCAGTGATTGGTCCAACAAGTTTTACGAGCTTTTCAACGTCGGCCATTTGCATTTATTCCCAATATTGCTGACGATTCTTCTTCTGTCGAAGCCTACCAACATCCTCATTAAACTCATTCTGTCCGACTACCACATCATGGACAGCAACACTCGTTCCTGCTCACAGACAAGGGAAGCCGGCGCACTCATTGGCTCATTGGAACGTCTGCTTACACTGTGTTTTGTCCTTTTAGGCGAGTTTGAAGCCATAGGATTCATTATCGCTGCCAAATCCATACTCCGTTTCAAAGACAACGAAAGGCCTAAAACCGAATATGTATTGGCTGGAACGCTGCTCAGCTTTGGCATTGCCATCCTAATGGGTATACTACTGAAATATAAGTACAGTTACTTATATTAGCCGGATATAAGCAAAAGCACTTATTTCGATAACCGATTAGTAACAGCCCAACTGTGCCCAAAGTATGGACTGAAAGTGAGAATTATGATTTGAGAAGAAAGAGTATAGAATATTTTTTCTAATTTTGCAGCATGGACAAGAAAGATCTAAGAATTGTTTTCATGGGTACGCCCGAGTTTGCTGTAGGTTCCTTGCGGCGGCTTGTGGAGGGAGGCTACAATGTTGTCGGAGTGGTGACCCAGCCCGACCGGCCAGTAGGCAGACATCAAAACACACTCCAGCCCTCGGAGGTGAAGGAATATGCAGTGGCCAACAACATACCTGTGTTGCAGCCCGTCAAGATGAAAGATGCGACATTCCTGGAACAGCTACGCCAGTGGCGGGCCGATTTGCAGGTAGTGGTAGCTTTCAGGATGTTGCCCGAGGCGGTGTGGGCCATGCCGCGATGGGGTACTTTCAACGTACATGCCGCCTTGTTGCCACAATACCGCGGGGCTGCCCCCATCAATTGGGCTGTCATCAATGGTGAGACCGAGACAGGTGTAACTACATTCTTCCTCGACAAGGACATCGACACGGGGCGTATCATCGCGCAAAAGCATTTCCCCATACCCGATGATGCCAACGTGGAATATGTCTACGACGGACTGATGAAGTTAGGCGCCGACATTTGCATAGAGACTGTGGACAAGATACTGACTTCCGACGGCCACATTGAGAGCATCGACCAAAGTGAGATCGTCGGTCAGACAGGAACCGAACTCAAACCGGCTCCAAAGATTTTCAAGGAGACATGCCGGATCAACTGGGACCAACCGGCAAAGAAGGTTTACGACTTTGTTCGTGGCCTCAGTCCTTATCCCTGCGCATGGACAAAACTCAGCGACGGCAATACCTTGAAAATCATAGAGTCGCAAAAGACCGGGCAAGCCACAGATGGCCGTCGGCCTGGTGAAATCCGTGAACAAAAAGGTAGGCTCTTCATCGCCTGCGCCGACCAATGGCTGGAAATTGGCCAGCTGCAGCTCAGTGGAAAAAAGCGCATGGACGCACGTTCGTTTCTCAACGGCAACCATGAAATAGACCGTCTCATGGCACAATAGAGTCAACAAAGGTCTCCAGAACAAACATTAGACATCAAAATAAAAACGGGATTTGGAATCCAAGAGGTTTCCAAATCCCGTTTTTATTTAGTTTCCCATTTGGAAGTCATAAAGCCTATACCCCTTGAGGTACAAACCATACTTCTCAACCGGATTAGCTCCAACAAGTTACCGACAGGAAGTAGCTGTCTGAAAGAATCAAAGACTTACTTGTTGATTTCCCAACCCACTGCAGAAGCACCGAGTACAGCAGCGCTTGATCCGTCGAGACTGCTCACGAGGAACTTGGGCTTGTCGCGGAAGATGGGCAGTGCATGCTTACGATAGCTGCGCTCCAGAGGTTTCATCAGCAGGTCACCAGCCTTGGTCAGGCCACCGAAGAACACGAAAGCCTCGGGAGAGGAGAATGTCACAAAGTCAGCGCATGCCTCACCTAACATCTCACCAGTGAACTCATAGACGCGCTTGGCCAGCTTGTCACCCTTGGCGGCGGCCAGGCTCACATCGAGAGAAGTGATGTCCTCGGGCTTCATGTCGCGCAGCAATGAAGGCTCAGCCGATTCCTTCAGAAACTCGCGTGCCGTACGCGCCACACCTGTAGCCGAGCAATAAGCCTCCAGACAGCCTGTGCGGCCACAGCCGCAGGCACGGCCATTCTCACGCACCATGATCACATGGCCCAGCTCACCGGCAAAACCGTCGCTGCCATAAACCATCTGCCCATTGATCACAATGCCAGATCCAACTCCTGTGCCGAGCGTAAGCATGATGAAGTTTTTCATGCCACGAGCTACGCCATAGGTCATTTCGCCGATTGCGGCGGCATTGGCGTCGTTGGTCAGTGCCACAGGAATGCCCAAAGCCTTGGAGAACATTTCAGCCAAAGGCACAACGCCACTGTGTCCCCACGACAAGTTAGGCGCAAACTCTATGCAGCCTGTATAGTAGTTGCCATTAGGCGCACCGATACCCATTGCCTTGATGTTCTGAATGCCACCCGTCTGATCGATAATCACCTGCACGGCGTCGACACAAGCCTTCACATAGTCTTCGACCTTCTCATAGGCCTGAGTCTTAACTGCCGTCGTAGCCTTAATATCGCCGCGGCTGTCAACAATACCAAACACTGAGTTGGTTCCACCCAAATCCAAGCCAATCACATATGGCTTCATTTCGTTATTTGTTTCCATTTCGTTAAATATGTTATAGTTTTCGGATTTAGTCAAGTGTAAACAATTATACGCAAAATTAAAAAAAAGATTTGTAACCGCCAACTCTTTCGATTGTTTTTTATCCAGGCGTTATTGGATTTCAACATTTTCTATCGATTATCAATGAATATCAATTAAATTTAGTAACTTTGCGGTCGAATATGACATCTCTTTTTCAAATCGATTTGTTTGCCATGATTCTCAAGGGAATCCTCATTGGCATCATCGCTTCGGCGCCAATGGGTCCCGTGGGCATTCTTTGCATACAACGCACACTGAACAAGGGGCGCTGGTATGGATTCATAACGGGGGTGGGCGCTGCCGTCAGCGATATCATCTACGCTATGTTCACGGGGTTTGGCATGTCATTTGTCGTCGACTTTATCAACAATCCGGAATACAAATTCTATCTTCAGATAGCAGGCTCGCTCTTGCTGTTGCTTTTCGGCATCTATACCTTCATGACGAAACCCAAGAATCAGATCCACAAGAGCGCCAATCAGAAAGGAACTCTTTGGCACAACGGCATCACGGCATTCCTCGTGACGTTCAGCAATCCGCTCATCATCTTTCTTTTCATGTCGACGTTCGCCCTCTTTGCGTTCGTTATTCCTCATCATCCCTTGGAGATGATTCTCGGATTTGCCAGCATTTTGTTTGGGGCACTGCTATGGTGGTACGGACTGACTTGGCTTGTAGACAAAATCCGCAACAAGTTTGATGATACGGGAATACTCATCATCAACCGCATCATTGGCACGTTAGTGGTCATTTTCTCACTGGTGTGCATCATCGGGACAGCTTTCAACCTCTACCACTTGCCATCATTCTGAACCCGTTTTGTTCATTCTTGTGATTCCATAAGACATCCGTTATGTATATAGCAAAAGAAATCAGAAAAAAGTCCATCGCCGAATATCTGCTCTACATGTGGCAGATCGAAGACTTGATCAGAGCCTACGGCTGTCATCTGCCGCTCATCGAGAGAGAGTATATCAGTAAGTTTGCCGACTATACCGACGAACAGAAGGAAGAAGAGGCCGACTGGTTTGGCAATCTCATTCGCATGATGAACGAGGAAGGATGCCGGGAGCAGGGACACCTTCAGATCAACAAGGTCATCCTTGAAGACATGGCCGACCTGCATCAGCGGCTGTTGCAGTCGGACAAGTTCCCCTATTACAACGCTCAATACTACAAAGTGTTGCCATTCATCGTGGAGCTCAGAAGCCGCAACAAGCGAGCCGATGAAACCTTGGGTGACGAAGGCGAGATAGAAACTTGCATGAACGCACTCTACGGGAAAATGATGCTCGAGCTGCAACACAAGGAGATCACGCCAGCCACACAGGCCGCCTTGAAGGAAATTACAACCTTCATTGGAATGCTAAGTGATTACTATGTGAAGGACCGCGACGAGGGTTTGAAGTTTGACGACGACATGCAACTCTGAGGTGGCTACCCCAACCGACTGGAAGTCAAGCCAACAGCAAGGCAGGACTTTCAATCATAGAGAAAAAGAAATAAAAAAGTAATAACATCGAGATATGAACATATTAGTAACAGGGGCCAATGGCCAGTTAGGCAACGAAATGCAGCTCGTCAGCCGCGATTCCAAGGACCATTACCTATTCACTGACGTTTGCGAGGGCTACCAACACCTCGACATAACCAATATGGAGGCCATCCGCAAGATGGTGGCCGAAAACAACATTAAGTGCATCGTCAACTGTGCTGCTTGGACCAATGTGGATAAGGCCGAGACGGCTGGCGAGATCGTTGAGACGCTCAACGCCAAGGCTCCAGAAAACCTTGCCAAGGCTATGAAGGAAGTAGACGGGCTACTGGTACATATCTCCACCGACTATGTCTTTGGTGGCGATCCCTACAACACCCCATGCCGTGAGGACCAGAAAGGTACGCCCACCGGTGTTTACGGACTGACGAAACTTCATGGCGAAGAGAAGATTTTAGCCACAGGAGCCCACTATCTTATCTTCCGCACGGCTTGGCTCTACAGCGAGTTTGGCCATAACTTTCTCAAGACCATGCTCAGCCTGACAGCCACCAAGCCACAGTTGAAAGTGGTGTTCGATCAGTGCGGTACGCCCACATACGCCGGCGACCTGGCTCGCTGCATCTTCCACATATTGGAGAACCGCAAGTTTGAGGGTCATGAAGGCATATATCATTTCAGCAACGAAGGTGTCTGCAGTTGGTACGACTTCACGAAAGTTATCGCAGCATTCGCGGGCCATACCGCTTGCGACATTCAGCCTTGCCACAGCGACGAGTTTCCCTCGCCTGTAAAACGCCCGGCATACAGTGTTTTAGACAAGACCAAGGTGAAAGAAACCTTCGGCATTGCCATCCCCTACTGGATGGACGCTCTCAAGACCTGCATGGACAACATGAAATCCCTGAAACAATGAACGAGATAGAACGCAGACGCACCTTCGCCATCATCTCCCACCCTGATGCCGGTAAAACCACACTGACCGAAAAGTTCCTTCTCTTCGGTGGACAGATACAGGTGGCTGGAGCAGTGAAGAACAACAAAATTCGGAAGACGGCCACATCCGACTGGATGGACATCGAGAAACAGCGAGGTATCTCTGTTTCTACCTCCGTCATGGAATTTGACTACAATGGCTATAAGGTCAACATCCTCGACACCCCTGGCCACCAGGATTTCGCCGAAGACACTTATCGCACGCTGACTGCCGTTGATTCGGCCATCATAGTCGTCGATTCAGCCAAAGGCGTCGAGGCACAGACCCGCAAGCTAATGGAAGTTTGCCGCATGCGCAATACTCCCGTGATCATCTTCATCAACAAGATGGATCGTGAGGGACGTGACCCCTTCGACTTGCTCGACGAGTTGGAAGAGGAGCTCAGCATTCATGTACGGCCGCTATCCTGGCCCATTGGACAAGGAGCGCGGTTCAAAGGAGTATACAACATCTATGAACAGCAGCTCAACCTCTTCACCCCCAACAAGCAGCGCGTCACCGAAAAGGTAGCTGTAGACATCGATTCGGCAGAACTCGACGCCCACGTCGGTGAACGTGAAGCCGACCAATTGCGAAGCGACTTGGAACTCATCGACGGTGTCTATCCGGAATTCGACGTCGAGCAATACCGCAGCGCTGAGGTCGCCCCGGTATTTTTCGGTTCGGCACTCAACAACTTTGGTGTGCAGGAACTGCTCAACTGCTTTGTCGAGATTGCGCCCAGTCCGCGGCCCACAAAAGCCGAGGAGCGGTTGGTTTTGCCCACAGAGCCCAAGTTCACAGGTTTCATCTTCAAGATAACGGCCAACATCGACCCCAACCACCGTTCTTGTATCGCATTCTGCAAGGTGTGCTCCGGCAAGTTTGTCCGCAACCAGCCCTACCTTCACGTTCGGTTGGGAAAGACTGTACGCTTCTCCTCCCCCACTCAATTTATGGCCCAGCGCAAGTCCACCGTCGACGAAGCCTATCCCGGTGACATTGTTGGTCTGCCCGACAATGGTATTTTCAAGATCGGCGACACACTGACCGAGGGCGAGCAGATTCATTTCCGGGGGCTGCCCAGCTTCTCACCCGAGATGTTCAAGTATATCGAGAACGACGACCCAATGAAATCCAAACAGCTTTCAAAGGGCATCGAACAGCTGATGGACGAGGGCGTTGCCCAGCTTTTCATCAACCAGTTCAACAACCGCCGCATCATCGGCACCGTAGGCCAGTTGCAGTTTGAGGTCATCCAGTATCGCCTTGAGCATGAATACAACGCCAAGTGTCGGTGGGAGCCTGTCCACCTCTACAAGGCATGTTGGATAGAGAGCGACGACGAAGCTGAGCTCGACAACTTCAAGAAGCGTAAATATCAGTATATGGCCAAAGACCGTGACGGGCGCGACGTTTTCCTCGCCGACAGCAGCTACGTACTGAGCATGGCACAACAGGACTTCAAACACATCAAATTCCACTTCACTTCAGAATTCTAAGCGAATAGTTCAAATAGCTAAGACATCGGCACGGTAAGTTCAACATCCTACCGTGCCGATGTTTTTTCCACCAGCCCATATCTCAACCCATCAGACTCTCTCCCTTTATGCCCGTCTACAAAGTTATCCCGCCACTCTTTGCGGATGTTATTAATCCTTGGTAAACATTCCTGAACACCAGGCGAAATGTCCGGTCAGGACACAATCTTGCTTCCAGTCCTAACATAGAGCATTCAATGACACGTCCGGCAACGAATGCAGACAGCTGCAAAATGGCCTTTTCATCCCGGACGCCAGAAGCCTCCCCACGGGATTCCAGAAGCCTCCCCGCGGGGCGCCATAAGCAAGCCCACGGGGCACCGTATGGAAGCCGGGATGAATAAACAATGGTTCAGACTTAAATCAACAAAGTCGTTGCCTTCAGCGACACAGGTACCAATGCAGACAGAATGCAGCAAACGTAAATACACAACAAACAGATGCGTCTCCATTCTTAAAACTGGATAAAGTTTGGCTTACACGGGAAAAGATATGACGCAACCAACAGACTATGAAATAACGGCACAATACAAATGGGCATCAAAAAAGCTGAATCCCACAATATGGAATACAGCCTGCATGGTTTCGCCCAACAAGTGCCGAGGGGCAACAACAGCCTATTTTGTTTATTCAATGGGTTGGCAGCACCACCTCGAAACGTTCAGCATCACCGAGATACCAGGAATCTCTTTGAGCAGGTAATATTTCTTGCTGGCTCTGACAAGTCGCCCTTTAAGACCTTTCAAGGGGCCATGAGTGACCATCACCGGTTGCCCTTTCTTCAATTTAGCTTCTTCTGTGGAGATAATTTTCCTGCCTACGAGTTCCGGATTGCACATCACCTGAAAATCATACATCTGACATGCTGGGATCTTGGCCAACTCATTACTGTCTTTTGATTTGCGCAGCAAACGCACAGGAAACTTTATTTCGGACATCTCCTTCCTCAACAAATCGTCAGGCATCTTTGCCTTCAGAAACAGCAGATTCCTCACGACAGGACGTAGCACCCGCACCCGTTGACCAGGTTTCTTTTCCGTCACCACCCATTCCAAGGGAACGAAAGTTTCAAAATTCCTGTTCTTCAGTTCTTCGGCTATCTGCCTCTGATTCATACAGAACAGCTGTAGTGCTACCCATGGCTGTTGGTCGTCAGGATTGGACAAGTCCAAGATATGTTGCTCAGCTATCAACAATAATTCGTCTTTGGTTTCGGAACTGGTTCCCATATTCCAAGCATATTAAAGTACAAGTTACAAAATTAAGGAATTTAACCGAATATTCAAATTTTTCAGCCAGATATTTTCGTGTGAGAACCTTATAAGCCTCCCATGCTGTTGATTCCGGGATGATGAGACGGGCAGTTACTCATAGCAGAGAAGAAGAAAACTAAATATACAAAAAAAGGAGTACCGCTGTACTCCAACCTTGTTAACCTTAAATCTAATACTATGAAAAACACATTGCAAAGGTAATGATATTTTTTTAATAAAGAACATCATTTCTTCTTTTTGTTATCAAAAATAACATATTTTAATCAAAAATGGATGATTCCACTCATTTTCAAGATGATTTTGCGAGTTATTCTTTCAGAAAAGCGCGACTTTTGAAACTCGATTCTCCACATGGCGACAACCAATTGCACGCAACCTCACCAAACGATATACACCCCGAGCTTCGGAAACTTGAGACACTTTATATTTTCTGAATATTGGAATCAAAGTTTTTTGTACCTTTTTCGTTGAAAAGCAACTTGTTGAGTTTACTCCTAATATTGGAAACTTGCTGCTTGGACACATGAAGTAATACAAGAATTTCCGACGGTATAAAGTGAAGTTTCGTCAACATGCAAACCTTATAATCGTTGATAGTCATGTTGCTTTCATATGATAGTACAAAGTTATGGAAATCGGGCAAAGTCTTGGCGATGTATTTCTCTAACTCATTCCATTCACAGTCTGAAATCTCCATGCCTTTTGTCGCCTGATCATGCAGTTGCTTCACGATAGTATGGTTGTAAAGTCGGTATTGGTCTTCCCATAATGAGACATTCATGTTCCCGTAATAGGCGGAGAGCTCTGACTGCAATGCGGCTATCTTTTCTTCCTTCTCCTTTTTGAGTTTTCCAAGATTCAGTATAAGCTTGTCTTGGTTTGTTTTGAGATAATCCAATTCTTCCATCAGGGATGAATATTCTTGGAGGAGATTATAATAAGTCTGATTTGAAAGCTTTACTTGCTCGCGTTCTTTCTTAATACGGGCTTTGAAAAGCAGAACTATGAAGGAAATAAAAATTATAAAGAAGAGTGTTATTGAAAATATTATCAAATGCAACCTTTCTGCTTCAGAAACTTTATTAAGCAGTTGACGCTGTGCCTCCGAGTAATTGTAAATACCCGCTATTCTACTCACCTCATTGGCAGAATTGTGAAGATTGGCCGAATCGTTGGCATCGGCATAAAGCCGGGCATATTTGAAAACGGAGTCTGAACGATTCAGGCGATGATACACGCCCATTAGTCCGCGGTAATAGTTCTCCTTGGCCATAAGGCTGGGATGGCCCACTACCGTTTTACGATAATAGAAGACCGCAGAGTCGAGTTGGGAAGATTTTTCAAAAAGCCTTGCTAAATAAAGGTAAGCCGTCTCCTTGCCAGACTTAATTTGTCCCGTAGAATCGAAAAGGCCGGATTTGTCTTTATATTCGTTCCACGATTTCATAGCATTTTTCAAATCCCCTCTCTGTAGATAGTAATCCATGAATACAATTCTCGTACCGGCTGCGTACTCTGGCATTCCAGCTTTCATATAACAGTCGTAGCCCTTTTGCAGATAGTGGAATGCTTTGACCGAGTCGCCCAGATTGGCGTATGACGACGACATAAAAGCCATACACTCGGCATGAAGCCACTTATCGTGAGCGATCTCAGCCATTCTGGCTGCCATCTTCCATGATTCCAACTCTTTGGAGGGATATCTCTGCTGATGGTAAACCATAGCGATATGAGAGTAAATTACACCCAGTAGCTCGTAGTTGCATTCACCGCTTGTCGTGTCGGCTTCATTTGTAGCATTGAGAAAATTTTCCAGTGCATTGGGAGCGTCACCCAAGTCGCGGTATTTGCTGCCCAACATGTAGTAGGCCATCATCTTGTCGTTAGGGCGACTGAAAAAGCGTGTGAGACTTTTCAGGGTGTCGGTGCCAAGGATGTTCCGATCGGTCTTGTTTTGTGCCTGGGCCAAGAGCAGATAGAAGCGCATACGGTCTCTCTTTCCGGCGTGGCGCTCAACGGAGTCGCGCATGGCGGACAGACGGCCGTATGCCTCGCCGGGGCTGGCTACGAGAAGGCTGTCGCAGGTGTCGAGCCGGGCATTGAGCGCCTTGTCGCGGCAGCCCGCGAGACACATTGTCAGCAAGGCGGTGATGATCAATAAGGCAATATTTCGAGAAGATGTCTTCAAATGGTTTTCCTTTTTTCTTGCAAATTTACAACGATTTTGCGGAAACGCCAAATATTGCCATTGGAAAAACTGCCATTTACTTACCGTTGGAGAGGCATTGGAGAATCAGCAGGGTTAATTTGCCTGCATGATTCCGTCCTCGCTGCCACCTGTGTTCACGTTTCCTCTCTCGTTCTGTCGCTTGCGACCTTTTTCGAAAGTCCACGAAACGCTCATGGATATCTCGTTGCCCATCGAATGGAGGCGAAGTTTGAACATTCTCTGCATGTTGCGGTTGAGTGTCCTGTAGTCGGTGATAAGGGGGGAGCTGCGGAACAAGTTACTGCCGTACAAGCCGATTCTCAGGTTGCCAATCCGATAAACAGCGCTGAGATTAACAGAGGAGTGGCTTATGGTCATCGTCTCGCCGGAGAGCGAGCGGGAGTGCGAGGTCCAGTCAAACTGGAACTCCCATTTCTTCAGTTCAAGATTGGTCCTGAAGTCGAACCTAAGGTTGTTCAGCTCATGCTTGTAGTCATTGCCGACGCTTTTGTAATGGGCAAAGAAAACTCCTCCCTGAGCGGTCAACATGTCGGGGATAATTTTCGTCTGAATCCATAAGTAGTCGGAAGCGAAGAGGGCCGATTTATGGTTGAATATGGTGGTGATCATTGCCTCATTGCCGTTGATGATGGTGTGCAGCACATCCGCCATAATCGGCTTGTCACTGTAGTTGAATGTCGTTGTATTGTAGACCGAGAAGCGTCCTGACTGCCAGCTTGTTATCATTTGGTTGTAATAGGTCCGGTAGGACGTCAGATTCGGGTTTCCCTGCCTATACTCATGCTCGTTTGTCTGTTGGATGTTGTCGGCCTTGCTGCCGAGAGATGGTGAGTTGGGGAACATGGAGAAGTTGTAGCGCAGCAGCACCTTGCCCAAATTCAGCGATGTGTTGACAAAGGGCCGCAGTGTCCATTTGCTTATGCTCACATCACCCTGCTTGTCGTGTTGATAGGTCACGCCCACACCTGCCAAAAGCGACAGTTTGCCAATACTGCCTCCGGCCTGACTGTAAATATAGAGATTATCGTTGTCGAGCTTGTTGTTTACTTTGTTTCCGCCCGTATAGTCGTTGTTCAGGTGACCGTGAAAATAACTCGCGCCCGAGGAAATACCCACTTTCCCCACCGCCACGTAGTGGAATATGCTTGAGTTCCATGTATTCGAGATGCCCCTCTCATCATAGGCGTATTGTTTTGTCATGTTGCTCATCGCCTCATCAGAGTAGTTTTTGGTGTAGTAGCCGTATGTGGACCGCAGGTTAGTGTAGGCCACATTGGCATAGATACTGTTGTTCTCGCTGAAATAGTGCTTGTAGAACAGATAGCCTGTGACGAGCTTGTTGCCGATGGCGTATCTTGACTTCGACCAGTAGTTGTCTCGTTCAGTCTCCGAAGCTATGCTCCAATTGTCGTCGGTCGGCTTGTTGTAGTCGAAGTAGGAGATGCCCATTTCCAGAATATCCTTTTGTGGCTGAGTGTAGTTGTAGCTCATCCCGACGTGCTTTTGGTTGATCCAGCATTTGCTTTTTAGCCCGTTCCTTGCGAGGTCGTGCGGTCCGCTGTCGAACGCGTAAGCCGTTTTCTCATCAATGATGTTCTTGGAGCTGTTGGTATAGCTGTGGAAGTAATTGGCATCGAAGGAGAATTCCGACCGTCCCCGGTTGTAATAGAGATAACCGGAGTTAAAGCCTCTCAGGATGGTAAGCGCGTCGTTGAGGTTCAGTCCGCCTGAAATCCCGTCGGGGGCGGCTTTGGTGGTGATTTTTATCACCTTCTCCGCGTTGCGGTTACCATATTCAGCCCCAGGCATATCGATGAACTCCACCTTGGTGACGTTTTTCGGACGCAGCGAAAGCATTTTCTCTCTTGTAGCTTCCCTGTCGTTGATCAATATCAGCACGCTGCCGTCGTTCACCGTAGACACCGATTCCTTCATCGCATTTACCTTGATGCCGGGCAGCATCAGTTTGTTGATTAGTTCGTAGCCGTCGGCCGACCGTTCTTTCATGGCTTTATTCGGGAAGTAATAAGTGCGGTCGGGACCGGCTTCGGCTTTAACGGTCACCGCTCCGAGCTCGGTTGACGATTCCACCATCTTTAGGTTTCCAAGATCAAGCTGCTCACCGCCTTTTGGCACCGTTACGGTCAGGGGCTCGAATCCTATAAACGTGATACAGACCTGTAGCGAATCATTGTCCGCCGGAAGCTTGAAGTCGAACTCGCCCTTGTCATTGCATACGCGTTTATCGAGCGTCTTCCCCCCCTGTCCTGTAGGGTGGCAACGGCACCGGTCAGAGGATTCCCCCTGCCGTCGGTCACCGTCCCCCTTACGATTTGGGCGGAAAGACCCAGGCAGGACAACAACAAAATCAGAAGAATCAGAAGAATCACTTTTTTCTGCATGGCTATTTCCTTTTAACTGTTTCTATAAGTTCATGCCAACGTTCCTTATCCTTTCTTACTTCTACTATCTTGAGCAGGGCCGATTCGAAATTGGATTTGCACGTCTGGCAGATCGTTGTGTTGGGGAATGTCCATAATATCTATTGTCCCGGCATCCTGTGTCTGAGCGATTCTTTGGGGTTCTTCCTCAATGTCCAAGCGAATAGAATCCACGGTCTCAGGCTTGCGCTCTTGTGTTTTGTTGCTATCCGAGAATAATATGAACCGGAGCGAACCGTTGTGATGTCCTTGCGTATGCCCCAATAATAAGGCATGCTCACAGATATAAAAAACTGCTTGTTGATTTGCCATCCTATCTGCACATTGGCTTCAATGGGGTTTTTGTAGTGCGTTGATGAATATTCCGAATATCTGTGGTTGCGCCAGCCGAACCTGCTGTATAGGTAGCATGGTCCGAAATCCCATTTCAGCCACGCGTTGGCACCGATTTCGTTCTTTGTCGGGCGGTCATCGTATCGGTCCCATAGCGTGTAGACGGTTGCCGAGACTTTGAGATTGTTGATACGCAGCTGAGGATTGCAGTTAATCTCCAAAGATCTGTAATTTCCGTTGTTGCGGTACGACTGTACCTGATAGTCACCTTCCTGTCGTATGTACGACTCAATCATATCGTTGTACTGGGAATAATTTATTTTTGAAAGGAGGGTCCATTTCCCCTTATAAAAACTGTGTGCGAGCGTGACTGTATTTCGGCGTATAGGCACAAGCCATGGATTTCCTTCTCTGCGCATCCAGGGATTGGTTGAAGTGTTGAAACTGACGAGCATGGAAGGTGCTGGCAGGCTGTTGTTCAGATAATAGCTCAAGCGCAACTGTTGCGTGTTGGCCAGTCTGTAGGAGAGTGAAGTTGAGATTCTCGGCCTCCAATAGGCATTGCTGTTGTTCTCAACCCTCACGTTGATGCGGTCCATTCCCAAGGAAGCCATGTAATAGAGTTTTTTCCATGAGTCGGAATACGTGGCATAAGTGTAGTTCTGCAATTGGTACACTTTCTTGCGGAGCGTTGGAAACTGTGCGAAATCGTCAAACGCAGTTCTGTTCCAAGTCAGCACATTTCCCATGTCGAACCTTCTCTTCTTTTGTTTGTCGGTCGAATAATTCATCGTCAGACGGACAACGTCCTGTTTGTTACCTTGGCTTATAGAGTCGGCGAAAAGCCCCTCCCCATCATCCTCAGTTCTGAATTTTTTGTCGTTGTTTGCCCCGTGCTGATAGATGCCATAGAGGTAGAAACTGCTCTTGTCTATGAAGTTATGTTCGTAGTATACGGACCAATTGTAAAAGCGTGACCTGTTCCAGCTGTCTGTCGTTATCGACATAGGGCTGGTAACTTTATTGTCGTAAGTGCCGACGTATCTGCCCATTCCATCCTCGTGTCCCCAGGATGGGTTCATTAAAACAGAGAAATAGTCGCTTGTGTTGGGTTGCCATTGTGCTATGACATCGTATACGAACCTGTGTTCGTTGTTCTTGCCATATCCATCGTATATCTTCCCCTGTTCGCCGTTTCTCTCGGTTATAGAACTCTCTGTCTTGTCATGCAGAGTGTAGTAGGCGAACACGCTGCCGTAAATGGAAAACTTCTTTCTTCCTACCTCGAAGTTTACGCCGCCGAATCCTTCGCGCGTGGGAATGTCGTGGCGCGTCCGCCATTCCGTATAGACGTACATAGGCCGGTTCTTCCTCAACACGATGTTCACCATTGAAGTATAGCCCATTTGGAGATACCTTGCACTTACCACTTCGTTTACCTCGACGGCCGCAATGTCCTGCGGGTTTATGGGGGCAATACCGGAGTTGACGAGCTTTCCGTTGACCAGAATCAACGGCTTATCACCGTTGTTCATACTCACCGACTGTTCGGCGATATCTACCTGCAGGGCCGGTATCTCCATGAGAGCTATGAAGGGATTACCGGATTTCTTTGCCTTGCCCGACAGCGTATAGATCTGTCCCGTGGCTGTGGTCTTCGGCAGAGATCTTCCGTCTACTATCACCTCTTCCAGGCCCACAGGAATCTGCTGCAGGGTGACACTTACCAAAGAGTTCTCTGATAGGTTGCGTGTAGTCAGCAGAGGCTCATAACCTGGACTATCGAATTCAATGGCGTATTCGCCCGCGTAAGGCAGTGTTACCGTCTTTTCGTTGGATTCCATGACAACGAGGCTCACGACAGTGTCCGAACGCAGTAAACTGACCTCTAATGCTTTACAGGTTTCAGGTCGCTTGTAGCTACACGGAGCCTCACTTCTGTTTGTGCCCTCAAATTTCCGAAGCACATTAGCATAGCCCAAATAGCTATGTAAAATACTGTCTTACGCATTTGTGTAACTCTTTATTATTTTACTTTTGATGTATTCAATCTCAAATTGGGTCCTTGCCTGCTGTTTTAGTCCGTCGGGATCCTTCAGCCAGCTGCATGTCCAGTTTTTCTCTGCCAGGCATTTCATCTTGCATGGCCCACCGCAAGTTGGAAAATAAGCACAGTCCAAGCATTCCTTTTTTACTTGCTGTGAATTTAAAGATTCTATTTGCTTTTCCTTCCAAATGATCTTTCCTGAGCTATTATCTAAATGACCAAATGCTGTTTGCTCATTGAATGTCGAAATGGTGGTACACTTGAACACATTTCCATCAAAATTTATAACAGCTTCATTTTTCTTGTCTGCAAAGCAGGGGCCCATTTGACTGTTATAATCGACTACAAAATTGTGTTTGAAAAGTCGGCTGATTATGTCGTAAACCAGTTGCTTGTCAATCTTATCATCTTCTACTTGCCATATTTTTTTTAGAATGACTTTTGTCTTCAATCTGTCTAAACCATCAATGTCATTTAGTATAGAATCGAAGCCTTTCAAGGTCTCTTCGTCAAAATTGATTCTAATGGCTATGAAGGAATTATTTATGGCAGACTGGATTCTTTTTATATTTTTGAGAGTAGCCCCGTAAGCTTCGAAACTCTTGTTTTCAGTGAACTTTATCTTATTGTGCTGTTCTCTGTTACCATCAAGTGTGATTTGAAATATACATTGATGGTCTCTCAATTCTTCCAATAGACTTTTGGTAATTACGGTTGCGTAGGTTGTAATGTCAAGCAGAAGCTTTATGGATTTTGAATCACAAAAAAGCGATGCTTCGTTAACCAATGTTTTTATAGCTAAAGGTTTTAAGAACGGTTCTCCACCGAAGAATGACAGTTTCAAAAAAGTGAACGGCTGCACTTCAAAATGTGACTTGATATTTTTTACTATACCTCTTACTGTCTCCTCGTCCACGGAACTTTTTGCTACACGGTTTTCGTAGCAATACCAACATGAGAGGTTACAGTCCAAAGTAGGATTGACTATCAATTGATACATTTTTTTGTCTTCCCAATTACTTTTGATTTTCAGTAGAGCTTTTTTCTTTTCGTCTACATCTTTCTCAACGATGAATTGACCTTCTTTCAATCTTTGAAATATTTTAGGAAAGGATTTCTCTAATTTTTCAATATCCCCTCTTTCATAGATTGTATAGATCTCAGAAGATAATAATATGTGGCGATTGCTCAAACCGCTGGTACACAATATTACCCCTGAATGTATGGGCTGACAGATTTGGTATCTGCTTTTTTTGTATTTCATTTTATGATGTTCTGCTTGAAGAAGCCAGAAATCCTATAAATTAAGAAACTATATTCTTTCTGGCTTCTACTTTGTTAGTACTTAGCGTTTCAAATTGCCATGTATCATCAAGCAATTCTATCAATGACGATTGATATCTGTACCATTAGCCTA
Source organism: uncultured Prevotella sp. (assembly GCA_900322035.1). GTDB lineage: Bacteria > Bacteroidota > Bacteroidia > Bacteroidales > Bacteroidaceae > Prevotella. The sequence continues at coordinate 169,625 of ONYL01000001.1, forward strand.
GAGTCTGCGGAGGAGTCTCTGGTGGCAGCTGCGTCTTCAAGCACGATACATCGTTATTGATCAAGCTACAATTATTTGCCTGATTGATGAGGCTACAGTTGTCCGAGGTGGAATTGTTGATGACATCGCATTCATTCCCGTTATTAATGACGTTGCATTTTGATCCGCCATTAACTACGTCGGGACCAATTCCACCAAACAATTCGGACATACCCTCTTTTGTAATCAGGTCGATGTCAAAGCTGTCTAATAATTTTGGTTTCATTGTTGACAGAATCTGTTTAATAATATAGATTGTTTTTGCCCTGGAGTCTAACGTCTCTTGGAAGTTACGCCTTTTGGTAGTGAGGTCTACTTATTCTATAATATTTTTTATATTGATTGCTTAGGTATCATACTCCAGCAGGATTGATCATCTATCATCGTAGACTTATGATCCTGCTGTATGCAACATTTTTATATTCTATATATTCAGTTTTTACATCTTGAGAGCTGCCCTAAAGTTGTCTTATTACTTCCCCAAGTAGCAGAATTGTTAGATATAATAAAACCGTAAATGGAGGATTATTGGAACGAGATAGCTTATTCAAAGAAAATATACCCTCGGTAGCTAACTCCGTCAAATATTAATTTTATCAAATACTCCCCACGAATATATTCTGGTAATTCCACTTCTGTTTCCTGACAGCAAACATCATAATTCAAAATGATGTTGCTTTCATCCAGGGTAGTCAGCAATAATGTAAACGGCTCGTCCGTAGGTATGAATTCCAAATGATGCCCGCTTTGTAATATTGTCAATGGTGGTTGGGGTGATTTTTTGATTTCAGGCTGAAGGATATACGGATCATCGTAATATACCGTCAGATTAACCTTAGTGGCATTGGACGGCTCAGATGCCATCGTTCCAAAAACGCAGGCACAAGATAGTAATAAAATAACGAAAAATTTATTCATATTCCAGTTCTCTATTTTGACGGTGTAAAATTATTAAAAATATCTTGAGTGCTTGAAAAAAAAGAGTACAATCTGTACACTCAAGTTGGGCCAACTTTATAATAGCACTGATTATCAGAATGTTATCGATGAGTACAATTTGTACACGGAACATCAAATTATGCAAAAGCAAACTGTTTCTTCATACGAATATTTAGAATCGATCTTTCAGGAAATCACAAAATCTTGGAGATCTGCTCGGTTAGACGCATTAATGATCACTTGATTTTGCGCAAACGGCGGTTGCTGACAACCGTCAGCAACTTGGTTGGCGACCGTCAGCAACTTGGCAGGCGTAAGCCAGACCTATTCCCATCCCGCTAAATCTCTATAATCAGCTTGCAAGACTTCTATCGTCTTATCTGATATTTGGTGTCAATCAACAAAAATAAAGAGACAAGATAGCAGTTTATTAATCAATCGTTCTGTAAGAGTCAAATATTTTTCTTATATTTGCAGCATCAACCTAAAACTACAAACACCTATGGAGGTAAGAGACATTTTCACCATGCGCAAGGAGGGCAAGACCGAAGAAGCCTACCAAGCCATTTGCGAAATATATGCCCATCACCACGGCCCGCACACCAACCTGTGTATGTTTTGGTGCTCAAGCGACATGTTCAAGAAACTGGCCAAAGAGAAGAACGTCAAGGAGATGCGACGGATGCTTGGCCAAATGGTCAAGATCTATCCCGACATTAAAGACGATAGGTGCGAAGCGGCAAGAGCCATCTCCAAAGCAGCCGTGGCTATGGACCGGGAGGTGAAGGACTTCAATCTGATCTACTTCCTGCCATGGTTCAACAAACTCACCGACGAAGACTGGAAGCCTTACATCGTCAACAATCACCAAGTGCCCTCGTTGGGTCAGCAGGAGGTCAACCATCTGATGAAAGACATTCAGACGCGCGACATCGACTACATCAACCAGATCACAGATCTTTTCAGGAAAGCTATGCAGATAGCGCCCAACTACAAATTGAATCTGCGCCACTATGCCCAACTGCATATCATGCTGGGCAACTCTGCCAATGCCCTGCAAACCTACAAAAAACTGTTGAGTCGTTATAAAGACTCTTACCTCTACGCTGAACTGGCCGAACTTGTTGCCGACGACACTCAGAAGATGGCTCTCTACTGCCAAGCCATACTCCACCAACCACGCGAAGAATTTACAACCAAATATCACTACAAACTCGGCGTGCTACTAAGAAAGCATAATCTTGCTTCACGTGCGGCCTACGAATTCAACCGCTGCGCCGATATCCGCAAGCGCCACGGTTTGCCGCTGACTCCTTTCATGCAACGCCTGCTTGGCCAGTTCAACGGTATCACGCCGGTAAGCGAGAGCGACCAGCTCGCCCTCTACCAACGGTCGGGAGCTGTCGTTGATGCCCTTATCAAGACCCAAGAAAAATAGAAGAGGGAACAATAAAGGCAATAGCGACGGTCCATACCGAGAGGGGCTACGTCACTATTGCCTTACTATATACCTATATATAATATATAAACTCTAACTTACCTATATCAGAAAGCGCTTTGGAATTCCTCCAGAAAGCGGGTATCATTCTCTGAGAACATGCGCAGGTCGCTGACTCTGTACTTCAGATTGGTGATGCGCTCCACACCCATGCCGAAGGCATAGCCCGTGTAGACAGAAGAGTCAATGCCACAAGCCTCCAGGTCGTGGGGATCCACCATGCCACAGCCGAGAATCTCTACCCATCCCGTGCCCTTGCAGAATGAGCAGCCCTTTCCTCCACAGATATTGCAAGAAATATCCATCTCTGCACTGGGTTCGGTGAAGGGGAAGTAACTGGGACGCAGACGGATTTTCGTGTCAGGACCAAACATCTCACGGGCAAAGGTAAGCAGCACCTGCTTCAAGTCGGTGAAGCTGACCCCCTTGTCGACATAGAGACCTTCCACCTGGTGGAAAAAGCAGTGGGCCCGGGCCGAGATCGCTTCGTTGCGGTAGACACGCCCAGGACATATGATTCGGATAGGCGGCTGATGGTTCTCCATATAATGGGCCTCATCGCCCGAGGTGTGGCTGCGAAGCAACACATTCTTCGTCACGTCGTTAGGATCAGGCTGCTCAATGAAGAAAGTATCCTGCATATCACGGGCAGGATGATCAGCCGCAAAATTGAGCATAGTGAATACATGCTTGTCATCATCGATTTCCGGACCATGATACAGCGTGAATCCCATGCGCTGGAAGATATTGATAATCTCATTCTTCACAATCGACAGCGGATGACGCGTACCCAAGTCGATGGGATAAGGCGTACGTGTGAGGTCGAGTTCCTCTCCATCGGCTTCCTTGGTCTGAACCTGCTCGCGAAGCTGATTGATTTTCTCTTGCGCGTTCTTTTTCAGCTCATTAATCTTGATGCCGACGGCCTTTTTCTGGTCGGCAGCCACATTGCGGAAATCAGCCATGAGAGCATTGATTTCGCCTTTCTTGCTCAGATACTTCAAGCGGAGTTTATCCACGTCCTCGGCATTTTGGGCCTTGAGGCTGTCAACTTCCTTGAGTAAATCCTCTATCTTTTCTAACAGCATTTTTAATAACTAAAATTTTGTGCAAAGATACGAATTTATCATGAGAAGCGGAAAGGGAATGAGAAAAATTCTGCCATGCCACTTTTACAATGATAAAAATAACAGCTTTGCTCATTATTTATCGAATAAAAATAGTAATTTTGCACTGCAATGAGAAAGTATGGATTATATCTGTTATTGATGCTGTTGCTGTTTGGCTCATGCGTCTTCAATGCGGGGTGTTCGGACAAGAGGCCTTCGAGTGCTGATTCCACATCCGTTGCAGGTACGCCGCAGACCGACACGCTCTCGCCAGAAGACAGCATCATTGCCGAGCAGCCAATGCCAAAGGCTGCCGATGAGCTTTTTGATGATTTCTTCTTCAATTTTGCAGCCAACCGCAAATTGCAGCGCGATCGTATCAACTTCCCCCTCAAAGTGTTTCAAAACGGAAAGCTGGCACGCAACATTGAGAAAAATCAATGGCGCATGGACCATTTCTTCATGCGCCAGGATTATTATACACTGATCTTCGACAGTCAGAAACAAACAGAACTGGTGAAAGACACAAGTGTTAGTCACGTTGTCGTTGAAAAGATCTCTTTACGCAAAAAAATGGTGAAGCAGTATGTCTTTGACCGTATCAACGGGCAGTTCCGCATGACATCCATCAACATTCATGCGATTAGCAAAAACAACAACGCTTCATTCCTGAAATTCTATGAGCGTTTCGCCACCGACACGGCCTTCCAAATCAGAAGTATGGCCAACGAAGTAACCTTCACCTCCCCCAATCCCGACAATGATTTTGAGAACCAGACCGGTGTCATACTTCCTGAGCAATGGCCTTTCTTCAAACCAGCACTCATTCCAAGTGGAGAAATCTACAACATCATCTACGGTCAGACATACAAAGAGAGCAACTATAAGATATTTATCATCAGAGGCATTGCCAATGGCCAGGAGATAGACTTCACTTTCCGCCGGCATGGCAAGCGCTGGAAACTTACCAAGTTCACCACCTGACAATAACTTGATTCCATTATGAAAGAGATGATGCATTATAACCTCCTCCATCACAATACATTCGGTATTGATTGCTTTTGCGACAAGTTCGTGGAATTCTCCACAGAGGAAGAGGCTGAAGAGATAGCCAGTCAGCTGAAACCATCCGATAAATACTTGATTTTGGGCGGTGGAAGCGACCTTTTGCTCACGGGCGATTATCATGGAACTGTGGTCCACTCGGCCATAACAGACCTGACTTCCACCCCAACGGCGGGGGGAACGCTGGTGCGTGTCGGTTCAGGGATGACTTGGGACGACGTTGTCGCACGCGCCGTTGAATCAGGTTGGCATGGCGCAGAGAACTTGTCTATCATCCCCGGAGAGGTTGGAGCAAGTGCCGTACAGAACATTGGAGCCTACGGAGCAGAGGTGAAAGACCTCATCAACTCGGTTGAGGCCGTTGAGATCGGCACAGGGCGAAAGTGTTGCTTCAGCAACGCCGACTGCGATTACAGCTATCGGCAGAGCAAGTTCAAGCATGAATGGCGAAACCGCTACCTCATAACCTACGTCACATACCGCTTCTCCAATCGCTTTGAGCCACACCTCGAATACGGTAATATCCGTCAGGCCCTGACCGAGAAAGGCATCGAAGCACCCACACCCATGCAGCTGCGAGAGGTCATTATCGACATCCGCAACCGCAAACTACCCGACCCCAAAGTGTTAGGCAACGCTGGCAGCTTTTTCATGAATCCCATTGTAAGCCGAGAAGTGTTTGATCACCTCCACAGCCTTTATCCCGAAATGCCCCATTACACCATCGACGACAGCCATGAAAAGATACCTGCCGGATGGATGATTGAGCAATGTGGATGGAAAGGAAAGTCGCTGGGGCGTGCAGGTGTGCACGACAAACAAGCGCTGGTGCTCGTTAATCGCGGCGGAGCCAAAGGCTATGAGATTGTTGAACTCATGCACCAAATACAAGCCGACGTCAGAAAACGTTTTGGCATCGAAATTTATCCAGAAGTCAACATCGTATGAAATTCACTTTCTTAGGCACGGGAACATCAAGCGGTGTACCCGTATTAGGTTGCCAATGCAAGGTTTGCCAAAGCAAAGATCCTCACGACAACCGCCGACGAACATCAGGATTGCTCGAGACTCCCTCCACACGCATACTTATTGATTGCGGACCGGATCTTCGCGAGCAGCTGATGCCGGTGGAATTCAGACAGATAACAGGCGTTCTACTCACCCATCAGCACTACGACCACGTTGGCGGGCTGGATGATTTGCGACCATATTGCAAGTTTGGCGACATCGATATTTATGGCAATGAAACAACAGTAAGAAACGTAAAGCACAATTTTCCTTACTGTTTCGTAGAGCATCTCTATCCCGGAGTCCCCAAATTGCGAATGCACGTGATAGAGCCTCATAAAGCTTTTTCAATAGGTGACATTCCGGTCATGCCCATTGAGGTGATGCATGCCAGCCTGCCCATCCTCGGCTACCGCTTCGGCAACTTTGCCTATATAACCGATATGAAAAGCATCAACGATTCCGAATTTCCATATTTAAGAGGCATTGATACGCTCGTCGTAAATGCACTTCGATGGGAGAAGCCCCATCAAAGTCACATTCTTGTCAGTGAAGCCATTGCTTTCAGCCAAAAGACTGGTGCTCGAACGACTTATCTCACTCATCTCACGCATGACATTGGACTTCACCAAGAGGCTGAAAAACGACTGCCCGCGGGATTCCATTTCGCCTACGACGGCCTTCAGATCAACGTGAGGTAGCCACAGTGTATCTTTGTCACTTTGAAAATAATCCGTAGAGTTCAGAGTCTATGCGGTCAGCAATGCGTCCGAAATCCTTAGGATTACTCTCAAAATCTACATGATCGCCATCCACTATCATCACTTTTCCGGGATATGTGGAAATCCAATCTTCATAGCGGCGGTTGAGTCCTTTCAGATAATCCAGGCGCATGGTCTGCTCATAATCACGGCCGCGCTTTTGGATATGCTCCACAAGCTTGGGTATTCCTGTCCGGATATAAATAAGCAGGTCGGGCAGCTTCACCAAGGAAATCATCAGATTAAAGAGATCCACATAGTTGTCGAAGTCACGGTCACTCATGAGCCCCATGTCATGAAGGTTCGGAGCAAAGATACAGGCATCTTCAAAGATTGTACGGTCCTGAATGATCGTGTCTTGGCTTTGGCTTATCTCCACAACATCCCGAAAGCGCTTGTTGAGAAAGTAAATCTGAAGATTGAACGACCAACGATTCATATCCTTATAATAATCTTCAAGATACGGGTTATTGTCGACAGGTTCAAAGTGGGGAATCCATCCGAAACGGGATGAGAGCATCTTGGTAAGCGTTGTCTTTCCGCTACCAATATTTCCTGCAATGGCTATATGCATAGTTCTTTGTTGATTTGTTGTGTCAGATCTAAGAAATCATTCTCATTATCACGCAAGTCCAGATGGTCTGTTTCTACAATGAGTTTACGGCCATCGTATTTGTTGTAGATGAAGTCGTCGTAGAGTAAATTAAGATTGCGCAAATACTCAATGGGCATTTTCTCCTCATAACTTCTCGAACGCTGTTGGATATGCTCAACCAAATGAGGAAGTGAAGCCCTCAGATACACCATGAGATCCGGTTTTCGAACGACACGCATCATACTCTGAAAAAGCTCCATATAGGTATCGAAATCGCGCTCATCAATATTGCCCATTGCATGATTATTGGCTGCAAAGACATAGACGCCCTCAAAAATGGAACGGTCCTGCACAACAGGAACCTCCGACTGATTAATGGCGAGCATGTCTTTGAAGCGCTGCCTCAGGAAGAACACTTCTACATTGAAGGCCCACCTGGGAATATCTCGATAATAATCGGCAAGATAAGGATTGTCCTCTACCGACTCAAACTTTGGTTGCCAGCCGTAGTAATCGGCCAGCCGCTGGGTAAGGGTGGTCTTTCCACTCCCTATGTTACCCGCTATGGCTATATGCATGAATGTTACTTTTGCTGGCACAAAGATAACAAAATAAATTCTGATAAAGATCACTTATGGTTCTTTTCTCATCAAAATTCCATAGCGCACATTACGGCTGCCCCTATCCAACTTGTATCATTTATATGTATTGACATATAAAAAAATACAGCTTTTTTTTGTTCTTCACTTGAATTACACTAACTTTGCAGAAGATAAACCCTTCACGACCAAAGATGAAAATTGTAATAGGTATAGACGTGGGCATCAGCACCACAAAAATCGTAGGAATCGATGACTCAGGCACGGTCATCTCACCTATCCGGATTAAGGCCACCGATCCTGTGACTTCGCTTTATGGCGCCTTCGGCAAATATCTCTACGACAACAATATTCTGCTCGACGAAGTGGAGCACGTCATGATTACCGGCGTTGGCGCAGCCTACGTTAACACCCCTATCTACGGACTGCCTACGGACAAAACGGAAGAATTTATCGCCGACGGATTGGGAGCCCGCTATGAATCTGATCTGGAACGTATGATCGTCGTGAGCATGGGAACAGGAACCTCACTGGTTCAGTGTGATGAGGACGGCATTCGCCATATTGGAGGTATCGGAATAGGAGGTGGCACTTTAGCGGGGCTTTCGCGAGTGCTGCTCCAGACAGACGACGTGAAACAGGTTTCTTCACTCGCCATGCGTGGAGACATTTCCAACATCAACTTGCTAATTGGTGACATCAGTCCCAATCCTTTACCTGGCTTACCAAAGAATGCGACAGCCTCACTATTCGGCAATGCAGCAAGCAATGCCTCGCGTGAGGATATCGCCGTCGGAATCATCTATACGGTTTTGCAGGCTATTGGCTCAGCAACGATTCTCTCCTCCCTGAGAAGTGGCATTAGAGAGTTCGTGCTCATTGGAAACCTTACTCTTCTTCCACAGTGCAAAGAGGTTTTTCCGTCCATGGAAAAACTCTATAAAGTGCATTTCAACATACCCAAATATAGCGAATTTTGCACAGCTATCGGTGCCGCACTATCGTTCACAGGTACAATTTAGGCCACAGGAACCGAATGAATCAACAGCTATTTCAAGATTTCGGGGCACTTCCCATGGATTCTTGCCTATCCTAAAGGAGAAAGCTGCGATTCGCCTTGTTTTATGAATGCGCCCACAAGCCTCCATTGGTCTCCGCCCAATATTTTGCCCGCCCTTGTCAGCATACTGTTTCGGCAATAACGATGTTACTAATTTTTATCAGACTGCTTACGCATAGACAGTCCTCTCTTGTCCTATTGGCCAATAATAGAATATGAAGAGATACATTCCAATATGCCTATAACATTTACCCGCGACTGTTATACTATCGTTCGATGTATTATCTAATAATGACAAACGGATGCACTTTCCCAAAAGAGAATGTGCATCCGCAATAATTTTCTGTAGATCTTAATTTAGAGCCAACCGGCCTTGCAAACCAATATGAGGACTACGAAGCCAATGATAAGGCTGAGCAAACCGACAGTGAGTCCGGCCTTCATCATATCCTTCTGATTTATAAGTCCTGTAGAATAAGCGATAGCATTCGGCGGTGTGGAGATAGGCAACGACATTGCCGTTGAAGCTGCGACAGCAATACCAATCAGCACAGTTGAGGTGCCACCAATAACGCTGAGCTTATCACCCATACCAGCACAAACCACTGTAAGAATTGGGATAAGCAGGGCAGCAGTCGCTGTGTTGGAGATAAAGTTGGACAATAAGAAGCAGACCAAACCAGCAATGACAAGGATGACGATCGGGCTCCAGGCACCAAACGGAATACTTTCCACTGCAACCTTGGCGAGCCCTGTTCCGTTCATGGCCAAACCGAGAGCAAATCCACCGGCTACCATCCAAATAACACCCCAATCGATGTCCTGCAAATCCTTAGCCGTGATAACACCCGTGAAAGCAAAGATAGCTATCGGGAACATGGCTACAGTGTTGGCATTGACTCCCAACTGCTTACCGCAAACCCACATGATGATAGTGAACAAGAAAGTGAGCGCCACAACCCAAGTGCGCCAGTTCCATTCTCCACCACCTTCTATTTTGATCTCAATGGTCTTCTGAGAGAATGGGAAGAACCAACGGAGGATGAGCCAAGCAAGAACTAATAGCACGAGAACCAAAGGAATCATGATCATGGCCCAGTCGAAGAATCCCAAATTCATATTGAGTCCACTCGGGTCGTTGAGCACTTTGAAGGCAAAAGCATTAGGAGGAGTGCCAATTGGCGTACCCATACCACCAAGGTTTGCGCCAATAGGAATGGCCATCGTCAAAGCTATTCTTCCCTTTCCATTAGCCGGGAGCGTCTTGAAGACGGGGGCCAAGAATGTCAGCATCATTGCAGCAGTGGCCGTATTGGATATAAACATGGAGAAGGTTCCCGTAATGATCATGAATCCCAAAAGCACATTTTCGCTCTTATGGCCAAAAAGCTTCAGCAGGAAGCGAGCCAGCATAACGTCAAGACCAGACTTGGATGCAGCAATAGCTAATATGAAACCGCCCAAGAAGAGAATAATTGTCGGATCAGCAAAACAAGCCATCACGCCCTGATAGTCGAGCAACTGCCCATATTCACCTTCAGAGCCCTGCATGAAGTTGAACGAGGAGTTACTCACACAGAACAACAACACGAAAATAATAGTCACCGAGGTTGCCCAAGCCGGAATTGCTTCGGTAAGCCACAAGAGAACCGCCATAACGAAGATGGCGATGACACGCTGCTGGACCACTGTGAGTCCATCAATCCCAAAAGAAGCCGAGGGGAGGTTCCACACAATCAGAGTGATGATGGCCGTGATGAGAAACATCAATGCCTTCTTTTTGTTGAAATCACCTGACAGAACCTTGTGAACTGTTTCTGACATTTGTTTTAGTTAGTTAAATTAATGATATGTTTTAGTTATTCTTTTTAATGCCTCAAGGTGGTGGCTCGGGGTATTCGACATACAAAAGTAATAAAAAAAAGAGAATGACAAAAAGAAAAACTGTTTTTTTACACAAAAACTTGCCCCCGACGATTTTACCATGAGAATTAAGAGAAGAAATAGAATTTTATTCCTCTAATTTTTCTTCTTCTCATTTTTTTTATGTAAGTTTGCAGATGCAATTGGTTCGTACATCAACGTGCGACGAAGAGGGAACCGGGTGGGAATCCCGGACAGTCCCGCTGCTGTGTGCGGCACTTTTTAGGAACTAACAGTAATACCACTGACTATCCGCAATATTCTCAGGATGCGTCGGGAAGGTGTTTGTTCTTAGCCGCAAGCCAGAAGACCTGCCGTTGCAAAGAGCGTTCCAAGCCTCGAGGAGGGCACGGAATACAAACTATTTTATTATATGCGAAAAAAGATTCTACTGCTGATACTCATGCCTTTATTGGCACTGAGGGTTTCGGCCTTTGTCCCCGACAGTGTACACACGCTTCAAAGTGTCATTGTGACGGCTTCGTCACACCTCTCCACGATGCGTGCAGGCTCACCACTGCAGCTTTTCACCCACAAAGACCTTTTACGAATGGGGGTGGCCGACGTGGCTGAAGCCGTTAAGCACTTTGCAGGAGTGCAAGTGCGAGACTACGGCGGTATCGGTGGATTAAAGACCGTAAGTGTCCGTGGGTTAGGCGCCATGCACACTGGTGTCAGCTACGACGGTGTAATGGTGGGCAACAGTCAGTCTGGGCAAGTTGATATTTCCCGTTTCGCACTCGATAATATTTCGTTGATATGGCTCTCTGTAGGGCAACAGGACGAGATTTTCGTCAGTGCACGCCAATTTGCCTCAGCAGCGACACTCAACATCGAGACGCTGCCCATCCGCTCCGATTCAGTAAAGCTCATCGCCAATGTGCGGACGGGATCGTTTGGACTCTTGTCGCCTTCCGTCTTATGTGTGCAGCCTTTTGGAAAGAAACTGGTTCTCTCAGCCTTTGCCAATTGGGAAAGAGCCGACGGAAACTATCCGTTCACGATCTATAACGGTGTGCAGCGCATTCACACCAAACGCTACAACAGCGATGTGTCCTTGTGGCGAACAGAGTTCAACGCTTCTTACCAGATGGCCAAGAACCACTTGATCCAAGCAAAGTTATATGGTTTCAACTCCGTGAGAGGCCTTCCAGGGGGAGTTGTTTACGATAATTTCTACAGTGCCGAACGTCTTACCGACCGCAACGCCTTCGTTCAGGTTGCCTATGAAGGACAACTGAGCAGGGCTTGGCTCATGAAGGCCGCCGCCAAATGGAACTACCAATGGAACCGTGACTTCAATCGTGACGCCGCCCGGACGACTATAGACAAATTCAGACAAAATGAAACTTATGCCACTGCCACCGTCATGTGGAGCATCTTTGAAGGACTTCGCGTAGCCCTCGCGCAGGACTATATGCACAACTTTCTCTCAACGACACTGTCCAATTGCCCCGACCCCACCCGCGACTCTTGGTTCACTTCACTGGCCACTCTCTATGAATGGAGAAAACTAAAACTGACAGCCTCGTTAATGAATACGACTATTAACGAAAAAGTGCGCACAGGATCAGACGGTAATGATTGCCACAGGCTGTCCCCAGCACTGAGTCTGAGCTGGAGGGTGACGGGCAATCTTCGCTTGCGGGCCTCATACAAAGACATCTTCCGTGCTCCGACACTCAACGACCTCTATTATTTACTGATTGGCAATACGAACCTAAGACCGGAGAAAACGAGGCAATGGAATATCGGCATGACTTGGAACACACATGTCTCACCGACTGTAGACTACATCTCTTTCACCGCCGATGCATATCGTGGCAAAGTGCGCGATAAAATACAAGCCGTTCCCACCATGTTTATTTGGAAAATGCAGAATATCGGTCGCGTCACCATGAAAGGCGTAGACCTCACAGCCGGTGCCCAACTGCTCTGGCAGCGCGATTGGACTACCTATCTGCAACTCTCCGCCAGTTGGATACAAGCTACAGACCAAACAAACCGCCAAGACCTATTCTATGGTGACCAACTGGCCTACACCCCAAAGTTCTCGGCCGCAGGCACAGCTTCTCTCCACACTCCTTGGGCCGACGTGACCTACAGTCTCCTCTTCACGGGCCGACGCTATTCGTCGGGATACAATTCTGCCGACACGCGAATGCCTTCAATTGTTGACCATAGCCTGTCGTTCTCCCGTCAATGGCGCCACTGGCGGGCGCAAGCCGACCTGCGCAACTTGGGAGGAAAGAACTATGAAGTGGTGCGCTTCTATCCCATGCCAGGCTTCAATTGGCGGGCAACAATAACTTATCAATTCTAAAACATCAAATACGTAATTATAAGATAACAAATACACAATTCTAAAACAACAAGTACACAATGAAGAAAAACTTAATTTGGGCTTTGATGCTTCTGCTCTCAGCCTCTTTCGCTTTCACTTCCTGTAGTGACGATGACGACAATCCCAGCCAGCCCGAGATTCCTGTGGAGAAATCTTACGACGCTTATGTGGTCAACAATGGCAACTGGGGAGCCAACGACGGTACCATTGGAGCCGTCTTGAATGTGCATGGAGAGACTCCCTCTTACCTCGACATCTATAAGCAGGAAAACAATAAGGGCATAGGCGATGCTCAGGATGCTTACATCACGGTTTCAGGCGATGGCCGCAACGGTCTTATTTTCGTCACCAGCACCACTTCCTCCAAGATCAGCGTGCTCGACACCAAGGGCAAGGAGCTCTACGTGAAACTGCTGCCCAATGTTCAGCCTCGATTCATCACTGGTGAGGGCAGCAATGTATACTTCTCCGCCTACAACGGCTATGTCTACAAGATGAGCCGAGACACTTATCAGATCACCGACAGTGTAAAGGTGGGTGCCTATCCGGAAGCCATCGCGATAGCAAACGGCAAACTTTATGCAGCCCTGTCCAACTATGATATGAGTGGTAATGGAAAGTATCTGGCCGAAGTCGACCTCAACACTTTTAAGAAAATCAAGAACGTAGAAGTAGACCTTAATCCCTATAGTCAGATGATCGCCGTAGGCTCTAAGGTGTTCTTCGTGAGCAACCTCGACTATAGCGACAATATCCTGCAGATGATGGATGCAACGACCGATAAGGTGACAGAGATTGGCCACGGTTCAAGTATAGCCTACGACAAGCTCAACGACGACATCATCTGCATCTCTGCTGTATACGGCCACCCTGAATTCAACGCTGTCTACCGCTACGATATCACAACCGGCAAGAAAACAGACATCAAACTCTCACAGACTCCAGGCAACATTGGTCAGGTGAGCGTGAGTCCCAACTCTGGTTATCTTTATATTGTAAACCAAAACTACACGGGACCCTGCGAATTGTGGGTCTACGATCAGTACGGGACCTTCAAGAGCAAATTTGAGTCTGGAATGGCCTCGCAACGTGTGATTTTCCTCCGCTGATCCAAAAGAAGGCGGAAAAAGAAACCTTGGATTTTTCTTTTCTACAAACTGCTAAAGGGGGTGCTCTTCGATAAGAAGAACACCCCTTTAGTCTTTACAGCCGGTGCCAATGTTTTCAAAAAGCCAAAACTACAAGCCAGCTATTGCATATCTTCTATTAGCCGTGAAAGCATGCACGTTTCAAAATCTTGGTTTCTATAAAAAAACATCGTCAATTTAGCTAAAAAAACATTAACTCCAAAGGAGAAACATTTGTCCCATCACTTTTTTTTATATCTTTGCCGAAGTATGAAACATCTTTTATTGACAATATTTCTATTGGCGAGTATGGCCTCCAATGCCCAAGACATAGGTTTGGGACCACTCCATTCCAGCGACAGCCCACGCGAGAACTGGCTTTTGCCGGGAGACACGGTGAAGACTGCCACCGACACCATTGTCTATGGCGGCAAGCCGCAAGAACTTCACTATTCAGTGGAGCCCTATCGGCCTGGCAGCGAATTCGGACTTCACGAAGGTTTCAATGCCAGCCTCAGTGCCTCGGCATTTGCCACTTTCGGCAGTCACGCACCTCACAAGGGCGGCTTTGGCGAGTCGCTCAACGTGGCTTATCTCAAGCCGCTGACCCGCAACAACAACTTGTGGCTCCTCGCCGGAGGCTACGTGAACCATATCAACTATGGTGGAGACAATCTCCACGACGGTGGATTCTTTGCCATGCTCAACTGGCAAATCAATCAGCGTTGGAGTGTTTATGCCTATGGACAACTCTCCGTGTCCAACAACTTTGAGCGTGCCTATCGTCCCTACGGACTCTACTCACCCTATTATTATCCTTATGGTTTCTTTGCTCCGGTCAATTCTTGGAACGGAATGGGAATGCCTGGTGCCAATGTTATCGGCGCAGGTGTACAGTACAAGCCCAACCCTTCGGTTTCCATCAATGTGAACGTGGAAGGAGTGTGGTACGACAACCGACATCCCGTATACTTCGACCGTTACAATTATCCAACGCCGAAAGACTAATCCGCGAGAAAATAAGGGGGAGAATCATTTCATCCACTTCAGCCTCAAGCTGTTGAGCACCACGCTGACACTGGAAAAGGCCATCAGTGCCGAAGCCCACATGGGCGTGATTTGGAAATCGATGCCAAACAGTCGAAGGGCGCCTGCAGCGAGTGGGATACAGACAAGGTTGTAGATAAACGCCCAAAAGAGATTCTCCCAAATCATGCGCACCGTGTTACGGCTCAACGCTACAGCCTCGGGCAAAGCCCGGAGATCGTCACCCATGAGCGTCACTTGTGCCACATCCATAGCCACGTCGGTACCTTTGCCGATCGCAATTGACACATCGGCCAAGGCCAAGGCTTGCGTGTCGTTGATGCCGTCGCCCACCATGGCCACTGTTTTTCCTTCCGTCTGCAACTGGGCGACAAGATTTTCCTTGTCCTGCGGCAACACCTTACTCTTATAGTGCCTAATACCAGCCTCCGTCGCCCAGTAGTGGGCGGCTTCCTCACGGTCACCACTCATCATGTAGACATCCACTCCCTTGCTCTGCAACTCCTCCATAGCCTCCTTGGCATGAGGTTTCAGTGTCTCGCGCTGTTCCAAGGGCATGTCGTCTACTTTAGTAAAATCTACATCTTTATTGGGAATGGTGAGCGTGCCTGTTTTGTCGGTCACTAAGGCATCCACCTTGCGCAAGCGCTCCAGCGCTGTGGCATCTTTGATGAGGATCTGTTGGTCGGCCGCTTTGCCGATTCCCACCATGAGAGCTGTTGGGGTGGCCAAGCCCATCGCGCAGGGACAGGCTATCACCAAAACGGAGACTGCCGAGATGATGGCCTGAGGCAACACGCCTATGCCTCCTATCAACAGCCAGAGGACAAACGTCAACACGGACAGACCGACCACCACAGGAACGAACACCATCGCCGCACGGTCTACGATGCGCTGCACGGGAGCCTTGCTCCCTTGAGCCTCCTGAACCATCTTGATGATATGTGCCAGGGCCGTATTCTCGCCAACTTGCTTGGCACGGATATGAAAAACGCCCTGGGAAGGAATAGTTCCTGCCAACACTTGCGAGCCGGCTTTTTTCTCTGCAGGCAACGGTTCACCTGTGATCATGCTTTCATCTACATAGGCCGCATGGGCATTCATAAAGCTGTTGGCCCAGGTCACAACGCCGTCGACGGGAACCTTCTCGCCGGTTCTCACCTCCAGTTCATCGCCCACATCAATCGTCGATACGGGCACTTCCTCTACCCGGGCTTTCTTGATCACCTTGCCCTCTGCGTCAACCTCTCCCTGTTCTACCACGATATGGGCTGTCTTTGGAGCCAAGCCCATCAACTGGCGGATGCTTGACGCAACACCGTCGCGTGCCTTCTCCTCGAGCAGGCGACCGGTCAGCACGAAAGTGATGATCATCACGCTGGCATCGAAATACGTATTCCAAGCGATGCCGCGTTCGCCCCAAACCTGATCGCCCCAAAAAGTATTGAATGCGGAAAAGAGAAAGGCGATAGCCGTGGAGAGGGCGACGAGCGTATCCATGTTGGCTGTCAGGTGTGCCATCTGTTTCCATGCGGAAACGTAGAAGGAACGTCCGCAATAGAGCATATTGGCCAAGGCCAATAACATGGCGATAACATTGGCCACACCACGGTCGGCAATGGGAAGCCAACGCATGGAGACCGACATCACGAGGATGGAGAACGCCCAGGACAGCAGAGTCTTCATCTTCAGACTGTGATACTCCTTACGCTCGATCTCCTCCACCGATTTTCCCGTGTCGATCACCAGG
This sequence comes from uncultured Prevotella sp., assembly GCA_900322035.1. Lineage (GTDB taxonomy): Bacteria > Bacteroidota > Bacteroidia > Bacteroidales > Bacteroidaceae > Prevotella. The sequence goes on from ONYL01000001.1 coordinate 186,489, forward strand.
TCATAACCGATGTCGTTGATGGCCTTTTTCATTCCTTCCAGCGAGATCTGCTGGGGGTCGTAGTCGACGAGGGCACTACGCCCTGGCAGGCTCACCGAGGCACTGGCTACACCAGCTAAAGAATTGAGCTTTTTCTCAACGTGAGCAGAGCATGATGCGCAAGCCATCCCCACTACAGGTATTGTCTGTTTCATTCTTCGATTCTCCTTTATTTTAATCAGTAAGAAAGAAGAGGCAGGGTATGTTTCCTATTTAGCCTCTTCTACCATCAGTTGATATCCGGCTTTCTCCACTTCTTCGCGCATTTTTTCCAATGAGGTCTCAGCAGGATCGTAATCGACGATGGCCTGAGCATTCTCAAGACTCACGTGCGCCTCATTGACACCAGCGATAGCATTCAAGGCGTTCTCTACACGGGCTTTGCACTTTGCACAACCCATTCCTTTTACGGGGATGATCTGTTTCATAATCGTTATTTTTTTTAAATCCACGGCAAAGGTAACGGATTTTCTTCTTTCGCCCGTTATGAAATTTCAGATGAAAGTTATAAATTTCAGCACATTGTCAGTTTCTGGCCAAGAATGGGTCTTTCTTTCATGACAACAAGAAGCCGGCCTCAACACATTCTGTAATGTGTGAGTTGACACAGTCCCCCATATAGCAGCCCGCGGGCTGGCATATGTGATCCAGCGGGCTGGCATATGTGATCCAGCGGGGTGGTATATGTGAGCCCGCGGGCTCCCAAATGGAAGCCATCGGGGTGGCTTATGCCAGCAACCACCAACTACGCATCTTCATGAGTCGGACAACGAAAATGACAGCCACAAACAGACATGCCCCTACTCTCAATCAACACTGTCTAAAGATTTCCGCAAGTTGGCATGCAGACTCTTGAATTTGCTGGGTGTCATTCCTGTAACCATTTTGAACTGGCTTGACAGATATGCCACCGAAGAATACCCCATGCGCAGGGCAATCTGTGAGAGCGACAGCTCGTCGTATGTGATGAGTTCCTTCACCTTCTCCACACGCTGGGCGATATAAAAACGCTCTATGGTTGTTCCCGTCACTTTTGAATAGAGCTTGCTCAATGAGCTGTAACTGCTGTGAAGCTGGCCGGCGAGATAATCCGAAAGGTTTATCGTCTCCGTCATGTCGTTCCGCTGAACCAGCTGGATGATGCTGCTCTTAATCTTCTCTATCGTCTGTTCCTGGCGGTCTTCAAGCAGATCGAAGCCGATCCCCTGCAACTTATCGCGCAACTGAATGCGCTGGTCTTCGCCGATGTCTTCCTCAACTACGGCATGCCCCAACTCTACACTCACGGGGTGAAAGCCATTCTCGCGAAGCAGCCCATCAACAGCCATCACACAACGGTTGCATACCATATTCTTGATAAATAGCTCGTGACTCATATCTCTTTTAATTACTGATTTGTTTCTGAATGCAAAAATACTAAAGAATATTGAAAAAAAGAGCTGGCAAGAGTGGGGCTTTAATTTTTTTTGCCTACATTTGTAGTGTAAACAACAACATTCATTATTATGGCAATAGTAACTACAAAATTCATGGGCAACGGACGGACCCATACCGTCTACAATGCCACGGGCAAAGAGATAACAACAGATGTAGACAAGAGCAATGGCGGAATGGGCGAGAATCCCAATCCTGTATTCCTGCTCTGCTCGGCCCTTTCGGCCTGCGCACTAAGCGTCATCGGCATGTCGGCCAAGAAAATGGACATCGATGCAAGCGGATGCTGGGCTGAAGTTACCGATGTGGAGGAAGATACGAAGACCTACGAAGTGACCCGCATTGACATTACCTTCCACCTCAAAGCTGAGTTTGAGCCCTCAGTGCGCAAACGTTTGGAGGCCTACTCCCACAAGGCCTGCTTCGTGGGCAATACGCTTAAGGCCGAAAAGAACTTCACGTTCGTCTACGAATAAATGAATTATACAAGGAGCACATTAGGCGAGTTTGGAATCGAGTCCATATGGAGAGATTCCTGACTGATTTCATCAGGTTTCTTCCGTCTGTTCTGACAATCTGGATAACTGCGCCTATATGTCCCCTTTCTAATTTGAGCGGAAAAAGAGCGCCTGCTCCACTATGGCTAAGTGGGCGCTCACATTCTTTATATTCAATACATCAGAACTGGATATTTTAACCAAAACAGAGTGAAATGGCAATAGGCAAATGGATAGGCGGATTCTTAGGATTCGCCGGTGGCGGACCGTTGGGGGCATTTGTCGGGTTCTGCTTCGGAGCTGTATTCGACAAGATGATGGATGCTGTCAATACGCCAGAATCTCAGCCCAGGAAAGGTGCACGCAGTGCTTTCGGACAGAACAAGAGCTACGCCTACACCCAACAGCGAAGGCACGAAGAGGAAGGCGACCGCAATTCTTTCTTCTTTTCTCTACTCGTACTCTCCTCTTATATCATCAATGCCGACGGAAAGATCATGCACTCCGAGATGGAATACGTACGCAACTTCCTACGCAACAACTGGGGAGAGGCAGCACGACAGCAGGGCAACGACATTCTGATGAAACTCTTTGCCAAGCAGAAGGAGATAGGCTTCAGCTCCTATCATCAAACAATAGTAGAAGCCTGCTTGCAAATCCGTGCCAACATGGACTATGTGGCCCGTATGCAATTGTTGCGCTATCTCTACGAAGTGGCTTTGGCCGACGGCGTCGTCACTCACGAGGAGAAACGAGCCCTCGGCGAAGTGGCTCAACTGTTAGCCATCAGAGAGGCCGACGCAAACAATATTTTTGGTAGCAACTCCAACAGCGGCAACGACTTGGATAAAGCCTACCGCACGCTGGGAATCAGCAGCTCCGCTACCGATGATGAGGTACGCCACGCCTATCGCCACATGGTACTGCTCTATCATTCCGACCGCCTGTCAGATGGCGCAAGTGATGAGAAGATCAAGGAAATCAACGCGGCAAAAGAACTGATCTATAAGGCCAGAAACATAAAATAGTTCAAATCGCCACATATCGCCTACGTCAACAAAACGCCAAAATGGCCGGCTGCAGAACAACAGCCGGCCATTTTGGCTTTTCTCATTTCACCTTACCTGAAGACTGTATCTGTCTCCATTTGCCAAGATTACGATCTCCAAACCTGTAGCCCAGAGAAGATAAGGTCGGGATGGTTCTTCTATTTCCCGTCGACAAACCTCTTGGTAATATCGGCATAAGCATCAATGCGCCTGTCACGCAGGAAAGGCCACCAACGACGAACATTCTCGCTGTGGTCGAAGTCGAGATTAACAATGATGCTTTCTTCCTCATGCTCCGAAGCACGATAGAGCATTTCGCCCTGTGGGCCACAAACGAAACTTGATCCCCAGAACACAATGCCAGGATGAGTCTCATCAGGTTCTTCGCCTGGCCGAGTGGGTTCGAAGCCTACCCGGTTGACCGCAACTACAGGAAGCCCATTGGCCACAGCGTGCCCCCTCATCACCGTTGTCCAAGCCTCACGCTGCCTCTGCTGCTCCTCCTGTGTATCATGGGAATCATAGCCGATGGCCGTAGGATAGATAAGAATCTCGGCACCCTGGAGCGCCATCAGCCGCGCGGCCTCGGGATACCACTGGTCCCAGCACACGAGTACGCCAAGGCGTCCAAGCGATGTCTGGATGGGATGAAAACCAAGATCGCCCGGGGTAAAATAGAATTTCTCATAATAGCCAGGGTCGTCGGGAATGTGCATCTTGCGATAGATACCGGCAACAGAGCCGTCGCTATCGAAGACCACAGCCGTATTATGATAGAGTCCGGAAGCCCGTTTCTCAAATAGCGAAGTGACGATCACAACGCCCAAGTTGCGAGCCAATTCACCGTAGAGACCTGTGGAAGGACCGGGAATGGGTTCGGCAAGATCAAAATGGTCCACATTCTCTTCCTGACAGAAATAGAGTGAATTGTGGAGCTCCTGCAAAACGATGAGCTGTGCCCCTCGCCGAGCGAGGTCGGTAATCCCTTCGGCCAAACGTGTGATGTTGTCCTCCTTACTGGCCGAATTGTGTTGCTGGAGAAAACCAATCTTTATTTCTTTCATATTTTTTTGTGTGCCAAATCTTTATATTCTCAATCGATAAAATGTCTATTTCTAACTTCTACCCCCCTAACGCCTAATTTCTAAGCACTCCTTTCGGGAATTGCATCGTAAGGCAATGGAGAGAACCATGTTGCCGAATGACTACTGTGGCATCGAGTCCAATGATTTCCCTATCGGGAAAAGCCTGGCCAATGATAGCCATCGCCTTCTTATCGAGATCCGGTTGCCGATATGTCGGAACAATGACCGCGCCGTTGACCACGACAAAGTTGGCATAAGTGGCCGGCAACCGCTCGCCGTCATAGAAGATGGGGCGAGGTGTAGGGAGAGGCAACAGACGATAGGGCTTGCCTTCCATGGTCTGCAAATCCATAAGTTGCGACTCAAGCAACTTAAAGTCATCAAACATCTCATCGGTATCGTCGTCAACCCGCATATATAATAAGGTATCGTCAGGGGCAACGCGTACGATGGTGTCGATATGCCCATCGGTATCGTCGCCGACGACGTGACCGTAATCAAGCCATACCACTCGGTGAGCATGCAAGGTCGACTTCAAAGTGTCCTCTATCTGTTGCTGAGTCATGGGCTGATTGCGGTGATCGGCTAAAAGACAGGTCGAAGTCGTGAAAATTGTCCCGCGTCCGTCGCTCTCAATACTTCCGCCTTCCAACACAAAATCAAAGGAGACAAGCCGGCCATTGAACACACCAGCATCATAAAGATGCCGTGTGATGGCGTTGTCGGCCTCCCATTCAAACTTCTCGCCCCATCCGTTAAACTTAAAATCGCAAATGGTGTCCTCCACTCCAATGAGTGACAAGCCACCGTGGTCGCGGGCCCAAGTATCGTGGGTGGGACAGGCGACAATCCGCACATTGGCAAAAGCCTCAGCCGAAAGCGCATGTGAAAGCGTAGACTCTGTCTGGCGGGGAACAGACGTAGCGATAAGTAAAGGCTCGCGCGACGCTATGGCCTCAGCAAATTGGACAAAAGTTCGGGTTATCTCATCAAGATACGGTGCCCAGTCTGTCGCCGCATGAGGCCACGTGAGTTGCATTCCACTCTGGGGATACCATTCGGCAGGCAAAAAAGCATCGTTATTCAGCAATTCCATAATCTGTGTTTTAATGAATGATAGTCACTATGCAATGCAAATATAATTAAAAATAATGAGCCAATCAATTTATTTTTGTATTTTTGCAGTATCTATCCTCAATTAACAACAGCTTTAGAGAATATCGAAACAGAAAAACGAATATGCTGGAGCTAAAAGATGTCATACTTCACTCACCGGCAGGCAAATCCCGCCGGCCGTTATCCTTTCTGATTCAACCCGGCGACATCTGTTGCGTCGGTGGTGGGTCGGGAAGCGGAAAGACAACACTCGTCAGATCGGTGTTGGGCTTCTGTCCTGTGGCATCCGGCTATATCAGCATCGATGGAGAACTGGTCAACTGGCTTTCCGCAACCACATTCAGACGGCAGATATTTTATATACCTTCGGATGTGTCAGCCGAAGGCGGAGGCCCCTCTCCCTTCGACGATCTCACCGTGAGGCAACTTATCGAGGCTCAACTACAGTTAGGCATCAACAGGATAAATATCGACAACGACCACTTAAGTGAGGCCTGGCAACTTTTGGGCCTCGACGAAAGTATCGGTGAACGCCGATGCGGAGAGTTGTCGGCCAGCGAAATGAGACGGGCGCTGCTCTCCATCGGATCACAGATTCACAGAGACCTGTTGATAGCAGATGAACTGACCACGGGACTCACTGTGGAAGAGGAACAAAAAACATTGAAATTTGTCAGAGCCATGGCACAAAGCGGTAGTGCTGTTCTGCTGACCTGCCTCTCTGATGATTTGCTTTTAAAACAAGAAGAGAATGAACATTTCATTATTAGGGATCTTTGCGGGTTTGATACTGTTGGCGCTTCCGATAGCACTGCTTGTCAGACTGCGCATACCCATGCTTGAGAATCTGCTCGTCGCTGTGGCTAAAATGGCTGTAGGGATGGGGGCACTCGGAGCTTTGCTCTACTGGGTGATGGAGGTAAACAATCTCGCCCTGTCGCTTGCCGTCGTCCTTCTAATGATCGTGTTGGCAACCATTGAATCCATCGCCAGCTCACGTCAGCCAAGGGGAAGAGTGCTGATACCGATATTGGCAGGAGTCGGCATGTCGGTAGTATTCTTCAGCTTGTGGTTTCTCTTCCTCGTCCTTGGCTTGAAAAATCCTTTTGTACCGCAGCAGCTCATCCCTGTGTGTGGCTTTATGTCGGCTGCCGTAGCCATGACCAACGGCAAAGCGTTATCGGCCTATTACGCAGGTCTTTACGCCCATCATCAGCTCTACGACTACATGATAGGCAACGGAGCCACTCACAACGAAGCCACATCGCATTTTCAGCGTAGAGCCTTGGAGCGTGCTCTTACTCCCCTGATCAAGCGTATGGCCATGCTGATGGTGCCTTTGGAATGCACGGCTGCATGGCTATTGATCATGATGAACGTAAGTCCGGTGCAGGCGGTGTTGTTTGAAGTTTTGCTGCTCATCACAATGATGGCTGCATCTGCTTCCTCCTTGTTTATCGCCATTTGGCTTGGCCGCCACTATTCTTTCGACAAATACGAGCAATTAAAGAAAAAGCAATGAGACATACTCTTTTAATTCTATTGGCAGCATCATTACTGACTGGCTGCCGTCAACAAAGAGATAATAGATTCCTAACTACCCTGCAAAAGGCAGAACACAATATTGAAAACGTTAGTAATTCTTCCAAGTCTGGAACTTCTGATTCAAACGCCCCCACAACAGTCGCAGCCGGAAAAGGCTATGAATTGCCCGCAGACATCAATGGGCAGATTCTCCTCAAGCGCATCGGCTACATCGTTTCTTACAACCCACAGACGAAAGAACCCAATTGGGTGGCCTGGTATCTGTCGGCAGACAGACTTCAGGGGGATGCTAACCGCAGTGGAGTTGAATTTCAAGAAGATGAGGAGGTTCCAGAGCCACGCTCTACAACTTGGGATTATTACCGATCCCACTACGATCGCGGGCACCAATGTCCGGCAGGCGACAATAAATGGAGTCAGGAGTCTATGAACCAATCTTTTCTGTTGACCAACATCTGTCCTCAAAATCCCAAACTGAACAAGTATGAATGGAACCGTCTGGAATCCCAGTGCCGTGAGTGGGCTAAGGAGTACGGCGGTGTCTACGTTGCCTGTGGGCCAATCTTTTCGGCCAACAGCAAGAAGACAATTGGCCAGAATAAGGTTAAGGTCCCCACAGCATTCTTCAAAGTAATACTCTGTATGACAGGCAAGCCTAAGGCTATCGGATTTATATACCAGAACACTGGTGACAAACAAGACTTCAGGCAATGTGTTCGCAGTGTGGATGAGATTGAGCAAATCACCGGTTATGATTTCTTCAAAAGCCTTGACGATAAAGTGGAGAAACGTGTAGAGGCTGAAAACAACATTGACGACTGGCCACAAGAAAGACTGAAAGGAAACTGATAACGATGAGCCTTTGACGTCAAAAAGATGAAAAGTTAAAACTAACTAAAATCATTTGACGCTGTTGTAAATTTAAATATAAATTGCTAACTTTGCACACAAATATCATTAAAGCGTGAGAATAAAAGAAGTGGTTAATGCCCTTGAACAATTCGCGCCTCTGTCCCTGCAAGCTGACTTTGATAATGCCGGTATGCAGATTGGATTAACAGAAGCGGAAGTCTCAGGGGCTTTATTGTGTCTTGACGTAACTGAGGCTGTCGTAGACGAAGCCATCAGCAAAGGTCTCAACTTGATTATTTCCCATCATCCACTCATCTTCCACAAACTGCGTAGAATTACTGGTGAGGACAGTGTACAGCGAACGGTTATGAAAGCGCTGAAAAATGGCATTGCAATCCTCTCCATGCATACCAATTTGGATAGTGTTCGTGGTGGTGTGAATTATAAAATTGCCGAAAAGTTAGGATTGGAACAGTTAAGTTTCATCGGTAAGCAACAACAGGTAAGCGTAGACACTACTGAAGCTGAAGAACATGAGAAACTCTGCTGTGAACTTCAACCACAACAGACCACGGGGTATACTTTCAAACCAGCGGTGATCGAAGGTGCAGACGGAGTTATAGGAACACTCAAACAGCCTTTGGCAGCAGACGACTTCGTTCTAAAACTGCGTAAGACGTTCGATGTTGAATGCGTGATGTGCAATCAACTGCTGCGCCGTCCCATCCGCACCGTAGCTTTATGTGGAGGCGCTGGAGACTTTCTTCTCGACGATGCAATCTGTGAAAAGGCAGATGCCTTTATTACCGGCGAGATGCACTATCACCAGTATTTCGGACATGATCAAGAAATACAAATATGCGTGATTGGACATTATCAGAGCGAGCAATTCACTACAGAAATATTCCGCGACATCTTGTCTCATCGTTGCCCTCAATTAACGACGTACATCACAGAAATAAATACGAATCCAATTATATATCTTTGAAAAAAAAATAATACTATAAAGAAATGGCAAAGAAAGATCCTACAGATTTAACTGTTGAAGAGAAGCTGAAAAATCTCTATCATCTGCAGACCGTCCTCTCAAAGATTGATGAAGTGCGTGCTTACCGTGGAGAATTACCCTTGGAAGTACAGGACTTGGAGGATGAGATTCAAGGTCTCAACACACGAGTGACAAAACTTGAGAATGAGATTGATGAATTTAACAACGCCATCACGCAGAAAAAAGGCGAGATTTCAGAAGCTCAAGCCAGCGTTGACCGCTACAAGCAACAGCTCGATGACGTCAAAAACAACCGTGAGTACGACACGTTGACAAAGGAAATCGAATATCAAACCCTTGAAATCGAATTGTGCGAAAAGAAAATTAAAGAGGCGCTTGTGAAAGTAGATAATGTCAATAAAGAGCTTGAAGAGACTCACGCCACCATTGATGCCCGCAAGACAGACTTGGAACATAAGCGCAGTGAACTGGACAAAATCATGGAGGAAACCCGCTCCACTGAGGAAGGACTTCGCGAAGACGCAAAGGAATTAGAAACGAAAATCGAAGGCCGCCTGCTGCAATCGTTCAAGCGCATCCGCCAGAGTTCCCGCAACGGACTCGGTATCGTCACCGTAGAGCGTGACGCGTGTGGAGGTTGCTTCAACAAAATCCCTCCTCAGCGTCAGTTGGATATCAAGATGCACAAGAAGATCATCGTGTGCGAGTATTGCGGCCGCATTCTCATTGATCCCGAATTGGCTGGTATCAAGACAGCCCAACCCACTGAAGAGAAAAAGCGTAAGCGCGTGACACGCCGCAAGAAGAAAGACGACTCTCTTGAGGCAACAGAAGAATAGGTCCTTATCACCTCTTACTATAACTGAAGGCTGGTTTCCGAACATCATGTGGAGACCAGCCTTTATTATTTGGATGAATGATCAGCGTCTTTTAAGACATGAGAAGTAAAGGCAAATAAAGTGGGAGAATTATTGCAGATTGTAGGAGAAAAACTTTGTGCGTATCGATTTTTTATATTACTTTTGTCTACAAAACTAAAACACTATGGGATTCTTCAAACAACTCTTTGGTGGCAGTGCCCACGAAAATTCTCAAAACGAACAACAGGACACAGCCCACGACTTTGAAATTTTGAAATACGATGGGGTAAGAGCCATGAATATAGGTCAATTAGATTACGCTATCAAATGCTTTGAAAAAGCCCTGGAAATCCACGAGGACTTGGAAATCCACGACTATTTGTCACAGATCTATATTCGCACAGACAAGATGACCGAAGCCTTGGACCACTTGTCTATTCTCCATGAAGCTCAGCCCGACAATATACGAATTCTCCTGCGCATGGCTAAAATATATTATATGAATGAGGACTACGACCACATGGCAGAGGTTTGTGAGAAAGCCAAAACACTGGATGCGGAGAATGCTCAAGCAGCTTATGAACTTGCCAGGGCAATGCGCGGCAAAGAGGATATGATCCAGGCTATCGCACAGATTACACAATGTATCACCCTGTGCGAGAAAGCAGGCGAAGAACAAACCGACCTGCTGAAAGATGCCATGCTGCTACGGGGCACCCTATTGCTGAAAATGGGCGACAAGAATGGTGCCGAAGCCGACGCGAACTGGTTGGGAGAGCACAACGAAGATTCGGAAGATGCGATGATGTTCAAGGCACGTGTGCAACAAGCCCTTGGCTACAATGAAGAAGCCTTGAAAAGTTTCGATAAGGTGATCAGCCTCAACCCATTCAGCGTAGAAGCTTTTCGAGAGCGCGGTCAACTCAAGCTGACGATGGGCGACAAGCAAGGAGCCGAAGAGGATATGAAAAACGTTCTCGAGTTGGATCCTGACACGGCACAGGGTGTTAACGGAAATTTCGAGGCTGTCGGTCACGAGGATATTCAGCAACAGGTTGAGCAGGCCTATAAGAGCATCAATCCGTTACAATAAGCAAGGCTCTCCCTAAGCCAAACATAAAGGCTAAAAAAGCTGAAGGCCTTTGGGAAATCACGCAGAACAAATATGGACGACGTATTAGAACTTGAACCCCTGAACCTGCCGAGCGACAATGCCCGGCCTTTTGTCATTGCCGGCCCTTGCAGTGCGGAGTCGGAAGAGCAAGTGATCGAGACTGCATCGGAACTGGCAAGCAAAGGATGCCACATTTTCCGTGCGGGGGTATGGAAGCCGCGCACCAAACCTGGAGGCTTTGAAGGCCACGGCGAGAGAGCCCTTTCATGGATGCGGGAAGTGAAGGAGAAGACCCACATGCTCACAGCGTGCGAAGTGGCTACTCCAGAACATGTGGAACTCGCCTTGAAATACGGTATCGACATTCTCTGGATTGGGGCCCGCACAACAGCCAACCCTTTCGCCATGCAGGACATTGCCAACAGTCTCAAAGGCAGCGACATCCCCGTGTTGGTGAAAAATCCTGTCAATCCCGATATTGAACTATGGATCGGCGCCTTGGAACGGCTCAACGGGGCAGGAGTGAAAAAGCTGGGAGCCATCCACCGAGGATTCTCGAGCTACGAGAACAAAATCTACCGCAACCAGCCTCAGTGGCAAATTCCCATGGAACTCCATCGGCGCATTCCCGGACTGCCCATGATCTGCGACCCCAGCCACATTGGCGGCCGACGCGAGCTTATCGCTCCGCTCTGCCAGCAGGCTATGGACCTGGGCTTCGACGGGCTCATCGTTGAGAGCCATTGCAATCCAGACAAGGCTTGGACCGACGCCCGCCAACAGGTGACGCCCAGCGTGCTCTACCACATCCTGAGTCTGCTCGTCATCAGGGATGTCCATTCCACTACGGAAGGCATCAAGCAGTTGCGACGCCAACTGGACGAAATCGACGATAAGGTTGTTGAACTCTTAGCCCGAAGAATGAGCATATGCCGCGAAATCGGTCAATACAAGAAGGATCACAACATGACCGTCTTTCAGGCTGGCCGCTACCGGGAGATTCTTGAAAAATACGGTACCAAAGGGGCGCTCTGTGGATTGGATCCCAAGTTTGTAGCCGCCATCTTCGAGAGTATCCACCAGGAGAGTGTACGCCAGCAAATCGATATCGTCAACCATTAATAAACAAAGCTGAACTCACATGAGAATACCCATCATGGGTGCCGGCAAGACGGGGGAAGCCTCTTCGCAGGCTCTCCGATATCAGTCCGGCAAAGACCGGACTGAAAAACTTCTACGAGTCAACGGGGCATCGCTACGTTTCCACCCACCCCATGTTTGGTCCCACATTCGCCCATCTCAACGCCTTGAGCCAGAAAAAAAGCATCATCCCGTTTGTCTCTACTTTTGTCTTTGCGGCAGTCATGAAACACCAGGACGCACCGGGGACTACCTTCAAACGCCACATGAAGATAGCGAAGGGGGTATTGAGCGAGGACAATTACCTGCTGCAGGAAATCCTCTTCAATCCTTACACCCATAATCAGGTGGCACAAATCAGAACGGAACTGAAGGATTTGCTCGACATCATCGACCACAAAGATGGCGAGCGGATGAAAGCTTATCTCACACGAATAAGAAAGAACGTAAATGATTAGCCTCTTATTGGCATCTTTCTTCACGCTGATGGAATTCAACGTGGAGAATCTCTTCGACTGTCAGCACGACTCGCTGAAAAACGACACGGAATTTCTTCCCGACGGCAGCTACCACTGGACGCGCAGCCGCTACTGGAACAAGTTGCAGAAGATAGGGAAGGAAATCCTTGCCGCAGCCGAATGGCAGAACCATGACGGCACTGCAGACTATGTGCTGCCCGACCTCGTCGCTCTTTGCGAGGTGGAAAACGACTCTTGCATGCGCGACCTCACACGGCGCTCGCTTTTGCGCAATGCCGGTTACGAATATGTGATGACCTCTTCGCCCGACCAGCGTGGCATCGACGTCGCCCTACTCTATTCCCCACTCAGCTTCCGACTCTACAATACACAGTCGTTCCGCGTCAAGCCGACAGAAGGCATGAAACCCACGCGCGACATTCTGTATGCCGGAGGCGTACTGACGAGTGGCGACACCGTGCACATCTATGTCATCCATGCCCCGAGCCGGTCGGGAGGAGAAAACGCAACGAGGCCTTTCCGTCTGCTTGTGGCCAGTCGGCTTTGCGAGGCCATAGACTCCTTGAGGGCCATGTCTAATGATCCCTCCATCCTCGTGGCTGGCGATTTCAACGATTATAGCGGCAATGCCTCCATGAAATACCTCGTGGCCCACGGACTGACCGAAGTCTCAGCCACGGCAGTCGGCCGCCATGGAGCTAAGGGTACTTACTGCTATCGGGGACAATGGGACAGCCTCGACCATATCTTTGCCGCAGGCCCCATTCTTGGACGGTTCAGCGAGTGCTATATTTTTGACGCCCCCTGGTTGTTGGAGAGAGACGAGAAATATAATGGCGTGAAGCCTCGTCGCAATTATGTGGGTCCGGCCTACAAGAACGGCTACAGTGACCACTTGCCATTAGTGGCCACTTTCAAGACAGACGAATAATACCTTTGGACAACTCTTTCAGGCAGTTCTTCTATTATCACCATCCAACAGTGCTTTCAAGTGTTAGCGCCGCAATGAGTAAGCCATAGCGAATACAAGAGTTCATCTCATACGCCTTTTGAAAAAAGGCGGCCATGATGGGTAGCCACAAAAGGCGGAACGACTAAGCCTCTTCCATATCTTCGTCAAGTCGGTCGCGCCAGAGATACTTGCGGGTCTCGTGGACAATCATGCCATTGAGAAATATCAGAGAGAGCAGATTGGGTATGGCCATAAGGGCATTCATGCAGTCGGCAATGTTCCAAACCACTTGCAGATCAGCAATGCTTCCGACAAATACGGCTGCAATATACAGCCACCTATAGACGCGCATCCATCTCCCGCCCTTGAGGTATTCCATGGCCCGTTCTCCATAGTAGCTCCAACCGAGGATGGTGCTGAAGGCGAAAGTGAGCAGGCCGAAGCTCAACAGCGGCGCACCGATGTATGGAATTTTGGTGAAGGCGGCCTTCGTGAGACCCGCACCGTCGGAATAGCTGATGTCGGGATAGGCAATCACGCTGCTCACGATGACAAGTCCGGTCAAGGCGCAAATGACCACAGTGTCCCAAAATGTTCCCGTCGACGACACCAACGCCTGGCGCACTGGGTTGCGTGTCTGGGCAGCAGCGGCAACAATCGGTGCCGATCCAAGACCCGACTCATTAGAAAACAAGCCCCTCGCTATGCCATATCGGGCAGCGAGCATCACTGTGCTGCCGGCAAATCCGCCTCCGGCAGCCTTGGCCGTAAAGGCCGAAGAAACGATAACCTCTACGGCCGGCCAAACATAATGGGCATTGACAATGAGGATATAGACGCACCCGACAACATAAAACAGAGCCATGAAAGGGACAAGCATACCGCATACCTTGGCAATACTTTTCACGCCGCCAAGGATCACGGCACCTGTGAGCGAGCAGATCACGAAGCCCGTGAGATAAGGCGATATGCCGTAGGTTTCACCGGCAATGGAGGCTATGGCGTTAGCTTGTACGGTGTTGCCGATTCCAAAAGCGGCAATGGCCGTGAAAACGGCAAACAATATGGCCATCGTCTTCCACCCCAGTCCACGCTCAAGCGCGTACATAGGACCACCCAACATTCGCCCCTGGGGAGTCTTGACCCTGTATTTGATGGCCAGGAGACCCTCGGCATATTTAGTAGCAATACCGAAAACACCAGTGAGCCAGCACCACAACACCGCACCAGGCCCGCCTAAAGCCACGGCTGTGGCCACACCAATGATATTTCCTGTGCCAATGGTGGCAGCCAGAGCCGTGGCCAAGGCACCGAACTGAGATACGTCGCCCGTGGCATTCTTATCTTTTTTCACTGAGAGCCTGATGGCAGTGAAGATCTTGCGCTGAGGAAATTTCAAACGAATCGTGAGAAAAATGTGAGTTCCCAACAGGAGGATCATCATGGGCCACCCCCAAAGGAATCCACTGATCGCGGAAAAAATGCTGTTAATTTCGTCTATCATGTCGCGTTATGTTTCGGAAGCCGTATGATTTATAGTCCCTGAATACCAGCCGTTATTGACAAGCAAAAAGTCATTCGCCGTCCATTATGCTTGCAAAATTACAAAAATATAATCACAAAGCGACTCTTTTGACAAATAAATCAACAAATGGCATAAAAAGTAAAGGGCACACCAACATAAATGGCGTGCCCTTTACCAAAAAAAGATGATTGTCAAGTCGAATTATTGCTGCTCAATGATTTTCATACCCTCTTCCACAGCCTGCATGTTGAGTGGTATGAGGTTGTGGTGACGCTCGGGCAGACTCTTATAAAGCGCCTTGTTCAATCCATCCGTACTCACCACCGGGCATACCTTCAACAGTCCGCCTAAAACGATCATGTTGAAGACCTTGGCATTTTTCATCTCTGCAGCCTTGTCCATAGCGTTGATACGATAGACAGTGATGTCCTTACGTGTGGGAGGATTGATGATGCCGTAGCCATCATAGATGAGAATACCACCGGGCTTCACCTTTGGCTCAAACTTGTCGAGTGAAGGCTGGTTGAGCACGATAGCCACGTCGTACTTGCTCAGGATGGGAGAGGAGATACGCTCGTCACTCACGATGACGGTGACGTTGGCCGTACCACCACGCTGCTCCGGACCGTAAGCGGGCATCCAAGTAACCTCTTTGTTTTCCATCAGGCCGGAATAGGCAAGAATCTTACCCATGGAGAGGACTCCCTGTCCGCCGAAACCTGAAATGATGATTTCTTTTTTCATTTGTTTTTCGTTTTTAGGGTAAAACATTGCTTAAAGGCCTGTAGTGTCCTTCAAGTCGCCTTTGATATATTCCTTGAACATGTGCTCCTTCATCCATTCATTGGCTTTCACGGGAGAGAGTTTCCAACCGCTGTTGCACGTAGAGACGATCTCCACCAGGCTTGAGCCCTTGCCCTGCATGCTGGCTTCAAAAGCCTTGCGGATGGCAGCCTTAGCCTTACGGATGCTCGGTACCGACTCCACGCTCTGTCGTGTCACATAGCAAGTGCCCTTCAGATGAGAGGCGAGCTCAGTGATGTTGAGGTTCCAGCCATGGATTTCGGGATCGCGGCCGTAGGGGCAAGTAGCCGTCTTCTGTCCAATCAGCGTCGTGGGAGCCATTTGTCCGCCGGTCATGCCGTAGATGGCATTGTTGATAAAGATGATGGCAATGTGCTCACCACGATTGAGAGCGTGAATGGTCTCGGCCGTACCGATGCAGGCCAAGTCGCCGTCGCCCTGATAGGTAAACACCAGGCGGTCGGGCCAGCAACGCTTGATACCGGTGGCAACGGCGGGCGCACGACCGTGTGCGGCCTCCTGCCAGTCGATGTCGAGGTAGCGATAGGCAAATACGGCACAACCTACGGGGCAAACGCCAACGGCCTTCTCTGTCATGCCCATCTCTTCAATCACCTCAGCCACCAGTTTGTGAACAACTCCGTGAGAACATCCCGGGCAGTAATGCATCGGGGTGTCGTTCATCAAGTCCGGTTTCTTATAGACCAGATTCTCAGGTGCAATGATATCGTTTGTCATAGCAGTTTCTCCTTTAAAGCGTTAACAATTTCCTCGGGATCGGGAACAATTCCACCCAGACGACCAAAGTGTTCCACCTTGATGCTGCCATTGACAGCGAGGCGCACATCCTGGACCATCTGCCCGGCATTGATCTCCACAACAAGAATGCCTTTCTTTCCCTTCGACATCTCCATGATCTGCTTGCTGGGATAGGGCCAAAGGGTGATGGGACGGAAGAGACCGGCCTTGATGCCCTCCTCACGGGCAATCTCAACGGCTTTTTCCGAAATACGAGCAGCCGAACCAAAGGCCACAATCATAAAGTCGGCATCGTCCAACTGCTGCGTTTCAAAGCGCACTTCGTTGTCCTGAATCTCCTGATATTTGGCTTGCAAATGAAGATTGCGTTTCTCCATTTCCTCAGAACGGAGTTCGAGCGAGGTGATGATATTGGGCTTGCGGCCGCCAACACGTCCGAAGGAAGCCCATGGACACTCCTGGCGGATCTGCTCCTCAGTACGGCGGGGCTTCACGGGCGGCAGCACCACCTTCTCCATCATCTGTCCGATAACGCCGTCGGAGAGAATCATTGCCGGATTCCGGTATTTGAAGGCCAGCGTGAAAGCGAGGTCAACAAAGTCGGCCATCTCCTGAACAGAGTTGGGGGCCAGCACAATCACCTGGTAGTCGCCGTTGCCACCACCGCGGGTAGCTTGGAAATAGTCACTCTGAGAGGGCTGGATGGTTCCCAGTCCGGGACCGCCACGCTGCACGTTGACAAACACGCCGGGGAGCTCGCATCCGGCCATGTAGCTGATGCCTTCCTGCATCAGAGCCACACCGGGGGAAGACGAAGAGGTCATCACGCGCTTGCCTGCGCCTGCGCCTCCATAAACCATGTTGATCGACGCGACCTCACTCTCAGCCTGCACAACCACCATACCGGTGGTTTCCCAGGGCTTGAGCTGTGCCAGGGTCTCGATTACTTCACTCTGCGGAGTGATGGGATAGCCGAAGTAGGCGTCCGCACCACAGCGAATGGCAGCGCGGGCGATGGCCTCGTTGCCTTTCATTAATGTTACTTCCTGATCTGCCATCTCTCAGTCCTCCATTTTCTTTTTGTACACGGTGATACATCCATCTGGGCACACGATGCCGCAACTTGCACATCCAATGCAGTCGTCGGGACGGGCGGCCTCCACATAGGGATAACCGTGAACGTTAACTTTCTTTTGTGCCAAAGCGATCACGTCTTTTGGGCAGGCTACCACGCAAAGCTGGCATCCCTTACAACGGTCGGTATTGACCACTATGGCACCCTTGATCTTTCCCATAATGTTTAAGTTTTGTTAGGCTTAATGTAAACAAGGTAAGATAAAAAAAACTGTTGTCAAATCGGCTTAGGGGTTGTAAGCGTCTTTGTGATAGAAGTTGAGAATGCTTAAAAGCATCTCTTTGGCCTCAACTGCTGGCGAGCAGGGGTCGAGTTCGATGGCTTCGAGATAGCAGTTGATGGCTTGCTGCCAATTGCCTTGCTGTCTGAAGCCGTTGCCCTGCTCATACCACTCCTTGGCCGTCAGATTGTTATCATTTGTAGTATTCATGTTGTGCTGCTGCTAAAGTATTCTTCATCAATGAGCAAATGGTCATAGGGCCGACGCCACCTGGTACGGGGGTGATAAACGAGCACTTCGGGGCTACCTCGTCGAACTTCACGTCGCCATTGAGGCGGAATCCCTTCTTCTTCGTAGCATCGGGCACACGCGTTGTTCCCACGTCGATCACCACGGCCCCCGTCTTCACCATGTCGGCCGTGACGAAGTCGGGACGGCCTATGGCGGCAATAATGATGTCGGCCTCACGGCATTCGTCCTTGAGGTTCTCACTGTGGGAATGGCAGACGGTGACAGTGGCATCACCATAATTCTTCTGCATCATGAGCTGAGCCATGGGCTTGCCCACAATGTTGCTGCGTCCCAACACAACGCACTTCTTGCCACGGGTAGGGATATTGTAGTGACGAAGGAGCGTCAGGATGCCCAAAGGCGTGGCCGAGATGAAACAGGGCAGACCTATCGCCATGCGCCCCACGTTGATGGGGTGGAAGCCGTCGACATCCTTGCGGTAGTCGATAGCCATGATGATTTTCTGCTCATCAATATGCTTGGGCAAGGGGAGCTGCATGATGAAGCCGTCGATGTCGGGGTCGTTGTTGAGCTGGTCCACACATCCGAGGAGTTCCTTTTCAGTGACATCCTCCTCAAAACGAATGAGCGATGACTTGAAACCACACTGCTCACAAGCAATGACCTTATTCTTGACATAGGTTTCAGAACCTCCGTCATGACCCACAAGCACAGCGGCAAGATGAGGGCGCTTCTGTCCCTGAGCCACCATCTGCTCCACTTCTTGGGCAATCTCGGCTTTCACGGCTGCTGCCGTTGCTTTTCCATCAATAAGTGTCATATTTGAGTTTTTGAGTTGTATGAGTTTTTGAGTTGTTTGAGTCTTTGAGCTGATGAGTCTTTAAGTTCTATTGAGCTATTAAGACAAACAAGACAAGTTGCTCTCTGATAATTATCTTCTTTTCATGCCCTTCATTCTCGCCGCCATTGCAGCCATGTTGTTGCCGGTGACCATCTTCATCATCTTACGGGTCTGGTCAAACTGCTTGATCAGTCTATTCACCTCCTGAATGGTCGTTCCTGAGCCTTTGGCGATACGCGTACGGCGCGATGTGTTGAGAATCTCGGGATTGGTGCGCTCCTTGGGTGTCATGGAACGGATAATGGCCTCAATGCCGTTGAAGGCATTGTCGTCAATGTCTACGTCCTTAATGGCCTTCCCCACACCGGGAATCATCGAGGCAAGCTCCTTGAGGTTGCCCATCTTCTTGATTTGCTCGATCTGGTTGAGGAAGTCGTTGAAGTCGAACTTGTTTTTCTGTATCTTCTTTTGTAGCTTGCGTGCCTCTTCCTCGTCAAACTGTTCCTGGGCGCGCTCCACAAGCGAGACAATATCGCCCATTCCGAGGATACGGTCGGCCATACGGGCGGGATGGAAGACGTCGATGGCATCCATCTTCTCCGGGTGTCACCATCAAGTTTGGTGAGCACGACACCGTCGAAGTCGAGACGGTCGTTGAACTCCTTGGCAGTGTTCACTGCGTCCTGACCCGTCATGGAGTCGACTACAAACAGCGTCTCGTCGGGATGTACAGCCCCTTTCAGAGAAGCGATCTCGTCCATCATCTGTTCATCTACGGCCAGGCGTCCGGCTGTATCAATGATGACGACATCGTTGCCTTTGGCCTTGGCCTGTTGGATGGCATTGAGCGCAATCTCGTTGACATTCTTGTTTTCCGGTTCTGCATACACCGGTACTCCCACCTGTGTACCAACGACTTTCAACTGTTCTATAGCAGCCGGACGGTAGACGTCGCACGCCACAAGCAAGGGATTCCTGTGCTGTTTCTGCTTGAGCATGTTGGCCAGCTTGCCGGAGAACGTTGTCTTACCGGAACCTTGAAGGCCAGACATCAAGATAATGGCAGGTTTCTGCTTCAGTTGGAGTTCAGAAGCCTCACCTCCCATAAGCTCGGCGAGCTCATCATGTACAATCTTAACCATGAGCTGACCGGGCTTCACAGCCGTCAGCACATTCATACCCAGGGCTTTTTTCTTCACCGTATCGGTAAAGGTTTTAGCCACCTTATAGTTGACATCAGCATCGAGCAATGCCCGGCGCACGTCCTTAAGGGTCTCGGCGACGTTGATTTCTGTGATCTTTCCTTCGCCTTTTAATATCTTAAACGAACGTTCGAGTCTGTCGCTTAGATTTTCAAACATCTTTATTTTATTGTTTTTGTTTTCGCAAAGATACAACAAAATTCAGAAACGGCGAAGTAAACCTCTACTTTTTTACAAAAATAAGAGTTTTTCAATTCTGCTTTCCTACTGATTCTCTTTTCCTCTTATTCCTGCATTTGGGAAGGCACATTGGAGAATCCGGGGCATCCCCGCCTCTTTTACGTAATCGTTTGCACACCTGTTTCTCATATTTTCGAAGAAGAATCTTTCTACGAGGTGCAAAAAAGGCTATCTTTGCATCAGTTTTTAGATAGTATGTTTGTAGATTGGATTGATCTGTTAGTTTGATTACATGAAGCACCTGGTATTTGTCAAATACCAAGAAAAGCGTCCGCACTGCGTGAGCAGCGCGGACGCTTTGTATTTCAGGCATCGCCGTGTTTCTTCAACACTTGCATAAACTCTTCTCCGGTGATCGTCTCTTTCTGCAGCAGGATAGCCGCAGCTTCCTGCATTTCCTCGAGATGGGCCGTGATGAGTTTCGTGGCTTTTTCCTTGCCCTGGCGGATCAGCAACCTCACTTCCTCGTCGATCTGGGCGGCCGTCTGTGCCGAGCAGGTGAGCGAGGCATTTCCGCCCAAATAGCGGTTGCGCACCTCCTCAAGCTGCATCATGCCGAAGTGGTCGCTCATGCCATAGACGGTGACCATCGCCCGGGCCATCCGCGTGGCCTGCTCTATGTCGTTACTGGCTCCGGTGGTGCAAGTATGGCAGATAACTTCTTCTGCCACCCTGCCGGCGGTGAGGGTAGCGATCCGGTTGAGCATTTCCTCACGGCTCATCAGATGTTTCTCTCCGGCATCCACCTGCATGGTATAGCCCAGCGCGCCCGACGTACGGGGGATGATCGTGATCTTCTGCACGGGAGCCGAATGCGACTGCAGTGCGGCCACCATGGCATGGCCAATCTCATGATAGGAGATAATCCGTCGCTCATCGGGCGCGATAACGGCGCTCTTCTTCTGCTCACCGGCAATCACGGTCTCCACGCTTTCCTCAAGGTCGGTGGTGTCTACCTCTTTCTTTCCCAGTTTGACGGCTCTCAGTGCTGCCTCGTTGACGATATTGGCCAGGTCGGCGCCCGACGATCCCGCGGTGGCCCTGCCCACGATGTCAAGGTCGATGTCGCCGTGCCTGATGTCGCGCAGGTGCACTTTGAGGATAGCCTTGCGGCCTTCGAGGTCGGGGAGTTCCATCTGTATTCGCCGGTCGAAGCGGCCGGGGCGAAGCAGAGCCTTGTCGAGGCTCTCGGGGCGGTTGGTGGCGGCGAGGATCACAACGCCCTTAGTCGCGTCGAAGCCGTCCATCTCGGTGAGCAGTTGGTTCAAGGTCTGTTCCCGCTCGTCGTTGCCCATGGCCGCGTCACGGCTCTTGCCTATGGCATCGATCTCATCGATGAAGATGATGCAGGGGGCTTTTGCGGCGGCCTGATTGAAGAGGTCGCGCACCTTGGCTGCGCCCATACCGACAAACATCTGTACGAACTCAGACCCGGAGATGGCGAAGAACGGAACCTTGGCCTCACCCGCTACGGCACGTGCGATGAGGGTCTTACCCGTTCCAGGAGGCCCGACGAGGAGCGCACCTTTGGGCAGCCGGGCTCCCATCAACGCATACTTTCCCGGATGGTGCAGGAAGTCTACGATCTCCATCAGCTGATCCTTCGCCTCGTCCTGTCCGGCCACGTCGGCAAACGTGGTCTTCACCGAGTTCTCGGCATAGACCTTGGCCCCACTCTTTCCAAACTGCAGGAAGTTGCCGCCTCCGCTGCCCGAGACGAGGCGCTTGGAAGCATAGCTCCACAGCCAGTAAAAGAGAATTCCGGGCAGAATCCACCAAAGGAAGAAATCCATCAGGGGAGAGTTGCGCTGCTGGGGCACCTGGGTGAAGCTGATCTTGCTGGCGGCATTCTTACCTGGGGCGTTGAGCAGCCGTTCGGTGAGCTGGGGGTCGTTCACCTCCGGTGTCTCGCATTGCTGCTCCTTGCCCTGTCGGAGAATCGTGTAGAAAATGTCGTTGTCCTTGATCTGCACCTTACTGACCAAACCACTGTCGACGCGCTGAATAAACGTGCCATAATCCGTCGACTCCACACCGGCTCCCCCAACTACGGGGAAGAGCAGGCCGTTGAGAAGTACGAGGATACAGAGAACCCAGAACAAATACAACCAATTGAACTTGACGGGTTGCTTGTTGTTGTTTTTATCCATTTCCATTTTCTATGATAAAAAAAGTAATATCCGGAGTTTCGCCCCGTCCACTGCTGCTAACGTCGTCAGGCTTTTTTCCCGAAGTCGGAGTCGACTTTCAGGAAGGCCGTCACGATGAAGGTCACGGCACAGCAGGCCATGACGATGATGAAGAAGTGGCGGTAGCCGACCAGTTCCTGCAGAGCACCGGCAAAGAGTCCGGGAATCATCATGCTCAGGGCCATGAAGGCGGTGCAGAAGGCATAGTGGGCGGTTTTAAACTCCCCACGGCTGTAATAGATGAGATAGAGCATATAGGCCGTGAAGCCGAAGCCGTAGCCAAACTGCTCCACGAAGACGCAGGCGTTGACCACAAACAGGCTGGAGGGCAAGACGTAGCTCAGATAGACATAGACCACGTCGGGCAGCGTGATGGCCATCACCATGGGCCAAAGCCATTTCTTCAATCCGTCGCGCGAGGCGAGGATGCCGCCCAAGATGCCGCCGATAGTGAGTCCGATCACGCCCACCGTGCCCTGCACAAGTCCGTATTCCTGGGGCGAGAGTCCCAGTCCGCCCGCCGAGGGTGAATCCACGAGAAACAGCGACGACACTTTGGCCAGCAGTCCCTCGGGCATTCGGTAGAGCAGCATGAACAGCACGCCCACCAGCCACTGGGGCTTCTGGAAGAAGGTGACAAAGGTGCTCAGGCTCTCTCTCATGATGCTGGCCGCTGAGGCATCCCTGCGCGGTGCGTCCTCGATGGGATGGGGCAACGACACGCAGTGCCAGATCCACAGTCCGAGAAAGAGCCCCATGACGAGATAGAACATCAGCGACCAGGAATAGGAGATGGCGCCACGATACACCACCTGCAGGTTGCCGGCGATCATCACCAGGACACCTTGGCCGAAGATGGTGGCCAGACGGTAGAACGTGGAGCGGATGCCCACATAGAATGTCTGCTGATGGGCATTGAGCCCAAGCATGTAGAAACCGTCGGCGGCGATGTCGTGGGTAGCACTTGAGAAGGCCATCACCCAGAAAAAGAAGAGCGAGCCCTGAAGCCAGAACGAGGTGGGGATGGTGAAGGCCACTCCACCAAAGGCGGCTCCGATGAGCACCTCCATCGTGAGGATCCACCAGCGCTTGGTCTTCACCACGTCGACAAACGGGCTCCACAAGGGCTTGATCACCCAGGGCAGGTAGAGCCAAGAGGTATAGAAGGTGATATCGGCATTGCTCAGCCCCAACTGCTTGTAGAGGATGAGCGAGACGGTCATCACGGCCACGTAGGGCAGTCCCTCGGCAAAGTAGAGACTGGGCACCCACAGATAGGGCCGGCTAAGTTTCTGATTTCTCATAGGGGAGGTCATCAATAGATTCGTTTTAATTCGGCATGCTTATAATAGTGCAGGAGAATCTCGTCGTAGGCATATCCGCGGTCGCCCATCACGGCGGCTCCGATCTGGCACAGCCCCACTCCATGTCCCCATCCGGCGCCGGTGAGGCGGAAGCGGGCGGGCACGCCCTGGGGGTCCAGGTCGAAACGGTCCACCACGAAGGCCGAGCTGTAGAGATGGGTCTGGGAGAGGGCACGGCGGATTTCCAGTTCCTTGCCAATCGTGAACGAGGCCTTCACGCCCTCAATGCGCAGGCGGGAGATTCGGCCGCTCTTGCCCCGCTCCTCGGCCACAAGGTCAAGGATGGGGCCAAGGTCCTTGTCCACCACACGGGCAATCAGCCTCCTCAGCTGCTCCTGGCTGTATTCCACCTGCCAGCGGTAGAAGTCCGTGGTCTCCTGATCGTAGTCGTTGAGCACCTGGCTGAGGATTCTCCGCTCCCGTGTGTTGCAGAAGCTCTCGGGATGCGAGCGTATCCAGCGCTGAGCCTCGGCTTCCCGGCTCAGGTCGGGCAGATCGTCGGCAGCACTGTCGCGCACGGCCGAGAGGTAGGGCTTGCGCAGGTTTTCCCAGCAATACCGGAACTCTTCGGTTGCTCCGCCGCAGCACTTCGAGAAGCGGGCGTCGCAGATCTTTCCGCCATAGGTTAGCACTTCTCCGCGGGTAGCGCCGACGGCCCGGGCCACATCGGGACTCGTCTCCTTGGTGATGCCCTGGTAGCGCTGGCAATGGTCGTCGGCACACACGTCGAAAAGCTGGTGATCCTCGCGGTCGTACCACACGATGCGCTCATCCGCCTTGTCGGTGCCTCCGGTGCCTCCGCGGGGCTTCATGGGGGCCGTCTGCCGCTTCCCCATCTGGGCCAG
Source organism: uncultured Prevotella sp. (assembly GCA_900322035.1). GTDB lineage: Bacteria > Bacteroidota > Bacteroidia > Bacteroidales > Bacteroidaceae > Prevotella. The sequence continues at coordinate 211,036 of ONYL01000001.1, forward strand.
GAGCCATGAGCGTGAGATCACGGCATGGGCCTTGAGAAGCTCAAGCCCCGACGTGGCCTTCATCTCGGAGGAGATGACGCTTTCGAGATATTTTTCAACGGGCAAGTGATTGATGGCCCACACCTTCCCTCCATCGACAATCAGCTTCAGTCCGCCGAGGAAGGTTTGCCGCTCCTTGCGCTGCCAGTGGAAGCCTACACCGATGACAACGTCCTCGAGCGTGAAGGAGTCGGTCTGGCCGATAGGCACAAAGTCCAACCGGTCGTAAGTCACGTTGTTCCAGCTGACACGCCCAGCCTCGGCCGTCACTCGTTGAGGTCCCTGGGCCTCTGTGCCACCGACCCGGTAGCGGCCATTGAGGGTGAAGCTCACTTCCGCTCCGCCGACAATGCCCACCTGCACCTGGGGCTCCCGGCCCCCGTCGGCGGCCGACGGCAGCTCTTCGGCGGCGAGGTGGCGGCACATGCGCTCCACGATGTCGTCAGCGACGCACATCTCTCTCAGTATGGCCACCATCTGCCCGTAGTCCAAAGCCTCAAAGTCCTCACGGCGCGGGATGATCATCAGTCCGGCCATGTCCAGCGCGCCGGGCGACACCATCCGGCGCTCCCCGCCTTCGGCATAGTAGCAGTCGGGACGGTGCTTGGCCCGTGGGAAGACCACGGTGACCTCGTCGCGGCCCTGCCGCCACATTACAATATTCATCATAGGCTCCCCGTCGGAGCTGTCGCTCACGTCGGTGGGCTTCCCCATGTCGCGCTCCATCACGGCATAGAGCCGCTCGAAAAGTCGCCGGCCGGCCTCCGGGCTTCGCGCCACGATAGCAAAGGCCGGACAGGGCCAGCCTCTCAGCAGGCCAAGCCGGTTGTCGGGGCCGCAGTCGGCGAGGGGTTCCAGGCCCAGGGCCAGCCGCTCCCACTCGTCGCGCAGCGGCAGCTGTCCGCCGCGCCCAGCCTGCAGATGCAGATGATCGGGGGCGGAGGCTCCGCAACGGGGGCCGTTGTAGAACACGGTCAAGCTGCTGTCACGCTCCAACAGGGCCGTCATGACGCCGTAGTGGCCTGCGATGCGCTGGGGCTGGTGACGGAGGGAGGCAATGGTGAAATGCACGGGCAGGATGGGAAAAGGATTGACGAGAAAGTGGAACTCCGCGTCGTGGGGCAGGCTGATCTGCTGTGGCGGGCGGTTTTCGTCGCAGAGGAAGCAGCGCCGGTGGGCCAGAGCTTCCCGGCTGATGCAGGCTCCCGTGGAGACGATGCGGGCGGGATTGAACTGCAGGCACAGAGGCAAGCCAACGGCGTCGTCCGAGGGGGGCTCCACCCGCCTCACCTCAACCGACAGCAGGTCGCGGTAGCGGCGGCGGACCTCGTCCCAAAGCTGCAGCTGGCGGTCGAAGAAGCGGATGAGGGCACCCTCGTCCCTGACCGCTGGACCACCCGCGGCATTGAGCTGCCGGCGGGCCCGGAGCTCCAGGGTGCGCAGGCGGTCCTTATAGCGGTTGTTGGCATTGGTCTTCTCAATGCTCAACTGATGGTCGCTGTTGCCTCCCCACCGTCGGCAGAGATAGAGCTCGTCGAAGATACGTCCGATGCGCCACTGGCGGCTGAAGGCCAAACCCATGGCATAGTCCTCGCCATAGCTGGTGTTGGGAAAGTGAATCTGCCTCACCAAGGGGGTGAAGAAGGCGCGGGGAGCCCCCAAGCCGTTGACACGCAGGGCATTGTTGCAGCCGTTGCCGGGCGTCCACTCTCGGTGGTCGATGAGTCCCGGGGGCAGGGTCTGCAGATGGAAGTCACACGTGCGGTAGGCGCCGACGACCATGGCTACCTTCTGCTCATAGAAGGCGTCGACCATGCGCTGCAGGGTGTGGGGGGAGGAATAGAGGTCGTCGGAGTCGAGCTGCACGGCAAAGCGCCCGCAGCGCTCATCGTCGACGGCGAGGTTCCAGCAGCCGCCGATGCCCAGGTCGGTGCGCTCTGGAATGAGGTGCACCAGCCGGCTGTCTTCACGGGCCATCTCGTCGAGGAGGGCCGTGGTTGCGTCGGTGCTGTGGTTGTCCACCACAATAACGTTGAACTCAAAGCTCGTCTGCTGCATGAGGGCCGAGGCGACGGCCTCACGGATGGTCTTCTCGCGGTTGTAGACAGGGATGATCACCGACGCCTCGCGGTCGAAGTCCTGCTCGGCAAAGTCGGGTGTCCAGTAACGGTTAGGGTCTACGAGGGCGCCCACGAGGCGCAGGTGGCGGCTTACGACACACTCCATCTCCTGTTGGGCCTCGCGGTTACGGGGATCTACATAGTCAAACTGCCGCTCCCCGTCCCTCGTCGGGTCTTCGGGTTCGTGCTCAGTATAGAGCGGCTCGTCGAGGTGCAGCAACTCTCCATGTCGGCTGAGAAAGAGCCTCAGGTCGTACCAGCCAGCGCTCCTCAGCTCCGTCCTGCCCTCAGTGTCCCATTCCTGAGCCCAGGCTTTCAGAAGCTCGGAGCGCAGCAGCACCAGGGGGCCGAAGTCGAAGTCGTCGCGCAGGCTGCCCTCCTGATAGTCGATCAGGGGGTGCCGGGCAGTGGTCCCTCCCTTCTCGGTGAGGAAGTCGGCATAGACCATGGCGGCTCCCGACATCGTGGCGGCGGCCGCCAGCCGCTCCACGGCATAAGGTCCCAGGGTGAGGGAGGTTGAGCGGATGCCGAGCAGGGTATAGGGAGCCTCGGCGCTTTCGGCCACGGCGCGAAGGGTCTCCGCCGACAGCAGTCCGCCGACGCCCATCGCGGCGGCTCCCTCTATCCTTTCCTCGCGGCCCGCGGGGCAGAGCAGCCGGATGCGCCCGACAGCATTCTCACGCCCGAGCTGCGCCACGAGGCAACGGGCCGCGGACTCTCCGCCATAAGCCAAGAAGCAATCAGTATTTTCTCTCATTTCAGTGTTTTTTTTAATAGGTAAGTTTCGGCCGCCCTCGGGCAGACCGTTTTTTTAACGCGTCAGAGCCGAGCCGCCAGCCGCCGCCCCGACAGAGGGGGAGCTGCACGTCCTTCTCCTGCTTCGCCGTTGCAAAGATACAGTAATCGGGCGGAAAAGCAAAATAATCCGCAAAAAAGTTAAAAGTTGAGGAGCATGGGGCCAACGACAACGGGATGCCCAAACAAAAAAAAGACTCGACTCGCCGCGAGAAATACGCCTGATAGAAAAAAACGGGCTCTGACTTTATCTTTTCATGAAGAATTAGGGTAACACATCGGAAAAGTCAGGAACGGATAAGTGCTCGTGATGACTAATGCTAACGTAGATTAGTGGATAAATAAACACGAATCTTCATGAATATCCTCTGATAACAGAAAAATTTGAGGCGTACTATCATCCGCCCCAAACCGTCGCAATCACGAAAGATGAATGATCAAAAGGTCTTGGAGCCAAAATTATGCTATCTAAGGCTGCGCGAACCAAAATGAAGAATTATTAATTATGAATTAAAACGTTTTTTATTTTGTAATCCTATCGAATTGCGCTAACTTTGCAGCATGAAACAGAAATTATTAGGTCTCAGAATAGATGAGCTCAGCGACGTAGCCATGAAGTTGGGGCTGCCCCGGTTTGCCGGCAAGCAGATCGCCGAATGGATTTATGGGCGACACGCCACGAGCATCGACGAGATGACCAACATCTCGAAAGCCCACCGCGCTCTCCTGGCCGAGCACTGCGAGATCGGCTGGGCCGGCCCCATCGACGCCCAGCGCTCCAAGGACGGCACGACGAAATACCTCTTCCCCGTGGAGACTACTCAGCCGGCGAGCGGAGGAAAGATGGTCGAGACCGTCTTCATCCCCGAAGAGGGCGGCAGGGCCACGCTCTGCGTCTCGTCGCAGGTGGGATGCAAGATGAACTGCCTCTTCTGCCAAACCGGCAAGCAAGGCTTCGAAGGCAACCTCACGGCCAATGACATCCTCAACCAGGTCTACGCGCTGCCCGAGCGCGACAGCCTCACCAACATCGTCTTCATGGGACAGGGCGAGCCGATGGACAACCTCGACAACGTGCTGCGGGCCACGGAGATTCTCACTGCCGACTATGGCTGGGCCTGGAGCCCGAAGCGCATCACGGTGAGCAGCGTCGGCGTGAAAAACAAGTTGAAACGATTCCTCGAGGAGAGCAACTGCCACATCGCCATCAGCCTCCACGCCCCCACCCACGCCCTGCGCGCCGAGCTCATGCCCGCCGAACGGGGCATGAGCATCGAGGAGGTGGTGGAACTGCTGCGCGGCTACGACTTCAGCCATCAGCGCCGCCTCTCGTTTGAATACATCGTCTTCGGAGGCATCAACGACACCCCGGCCCACGCCCGCGAGATCGTAGGCCTGCTCAAGGGGCTCGACTGCCGCATCAACCTCATCCGCTTCCACCAGATTCCCAACGTGCCCCTCCATGGGGCTGACGAGACGAGGATGGAACAGTTGCGCGACTACCTCACAGCCCACGGCATCTTCACCACCATCCGCGCCAGCCGTGGCGAGGACATCTATGCCGCCTGCGGACTGCTCAGCACGGCGAAGCGGATCAGTGAGGTGAGAGGATGAGACGGTCACTGTGGCTGCTGCTCCCCATGGTTCTCCTGGCGGCGGCGTGCGATGGAGGCGGAGGCAAGCCCCGGTCCATGGGTCGCCCCTACGAGGTAACGGTAGTGGGGCGGCTGCCTGACAGCCTTGCCATAGCCTTGGGGCAGACGGTGGAGGGACTGCCGCAGGCGGAGCCGATGTTCGATGTCGGCCGCCGGCCACACCTCGATCCCGACACCCGCCTCAGACGCGCCATCGTGGTCGGCCGCAAAGGCCACCGCTTGGAAGTCAGGCACGATGTTTGGGCAAGGCCACAAATCGTCGTCCTCACCGACGGCAGCTCTCCACGGCGCACGGCCGCCCTGCTCAACGCCTTCGAGAGGCGGCAGCAGGTGGAAGCGCTGCGCCGCCACCACAACCCGCGGGCCGCCGAGGCCGTCAAGAAGATGTTCGGCATCGAGATGCTCATCCCCGCCGACATGGGCAGCAGCATGGTGAGACCCGGCTTTATCTGGCTGTCGAACAACGCGCCCCAGGGGATGACGAACATCGCCGTGATGAGAGGCCCCGCCGACGTGGCCCTGGCCCGCCACATCAAGGGCGAGACCGACGCGATGCACATGCAGCTCACGGGACCGCCGCGCGCCCGCGGACTCTGGGAGATGACGGGCGACGCCATGGGCGGACCCTACGTAATGAGACGGGTGGGCGACGTGACGGTGATCGCCTTCGTCTACGCCCCTGAATCGAATAAAAGAAACCTCATGCGGCAGTTGGAAGCCGCTCTATACACAATAAAACAATAGCACAATGGAAGATAACAGAAGAATACGCGTCGCCATCACCCACGGCGACACCAACGGCATCGGATACGAACTCATCTTTAAAACTTTTGCCGCCCCGGAGATGCTGGAACTCTGCACCCCCATCATCTACGGGTCGCCCAAGGTGGCCACCTACCACCGCAAGGCCCTCGACATTCCGGCCAGCTTCAGCATCATCAACGATGCCCGCGAGGCCCGTGAGGGCCGAGTGAACCTGCTCACCTGCATGGGCGACGAGATCAAGGTGGAGCTCGGCGTGCCCACCCCCGAGTCGAACCAGGCCGCCATGCAAGCCCTCGACCGCGCCATCAGCGACTATCGCAACGGACTCTTCGACGTGCTCGTCACCTGTCCCGTTGATGAGCGCCACCTGGAGTCGGGCGGCGTGAAGTTCGGCAGCCAGCAGGCCTACATCGAGACCTGCCTGGGCGAGGGGCGCAGCGTGCTGCCCGTCTATGTCGGCGACGCCCTCACCGTGGCCTTAGTCACCGACAACCTTGCCTTGCGCGACGTGCCCCAGGCCCTCACCCCCGCGCGGCTCGAAGAACGCATAGGCTGTTTCTACAACACCCTGCGGCGTGACTTCCGCCTGTCGAATCCCCGCGTGGCCGTACTGTCGCTCAACCCCGACAACGGCGAGTTCGGCAACTTCGACCGCGAGGAGCAGGAGGTGATCGCCCCCACCGTGAGCAAGCTCGCCGAGAACGGAGTGAACGTCTTCGGCCCCTACTCCGCCGACGAGATCTTCAGTGGCTCCACGGCCGATGCCTTCGACGGTCTGCTGGCCATGTACCACGATCAGGGCCTGCCTCCCTTCAAGGCACGTGAGGCCTCGGAGGGCGTGCGCCTGATGGCCGGACTGTCGGTGGTGTGCACGGCGCCGGAGAGCAATGTGGCCTTCTCCATCGCCGGACGCAACGTGGCCGACGAGACCGCCTTCCGCCACGCCATCTTCCTGGCTATCGACGTATGGCGCAACCGGCAGGAATACGACGAGCCCTTGGCTCATCCCCTCAAGAAACTCTATCACGAGAAAAAAGACGACAGCGAGAAGGTGAGGTTCTCCATCCCCAAGAAGCACGAGAACGCCATCCTGGAACGCGCTCCCAAGACCGCGCCCACATCGGCCCCATCCTCTCAGCCCGCCCAGCCCGCTCCTGAGGCCACCGATGGCGGAGAGGAGCAGCAACAGCAGCAGGACAAATAAAACCGCGACAGCATGAAAAAGAAATATCAGAACGCCTTCTTTCTCTTCGGCCTGCTCGTCTTGGTCGTGATGCTGACTCAACTCGACTTCAAGCAAGTGTGGGACGGGCTCCGCCACGCGGGCTACTGGTTTTTCGCCGTGCTGGCCCTATGGCTGGTGCTGTACGTCTTCAACACGGCCTCGTGGTACATCATCATCCGCAGTCAGGACCCTACGCCCCAAGGCATGGCACAGACCAGGAAAGTAAAGTTCTGGTGGCTCTATAAAGTGACGGTCTCCGGCTTCGCACTCAACTACGCCACACCCGGCGGACTGATGGGCGGCGAACCCTACCGCATCATGGAACTGGCACCGAAGATCGGCACCGAGCGTGCCTCGTCGTCGGTGATCCTCTATGCCATGACCCATATCTTCAGCCATCTGTGGTTTTGGGGACTGTCGTGCGTCCTCTTCGTGCTCCTGCGCCCCGTAGACTTCCTAATGGGCATCCTGTTGGCCCTGACGATGGGCTTCTGCGCATTAGGCATCTGGTTTTTCTTCTCAGGCTACCGCAAGGGGCTGGCCAACCGGGTGATGACGCTCCTGAGCCATCTGCCCATGGTAAAGAAATGGGCGGTGCCCTTTGTGGAAGGACACCGTGAGCAACTCGACACCATCGACCGGCAGATTGCCGCCCTCCACAACCAGAACCCCCGCACGTTTGTCAGTGCCGTCCTGTTGGAGCTCTGTTGCCGCGTGTGCTCCTCGCTGGAGATCCTCTTCGTCCTGTTGGTGCTCCGGCCCAGCGTCAACTTCTTCGACAGCATGTTTATCCTGGCCTTCACCTCGCTCTTTGCCAACCTGCTCTTCTTCATGCCCCTGCAGTTGGGCGGGCGCGAGGGCGGATTCCTCATGTCGACCACCAAGCTCGGCATCGCCGCCAGCCAAGGCATCTTCCTGGCCCTCATCGTGCGCCTGCGCGAACTCACCTGGACGGGAATAGGACTGTTGTTAATCAAGTTGGGCAAAAACAAACCGATCTCTAATGCATAATTCATAATTGCCATGCGGAGCGGGGGCAATTCATCATGCACAATGCATCAAAGAAGAACGCGCGAGCCAAAATTATGAATGATGAATGATGAATTAAGGAAAAAAGTGTGCCAATATTGCAGTTATCTGAAATAAAATATGTAATTTTGTCACCCAATGAATACATCCGAACTGCAAAAGATCAAACAACGGTACAATATCGTTGGTAACAGCGAAGGCTTGAACCATGCCTTAGACGTTGCCCTCCAGGTGGCGCCCACTGATCTGAGCGTGCTCATCGTGGGCGAGAGCGGTGTCGGCAAGGAGATCATTCCACGCGTCATTCACGACAACTCCCCCCGCCGGCGTGAGAACTATTTCGCCATCAACTGCGGCTCCATTCCCGAGGGCACCATCGACAGTGAGCTCTTTGGCCACGAAAAGGGATCCTTCACTGGAGCCATCGGTGAGAGTGAGGGCTACTTCGGCGTGGCCAACAAAGGCACCATCTTCCTCGATGAGGTGGGCGAGCTCCCCATGGCCACCCAGGCCAGACTGTTGCGCGTATTAGAGACGGGTGAATACATCCGTGTGGGCGGACAGAAAATCATGAAGACCGACGTGCGCGTCGTCGCGGCCACCAATGTCAACATCCGTAAGGCCATCAGTGAGGGACGTTTTCGCGAAGACCTCTACTACAGGCTCAACACCATCCCCATCCAGATGCCCCCCCTGCGTGACCGCGGAGAGGACATCCTGCTGCTCTTCCGCCTATTCGCCATGCAGATGGCAGAAAAATACCGTCTCCCCAAAATCACCCTCGATGATGAGGCCAAGCAGATCATGCTCCATTACAAGTGGCCCGGCAATGTGAGGCAGTTGAAAAACATCACCGAGCAAATCTCCGTGCTCAGCCAGGAACGCGTCGTCACGGCAAAGATGCTGCAACAGTTTATCCCCAACGATCAGGAGAGCACCGAGCTCTCCACTATCTCGCAGCCCGGACAGCACTCCTACGAGAGCGAGAGGGAGATCCTCTATAAAATCCTCTACGAACTGCGCGGCAACGTGAGCGACCTCAGACGCGACCTCAACAGCCTGCGCAAACAGCTCAACGACACCCGGGAGTTGCAGGGGGCACGAGGCTTCTCCTCGGCCCTTATCGACGAGGGCTACCCGGCTATCCCCAACCGTGGCAATGAGCTCATGGGCTCAGCGGGCGTTTCCCCCACCCCGCACTCCGACATCCAAGACGCCGAAGCCGAGGAAATCAAGACCGAAGAGCCCGAGACCCTCAACCTCAGCGATCTGGGACGGCAAACCGTAGAAAAGGCCCTCGAACGCAATGGTGGCAATCGCAAGAAAGCCGCGCAGGAACTCGGCATCAGCGACCGAACACTCTACAGAAGAATCAAACAATATGGCCTCACCAAATAGCACGTCATACCCACACTCCCCATCGTCAAGACTGACTGGTATTGCCGTTCTTGTGGCCACAATGCTTTTCGCGTTGACGCTCAGTGGTTGCAAGGTGAGCTATGGTTTCAACGGATCGAGCATCGACTACAACAAGACGAAGACCATCACGATCAACGACTTCCCCATCCGCTCCAGCTATGTCTGGGGACCCATGGGACCCATGTTCAACACGGCGCTCAAAGACGAATTCGCCAACCATACCCGGCTGCAGCAGGTGAAGCGCAACGGAGATCTTCAAATAGAGGGAGAAATCACCCAGTACTCCCAGCGCAACAAGAGTGTCTCCAGCGAAGGCTATGCCGCACAGACCGAACTCTCAATCACCGTCAACGTGAGATTCACCAACCGGGTGAACCACGACGAGGACTTCGAACGCCAGTTTACGGCTACGGCCTCCTACGAGACCACAAGATCGCTTGTCAGCGTGCAGCAGGAACTGGTACAGCAAATGGTCAATGACCTGGCCGAACAAATTTTCAATGCCACCGTGGCCAACTGGTAATCGATATAAAAAACAACTCAGAACAAGTATGGAACTGACAACGCTCATCAAGCATCCCGAACGAATGGACAAGGAGACCCTCTACGATCTCCGAAGCTTGATTGCGCTCTATCCCTACTTCCAGACTGCGCGGCTGCTGATGCTCCAGAATCTCTATATCCTCCACGATCCGTCGTTCGACGAGGAATTGAGGAGGGCTGCCATCTACATCACCGACCGCAAGATGATCTTCAACATGGTGGAGGCGGCCCATTACCGTCTGCACACCAAGCCGCGCCAGCAGGAAAAGGCTCAGAAGCCCGGCGAGAGCCGCACCGTGGCCCTCATCGACGACTTCCTCGACTCCATACCCGCCGACTCCGAGGAAGAGAAAAACGGCAGGCGAAAGCCGACACCGGCCGACGCCGCGGTGGACTACGTCTCCTATCTGCTCGAAACTGAGAGCGAGGAGGAGAAGCAGGCCAAAGACAAGGCACCGCAGCTGAAAGGACAGGATCTCATCGACAACTTCATCAACAATGAAGGCGGAAAGATCACCCTACAGGACGAACCGGAGTTTATGCCCGAGATTGAAGAAGAGGAAGAAGACAGGTCGGCCGACACCATCGAGCAAGGTGGCTATGCCACGGAGACCCTCGCGCGCATCTACATCAAGCAGGGACGCTACGACAAGGCATTGGAGATCATGAAAAAACTCGACCTCACCAAAGCCCGGCAGAACATCTACTTCGTCGATCAGATCCGATTCTTAGAAAAATTGATAGTAAATAGTAAAAACAAATAAAACAAACCAAAGAAATGTACAATTTATTAGTTGTCTTCATCATCATCGCCTCGCTGCTGATGATTTTCATCGTTTTGATTCAGGAATCAAAGGGAGGCGGTCTGGCATCCAACTTCTCTGCATCCAACTCCATTATGGGTGTGCGCAAAACCACCGATGTTGTGGAGAAGACTACTTGGGGGCTGGCCATCGCCATGGTCGTGTTCAGTGTGCTCTGCGCCTATGTAGCTCCCTCTGCTACCGGCGATCAGAGCGTCATGGAAAATGCTGCCACCCAGTCACAATCCACGAATCCTACCAACACTCAGGGCTTCGGTGCCGGTCAGACGGCTCCCGCCAATGGTGCGCAGAAGGCAGCTCCTGCTGCCGGAAACAATGCAGCTCCCGCTGCCGGAAACGCTCCTGCCGCTCCTGCCAAATAACGCGAGAAACTTCGGTAACAGCAAAAAAGGAAGGATCCCAATATGGAATTCTTCCTTTTTTTATGGAATGCACTGAAAAGTTATTTGGTGCAGTTCTTCATCGATCCGCTGCGATACTTGCAGCAAGAAGGCAGCTTATTGTAAGCCGCATCGCTGGCCTTTACGCTGCCAGCATCATGACCTGCCGCCGCAATGGCCTTCTGCACCTTGGCCGGTGTCGTCTTGGCATTGTCGTAGACAAGCGTCATCTGGTGGGTCTTCCGGCTCCAACTGGCCGACAGAACGCCCTTGCAGCTCTTTGCGGCCTTCTCGATGCGCGCCTCGCACATCTCACACATTCCGTTCACCTTGAAGGTAGTCTTCACGGTCTTGGCTTCAGCAGCGACACTCATCGTCATCACTGCCAACATGGTCAAAATGATTTTTCTCATTGTGTTGTCTGTTTATTTGTTGTTGAAACTTATTTAGATGAGCCGGACTGTCGGCACTGCTCACAAGGAGCACCGCACTTGGAGCCCGGCTCAGATCTCTCAATCTCTGTTCATCATGCTCCGTTTGCCGTCGAGCTGAGCACTGGCATCAATGGCAAAGGCACCGCTGGTGACAATCTCCTCCCCCTCGGCCAGTCCATCCGTAATCACGTAGCCATCGGGGAGCGAAGGACCAAGGGTAACCTCACGCAGGTGGAACACCGGCATTCCGCCGTCGTCCTCCTTCACATAGACCACACTACGGGTTCCCGTCCAGAGCACTGCGCTCTTGGGGACTACGATATCCAACTGGTATTGTGACAAGTGGGAGGCGACGACACCTGTCACATTCATCTCGGGCTTGAACACGCCGCCGGCATTCCCCATCTCCACGCGCACACCCGCCGTACGGGTTTCGCTGTCGAGCACGGGATCAATGAAGCTCACCCTTCCCCGGAAGGTCTTCCCAGGCATTGCCTCACTGGTGAACACCACTTCAGCCCCCTTTCTAAGGAAGGGCAGATCGGCCTCATAAGCCTGGAACATCACCCAGACACGACTCAGATTGGCCACCTTCAGCAGTGGCTGTCCCTGCTTGACGTAGTCGCCCGCACTGACGTTCTTCTCTACCACCGTGCCGCTGGTGTTGGCTTTTAGGGTGAAATAGGGCGAGGCATGGCGGGTCTTGATGATCTGGTTCACCTGCTCGGCTGTCACATTGAGCAGTCTGAGTTTCTCTTTAGCCGCCTCGACGAGACTTTCCCGCTGCTGGACGGAGGGGAAACTGAGTGCCGCCACAAGTTCCTGGCTGGCCGTGTAGAGCGAGGGCGAATAGATGACCGCCAACGTCTGCCCACGGCTCACGTGGTCGCCCACTGCACTGACGGCAAGTTTCTCCACGCGTCCTTCCACATAGGCCGACTGGGTCTGCTCCAACCGCTGGTCGGCCTCCACCTTACCGTAGAGTCTGACTTCCTTGGTCGTTGAGCCCGTGCCGACGGTTTCTGTCTCCACATTGGCCAGGGCAAGGGCCTCATCGGAGAGCATCACACCATCGTCGTCCGTCGACATCTTACTGTCACCGCCACTCTTGCCCGCCGGAATCAAGTCCATCCCACAGATAGGACACTTGCCGGGATGGTCTTGTTTCACCTGGGGATGCATCGAACAAGTATAGACCGTAGCATTGCCGGCTTTGCCCTCCTCGGCCCCACGACGCATAACGACTAAGGCGATGAGCAAAACCACAACGGCCGTTATGCCAATATAGATATATTTTTTATTCTTTTTCATCATTCTTTAAATTTACTTATGGTAAAATCATGACTGACGGCCAAGCGTTCCATCTCAGCCACCAAGGTATTGTATTGGGCATAGGCCTCAGCCCGCAGCAGGTCGTAGTCGATCTGCTCGCGCTGCGTTTGGAGAATGTCGGTAAGTGAGGTGGTGCCATTGGCATACTCATCGAGCATGAGCCGGAGCGTCCTGTTGAGGATCTCCGTCTCGCTGTCATAGAGTTTCACCTTGCGGTCTACATCAGCGGCCTTGTTCTCTATGTCGAGATAGGCAGCCTTCAGGGCATCCTGTCGCTGCAGAATGCCGCTCTCCGCGCTTTGACTCATCAGCTGAGCACTCTGCCGGGCCATGTTCGTACGGCGGCGAAAGATGGGTATCGTCACCTTCAACATAGGCATCCACATGTCCTTGCCGTTCATGTTGGCCATCATGGGCATGTCCACCTTACCATTGAGCATGTATTCCACGCCGACGCCAAACTTGGGCATCCCCTGTGCCTTGGCCATGCGGTCCTGGGCCGCAAACGACTGCTGCTGGGCCTCAAGTTGGGCTATCGTGGGATCTTTCGAGGCCAGCTGTGTTTCGTCGACAGCCGGCATCGCGTTGAGCAGGATGGTATCGGGCAGACACAGTGGGGCTTCAGGACTGCGGTGCATAGTGAGGTTAAAGCGCTGACCCAGCAAGCGCAGCTCATCTTCCAGGCTGGCCTTCTTCTCTTCGAGCCGCTTGTCTTCAGCCTCTATCCGCAGCTGGTCGCTCATGCGGCTGTTGCGTCCCATCGTTTGATTCTTGTACTGATAGATGGCGACTCTTTGGATGTCGGCCAACAGTCGTCGCTGGCGCTGCACACTTTTTATTTTCTCCTGGGTGGAGAGCATATTGAACCACTGCCGCTGCATGTCGAGGGCCAGGTCGAGCACGGCCTGCCTGAATTCCTGAAACGAAGCCCTGGCCTGCGCCTCCTTCTGCTCTCTGCCCGATTTGAGCACGCCAGCCCAAGGAAACATCTGCATCAGTGAGAACGTGGCTATCTGTTTGCCGTTGACATGGTTCATGGCCTCCGGATAGAATCCCAAAGTCAGTTCCGGATCGCTGAGCTGTCCTTCTCCACAAGCACTTGCCAGCTGGGCCTTGTAGGCCTGATATTGCCGGGCCAGGGCAGGACTGTTGTTCATCGCCGCGTCGATATAGACGGCAAGGCTGTCTCTCTGGGCATGGGCAGTTGACGCCGCGAGAAGCATCAAGCCACAAAAAATGTATTTTCTCATTGTTTCTGTTGTTTTACGAGTTTACTTTCGCGCCACCAGCATTGGAGCACGGGTACCACAAACATCGTCATCGTCTGGATCAGCATACCACCAAAAGTGGGGATGCTCATGGGCACCATGATGTCGGCGCCCTTGCCCGTAGAACTCAACACCGGCAGCAGGGCGATGAGTGTCGTGGCTGTCGTCATGCAGGCAGCGCGTACACGCTTCTTTCCAGCCACCACCACGGCTTCGGTGATTTCTTCCCGGGTGGCAGGCTTGAGGTGCTGGAAGGTTTGATGAATATAAGTTCCCATCAGTACGCCGTCGTCGGTAGAAACACCGAAAAGGGCAATGAATCCCACCCACACGGCAACGCTCAGGTTGATCTGCCCCATGCCGAAGAGGGCACGCATATTCACGCCGGCAATGTCGAAATTCATGAACCACGGCTGGCCGTAGAGCCACATCAGGATGAAGCCGCCGGCAAAGGCAACGAAAACGCCTGAGAAATGAATCATGGAGGCCGTGACACTCTTGAACTGGAAATAGAGAATCAAAAAGATGAGCAGCAGAGCCACGGGGATGACCACCTGGAGCCGCTTGGCGGCATGCACTTGCTGTTCATAGCTTCCGGCAAACTTATACGACACACCTTTGGGAAGGTCTATCTTGTGTTCGGCCACCAAATGGTCGATTGTTTTCTTAGCCTCATTGACAACGTCGACCTCGGCCTTGTTGCCCACTTTGTCGAAGGTGATGTAACCCACGAGGAACGTGTTCTCACTCTGTATCATCGTGGCTCCCTTCACAAAGTGCATGGTAGCCAGCTCGCCGAGAGGGATCTGTGTACCGTCGGCCGCCGGCACAAGGATGCCGGCGAGGGCATCGGGGTTGTCGCGCAACTCGCGGGCATAGCGCACGCGGATAGGGAACCGCTCACGTCCCTCAACAGTGTTGCCTTCCTCCATGCCGCCTATCGCCGTCTCGATCACCGACTGCACCGTTCCGATCTGTATACCGTAGCGGCCGAGCTTTTCGCGGTCGGGTTCTATTTCGATGTAGGGAGCACCCTGGGCCCGGTCGTAATAGACCGATGCCGACTGGATGTCGCTGATTTGCTTCAGTGCCTTCTCCATCTGCATGCCTGCCTTGTCGATGCTTTCGAGGTCGGGACCGTAGACTTTCAGTCCCATTGGAGCCTTCATACCCGTGGAGAGCATCACCTGCCGGGTGGCAATAGGCTGCAGCTTGGGCGAACCGGTAAGTCCGGGCAGGTTGGTCACACGTGTAATTTCGTCCCAAATGTCGTCCTCGGTCCTGATTTCCTTGCGCCACTGACGGAAATAATCGCCATGACGGTCGGGAACCAGACTGTCTTGCGGAATCCGCTCAAAACCCTCCTCGGGGTCGTAAGTCCGTCCGCTCTTGAGGATGAAACAGCCCTTAGCGTCGGTCTTGAACCGGGCGCGGTGGCCATTGTCGTCAAGCATGTATTCGGGTTTGTAGTTGATCGTGGTCTCATACATCTGGATGGGTGCGGGATCAAGGGCACTCTCTGCCCTGCCCCATTTGCCCACGGCCGACTCTATTTCGGGAATAGTCATCAATCTGCGGTCGATCTGCTTGCAGAGCCTCAGGTTTTCCTCCACGCCGCTGTGGGGCATGGACGTTGGCATGAGCATAAACGTCCCCTCATCGAGGGTAGGCATAAACTCGCTGCCGGTGTGTTTCCAGATCAGGGCTCCGCACAGCAGCACTCCGACGGGCAGGGACATGAAGGCCAACCGGTGGCCGAGGCACCATCGGAGGATGCGTTCATAGTGCACCACCATCAGCCACAGCAGGGTCAGCACCACGCCAACAAGTACCACAACGAAGAGTATATTGGCCAACATTCCGTTTTGTGGTCCCAAGGGGAGCCACAGGGATGTCAGTTCGTAAAGGGCCACAAGCACCACGAGGGCGATGAACACGTAGTTGTATCTGATCTCACAGCTCCCTATCCGGATGGTCTTCAGCTTTCTCTTATGGAAAAGCCGCATGACCAACTGCCGTGGCAGCCGGAGGGAGAAGATCCAATAGGCCAGGGTGGGCAACACGGTCAGGCCGAGCAGCAGGGCGGAAAGCAGGGCAAAGGTCTTGGTGAATGCCAGAGGATGGAACATTCTTCCTTCCTGGGCCTGCATCGCGAAGACGGGCAGAAATGAAATGATGGTAGTGCCCATGCCCGTCATCACGGCCGACGAAACTTCGGTCACGGATTCAAGGATGAGCTGTTCCAGCGCTTCGCCACGAACGTTGTCGCGGTCTTCACGGGCTTCAAGGTGTCTCACGACGTTTTCCATGAACACCACACCCACATCGACCATCACGCCGATAGCGATGGCGATACCGCTCAAGGCGACAATATTGGCCTCTACGCCGGTGAGTTTCATGATGATGAACGTGCTGAGTACGGCCAGGGGCAACATCACCGAGATCACAATGGAAGCCCTGAGATTGACCACAAGAATCAAGACGACGATGATACAGATGAGCACTTCATGGGTGAGCGAGCTCTCCAGTGTGCCTATGGTCTCCTTGATGAGTTGGGTGCGATCGTAAAAAGGCACTACCGTGACCTTCGACACCGTGCCGTCCTTGAGGGTTTTCTCGGGCATGGCGGTCTGCATCTCCTTGATCTTCTCCTTCACATTATTGATGACCTCCAATGGATTGCTCCCTTCTCGGGCTACGACCACACCGCCCACGGCTTCCTGCCCTTCCTTGTCGAGTCCGCCACGACGGTCGCCGGGACCAAAGCTCACCCTGGCCAGGTCCTTCACCCTGACGGGCACACCCTCGCGGCTGGTAACGGGGGCGTTTTCCAGATCGGAGAGTTTCTTGACGTAGCCAAGTCCGCGTATGATGTATTCAGCCTGGTTGATTTCCATCGTTCCGGCTCCCACGTCGATATTGGAGTTTTTCACGGCCTGCATCACCTGCACGAGATTGATGCCATAGGACCGCATGGCCTCAGGATCGAGGTCTACCTGGTATTCCTTCACGAATCCGCCCACGCTGGCCACCTCGCTTACCCCTTCGGCCGACGAGAGCTGGTAGCGCACGTAGTAGTCCTGCAGGGTACGCAGTTCCTCGGGATTCCAGCCGCCTGCCGGACGTCCGGTCTTGGTATCGCGTCCCTCTAAGGTATACCAGAAGATTTGCCCCAAAGCCGTGGCATCGGGGCCCAATTGTGGTTTCACCCCCTCGGGCAACAGTCCGGTAGGCAACGAATTGAGTTTTTCCAATATGCGCGACCGGCTCCAATAGAAATCTACCCCCTCATTGAAGATGATATAGATGAACGACATGCCCATCATGGATGTAGAGCGGATGGTCTTCACATTAGGAATGCCCATCAGGGCGGTGGTGAGTGGATAGGTCACCTGGTCTTGAATATCCTTGGGCGAACGTCCCATCCACTCTGTAGAAATAATTTGTTGGTTGTCACCAATATCAGGTATGGCATCCACGGCTACCGGCGAGCGGGGAACAAGCCCGCTGTGCCAGTTGAAAGGTGCCGTAGAGAGTCCACCTAATAGTATGGCTATCAGCACAAAAGCAGATACGATGCGATTGTGCAAAAAATAAGCTATGATTTTATCCATTCAATAAGACTTTGTTAAATGAGTTTGATTGGGAGAAAAGACAAATTCTTCTCCTTCCGGTATCTATGACGACTGCACCTCTCCTGATTTCCCTATTCGACAATAGAAGAATTCATGAAAAGTCCAACTCCCCAAGACACTGAAAACACTAATTCAACAAAGCCGGTGCTCCCCTCACACCGTGTGGCGGCAAGAGATAAGGTGGATGATAGTCCGATCGCCACGAAAAACCAGCTTCGGAATCATCCCCAGAAGAAGCCAATAACCTAAATGAATAGAAAAATGGAGGAAACAGATTGGCATGGAACCAGTCGGCCGAAAAACTTTTCACCACTATCTGTGGGGAATGGGCCGAACAAAGCGAATCATGAATCTGCTTGTGAAAGTGCTTGTTATGGCATTGCCCACACCCATCTCCCGACTCACAACCGGGCATATTCATGCTTGTGGGCTGAAAAACGGTGAAATCATTGACAGAGACAGCAATCAGCTCACCACCGCAAAAGTGTTGATTCACGCTCACTCCTGAAGTAGACAGGAGCAAGAGGATGGATAAGATGATAATCTCAAGTCGTTTCACGCTGCAAAGTTACGACTTTCAAAAGAATCTCCAAAACTTTTGTGACTGTTTCTCGAAAAAAGCACCCCTAAAGCCATTTTTTGTGATCTCTATCTGACCTTCCGAATAGTAGGCCAACTTTCCGACACATCAAAAAATCCGGCTGGAGAATTGCCCATCTTCTTGCATCCATTTGTTTCGTTGTGGGCAGCGCGAACAAGTGCTGGCAGGCAATAGGGAGCCGGCGGGCACGTATATGAGAGCCGGCGAGCACCCACATGAGAGCCGGCGGGCACGCAGATGGGAGCCGGCGGGCACGCAGATGGGAGCTGGCGTCAAAATCCATATCCCCGACTACCGTTACACCGTCTTCGAAAGATAAGTAGCACTAAAGTTGGCACTCCCACTCCCCTACTCCATGGATGAAGGATCATGAGCAGAACCAGAAAGTCTCACTGGGTCAAAATGGGCTTTCGCCATTGTTTTTTCTCTAAAAATAAGATTTTTCAAAAAAACATCTAAAAAAATTTGGAGGTTAGAAAAAAAACGCCTACCTTTGCACTCGCTTTCAATAAGCAACCAACATGGTGGATGTAGTTCAGTTGGTTAGAGCGTCAGATTGTGGTTCTGAATGTCGTGGGTTCGAGTCCCACTATCCACCCCAGGTTGAAACAAGCGGAAATCCTTAAAGGTTTCCGCTTGTTTTGTATTTCCCCTCATGAAGACAGACCTTTCCAACGTGACCCGCTCCCCCCCCAAGTGGCAGATCAACACTCCGAACATGAATACTATTAATTTTCAGGCCTCTTTACAATTTTGAAAACTTTCTTTTGTACAAATCAAAAAAGAATTCGTAACTTTGCAATTAGTAACTAATTGGACGCTTTCCGCGTCTTCTATGATTAATCATATAAACATATAACATAAAACAAAAAACCAAACGCATGAAGATTACTACTTGCTTCTCCCTGCTGTTGTTGGCCGCACTGACCAACAGCACCAAACGTTATTCCAAAATGGCCATGAAATAAAACTGACAACTATGAGAAAATATCTATTCACAGCATTAGCTTCGTGTGCACTACTCTTCGCCCCCGCAAATGCCCCGGCGCAAGACAACGGCCCGAAACCTCTGTTCACCGAGCCCATCACGAAGCAGCCAAAGGGAAAAATGGTGAAGAACCAAACCCGTAAGGCACTAAGTTTCTACACAGATGTCGGGGGCGCCAACGTGGACAGTGTGGACTACTACATCGGCACCTATGTGATAGGCGACGACGATTGTGTATATCTCAAGAGTCCGTTTACTTTCTTCCCCACGCAAAGCTATCTGAAACTGGAGCATCTCAATGGCGATACCCTCGTGGCGCATATGCCGCAGGCCATCTTCAATACTGAAGAGATTCCCCTCTATGCTTCGCGAATGGTTCTGAAAGCAGGCAGCCAAGGCATGACCTACGGCTTTGAACAGAACGCCGACGGAACCTACAACACCGACATGCGCTTTCTGTTCAGAGGCGACACCCTGACTCTGATCGGAGAAGATAACGTTGAGGGTGACTATCCGAAAGTGATCCTCGGACTGACTACCTTAGCGGGCATTTGGAACGAGGCGGGCGAAGTGGAACTCTCGGTCAGACCAACAGACAAAAAGCCGTTGAGCCTGCCGCAGGGTGTTAAGCCCCAGCTCTATCAGCTTTCCTACACTGGCTTCTATGGCGACGCGACCGACCTGGTGGAAGTGGCTTTCGCCGACAATAAGGTGTATGTCTCCAACCCCTACTCCACCGGTGCGTTGCAGTGGGCTGAGGGTGTGATGAAGGGAAACTCCGTTGTGTTTGCCCGGCAATACCTTGGCCCCAACGAGAGTGAGGGCTACCACATGTTCTTCGTCCCTGGAGTGTATTCAGAGACGGCCCCGGAATATTTTGACCTGGCTGATACCCTGCGCTTCAACTACGACAACGCCACCAAGAGCCTTATGGCCACCGACCTGCAATCTATCCTTATCAATGTGGGCGACCATCGAGTGTTTACCGCCGCCGCATACATCAATCCCTCGCTTTCGCCCTACACTGCCACAGCAGGAAAGCCGGCCAATCCGGAGATCACATCCTTCGGCCGCTACGGAGAGGAGACTGAAGGTGAGGGCTATCTGCAGTTTGAATTCCCCTCGGAGGATGTCTACGCACAGCCGCTCTTTAAGAACAACCTATATTATAAAGTATACACCGCAGAGGGCAAGGCGCTCACCTTCAGTCCTGAAAAATATTCCGGTCTCGACACTGAAATTACGGAAGTTCCCTACGGACTGAACGACAATACCGACTTCTTCATGGCCGACGACAGCCATAAGTTCTATTTCTTTCAGGCTGCCGACAGCCTCGGCCTGCAGACCGTATACAAGGGTGAGCAAGAACTGAGCTCCGACATCGTCTGGACTACAGGCCGCACCACCACGAGCATCTCTCAGCCTGCCATCAGCCAAACTTCTGCAGAGGTGCGCTATTACGACCTTCAAGGCCGCCGCCTTTCCCAACCCCGAAGAGGTGTATGCATCCGTCAGCGTATGATGGCCAACGGAAATGTGGTCAACGATAAAACTATAATAATAAATCGAATAGAAAAATGATGAAAAAACTTTCCATGGCTTTGGCCATTGCTTTAGTTTCAATGGCGGCGGGAGCTCAAAACCCGGGCGCCGAAACCATTATCCGCCAACAGCCGGCGGGAACACTGCACGACAACTACGCCCGCAGCAGCTATTATTTCTACACATCCTATTCCGGGGTATTATACGGCCTTGACCTGTGGTCTACCTCACGCTACGTTGAGGGAAACGACGGTTGTGTATACCTTTACAATCCCTTCAGCCAGCTTCCCACACGAACCTGGCTGAAACTCGACCCGGCGGGCAACGGCAAATACGTAGCCCATCTGCCACAAGCCATCCGGGAGGGCGAGACTTACGACGAAAATGGCAACCTTACAAAAAAAGTTTACTACGCCTTCCCCGTGAAGGAATATGAGACCAGTGAGGGGGAACCCTTCTGCAAGATCGACACGCTGGCCAACGGCACAGTGAAAAACGAGATCAGCTTCGTGCTGCGCAACGACTCGCTCATCATGACCGACGACAACTACATCGGACTTATGACCGAACAGATGAAATGGACGGGATACGCCGACACCGACATCAAGGTGGGAAAGGTGAAATACAAAGCCAACACATTGCCTAAAGATATTGCCCTGCAAGACTACAGGTTGTCCTATCAGACCCAGACCGGCGGAAACGAGCAGAAGATTGTAAAGATGGCGTTTGACAATGACGGCAAGGTCTACCTGCTCAATCCCTACAACAATAGCACCTCGGAAGTGATTATCGGTACCTACGACGGAAACAAGACGGTGAACTTCCCCACACGGCAGTATCTCGGCCCCGACTGGGCCACCACCCACCACCTCTTCTTCATGGCAAGAGGGTATGAGCGCGAAGGGCAGCAAATCAACTACACCGACTGGTACGACTCATTTAAGATGACCGTGGACGGCGACAAAAAGACACTGAACCCACAGGCCAGCAGCGTGATAATCATCAATGCCGGCGACTCCTTGAAATACGCTCTGTCGTATTATTTCGATCCCACGCTAACCCGCTACGAGGACCTGTCGCTCACACCTTCGGCTCCGATTATTGACACCTTGTCGGTCCAGCCTTGCACAGAAGGAGCCCCAGGTTTCATTTCTTTCTTCTTCGACAGATACGACGAGGCGGGCAACCTCTTTGACAATACCAAATACTACTATCGTCTGTATGCCGACGACGATACCACTCCCTACACTTTCACCGATGACAACTACGTCAATGTCAGCACTCCGATGACCGAAGTGCCGGTGAACTTTGTCGACTATATAGACTTCTTCATCTACACGCTTCAGGGCAACGACAAGCAGTTGGAACGGTCGGTGAACATCTACGACGGCAGCGTGGCGCGCTGGGGGGTGCAGATGGTATATAAGGGGGGAAACAAGGAAAACGTTTCGCCCATCAGCTGGTGGAATGTTCCCACAACGGCCATCAACACGGTGACTTCTCCCACAAAGAAAATTGTCGGCACGGAATACTACGATCTCTCGGGCCGCAGACTCAACGGTCGGGGCGATGGCCTCAACATCAAGGTGACGATATTCTCCGATGGTACGAGAAGGGTCACCAAGCTCCAGGGCAAGTGACGCTTGAAAAACGCCCACCGGGCGGATTCTTCTCGCATAATCCATCAAATCCCTCAAATCCCAAAGGTTTACGCCCGGGGTTTGAGGGATTCTATATTTGGGGCAAAGCCGTTCAACCGTATCCATTGGAGCTCACTTACTTTCTGCATGAAATTATTCATGCCACAAAATATGACTGAACACACTTTACGGGCGGCACAGCCCTCCACATGAACTTAAAGGAACATCTGAGCAAAGAGCAATACCGCCAACTCCCGACTTCTAACTTCTCTGGTAAAGAAAAAAATGATTAACTTTGCAGCAGAGAAAGAAAAAACTATGAGACTAATAAAATGGATAGACCGCCTGACAGGCAGGACACATGACAGCAAGCGAGTGGCCCTGGTGTTGGGTGGCGGCGGAGCACGTGGACTGGCCCACATCGGAGCCATCGAGGAACTCCTCCAGCGCGGCTACGTCATACATTCCATAGCCGGAACCTCCATCGGTGCCATCGTTGGAGGTTTTTATGCCAGTGGACAATTAGAGGACCTCAAACAAAAATTCGACCAATTGAGCCGCCGCGACATCATGTCACTCATCGATCTCTCGCTGGGTCTCGACCACGTGGCATCGGGCGACAAACTCGAAGGACTCATGGAGGAAATGTTCGAAGGGGAAAAGATTGAGGATCTGCCCATCAGCTTCCGCTGTTGTGCCTCAGACCTCGTCAGCGGCCATGAAAAAGTATTTAGCAAAGGCCCTCTGGCCCGGGCTATCCGTGCCTCCATTTCCATCCCCGGTTTTTTCAGGCCGGTAAACATCGACGGCGCCGCTTATGTCGATGGCAGCGTTCACAACGTTCTTCCCCTTAATCGCGTAGAAAGGGAAAAAGGCGACTTGTTGGTGGGCGTCAACGTCAGTGGCCCCGACGAGAAGCCCAACGCCGACTACATGACGAAAAATGACAAGACGACCTCACTGGTGCAGGCCATCATGGCCCACATCCCACTCCTTCGTTCTCAATTTTCAGAAAACTATGTCAATTTGGGATTGCGTGTGGCCCGTATCTCCATACAGAACGCCTCACGAATGGCAGTCCAACTCACTCCGCCCGATATCTACGCCGAAGTTGCCATGGATCGTTTCGGACTGTTTGACTACAGCCAGAACAATGAGATTATTGATTACGGACGAAAAATTATGGCTGAAGCCCTCGACAAATACGAGAACAGAAATCACGACAAAACATAAAGCGTCGGGAGCAGCAGTTTCGCAACTCCCGACGCTTTGCGCTTTTGACTCACCGCTTTGGGGATCCCGAGAGAGGCCCCGGCTTGCCCGTCATACCTTGAAAAATTGCCGACACCCTATAAATGTCAACCATCTCTCAACACAATTACGTCCCTAATACCAAGGGAGAAAGGAGACCGCGGAACTTCAGTCAATCGTTCACACCGCCTCTATTCTCATAATCTTCGTCTTCATTGTTGCTGTTGTCGAGGTCGAATTCGTCCTCGTTGTACATCTTAGGTTTTCGCTTCATAGTCTTGATTTTTTGTTAATAATCTATATTTTGAAGCGAAGATAGAAAAAAAAATCGAAAAAACAAAACTTTACAAAAATAAAAGGGCCAAAAAATTTGGACTGTATTAATTTTTTTACTATATTTGCGATATCAAAGAAACTATAAGAACAACTTTAACAATTAAAACTATGGCAGACAGAAGTAAAAAGCAACTGATCTACAAAGATTACTCTGCCGTAAACACTAACGGCAGTTCTTTAAATGTAGACATGACCGAAAACTCCAGCCTTTTAGGCGGAGAAATTTGGTACAATTGACAAACTGCGACTTCAGTCCTAATGAGGGCAAAAGGAATCACGACATCAAGGCATCATAGTCGTTTTTTTTCTGGCTTGATGAACAAAATGAGCACATATTTCTGACAATGTCCTTGGCGAGCACCCTCCAAGGCATGAAAAGAAAGAA
This sequence comes from uncultured Prevotella sp., assembly GCA_900322035.1. GTDB lineage: Bacteria > Bacteroidota > Bacteroidia > Bacteroidales > Bacteroidaceae > Prevotella. The sequence goes on from ONYL01000001.1 coordinate 235,242, forward strand.
ATGAGACGGAAACGATTTTCTGACTATTACCTATAGGCAACACTGTGACAGCCGAAAGCGTTTCCGTTTCTTGATGTGCAACCAATACTTTTTGAACTCTTACACTTGTTACGGTTTTACCGTTACAAACGCTGTAATCACACTTGATGAGAAGTTGTGTCCAGGAGACAGCAAAAGAGTGGTGTAACGAAACATTTCTCATTCCCAAGGAATTGGGAAGGTTTCGTGTATCGAAGTTTTTGGTCTGGTGTCTGATTTCCCTTGAACAAACGCAGTTGTGATCCCCATCCTTTCAATGTCCCGTGAAACATAGGAAAAAGGAAAGGAGTAATCCGTTTCAATCCAATCGCACTGCGGTGTCCCCACCGCCTGTTCATCCATTGGAAGACCGTGACATACGAATAGCTGACGATGTGCTCGCCAGCTTTTTTCGTTTTAGCTCTCCATATAGGGTCAATCTCGTCATAGCGGCCAAAAAGCCGCGTCATGTCCGGCCTATGGCCCGTTGTCATCTTTCCAGCTCCCCTGGTGGCAAGGTTTTAGCCCATCCAGCCAGGCGCAAGAACAGCGATACCCCGACCATAAAAGCCTTGGCATGCACTGAAAGAAACAAGAAGATTTTTATCTCCCAAGACTGTTGGACCTTCTGACACTTGTCAACAAAAAGTAATCGAAAAACATGACAACAATGAATCTGAGCTAAAAAAACATGAAAAAAGTTTGGCGTTACGCAAGGAAATGATTAAATTTGCAACCTAAAGCCGACGAAAGAAGGCTAAAGCGACTACAATTTCTGGGGTTGACTGGATTTGACAGCAGGAGGAGTGGTACGTAAGCACGCGGAGTCTCGATGGCTTGCTCCTAAACTAAGTGATCACAAATTAATTGGCGAAAGAAATTACGCTCTCGCTGCCTAATCGAAGTATAGTAGATTACTGGCTCAATCCAGTCACAAGGTGACAGGACGAGACATCGCTCCAAGGATGTTGTTCCGAATCTGAGGATCAAGCGGTGCAGGTAAATCGGAAATAGTTTGTCAAGGCCTCGATTGGCAAATGAAATTTTAGGGGATAAGGCGTCGGTGGGTGGTTCAGGTCTTGCCGCCGCACGAAAACCAAAGTCTGGAATAAACGTGTAGAAAGCGTATGGTTTCCCTGTTTGGACGCGGGTTCGACTCCCGCCAGCTCCACAGACAAAGCCCGCACGACTCTATTCAGAAGAGGCGTGCGGGCTTTTCTTTTTCTCACGAAACAAATCACATAAACAACCTTTGTCCGACAAGCTCAGAAAACGCGTGGATATGTACTTATTGGAATCATACGAACAAGGATATAGCATGAGCCATCCCTCATGGGTAGCAAATGCTCACTATGAGATCCTGCCCTTCGACATAGGCAACAAGCGGACCAGACGGACATAAGCCGACAGTCCTAACAGCCGGATAAAGGAATCCTTAAGCCGAGTGCGAAGAGGCAAGTCGGGAGGAATACGGAAAGAATAGTGGGGGATTTGAGGGGCACCACCCGAAAGCTGCATATAGGTAATCTGAATATTCAACACCATCAGATAGTAGCGGCTTAGGCCATAGTCTACATCCAACCGATGAGTGTCGCCCGAAAGCATTTCAGACAACAACGGGATATGGGCTTCCAGTAGCTGTTTCACCTCAGTAGCACCTGCCTGTCGAGTAATACCTTTCTCGTTGAGTGTATAATGGTAGCAACCCGTGGAGACCGTGGCCACACATTGTGCAAGCCGCACAAGTGAGGGCAAGGTCTGAATATCCTCAAACACCCGCCCCTCTGGAAATCGGACTTTGTCAAAAATCCAGCGACGGTAGATTTTATTCCAGGCATAGGAATGCTCGTAGGCCCTTGCACGGAGCCAGTACTCCAAACGGTCATGATAAACGTGGTCGGCCAGGATAATGTCTTGCCGCTCGACAGAACCTTCAAATTTTACGACGCCAAACTCCAGAATGTCGAATTCGGGATGAAAAGCCAAGATCTTCATCAGAGGCTTATATGTCCCAGATGAGAGGTAGTCGTCGGAATCAACAAAAGTAAGATATTCACCTCGAGCCTGATCTATCCCCGCATTGCGGGCTGCGCTCAATCCACGGTTGGGCTGATGAAAAGTCCTCACACGTGGGTCACGACGGGCCCACGCGTCACACAGGTGGGGGCAATTGTCGGGTGACCCGTCGTCGACCAGGATCACCTCCAAGTCCACCTGTTGCCGCAATACACTCAAAAGGCAACGTTCCAATGTGGCTTCTGTCTTGAATACAGGAATGATGACGCTCAACATATACTTACTCTATATATTCATTCTACTAACGTTAGTCTGCGAAGGAACAGGCTGTTTTAGATTGTTCGTTGCAAATCTAACTAAAATAATCGAGAATACAAATAAAAAACCTAAAAATAATGCCTCAGCCTTTCAACATACCATATCTCCAATCAGCAACCGTCATTCCCCATTCTACTTTTCCGTCACCATCAAAGAAGCCAAATGGCCCAGTCGATAAAGGGTAAACAGGACCAGCTTTGGACGGTTCCCCATGAGCTGACAGCGCTCTAAACGGCCAAAACAATAATGCCAAAACCGAACAAGAGGCAAGAGATGAAGTTGCTGTACGCGTTCCACGAAAGACAACAGACGGGAGTAGCCTTGCAGTTCATCTCGAAAATGCCATAGGGTGGACAGGCCTTCTTCTGTCTTCTGAAGATAATGTTCATTCGACTCAAACCGCCCGAAGCCTAAGGGATTGTCGATATGACGGATGACAATGCCCGCATCCTTGAGCTGACGACCATAAAAGACATCCTCATATCCGTAGCTGCGGAAGCGCTCGTCGAGAGGATGCTGAAGAAAGACCGTTGCAGGACAGGCGAAATTGCTGGTATGGAAATCCAAATAGGGATGTATCGATCGTTGCTCAGCCGTGTGACTGTCGGAACACGAATCTTCATAACGACTGCGGAGATTGTCGACAAGATGCACAGTCGGCTCATAACCGCCATAGATTACATCGTTGCAAGTGGAAAGCTGATTGATATAACGCACCAAGAAATCCTGACGGATGACACTCATGTCAGAATCAACGAAAAGCAGCCAATCGAAGCGCGCCATGCGGCCGAGGACATTGCGAATCACTGCCCGGCCCGAGTTCTCCGGCCGTATCACGTAAGAGCAGTGATCAAACGCATTGATACGCCGATTGCTCTCCACGACTTCAGAGCGAGTGGATCCATCGTCACCAACGAGTATCTCAAAATGCACGTTGAGCCTTAATGCCTGTTGGCGCAACTGGCTCACAAGATCAAAACATTCATCATTGAATGTGGGGATTAATATCGATAAACCTTTCATGTCGGCAAATATAACAAAAAATCAACAGTCGAAAAGCTATATATAAAAAAATAATCGTACCTTTGCAACAAAATGGCCAGAAATTGGTTATTGTTCAATAAGAAGAACTCATTATTTTAATCACGCCGACATGCCTCGCAACAAAGCGAACGCTGCAGGCTTGAAAGCTAAAATTTAAACTGCACTTATTAGCAACATGAAGAAAATCATCTGTTACATATTTCTTCTTCTAATGATGCCCCTGTGTGCCTTGGCCCAATCGTCAATGACCGACAATCAGGTGATGGAGATGATCGTGAAAGAGCACAACCGCGGCTCTTCACAGGCTCAAATCGTGACTAAGCTTATGCAAAGCGGTGTCGATATCACCCAGATCAGACGAGTGAGGAACAAATATGAACGCCAGATGAAACAAAGCGGACTCGGACAAACACAGGACAACGCCACGCAGTTTGATACCTCTCGCCTGCGTACCAACAACGGTCAGAACCGCAATGACGTCACTAATAATAAGACACAGCAGGAAATCAAGCTGCAGGAAAACCGCAGTTCCTATAGCAATATGGGGATCGCTAACAATACACAATGGCAGCAAGAATATGACCCAACAGATCCCGATTTTGTGAGCATGGAGGACGAACTCAACGGCATCATCCCAATGGATTCCGCTCAGATGCTGAAAATGCTACTGGAAGAAAGAAAGCTGCAACAAAAGAAGGTTTTCGGACGCGATATCTTCAATAACAAGAATCTTACTTTCGAACCCGAAATGAATATCGCCACCCCACAAAACTATCGGTTGGGCCCGGGCGATGGAGTAATCGTAGACATCTACGGAGCCTCACAGAAGACCGTCAACGCCACCGTATCGCCCGACGGTGAGATCACTATCGAGGGCTACGGTCCTGTACAAGTAAGCGGTTTAACGGTAGCCCAAGCCAATGCCAAACTCCGCTCTACCTTGGGCTCACGCTACACCAGCAGCCGCATTAAGCTCACTGTGGGTCAGACACGCACCATCATGGTAAACGTCATGGGTGAGGTAAAAACGCCCGGAACCTACACGCTCTCAGCCTTTGCCACCGTATTCCACGCTCTGTATATGGCTGGTGGTACCAATGATTTAGGTACACTGAGAAACATCAAAGTTTATCGAAACAACCGGCTGGTTTCTGTAGTAGACATCTACGACTATATCCTCAACGGTAAACTGACCGGCAATGTACGCTTGGCCGACAATGATGTCATTGTGGTAGGCCCGTACGATTGCCTTGTAGAAATCCGTGGAAAGGTGAAGCGGCCCATGTTCTACGAAATGAAAAAGACCGAGAGTGTAGCTACGCTCTTGAAATACGCAGGAGGATTCACAGGTGATGCTTATAAAAGGAGTGTGCGCGTCAATCGTAAAACAGGCCGAGAGCGCAGTGTCTTTAATGTAGGCGAATTTGATATGTCAAGTTTCCGCCTGTACGACGGCGATTCTGTCTCTGTAGACTCCATCCTCCCCCGCTATGAGAACACAGTAGAGATAAAAGGTGCTGTTTTCCGTCCTGGCATGTATAACCTCAGCAGTGAAATCAACAGCGTGCGTACACTCATAGAGCACGCAGAAGGTTGCACTGAAGATGCATTCACTACACATGCTGTGATGCACCGCATGAAAGACGATCGCTCACTCAAAGTAGTCAGCGTAGACGTCGACGGTATCATGAGTGGAAAAGTTGCAGACATCCCCTTGCAAGAAAACGATATTCTTTTTATCCCCACGAAAACGACAAAGATGAATGAGCGCACAATCACCATCCGTGGTGAAGTGCAATATCCGGGCATCTATCAGTATGCAGACGACGAGACCGTGGAGGATTTTATTCTGCAGGCTGGTGGCTTGACCGACAAGGCCTCGACAGCGAAAGTCAGCGTCAACCGCCGTGTGAGCGACCCTTCAGCAACACAACCCGATTCCATCATTGGGCAACAATTCGAAATGGCTATCAAAGACGGGTTCGTCATTGACGGAAAACCCGGCTTTGAATTAATGCCTTTCGACGAAGTGTATGTATTTAAGAGTCCCGCTTATAGCGAACAGCAAAACGTAACCATCGACGGCGAAGTGGCATTCCCGGGAACATACACGCTCACGAAGCGCAACGCACGGCTGACTGATTTGCTGAAGATGGCCGGAGGGCCCACGGATATGGCCTTCATCAAGGGGGCGCGCTTAGAGCGTAAGCCCAATGAAGAAGAGAGCAAACGTATGCAAACAGCCTATCAGATGGCTCAAGAGCAACAGCAAAACGAGTTGATGGAGATCATGGCCAGCGGAACGAATGGTGGTGCAAGTCTGTCAAACTTCGCAGAAAACAATAAGAATACACAGCTGAAGAAATTCCAAGTACCCAGCACTTACCCTGTGGGAATTGAGCTCGACAAGGCTATAAAAGACCCTTCAAGCGACGCCAATATTGCATTGCGCGAGGGCGACCGTCTGTTGCTTCCACGCTACAACGCAACAGTGAAGATCAACGGAGCCGTAATGTATCCCAACACAGTAGCCTTCGAGCGGGGCAAAAATGCCAAGCACTACATTGATGCAGCCGGTGGATTTGCTCAAAACGCCCGCAAAAACAAAGCCTACATTATCTATATGAATGGTATGGTGGCCAAGGTGAGCCACGGAGCAAAAGTAGAAGCCGGTTGCGAGATAGTCGTACCCAGCAAGATCACCCGCAGAACATCACCTGCCGAAATCGCCACTTTGGGCTCAAGCATGGCCAGCATTGCAACGATGATTGCAACCATCGCGAATTTGGGTAAATAATAATAGCCACCATATTCCGTCATAGAGGAAAGAAGAAACAACATTATGGAAGAAAATAGAAAAGAAGATTATATTGATTTAAGAGTGCTAATGAAGAAGATCTTATCTAAGAAAAAGATCTTCTTTATATCCTGGCCCATCACCTTCGTAATAGCCTGTTTAATCATTATGCCCGTTCCCCGCACTTATACTACTGAGACATGCATGGCTCCGGAGTTGGGAACGGCGACCAGCGCTGGAGGAAGTTTAGCTGATTTAGCTTCTTCTTTTGGTGTTGACCTTTCTAACATGCAAACGTCAGACGCAATCTCTCCCTTAATTTATCCTGATTTGATGAACGACAACAAGTTTGTCACCTCTCTTTTTCCGATAAAGGTTAGAACTGAAGACGGAAGTATCCATTGCACCTACTATGAATACCTTACGAAATACAAAAAGAAGACCTGGTACATGGTTCCATTCATCTGGATCCGCAACTTAACAAATAAACTCTCAAGCAAGAAATCTTTAAGAAGCAACAGCCAGTTTAATCCCTACGCATTGTCGAAGAAAGACGATGGCATCTGCGAATCCGTCCGTAACAATATCACTATAAAAGTAGACCGCAAAACAAGCATTATTTCTATTAGTGTTGTATCACAAGATCCTCTTGTTTCTAAAATTGTTGCTGATTCTGTGCGTACACAATTACAGAATTACATTACAGACTATCGCACAAGCAAGGCTCGCAATGACGTAAGATATTTTCAGAAACTCACCGATGAGGCAAAAGATGTTTATGTAAAAGCCCGCCAAGTATATGGTGGCTATGCTGATGCCAATATGGATGTTATTCTTGAGAGTTATAAGGCAAAACAGGAAGACTTAGAAAACGATATGCAGCTGAAATACAACAACTACAGTGCTATGCTTGCCCAGTTGCAGGCTGCCAAAGCAAAAGTACAGGAACGGACGCCAGCTTTCACAACCATTCAAGGGGCAGCAGTACCTATCAAAGCCACAGGACCTAAGCGTATGTTGTTTGTTCTGGGAATGTTATTTCTCATAACTTTTATAGACATTTTCTACATTTTAAAGTCTGATTTTAAAAGTCTTTTGATGCCACAGCAAGAAGAATGAATCCTCAAAGAAGAATTTTCATTAATACAACTGCACAGTATGTAAAGGCATTCATCAATATTTGCCTCTCACTCTATACGGTCCGTCTGATACTAAACATTTTAGGGCAATCGGACTATGGGATTTATTCACTTATAGCGAGTGTTGTGTCTATGTTGGGCTTCATCACCAACGCCATGGTTGTCACGACTCAACGCTATTTATCTTTTTATGCTGGGAAAGGCACAAAAGAAGACGTTCGAGTTATTTTCTCAAATAGTCTTATCCTTCACGTCTGCATAGGTCTTTGTCTGACATTGGTATTACTTTCATTAAAAAACTTCTTATGCTACGGTTTCTTTAATATATCAGAAGCTCGTAAGCCGACAGCCGAGATTGTATACATCATGTCCACCATGATGTTGTTCATTACGTTTCTCGCTGCTCCTTTCAAGGCCATGCTAATAGCGCACGAGAACATCGTCTATATTTCCATTATCGAAATACTCGACGGAGTATTAAAACTGACGCTTGCCCTATCCCTTCTTACTTTAGGTCATGACAAACTACTGCTCTATGCGTGCGTTATGACTATTATTTTCCTTTTTGAATTTTTTGCCTTCTCCATTTATAGCGTTATAAATTTTCCCGAATGCCAAATACTCTCGACATTCCACGACTTTGACAAAAATAAGATTAAAGAGCTGTTCGGCTTTGCCGGATGGACCACGTACGGCATGTGTTCAATAGTGGGCCGTACACAAGGCTTAGCCGTGCTATTTAACAAGTTCTTCGGCACAGTAATCAATGCTGCCTATGGGTTAGCGCTCCAAGTTAACGGTTCCGTAACCTTCATTGCAACATCATTGATAAATGCTATGAATCCACAACTTATGCAGGCTGAGGGTAGCAATGATAGAAAAAAGATGGTTCACCTGGCAGAACAGGAGAGTAAGTTTTCCTCTGCTATAATCTTTGTTATTCTAATACCCTTGGCAGTAGAAATGGACTGCGTGCTTAACCTATGGTTAGTGAATGTCCCTCCTTTTACCTCTTTTTTTTGCCGCAGCTTGATCTTGGCTTTCATATTTGACCAATTGACTTATGGACTTAACTCAGCTAATCAAGCTTTGGGCAATATCAAGTATTACACACTGATCATGTACACGCCTAAATTACTCATTATCCCCTTGGCTTTAATCATGTTATGGGCAGGCATCCAAGTTGCATGGGTGATGTTTTTGTATATAGTTGTCGAGTTCAGCGTTGCTATGACCCGTTTATTTTACATGAAGAAGGTCATTGGCCTTAGTATAAAGCAATTTTCGAAGAATGTCTTTCTGAGGTTGTTACCTCTGTGCTCGGCTTCATTCATTGTTCCGCTCATTATCCGTTTTTCATTCAACGGCGAATATAGGTTTATTTTCAATCTCGCTATCTCCTTTCTTTTGGGTCTTTTAGTAATGTGGCACATTACATTAACAAAAGGAGAGCGTAATGTTGTATTGGATACGTTATATAAATTGAAGGAGAGAATAGGAAAATGAGATGGAAATTCAATATAAAAAGCAAAGTTGACACCAAACGTTTGTTCTTTGTCCGTAAATTATCTATCGTTAGGTTATTTTTCTATATAGGCCTGACGATTGCTATTTTAGGCGCTATGCAACCTTGGTTTATGTGGCCATTCGCAGCCTATTATACACTTATTGCCGCAACGTTCGTTTTTTTCTCGTTTCTCATCGATAATGGGCAACAGACCCATCTATTCCGTCGGGAAGGTTTTGTCATTCCGATAGTCTTATTTTTCTTGTCAACCTTCGTCATGCGACTGGTCAATAAAAACAATATTATCGGGTTTATCTCTATCTCGTTCGATCTGATCATTTATTATTCCTTATTGAGACTTGATAAAGAAGAAATGCGGCATATGATGGATTGTTTAACAAAATTGCTCGCTGCTTTTCTCGTTATCTCCATCTTGGGATGGGTTCTGTATCTAATAGGCTTTCCTTCTCCTTATATAGACTCAGCCAACGACGATCTTGGATATTCCTACGAGAACCATTTTATATTCATGATCGACGACCGTTGGGATGCTATGATTATCCCAAGATTCAATTCCATATTCCTTGAGCCTGGACACTTAGGAACACTCACTTCTTTATTTCTAATGAATCAGTTAGGAAAATGGAAAAAATGGTACAATATAGTCCTGCTTATTACAACACTTCTTACATTCTCACTCGCGGCCTATGTTCTCCTGCCCATCATCGCCCTCATGGGAGCTTGGGCTAAAGGAAAGCGCATCATCATTGCTATCATATCCATAATTGTGGTTATTGTCTCAATTGGGATCGGTGCCCTTTTCTATAACGACGGTGATAACCTTGTCAACAACCTCATCATGGCCCGTCTTGAAATCAGCGACGATGGAAAACTCGAAGGTGACAACCGCGTCACCGACTCCTTCGATGCTGAATACCAATCCTTTCTGTCTTCATCCGATTTGCTCACAGGAAGAGAATATTCAATGGAAAAGTTTGGCTTCGGTAACTCCGGATACCGCGTTTTCCTGTACGACAATGGTCTCATAGCATTGTTGCTCGTTGCCTTGTTCTATCTTTCGCTTGCCGTCTCATCCAGGCAGCAAAACAAACGTGTTATCTTGACAATGCTTACCGTAACACTACTCACGTTCATAATACGTTCTGCTCCATTAGCATACAACTATTTCATACCTCTCTATGCTTTTCTCTGCACAGGGTTCTCTTCCCATGAAGTTGACAAGCAGCTATTCCAAAAAGAAGATTCATAAGTAGCATTAATTCTCCAAAGAGATTAGAACAAAGCATAACCAACCGTTGGATATTTGAAGATAAATACGTAATTTTGCAAAAGGTATATTTTCGCATCAAAGAAACAATCAAAGATATAACATGAGGATTGGAATAGTAACACCCTTCTCTCCAGAAATATTCACAGCATCGCTCAACCCTGATGAGCTGTGCTCTGCAGCACTACCAAGCGTACAGTCGCTTATTCATTCATTTCTCAAGAACGGTCATTTTGTTAGAGTATTCACATATACATCTATCAACAAGACCTACAAAACGCCCAATCTTGAGGTTTTCTCTATACCCGCAGGTCTCTTTGGTTTTAAGTTGCAATTGTTAGGTTTAACGCCACTGTTCCACCTTAAAGCTTTGGTGGAAAAAAACAGTGCCGACTTGGATGTTCTCCATGCACAATGGTCTTACGAAACGGCTATAGCAGCGATGTCCCAATGCCATAGAATGCCAGTATTTCACACAATCCGGGACTGGGCACCTTTCATCTATAACTTCATGCCCAAAGGTCGCGATAAAATGTATTGGTTTATCCGAAAGCAATTGGCAAGAAAGGTTTTAGGGAATCCTAAAATATACACTATCGCAAATTCAAAATACACTCACGACTTAATAAAGAAGGATTACGGCTACGATGCTCCGATCATACCCAACTCCATAAAAGATGACTACATTCTGAAGACAGATCGTAAACCTCCTCTCGGGTGCAACATTCTTTGCGTCACTACCAATTTCGACCAACGTAAAAATGTAGGCATGCTCATAGAAGCCTTCTCAGAATTTCTGAAACTGAAGCCAGAGGCTAAACTGACAGTTATTACCAAATATCAAGACGAATCAACAGTTAAGAATTGGAAGTCTAAAGGGTTGCTGAAGAATGTAAGGATATTGGTTCACATTGACCATAAACTTCTTATCGATTATTACGATCAAGCCTCTTTCTTTGTCACTCCGAGTAAGGAAGAGACTTTCGGAAACACTGTAATCGAGAGCTTGTCACGCCAAGTTCCGGTTATCGGAGGCCAATCTTCTGGTGCTATCCCGTGGGTGCTCGACTATGGCCGTTATGGCTATCTTTTCGATGCCAATAGCCGGGATTCGTTGTTACAAGCGATGCTCCAAGTCTGCAACCATCCGGAAGAAGCCAAACGAAAAGCCTTAGAAGGTTATCAACATGTAAAAGATGCTTTTAGCGAACAGGCTATCTATTTGAAACATATTAAGCTTTATCAAGAACATGTCAAACGTTAAACTATCCATAGTCACTGTAACCTACAATGCTGAAAATTTAGTTGAAGATACGATCAAGAGTATCATCGAACAAGATTTTTCGGACATGGAATACATCGTTATTGATGGTAAAAGCACAGACCGCACATTGGACATCATCAACCACTATGCCTCCAGCATACAAACCATTGTAAGCGAACCTGATAGAGGTATTTTCGATGCAATGAACAAAGCACTCCGATTCGTTAAGGGGGAATGGGTTTATTTTCTCAATGCCGGTGACCTGTTTGCGAGCAGCAACGTCCTGAAGTCTATTCCCTGGAAGGATCTCGACAATAAAATCGCATTCTATGGAGACATGATTTACGTGCGCGGTAGCAATGAGAAGTTTAGTCAGTCGCGACCTGTATCATTTCTTCATGAAAGTATGCCAGCAAGCCATCAGGCTTTTTTCGTAAAAAGCGAGGCTGCAAAAAAGATAGGTTTTGACCTACAATACAAATACGCCTCTGACTATAATATGATGTTGAGACTTATTACTACGCACGGTGACGCATCATTTGCACATATTCCCTTGACTATTGCTAAATATGAGGCCGAGGAAGGTTTCTCGTCGCGCTATCCTAATGATGTTTTCGGTGAGGTAATCGCCATTCGTTCCCATATAAAAAAGGACATAGTCTGGTACTGGGATTTAGTGAAATACAAACTGAAAAAGAGGCTTCATTACAAGTCATGCCGCTGACCAACAACTATTGTTCAATTCTATGAAATTATACAATATGAATAACTTGGACCTCCAGCCTCTCAATATTCTGTTTATCGCATCATATTATGTCCCCTACATGATAGGAGGAGCCGAAAAAATGCTCAAGATTCACGCCGAGTCTTTGGCCCAGCGTGGCCATCATGTAACTATAGCCACACTTGGTCCACAATCGGGTATTGTAAAAGAATCGCCCGTCAATGGAGTTGACATCATTCGCATGCCTGTTAGGAACCTTTTCTGGCCTTTAGAAACGAGGAAGAGTTATATTCAGAAAATTTCTTGGCATCTTATCGATTGTTATAATCCCATGCACTTCCATGACCTCAAGCAAGTCATACGTGAAGTACGCCCTCAGTTGGTTATTTGTGAAAGTATTGCCGGTTGGTCTCCTGCCATCTGGAAGGAGATAGCCTCTTTCAATCTTCCTGTTCTACAGTTCGTACACGATCAGTCTTTTCTTTGTGGGAAAGGAATAATGTTCAAGAATGGGCATTATTGTTCAAAGCCATGCTTAGATTGCAGGATTCTTCGTCTTGGCTATCTGATCTCCAGCCGTTACGTAAGTCATTTCATCTTTGTCTCGCATTCTCAACAGCAATTTTATAAGGAATGCCATTTTCCTAAAGTTCCTTCAACAGTAATATACAATGCCGAACCTCTTTCTTTGGAGAAGAAAAATGAGATTTGGAATCCTACAAAGGTTATGAGGATAGGAATATTGGGCACTCTCACGCGCCACAAAGGACTATTAAATTTGATTAAGGCTTTCAAACTCCTAAAGGGTAGATTTGAACTCTTTGTAGGGGGAAACTTCGGTTCCGAGGCTTTTCACAATGAGACTCTTCTGTTAGTGGATGACGACCCACGCATTCATTTAATGGGACGAGTCAACTCCGACGATTTCTTCAGGCACATGGATTTAACGGTCGTACCATCCTTATGGTTTGAAAGTTTCGGTTTAGTTGCTGTCGAATCCTGCGCCAAACAAGTGCCTATTGTTGTATCAAATTTTGGCGGGCTGACAGAAATAGTCCAAGAAGGTATTAATGGTCTTTCGTGCGATACGACAAATATCAAGTCCTTGGCCATGACAATTCAAAAAATTCACGATGACGAGCAGCTTTACAAGCGTTTAGTCGAGGGTACACACAGCTCCATAGCTAAATTTATCGATGTCAATGGTATGACTGACCAAATAGAACTCTTAAGTCAGAGTGTACTGAAGCGATAAAAATTATCGTACTTTAAATGACAAAGAGAAAATCATCGATCAAAAAACAGAATCATATGAAAATAGCAATAGATTGCCGTCTTATTGGTTCCAGTGGCATAGGAACCTTTATTGAGAATGTTGCTTATTATATCACTTTGAATACTACTGATAAATTCGTCCTGATAGGCAACCCTCAACAACTTAAAAATTTTGCCCATAGAGAAAATTGCTCTATAGTACCCTGCTCATACAAACCGTTCACAATAAAAGAGCTATTTGCCTTTCCTACAAAAGAGGTTAACCGGTGCGATGCTTTTTTCACTCCAAACTTCAATATCCCTTTCGGCATTCATGTCCCCATTTACTCAATGGTTCATGACATTGTATTCTTAGACATCACAGGAATCAACTCATGGATTGGCCGTTTGATCCGAAGTCTGTTCATTCGAAGGGCTTTGAAAATCTCCAAAGCCATATTCACAGTTTCATACTTCACGCGTGGACGCATCTTAGACTATTTCCATCCAAGTGTTCCCATCCATGTCGTATACAATGGCGTTTCCAAAGAATTGCTTCAATACAAATCCCAACCCGAAAAAACTGAGTCTTACATCATGTTCCTTGGTAACCTGAAAAAACACAAAGGAATACAAACGCTCATCAAAGCCTATAATAAGGGAAGGGATGAAGGGCTTTTCAACGACAGGCTCTATATTGTCGGTCGGCTCAACTTTCGAGTAAATGACCCGTTCATAGAAAAGCTATCCCATGACAATAATCCAAACATACGTTTCATTACGGATGCTGATAACGCTGAGGTTTATCGTCTGATTGCTTCCGCACGAATGCTTGTATCACCTTCTTTCTACGAAGGATTTGGCTTAACTCCCCTCGAAGCCTTGTATCTTGGTACGCCCGTCATCGTCTCCGATATACCTGCTCACCAGGAAATATACAGAGATTCTCCAGCTGTGTTTTTCCACACTGGAAATGCAGACGATCTGGCCGACAAGATATCAAAGATAAAAAAATATAAAATAGATGCTAAAAAATGGATCTCTGACCATTACAGCTATGAAAAAACGGCAGCATCCATTATGAGAATTATCAAAAGTGACAAACATGCATGATGATAGAGCAGGCTTATCAAGAAATCGAAAGGGTGTAAATTACAGACAGTTATACCCATATCGTAAAAAAGGCTGCCAACCATTAGGGTCGACAGCCTTTTATTTCTCTCTATTCTTCTAATAATCTTCAGTCTCTTTATTACTTCACCAAGCCACGGTTCACGAGCGTGGTCTTGAGCAGCAACTTGTATTTCTCCAGTTGCTTGTTGGTAAGAATATAGCTCATATACTTGAGATCCTTGCCCACAGCCTTGTAAACCAAATCGCTCTTCTCTGAGTTGTCTGCTGAAGCAGCATTCATCATCTCAGCGCAGAATATCTTGTGAATATCCTTCATAGCGTCAATCTGATCAGCGGTGAGGTCAAGCGCATCGCCCAATTTGCTGTAGTTCACGGTCATGTTGTATGCTTGGAGCTCTTCGTTGGTGCTGTTGCTTGTCTTGGCTGCAAAAGCAGATGTCATTGTCAGAACGGCTACGAGTGTCAGTACAATCTTTTTCATCTTCAAATCCTTTCTTTCGTTTTCAACCGCCTTGGGGCGATTAGTTATCCTTTTGTTATCCTTTGTTACATGCCGCCTTGCTGCGGCTTTTTCTTTTTACTGATGCAAAGATACGATTATTTCCCGATTGACGATCACCTTTTATCAAACTGTTTGCGCAAACAATGCCTTTTCTTGACCAAAATCAATCCAATTGATTTCAATCAGTCTTCCTTTGGGGCTTTTTGTTAACGTTTTGTAACGATAATGACAACTAAAGCAACTGCTCAATAAACCAATGTTCCACTTATTATTAGGGAGGGCCTGTAAAGATCCATGCTTAACAATTATTCCGTTGAGTCGAATACTATAGAAATGAGTCTTATAGCTTACAACAGAGAAATGCGCACCAGCCGCCAATTGCCTCCCGACGGGCTTCCAGATGAGGGCCCATCGGCCTCCATATGCGGGCCTGTCGGCTTCCAGATGCAGGCCGATACCAATAACCAGTGTTTGGATCATCACTATCCAATGTCCATTGGGCAGACAGCCCCTGATAAGACCATGAGAATAGCGAACGATAACACGGATGAATCTGTTACTACTTTCGCAGGCCGCTGATTCACGGACGTTATGATGCTGAGTGATCCCGATAATAGTAGAGGTTTGCTGAATTATGAAATATTTTTCTTACCTTTGCACCATCATACATATTTATCACATCTAAGAAAACGACATGGAACATAACAAGAACATGATAGCAGTGGCCTACGAACTGCACGATGCAGCTGCGGCCGACAACACACTCATTGAGAAGACCGAGGAGGGACGCCCCTTTGTGTTCCTCACCAGTTGCGGTATGGTGCTCGACGACTTCGAGAAAGCCATCGCCCCATTGCAGAAAGGTGACAGCTTCGACTTCACGCTCACGCCCGACAAAGCTTACGGTGAATACGTGGAAGAGCGCGTTATCGATCTCGACAAGCAGATGTTCTTCATCGAAGGAAAATTCGACGATGAGCATATCAAGGTCGGCGGCGTGATACCCTTGCAGAACGAACAAGGCGACCGTTTCATGGGCAGCGTCGTAGAAATCGGTTCCGACAAGGTGAAAATCGACCTCAATCATCCACTCGCCGGCAAGACGCTCCACTTCACGGGATCTGTCTTAGAGAACCGGGCAGCCACCGACGAGGAGCTCCACCAGCTCGAGCAGATGATGAATGGTGGAGGCTGTGGCGGCAGTTGTGAGGACTGCGGCGGTTGTGGCAGCCATCAGAGCAACAGTTGCGACTGCGGTAGCAGCGAGCAGGGCTGCGGCTGCGGCAGACATGAATAACTGAGGCTTTATGAGGAACACCTTCGGCCATATTTTCACGCTGACCTCGTTTGGCGAAAGTCACGGCGAGGCGGTGGGCGGTGTTGTTGACGGAATGCCTGCGGGAATCGACATCGACGATGATTTCATCCAACATGAGTTGGACCGCCGGCGCCCTGGACAAAGCCGCATCACCACGGCGAGAAAAGAGCCCGACCGCGTGACATTACTCAGCGGCGTGATGGAAGGGAAGACTACTGGCTGCCCCATTGGATTTATTGTGGGCAACACCAATCAGCACTCTGCCGACTACGACAATCTGCGGAACGTCTTCCGTCCTTCCCACGCCGACTATACCTATTATAAGAAATACGGCATCCGCGATCATCGCGGTGGTGGCCGGGCATCGGCCCGCATTACGATAGCCCGTTGCGTGGGAGGTGCTTTGGCCAAATTGGCCCTCCGCAAATTAGGGATCAGCATCAAGGCGTACACTTCTCAAGTGGGCCCCATCGCTCTGCAGCGCGACTACTCGCTCTACGACCTGTCGCTGACAGAAAGCAATCCCGTGCGTTGCCCCGACCCGGAAATGGCCCAAAAGATGCAACAGCTCATAGAAGAAGTGAAGGCCGACGGCGACACCATTGGCGGAGTGGTCACTTGTGTGGTGAAAGGTTGTCCGGCAGGACTGGGCGAGCCGGAATTTGACAAGCTTCACGCCCAACTTGCCGCAGCCATGCTTTCCATCAATGCCGTCAAAGGCTTTGAATACGGCGACGGCTTCGAGGCTTGCAGCCAACGGGGAAGCCAGGTCAACGATGTCTTTGTCAACGACCACGGCCGTATCGTCACAAAGACCAATCACAGTGGTGGCATACAAGGCGGTATCTCCAACGGCGAGGACATTTACTTCCGCGTGGCTTTTAAGCCTGTGGCTACCCTTCTCAAGCCTCAGACGACCGTTGACCTCACGGGCAAAGAGACTACGCTCCAGGTGCGCGGTCGTCACGACCCATGCGTCCTGCCACGCGCAGTCCCCGTCGTAGAAGCAATGGCCGCTATGGTTATCCTCGACAACTATCTGCTGAACAAAACCATAAAATTAGATTAAGAGCCTGCAGACGGGTCAGCATGCTCCTAAAGCCCAAGCAGAGTTGGCTTTGGTTGATGGAATCTGCGCTCTTGAAGCATTTTGGTCAAAAAAAGTGAAGCTTATTTTGTCCTTCGCCCAATTTCCACTATCTTTGCAATAATAATAGAAAAAACTGCTTGGAGTATGAATATTTGTATCGTAGCTGGAGCACGTCCCAACTTCATCAAGGTGGCGCCTCTCATTCGTGCCATTGAGCGCTATCAGGCTCAGGGAAATCATAAAGACCTTCATTATGAACTGATTTATTCGGGACGTGATGACGATCCGACCTTGGAGGACTCGCTTTTCAACGACCTGCAAATCAAGAAGCCTACGACTTATCTCGGTGTAGACTGCGCCAACTTGAACGTACTCGTTGGCGAGGTGATGGCCAAGTTTGAACATTATCTTGAAGAACATCCCACAGACATCGTTGTAGTGGTCGACGATCTCTCTTCCACAATGGGTGTGGCCATCGTGACAAAGAAACAAGGACTGATATTGGCCCATATCGCCGCAGGTACCCGCTCATTCGACATCAATATGCCCAAGGAGATCAACCGTCTTGTCATTGATGGTTTGAGCGACATTCTCTTTACGGCCGGAATGAGCAACAACTCTATTGCCAACCGTGAGGGTGCAGAATTGTCGAAGGTCTATATGGTGGGTAACATCCTCATCGACAACCTGCGACTGCTCCACAATAAGCTCCACCGCCCTAAGCTGATGGATCAGTTGGGCCTCAAAGAGGGGGAATACATCGTATTCACGCTCAACCGTAAGAAGCTTATTGCCGATGAAGACAACCTTCACGACATGATCGCAGCTACCTGCGAATCCTTGAAAGCCAATCCTGTCCCTGTCGTTGCCCCAGTAAGGGAGAAGGCCGCAGAAGTCATCAATAAGGCTATGCAGGGCACGGATTCCGACATGAAACTCGTGGAGCCCTTAGGCTATCTCGACTTTATGTATCTCACGGCACATGCCAAAGGCATCATCACTGATTCGGGCAACGTTGCCGAAGAAGCGACATTCAACGGTGTGCCCTGCATCACGCTCAACAGCTATACGGAACATATTGAGACAGTAAAGATCGGAACCAACGTGCTCGTCGGAGAAGACCCTGAAAAGCTCAGCAAAGCAGTTGAGGATATGGCAAAAGGACAATGGAAACAGGCAGGAATACCCGAACGATGGGACGGCCGCAGTGGTGAGCGAGTGGTGAGCATTCTGTTGGAACAAAGAAAATAATGGAAATACGGAGTTGGGCGAGACGACAACTCATCACATAAAAAGGGGCTTCCTTAGCGGAAGCCCCTTTTTATGTGATGACTGTTTTGTAAATTTAAAAATGTTATTCCTGAAAGAATCTAATTACCTCTCAAAAAAGACTAACCCTGAGACGTTACAAATTTAGTGGTAAAATTATAGGGTATGTCACTTTCCGTTACACGGAAAAGATTCATTATGGTCAAAAATCTATCGACGACCTCCAAACGAAATTGCACCGCCAGAAGACGAGCCGTTGCTCCGAGAGGGCGAGCTGAAACTACGGGAAGGTGTAGAGAAGCTGCGGGAAGGCGCTGACATGCTGCGCTGGGGCGAAGAGAAGTTTCGTGAAGGTTGCTGACGGTAAACATTCACATTCTCGTTGCGCTGGGGGGTGAACGTGCGGGAAGGAGTAGAGATACTACGATTTTGAACCGAAGAACGGCTTACCGTAGTGCGCGTACTGCTGCTACGCCAGTCTGAATTACCAACATTGGAGTTACTTACCGTGCCGCGACGAATCACCGTATTGTCGTGCTGAAGATCAGACTGATTTCTGGTGATTCCGCGTGACTGGACAACTTGAGAATTCACGCGGCTGTTGTTGATATTGCCTCTGTTGACGTTGGAATTACCAAAACTACGCTCTCTTGAAATCTCCGGTGTGACCGTATTTGTTCTTCCGCCGTATGCGCGCTGACCGTCGGTGCGGACGATGCTTTGTCCGTTGCCTCTGGAGCTACGGCCGCCGTTGCCGAAATCCCCATTGTGAGCAATCGTGCCACGACCAAAATCTCCACGGTCGTAGTCGTTTCTCATTCCGCGGAAATCACCCCTGTGACCATCACGCGGAGCAAACCGGCGTCCTTCATACCAACTGCGTCCGCCGTTTCTTCTCCAACTGTGTCCGCCATCATAATAGGCATAAAAGTGAGGACATCCAAAGAAGAAGTAGTCACGATGAGGATAGCGTGCGTAGACACCGAAATGCCAATAACCGCCGTCCCAGTAAAGAGGACGATAGAAATAGGCTGCGTCTACATACACACGGTACTGCCAATCGAGAAGCACATATCCGAGATCGAGATTACGCTGCCTCCAATAAAGGCCATAGAGATCATCGTATGTGTTGATACTGAGCAGGTAGTCGAGATTGATCTCATAGGCGGCTTCATACTGCTCATCGGTGAGGTTGAGTTCGTAAGCCATCTTATCGGTCAAGAACAGTGCCTGCCGACGTGCCTGCTCATAACTCATTGCATTTGCCGAGACTGTTACAGTGAACAGAGCTACAAGGGCTAAGATGAACTTTTTCATATCTGTGCGATTTTAATTATTCGACTGATGTTTTCTTTCACATTGCAAAGATAGAACTATTCTTTCCAAGACAGAAAGGATTTTCCCTAATGGAACGGGGAAATTCCCTATTAGCTAAACAGGCGTGGAGACGAATCGTCTCCACGCCTGTTTAGCTAATAGGGTCGTGCTATTAAAAGATCTTTCCAAATGTAATATTCAGGAAGGTATTTATCAGAATCTTTATATCGAACCACCACGAACGATGCTCCAAATAGTAGAGATCGAGTTCCAGTCGGCGAAGCATTTTCTCCATCGTATCCGTATAGCCGTTATAGAGTGTAGCATAGGACGTTACACCTGGACGGATTTGATAAAGACAACGGTAGCGGGGATCATGTTCAATAATCTTGTCGATGTAGTATTTACGTTCAGGCCGCGGTCCAACGAAAGCCATGTCACCGATAAAGACATTGTAGAGCTGTGGTAATTCATCAAGATGATGCAGACGGAGAAAACGACCCACCTTCGTAAGTCGATCGTCTTTATCATGCTTGAAAAGCTCAGGACCGTTTTTCTCTGCATCCACCCTCATACTGCGGAACTTGTAGATGTAGAAAGGACGTCCAAATCGCCCGATACGTTCCTGCTTGAAGATAGCAGGGCCACCGTCTTCCACTCTCACGGCTATATAGCAAATGAGAAACAACGGTGAAAATACGATGAGGCAGAACAATGAGACAAAGAAATCTACGATTCGCTTGGTATCACGCTCAACTTCGGTCATGCCATCATAAACGTAATCTCTGATTTCACTGACTTCATTTACTGCCAATGCGGTAGTTTGTGTGATTTGCCTATTTGTCATGTTAACGGTGCTTTTATGTCTGTTAAACGTTCCCAATATAAAATTATTGTTTGAAATTATAAAATGATTTCACATAATTTCATTTTTTGAGCTATATCAAATGTGTGTGCGATTCATCCAATGATATTCCCCCAAAGATACCTACGGATATCATATCCATCGAATATCCTGTGCGCTATTACTTTTGGAGTTATTCATACAATATTTCAGCAATGGCAACGTTTTCCATTCAACAAAGATGAAATGAATGAATCACAAATTTTCCATACTATTGGCATTCTACATCCTTTCATGGCCTACATATGCTCAGGAGTATCAAGATACGAAAATTCGGTTGGATGAAGGACTGAGTTATAGGATTCAAATGCAAGGATCAGTCAGTGACAATCGAACTCCCCTTTGGCTAAACGCCAATCACAACGGACTAAGCTCGCTGGAGAAAAACAACGGTTACTTTCGTGCAGCTGTGGAGCGCAAGTTAACTACTGATTCTCTTCACAAATGGGGGCTTGGATATGCCCTGGATATTGCTGGCGCCTACCATTATACAAGCAAATCCATTATCCAGCAAGCCTATATTGAAGGACGATGGTTGAAGGGCGTGTTAACTATTGGAGCCAAAGAATGGCCTATGGAAATGAAAAACAACCGTCTCAGCAGTGGCTCACAGACACTTGGTATCAATGCCCGTCCTGTCCCACAAATTAGATTGGCACTTGACCAATGGTGGAATGTCTTCAAGATACGGTGGCTTGCCCTAAAAGGGCATGTATCCTATGGAATGTTGACCGATGGGAATTGGGAAGAAGATTTTACCAGCGCTAAGACGAAATACGGGAAAAAAGTACTCTATCACAGCAAAGCCGGATATATCCGCTTGGGCAACCCCGATAGCTTTGCCCCTCTTTCTGCAGAGTTAGGATTAGAGATGGCATCTCTTTTCGGTGGCACCCTTTACATTCCACAGCGTGGTGGTGGACTGCGAGAAATAAAAGGAAACACAGGGTTAAGTGCTTTTAAAGATGCTCTCATCCCTGGTGGCTCTGATGCTACAGACGGCAACTATAAAAACGTGGAAGGGGACCAACTCGGCAGTTGGGTTGGACGCATCAATTACGATGCAGAAACCTGGAAGTTTGGCTTTTACTTCGATAAGTTTTTTGAGGATCATTCTGGAATGTTCCAAGTTGACTATGACGGCTTTGGATCAGGCTCAGAATGGGATGCCATGAAAAAGCGTCGCTATCTGCTCTATGACTTTAAGGACTGGATGTTAGGTCTTGAAATCAATATGAAATACGGAACATGGATTCGAGATATCGTGTTAGAGTACTTATATACAGAATACCAAAGCGGGCCAATCTACCACGACCACAACAAGGGCGTAAGTGACCATATTGGTGGCCGGGATAACTATTACAACCATAATATATATGCAGGTTGGCAACATTGGGGACAAGCCATAGGCAATCCTCTCTACACCTCGCCGATTTATAATAAGGATGGAAGGCTCTATTTCACCAATACAAGATTCAAAGCCTTACATCTTGGGGTCAGTGGCAGCCCGCTCTGTAATCTTCACTACAGGTTCATGGCTACTTATCAGGAAGGGTTGGGAACTTATGATGAACCCTATACAAAAAAACGCCATAACGTCAGTTTTATGGCCGAAGCTGCTTATGAGTTCCTCAAAAACTGGACCATTACAGCCAACTATGGTATGGATTTCGGTTCTATCTTAGGACATAACAAGGGCTTCCAGATAACAGTGACTAAATTTGGATGGTTAAATACTAAAAAACAAAGATGAAAGCAAAAATAATTATCATATTCTTGGCCCTTAGCTTGATGACAACCCTTGGTGGATGTGAATTCGAATCTTCTGACAATGGTGATCTTGACGGCATGTGGCATTTAGAAAGAGTCGACACGCTTGGTCACGGATCGCTTAACTATAAGGAAAAACATCTTTACTGGTCTTTCCAAAATAATTTGATGCAAACCAACAATACTGAGAAGGCAGAGTTTTTTATTTATCGGTTTAGTCATGTTGGTGATTCCTTAATCATCACTGAGCCACGAATCAGTGACCGTGATCTTGGCGACACGCTTTTGATTGACATTTCCCCAATTTCAAAATACGGTATCAACTCAACAAGGGAGAGTTTCTATATCGAACGGTTAAATGGAAGCGACCTGGTACTTGATAATAAATGGCTCAGACTTGTTTTCCGCAAATTTTGAATATAGATAAACTCCTCAGCAGTATCCATTAATCAATGTTTAGCTGTTAAAGAATAGAAGTCTTAATTATGAAAGTACTGCAACTTGGCAAGTTCTATCCCATCACAGGTGGCGTAGAGAAAGTGATGTTCGACCTTACTGTCGCTCTTTCAACGGCAGGTGTTGACTGTGACATGTTATGCGCTGATGAAACTGGCAAACGCCATACTATGGTAAAGCAACTCAATGAAAACGCCAAACTCATCACCACTCCTACATGGATAAAACGTTATGCAACATGTATATCACCTTCAATGATCACAGAATTAAGAAGCCGTTGCAATCAATACGATATCATCCATTTGCACCATCCAGACCCCATGGGCGCATTGGCTCTTCTACTTTCAAATTATCATGGGAAAGTAGTGTTGCATTGGCATAGCGACATTATCAAGCAACACGTCCTTCTGAAGTTTTATATGCCTTTGCAAAACTGGATCATACATCGCGCAGATGTCATTGTTGGTACGACACCAATTTATGTTAACGAGTCACCACACCTAAAGCATGCCAAGGATAAACTCACAAGTATGCCAATCGGTATCGACCCCGTATTACCCAATCCCCAAAAAGTTGAAAAAATCAGAAAACGCTTTTTGGGAAAAAAGATCATTTTCTCTTTGGGAAGACTTGTGACCTATAAGGGGTACAAATTCCTTATAGATGCTGCAGAATTCTTACCCGACGATTATATTGTCCTCATTGGAGGGTCGGGAGCACTCAAAAATGAGCTTCAAGAACAAATAGAAAGCAAAAAACTAAACAGCAAAGTAGTGCTGTTGGGAAGAGTCTCAGATGAAGATCTACCCTCCTACTACGGTGCATGCGACCTATATTGTTTAAGTTCCATCTACAAGACAGAGGCTTTTGCCATCGTTCAAATAGAGGCCATGTCTTGTGGTAAACCCATTATTGCTACGAAAATTCCCCATTCTGGGGTATCTTGGGTGAATGCCGACGGAATTTCAGGCTTCAACGTTGAGCCATGTAACTCCAAACAATTAAGTGACGCCATCAAAAAAGTGATGAGCAACAAAGAACTATATGATCAACTCTCAAAGGGGGCTAAAATCCGTTATAACGACCTGTTTACAAAAGAGAAAATGCTTAACAAGTGCTTGGAGATATACCATAATGTTCTGAGAAAATAAGTATTATTCCCATATCGTCCCTATCTCGTTCTATCATAATAATAACGATGTCGGTCAAAGAAATCATCAATACTTATGGCATTGATCCTGGCGACAAATCTATCGTCACCAGGAGTTGTTCTTGCTTGTTTATTCTGATCAGTATGATTCTGTCCGAAAAAGCAGGAAGTTTTGTGGCTGCCATAGGCACTTTTATCGTTAGTTACTTGATTTTGAACGCCATCTACATAGGAATTAACGCCCTTGTTTCCAAGCACAAGAAACTGTAGCCCTATGCTCGAAATGCAATTGCCAGACATTCTTCTTTGAGTACTGGTTTTCTCAAGAACCCTGTTTGCATCATCCTACATTTTCCACAAAAAATACTGATGAATATGAAAAGAACTTTATTATCAATTGCCCTTGCACTCACCACGTTTCTTACAATGGCTCAAACCGGATTGAAGAAGGTATATGATGAAAACATCAATCCGATGACACAGATCGATGAGGCTGTGGCCAAAGCCAGTAGCAGTGAGAAGTTTGTCATCTGCCAAGTGGGTGGCAACTGGTGCCCATGGTGCCTTCGTTTTGCCGACTTCATAAGTAAGGACGCAGATATCATGAAAGTGATCACCGAAAACTTCATCTACGCTCACATCAACTACAATCCCACCAAATCCAAGGGAGCGGATCAAGCAGAAGCTGCAGAAGCCCTTATGAATCGCCTTGGAAACCCACAACGGTTCGGTTTTCCAGTTTTCGTCGTCCTTGACCAAAATGGGAAAGTTTTGCACATCCAGGACTCAAGTTTTTTGGAGGAAGGAAAAGGTTACAACAAAGACAAGGTGCTCCGATTTCTCAATGCATGGACCCCCAAAGCAGTTGGAAAACAAACCTTGGAAGCTGCTGATAATGAAGTGATCAAAAACATAATGTCGCGCCGATCAGTGCGCAAGTATCTCGACAAGCCCGTTGAACATGAGAAGCTAAACCAGATAGCAATGTGTGGTATCCATGCTCCCAATGGCATGAACAGCCAACAATGGGCCGTACGAATAGTGGAGGACTATGGCTGGATAGAAGCTACAACGGAAATCTTCAAGAAATCCCGTCCTGAGATGGTCAGCCGTGACAAGAATTTCAAGAATATGTTCCGCAATGCCCCCAACCTCATCTGTGTTGCCACTCCGGGCGGACAACAGACTTTGGACGCAGGAATGCTCGGTGAAAACATCATGCTGGCAGCCACTTCACTTGGATTAGGCACGTGCTGTCTGGGCGGACCAGTAAATTTCCTTGTCAACAACGAAGACTGCAAAACCTACCTCGAACAACTTCATCTGCCCGAAGGATACAAGCTTTGTTACATCATTGCCATCGGTTATCCAGATGAGCAACCACAAGCTAAACCCAGGGACGAAAGCAAGATACAGTTCCTATCGAAAAGCATCAGATAGTTTTAGCTGGAGAAGGTTATCGTATTCTTGCCGAAAGGAATGTAAAACTGAAAAACAACACTACGATGATCCAGAGATTATTACTTGTTATTTCAATCCTGCTGCACAGTCTGAACGGCAATGCGCAAGCCTGGCAAAAAATGTCGCCACTCGTGAGACAAGCTGCAATGGAAGTGAAAGCCCCCATTGTTTTGCGCTCTCCAGCCTTGCGTCAACGGGCGTTGCGACAGGGTGTCATCACAACGATTGTAAAAACACAGAAGGAATCGGCCGCAGTCTTTGAAAAATACGGTTGCCAACAGCTGGCAAACTTTGGCAGCCAACTGCATATCGTAGCGATCCCCTTGGCCCAACTGGGCCGATTATCACTGGAACCAAGCATTGAGCGCATTGAGGCTGGGCCGCGCATGAGCGTACTGATGGACACAACACGCATCATCACCCAAGCGATTCCTGCCAACGAAGGTGAGGCACTCCCACAAGCTTTCGACGGAACAGGAGTAGTCGTGGGCGTAATGGATATCGGATTCGACCTACTACATCCCAATTTCTACAGCCGTGACATGAGCCGATACCGCATCAGAGCAATGTGGGACCAATTGGCTGTCAACACGCTGAACAGCCAGCTGTACGTTGGACGCGACTATGTAGGAGAAGAAGAGTTGAAGGCCATCGGCTGTCCACGCGACGGCTACATACAAACCCACGGCACGCATACCACTGGTATTGCGGCAGGAAGCGGCTACGACACAGAATATCGGGGGATAGCTCCAGAGAGTGACATATGTCTGGTCTGCAATGCTACAAGTGACGACGCGACTATCATCGACTCTGCAGAATACTACAAATACACCTACGCTACGGATGCTCTCGGTTTCAAATATATCTTCGACTATGCGCAAAAGGCAGGAAAGCCATGCGTGATCAATCTCAGCGAAGGTTCTTTTCAGGATTATCATGGTTACGATCAACTGTATTACGCACTATTAGACAGCCTCACCGGCCCAGGAAAAATCATTGTAGCCTCAGCTGGAAACACAGGAGGCCAACCGCGTTTTATCCATAAGTCTGCGGATGAAGGTTTAGCTGGAGCTGGATTCTCCAACTACGATACCAACCGAGCTCACCTTACATTGAAAGGCGATGGCAATTACCGCTTTGTTGCAACATTCACAGACAATGGCAGCAAAAAGGAAATGAGAATCGATGTGGATAGTCTGTTAGGCACTTCCGACTCCATAATGAACGACAGCATCATGGCCGGCAACCTGAAATATAAGATTCAAGCTGTGGCCTATCCCTCTTGCTACATCCCGTCGGACAGATGCCTGGATGTGATCATCACTTCGTCGAACAGCTATTTTGGCGGACGAGACATCGTGACATTTGGTGCAGAAGGCCAGTCGAATATTGACCTTATCGCATTCAACGGCTACTTCTACAAAGGCTCCAATCCTCTGCCCGGACAAATACTGACCGACCACAGCGTCAACTCTCCCGGCAGCGCACCATCGGTAATCTGTGCGGGAGCCAACAGCTACCGCACGCAGTTTGTCAACTATCTGGGCGAAACAATGAATTATCCCAATGGCACCAATGGTGAACTTGCCTACTATTCATCAAAAGGACCAACGTTTGACAACAGACTGAAACCAGAAGTCGTGGCTCCGGGAACCAATGTAATATCTTCCTACAGCAGCTTCTACTTAGAAAGTGAGGGAGAGAAAACCGACGAGAAATCCTTCATCAACAAGTTCCAATATGATGGACGCACATTTCTTTGGGCAGCCAACACAGGAACGTCTATGTCTGCTCCTGTCGTAACGGGCAGTGTGGCTTTGTGGCTGCAGGCCAAGCCCGACCTCACACCCGATGACGTGAAAGACATCATTGCTCACACGTCGAGCCATCCTGACAATACAATGACCTATCCCAACAACTACTACGGATATGGACAGATAGACGCCTACAAAGGACTGCTATATATTCTTGGCACACTTGGCATCAAAGGTATCAGCGACCATCAGCCATCCACCGTAAGCCTGCGTCCCATCGAGCAGGGAGCAAGAGTGACCTTCTCCTCTCCCCTATCCTCCCCATTCACTGTAAACGTCTATACGACAGCTGGTTGCCTGGTCATGACACACCGATTGACAGGCGATACAGATATAGAACTGCCTCGCGGACTCAGCATCGTTCAAGTGAATGGGCCGGATGCAGGCAGCACTGGCTCGTTCATCATAAGAAGATAGCAGAACCGCTGAAAGACATTATTTCTACCGCTTTATACCATAAAGGGCAGGACGTTTTCCGTGTCCTGCCCTTTATGGTTTCTATTATAATAAGGAATATTACTCGCCTTTGAAAAGTTCCTTAATTCCTCCGATACTTCCCATGAGATTGGTAGCCTCGTAAGGAAGGAATACTGTCTTGGTCTTGTCTCCTTCGGCCACCTGTTCCAACATCTGAATGTACTTCTGCGCAAGCAAATAGTTGGCCGGATTTGTCGACTTGCCAACAGCCTCCGTGATTTTCTCAATGGCCACAGCCTCAGCCTCAGCCTTACGGATGCGTGCCGTAGCCTCACCCTCAGCCCTCAGAATGGCTTGTTGCTTGTCGGCTTCAGCCCGATTGATCGTAGCAGTCTTCTCACCTTCCGAGGCAAGAATCTGCGCCTGTTTCTCTCCTTCCGACGTGAGGATGGTGGCACGCTTGTTGCGTTCGGCCTGCATCTGTTTCTCCATAGCATTCAGCACGCTCTGGGGAGGAATGATGTCCTGCAGTTCCACGCGATTCACCTTGATACCCCACTTGTTGGTGGCATCGTCGAGAACACCACGAAGTTTGGTATTGATGATGTCGCGTGAAGTAAGCGTCTGGTCAAGTTCCATTTCACCGATGATGTTGCGCAGCGTGGTCTGCGTGAGTTTCTCAATCGCATTGGGCAGGTCGTTGATCTCATAGACGGCCTTGAAGGGATCCATAATCTGGAAGTAGAGCAAGGCATTGATTTCCATTTGGATGTTGTCTTTCGTAATCACGTTCTGACGGGCAAAGTCATACACCTGTTCGCGCAGGTCGATGGCCGACTTGTAGGTATAGCGTCCACGGCTCATGCTGACCATGATCTTGGGGCGGTCGATAAACGGAATGATGATGTTCACGCCCGGCTTGAGGGTGGCGTAATACTTGCCGAGCCGCTCGATGACACGCGTCTCGCTCTGCGGCACGATGATGATGGCTTTCTTGACAAAAATCAAAACCAAAACAATGATAACTACCAAGGCAATTTGTAATGTGCTCATAGAAGGGAAATTTAATACAGTTAATAAAGCAGTCATTATTGATAATCTCTGAAATGAATATTTTTTTGAAGAAAACTTGCAGCAGGCTAAACGGCAACCACAGTCACAACGATGCTCTCCATGCTGACGATTCTCACGTTCTTGCCAGCAGCTATTGGGCTTCCATCCTTACTCTTGGCTCTCCACACGTCGCCGTCGACCTTCACATAACCGTCTTTTCCAGCATCGACAGGTTCTACGACGACACCCGTACGGCCAATCAACCCCTCGGCATTGCTCTCGCGATGGTCGGCTTTGGCCTGCAAGGCATGGAGCAACCGAGGACGGAGCAGATAAATGCTGGCAACTCCGGTAATGGCAAAAACCAATACTTGAGCCCCAAAAGGAAGAGAAAACAACGAGAAAACCAGCGCCACCAAGGCACCAACGGCCAAACAAGTGAGAAAGAAATCGCCAAAACCCAATTCGAGAATGAGCAGGACTCCGGCTACAATGAGCCATACCAGCCAATAATGAGTCACGAAGTAATCAAGCATAACTGAAAAAGTTTTAAGGTGGATGATAAGAGGATAATGATAGCGCGAGAGAGACAAAAGAGATTTCCTCGGCACCTGTAGCTGCCGGCAGAAATCTCTTTTATAATTATTATCTACGGTGAGAGGTCCTCTTCTTGGAAGACGTGCTCCGCTTGGATGTCGTAGTTGATTTCTTGGTGGTAGAAGCCTTCACGTTATAATACTTCAAAGCCTCAGGCATCTCTTTCTCCAGGGCTGCGATACGCTTGGCATCAGAGGGGTGGTCGCTGAAGAGATCATTCTGATTGCTGCTTCCGCCCTGTTGCATACGCTTCCAGAAAGGAATAGCCTCACGCGGATCATAACCAGCCATAGCTGCGAAGATAAGACCAATGTGGTCGGCTTCAGATTCATTATCGCGGCTGTACTTAAGATTGCGGAAAGAGAAATAGGTTCCTGCCACTTGGCTGGCCACGTCGCCAACACCGTTGCCCACAGTAGAATTGAGCACGGTGCCAAGAATACTGGTACCAATTTGCTGGTTCTGCTGTTTGGAAAGTTGCTCGGCACTATGCTTTGCCACAGCATGTGCGATCTCATGTCCGAGCACGATGGCCAGCTGGGCATCATTCTGTGTGTAGGGCAGCAAACCCTCATACACAACAATCTTACCGCCAGGCATACAGAAGGCATTGACCTGCTTGTCCTGAACAAGATTGAATTCCCATTTGAGATTCTTCAACTCGTTGGAGTAGCCATTGTTTCTCAAATACGTCTCAACAGCATTGGCCAGATTGCGGGCAACTCGATTTACCATAGCTGTTTGGGCTGCATTGGTGGATTTCTTAGCTGTCGACATGTACTTCTGATACTCTTGATTGGCAAGACTCAACACCTGCTCGTCACTGACAGAGATGTTGTGCTTACGACCTGTCACAGGCACAGTTTCAGTGGTGCCGCATGCTGCAAACATCAACACTGCCGCCAAAACAATAATGAAACTCTTAATTCTTTTCATTGCAATTAATAAATAAGTATATTTTTTCTACCGCAAAGATAGTAGAAATTGACGGTAAAACAAAACATTCTGCTGCATTTTTATTTTCACATCTTTGCTTTGTTTCTAAGCAGCCAATAAAATGGCAACGGTCTATTGAGAGCTTTGTCCAATAGGGAGAAGGCTGTAAGGTATGTTGGTTGTAGACGGACATAGCGTTGAGAGGATTGACGGAGCAAGAAATCACTGAATGAGACAAAGAGACAAGATAGAGACAAGAAATGATCGAAAAAACAGAGGCAACAGGCTACTGATTGAAATCAATTGATTTGATTTCGGTCAAGAAATCAATCAATTCATGCTATTTAAACAGCAAAATGTAAGTTAGTCATCTAAAAAAGCTTATCTTTGCATTCGTAAAAAGAAACCGCAGAAGGCGGACAAGTAACAAAGGATAATAAAAAAAGGATAACCAATTGCCAGCAGTGAGCGGCAGTTGAAACGAAAGAAAGGATTAAATTATGAAAAAGATTGTATTGACTTTGGTAGCAGTGATGAGTTTGACCATGAGTTTTGCTGCCGACACGAAGAACAATGCCAACGCAGAACAGCAGGCTTACAACATGACGCTCAACTACGAGCGCTTAAGTGCTGCACTGAATCTGACTCCAGATCAGATCGACGAGGTGAAGGACATACACAAGAACTTCTGCGCCGAGATGATGAGCGCTGCCAATGCAAGCAAAGCTGACAAGCAGGCCATGATAGACAAGGCTGTGGAGAAGGATCTGAAGCACATGAGCTACGTGCTCACGGGCAAGCAGATGCAAAAGTATGAGTTGATTCTGACGAACACGCTCCGCAACCGCGGACTGATGAAATGATTGCTATGGAAAGATAGATTCTTTTAGTTAGTGAAATATAAAAAGACCGTAGACACGCAAGTCTATGGTCTTTTTTTGATAGCTAAAGAAAAACTTGCTTCAAGCCTGAGAAGGGATGAATCTCATCTGAGTTGACGGCACTCCCTCTCCAAAAAACAGCGTCACAAGCAAACAGGAAACGCTTCGGCATCGGTATATAAAAAACCGCCAAACGGGTGTGGGGGTAGGAAAACCCCTACACGACGCATGGCGGCCTGATTTGCAACGAAATGTTTACTTTCCGATTTTGTTCAGATAGCGGTCGGCCTCAAGAGCTGCCATACAACCACTTCCGGCTGCAACAACAGCCTGCCGATAGACGCTGTCGGCACAATCGCCCGCAGCGAAAACGCCTTCTACATTTGTGCGGGGTGTTCCGGCTATGGTCTTGATATATCCAACCTCGTCCAAGTCGAGCTGCCCTTTGAACACATCAGTATTGGGCTTGTGTCCAATGGCAAGG
The DNA here is from genome assembly GCA_900322035.1 of uncultured Prevotella sp. Classification (GTDB taxonomy): domain Bacteria; phylum Bacteroidota; class Bacteroidia; order Bacteroidales; family Bacteroidaceae; genus Prevotella. Next base: position 267,164 of record ONYL01000001.1, read on the forward strand.
AAGAATCCATCGATAGGAAGGTCATACTTCCGCTCGTCGGGCTGGCCTTTACGATATACAAGATGGGCACCCTCAACACCATTTTCGCCATAGAGACCAACCGTATTGGTCTCATAGAGGACCTCTATCTTCGGATTGTCCTCCACGCGTTTGATCATGATGTCACTTGCCCGCATGAAAGGCTTGCGCACAATCATATATACCTTTGCGGCAAGTCCGGCCAAATAGGTGGCTTCCTCACAGGCCGTGTCGCCACCACCTACCACAGCCACAGTTTTCTTGCGATAGAAGAACCCGTCGCATGTGGCACAAGCGCTCACGCCCTGGCCGTTATATTTCTTCTCATCGGGAAGGCCAAGGTATTTGGCCGAAGCCCCTGTGGCAACGATGACGGTCTCCGCCTCAAGCTCTTCACCGTGGTCTGTCTTTACACGGTAAGGCTTCTTGGAGAAATCTACCTCGGTAACGACTCCCGTGCGGACATCACAGCCGAAGCGGCGACACTGCTTCTCCAGATCACCCATCATCTCGTTGGCGTCTACGCCGTCGGGATAGCCGGGAAAATTTTCTACCACTGTGGTCTGGGTGAGCTGTCCGCCGGGCAACACACCACAATATAGCACAGGATTGAGGTTGGCACGGCCCGTATAGATGCCGGCTGTGTAGCCGGCGGGACCGCTACCGATGATCAAACAACGCGTGTATTCCATAATAGAGTCTTTTTTTTATTAGTGATTATTCAGTTCACCACAGGGATCCTTCCCTGAGCAAAACGGGAAATAACATTTCTATGATAAATGTAATATAGAAGCCAACAGCTTCTCAATCTGCGTGGCGATATGGGAAATTTTCTCGGTAGGTTCAAACCGGGCTACTACCATACCCTTCTTGTTGATGAGGAACTTAGTGAAATTCCACTTGATGTCGGGCTTGCTTTTGTAGTCGGGGTCAGCCTCGGAGAGCATCTTGTCGAGAATCGGATAGATGGGATGCGTCTCATCCCAACCGGCAAAACCTTTCTGCTCTTTGAGGAATTTATAGAGAGGGTCGGCATCGTCGCCATTGACCTTCAATTTCTTGAACTGAGGGAACTCGGTGCCATAGGTGAGCTTGCAGAATTGGTGGATGCTCTCGTCGGTACCGGGAGCCTGCTGACCAAACTGATTGCAGGGAAAATCGAGAATCTCAAAGCCCTGGGCATGATACTTCTCGTAGAGCTGCTCCAATTCCTCATACTGAGGAGTAAAACCGCATTTGGTTGCCGTATTCACAATGAGCAGAACCTCATTGGCATACTCCTTCAGAGAAACCTCATGACCTCTACGGTCTTTCACCGAATAATCATAAACTGTTTTCATTTCTAATCTTACTTTTTCCTGATTTGTATTTCCTTTTCAGAATAAATGCAAAGTTAGCAAAAAGATAAGAAATGAGAAAGCCAGATAACGACGAATTAAAGTTATTTAGGGAATTTCCTTTATCTATAGGGAAAAGCCTATAAGAATATCCGCAATTTCTATTTGCTTATTGGATGAAAGAAGCTAACTTTGCATCAGAAACAAGAAAACAGCAATATGAAGAAAGTTATCCAAACATTGGCTCTTGGCCTGACAGCCCTGCTGACCTTGGGCCTCACATCGTGCGACGATGATCAGGATACCGCCTATTATTTAGCCGGGCAATGGCATGGCTCCATCTACGACGGCAACAGATCCTATGATGCCACATTCTATTTCTATCAGTATGACGACTACTCGACAAGCGGAACGGGCTGGGAGACGGATCGTGGCTGGTACAACTATTCGCAGGCACCTTTCCACTGGTGGGTGCGCAATGGAGAAATCTTCATCCAGTACGACGACAACTCAAATCTACGGGTATGGCTCAAGGGCAACATCCCTCACAGCCGCTACGACGACGAAATGCACGGTTTCTTCGTAGACGACAGAACGGGAGAGACCCTCGCGGAATATGATCTCTATCAGACGATGGGCAACGGCAAGCCTACTGTATTTGAAACAACGAACAACTAAAAAGAAAATATGATGAAACGCTACAATTACTTATTCCTACTGCTCGTCACCCTGTGCAGCATGACATTCGTCGCTTGTGATGACGATGACGACTGGTATTACGACGAAGGATACTATGGCCACAACTGGCGCGACGGTGACCACAGAGGCGACCAGCCACAAGATCAGATAGACTTCGTGAAAATGGCCCAAACCCTGGCTGGCGACTGGCACGGAACGACCCAGGCTACCTTTAAAGACAATACGGGGAAGTGGGTCACGGTGAAGTACTACACGGAAATCAACTTTACTTTGGCCAGTGCTTCCAACGCCACATTCGGCAACGGGTTGCAGAACGACTTCGAGGGCGACAACACCCAGGCCACCTACTCGCGGCAGTTCACTTGGTATATTGACACCGAGAACAATCCGGGAGACATCATCATTGAGTATATTGATCCCAACAACGTGGCGAACAAATACAAAATGGTCATCAAATATGACGACTTGAGACTGAATGAGCGCACGTTTACCGGAAAGATTGTGGCCGAGGACAATTCTGAAAGCGACGAATTCGACTGGTCTTATTTTACAAGCGGCAGCGCGAAAGGGGTCACCCTGACGTTCAGCGGCGAGAAATAAAAGAGCACACGATAAGGAGCAAAAGGCGATAGGCGATACTTGTGAAAGTTCACCTATCGCCTATATTTTTACCCCACATCTATCTGACGATGGACATAAGCGGACGGATATTTCCCGTAGCGTTCTTCACATCTCGTGGCAACCGCCATACGATCATACGGCGACCGCCACACGATCATACGGCGACCGCCATACGATCATACCGCTACCGCCATACGATCATACCGCTACCGCCATACTATCACGTGGCAACCGCCACCATTCTCTATATTCTACGTCAAAAAAAGCGCACCGGGAATGCATATGCAACTACATCCTCGGTGCGCTTAATTTCTTTGTATGGCGGTAGGTATTACTTCTTCAGCTTACCGTAACGGCTCATGAAGCGGTCTACGCGACCTGCTGTGTCGACGAGCTTCTTCTTACCTGTATAGAAGGGGTGAGAAGAGCTTGAAATTTCTACCTTTACCACTGGGTAAGTCTCACCTTCAAATTCCACTGTCTCTGTTGTCTTGCAGGTGGACTTTGTAAGGAACATATCGCCGTTGGACATATCCTTGAATACGACGGGGCGATAGTTTTCGGGATGAATACCTTTCTTCATTTCTTTATTTGTTATTAATTAAGTTGTTCTGTTTGGGTTGCAAAATTAATAAGAATATTCCGCACAGCCAAACAATTCAGTCTCTTTTTTTCAACGATTTACACGTTATCGACGAAAAAATACCAGCCGATGGATTACGAATAGAGAAAAATTTGTAACTTTGCAATAATGAATCCCATAGAGACGCATCCATTCGAGCCATTTTTGCCAGCCAACGCACGCCTGCTGATGCTCGGCACTTTTCCACCGTCGGAAAAACGGTGGAGCATGAGGTTTTACTACCCTAACTTTCAAAACGACATGTGGCGCATCTTCGGTTGGTTGTTTTTTGCCGACAAGCACCACTTTGAGATCCCGGGAGAGAAACGTTTCAGGCTGGAAGATCTGAAATCTTTTCTGCGTGAACGAGGTATAGCCCTCTACGATACGGCTTACCGCATACGCCGCACGAAAGGTACGGCATCCGACAAGGATCTGGAAATCGTGGAGCCCACCGACCTTGATGCTCTGCTCGGCGCCCTGCCGGAGTGTAAGGGAGTACTCACGGCTGGACAGCTTGCCACGAAGGTCTTCACGCAACACTACGGCATCGACGTGAAACAGTTGAAGATGGGACAAAGCAGACCCTTCTCCTTCGGCCAGCGCACACTGCGGCTGTATCGTATGCCAAGTTCGTCGCGAGCCTATCCGATGAGCGTAGAAAAAAAAGCAGAGTTCTATCGGACAATGCTTGAGCAGCTTGGACTTCTGACGACTCTCAATGCTGAATATCCTAATTCCAACAAATAATGAATGCAAACCAAGACAAAGTCACCATCATAGGCATTGCCGGCGGCACAGGGTCGGGCAAGACAACGGTGGTAAAGAAAATCGTAGAATCACTGCCTCCGAATTATGTGGCCGTGGTTCCTCTCGACTCTTACTATAACGATACAACGGGACTGACAGAAGAAGAGCGCAAGGCGATCAACTTCGACCACCCCGATGCCTTCGACTGGAAACTGCTGATCAAACAAATCGACGACTTGCGCCATGGCAAAGTTATCGACCAGCCCACCTATTCCTACATCCTCTCCAACCGCCTTCCGGAGACTATACGTGTGGAACCGAAACCGGTCATCATCGTGGAAGGAATTATGTCGCTGATCAACAAACGACTGCGCGACATGATGGACTTGAAGATCTTTGTGGACACCGACCCCGACGAACGGCTCATTCGCAACATCCAACGCGACACCATCGACCGCGGACGCACCGTGAGCATGGTGGTTGACCGCTATCTGAAAGTGCTAAAACCTATGCACGAACAGTTTATTGAGCCCACAAAACGATATGCCGACATCATCATTCCGCAAGGAGGAGAGAATGAAAAAGGTATTGGCATCATCTGCAAATACATCGAAGGACTCATCAACCATTAACGCAAGAAGATTACGCTTACAAAACGGGCTGAGCAAAAAAGAAAAAAATCTGCTCAGCCCATCCTCCTTATTGCCAACAGACTGCCATCAAAGCAGGAGGACTCTCACCTCAGCGTTGGTCATCTTGAGAATTTCATTCATCGGCTTCTTGAAATATACACTTTGTATGGCTTTGTTGACTATGCCATGCCCTACAGCGAGCACGGTCTTGTTGGGATAGGTCACCTTTAGCCACGTAAGGAAATTCTGGGCGCGGCTCTTGAGATGCTCCAAGCTCTCGACGTCGTCGGGCCAGTTGTTCCGCCAGTCCAAATCAGGTATATACTTTCCGGTGAAGCTACCCCAGTCACGCTCACGAAGCAAAGGGGTAGTCACTATCTGGGGATTGCCGTGAGCCTCGCCGATAATACGGCACGTATCGACAGCACGCTTCAAGTCGCTCGATACGAAGACATCTATCTTCTCGTCTTTCAGTTTGTCTCTCACTTCCCTTGCCTGCTCTCTGCCATGCTCATTGAGCTCGCCCTGCTCCTGGCCCTGCAAGATCTGAGCCGCATTGTCCACCGTCTCGCCGTGGCGCACTAAAAATAATTTAGTCATTTTTCGAATAATATCATTTTTCCGCCTGCAAAATTACAGAAAATTATTAATTTTGCAACAAGAAAAGACAAAATGCGTATGCTTTCTCTATCAATTCTTACTTCTTCTATTCTTCTCATGCCGTTCTCTGCCAGCATTCTGTGCGGAGCCCGCTTTGGCAAGCGTGTCGGACAAGACTCTTGGCTTGTGCCACCAACGGCCATAAGATGCAGCGACATTGCGATGGTCGCAGACTTTGAGCCTGCCGATCCCCCTCCAAGTCAGCAGGAAGACCGTAGCAGCCAAGTTCCATGGAGCTTTCCAAGTGAGACTTGGAGGGAGTGAGACGAGAAGGAGCAGTTGGCGCACAATAATTCGATCATGGAATCTTGAAGCACATGGGCCCTCCGCTTACACGGATGCCATTGCCCATATTATTATCAATAAACAAATCCAGCATCTATATGAGGCTCTTACAAAGTTCTGTTTTCCGCGCCGTTGTGGCGATCATCGTCGGCGCCCTACTTGTGAAGTATCGTGAGGACACCGTGACGTGGCTGACCATCGCCATCGGCATTCTGTTTTTTCTCTCCGGACTCACATCGGTTATCATCTATTACGCCAACAAGCGCAATCTGGGCCGGGACACCTCAACCGTGACCGACACTGTCAGCCAAGCGATGACACCCGCATTCCCCATTGGCGGATTAGGCTCCATGGTTCTTGGCGTTATTTTGGCCTTCATGCCCATCACGTTCATCAGAGGTGTGGTCGTCATTCTTGGCTGCATAGTCATCTTGGCCACTATAGGCCAGTTTGTTTCTCTTGCCCAAGCACGGAGATACGGCTCCGTCCCTTTCATTTTCTGGATATTCCCATCAATACTCCTCCTCATCGGAGTATACTGTGTGGCGCAACCGGTCGACACGGCCTCTCTCCCACTGTTCATCATTGGCTGGGCCTTAATGGTCTACGGAGTCGTGGAATGTACCAATGCATTCAAGATTTACCGGCTGAAGAAGGCTTGGGAAAAAATGGCCAACCAGGGACAGAAGGCACAACTCAACGATATCCAAGATGCCGAAGAGGTGAAATGAGAGAGGAGGAGGGCTCAGGATTCTTTCTGGCTTTATCGTCTCTCGGAGTTTTCCTTATTTTTTATACCATTGCAAAAGAAATAAAACCTTATCAGAAATGAAGAAATATTGTCAAGATCTGACTGTGGTGTCGGCTGAGCATTTGTCGGACAAGCACACGCTGCTGAAGCTCACACGCGACGAGGCACTGCCACAGATGGAACCCGGCCAGTTTGTCGAAGTGCGCTGCGATGGCAGTGCCTCCACATTCCTCCGCCGCCCCATTTCCATTAATTATTTTGATCCCGAACGCAATGAGATGTGGATCCTGGTGGCAGCCGTTGGAGATGGCACGAAGAGCCTCTATGCACTCAAGGCCGGCGATACGCTCAACTGCGTTTTTCCCTTAGGAAACCATTTCACGCTGACTCAGCGCCCCAATGAGGGAGTCCTGCTCGTAGGCGGTGGCGTGGGCGTGGCCCCACTGCTTTTTGCCGGCAAACGCCTGCAAGAACAAGGCCTGAAACCTTCTTTTCTCCTTGGAGCACGTTCGGCCAAAGACCTTTTGGAACTGGACTACTTTGAACAGTTGGGCGACGTATATGTCACCACCGAAGATGGGTCGCAGGGAGAAAAGGGATTCGTCACCAACCACTCGATCCTCAAGCAGCAACGTTTTGACCGCATCTGCACTTGCGGCCCCAAACCCATGATGATGGCTGTGGCACGATATGCCTCACATGCTTCCATAGACTGTGAGGCTTCGTTGGAAAACATGATGGCGTGCGGAATAGGAGCCTGCCTCTGTTGCGTAGAGAAAACGACAGAAGGCAATCTGAGAGTATGCAAAGACGGACCTGTGTTTAATATCAATCAATTGTTATGGCAAATCTAAGTGTAAAGATCAATCGGCTGTCGCTGAAAAATCCGGTGATGACGGCCAGCGGAACTTTCGGCTATGGATTGGAATATGCCGATTTTGTTCCTTTGGAAGAATTGGGCGGCATCATTGTGAAAGGGACAACACTCCAACCGCGGCAAGGTAATGATTACCCCCGCATGGCCGAGACACCCCAGGGAATGCTCAACTGCGTGGGATTGCAAAACAAAGGTGTAGACTACTTCTGCGAACATATCTATCCGAAAATAAAAGACATACAAACCAACTTTATCGTCAACGTAAGCGGCAACTCTCCTCAGACTTACGCTGAATGTGCCCAACGACTGGCATCATTGGAGAATATACCAGCTATCGAGCTGAATATCAGTTGTCCCAACGTGAAACAGGGTGGCATGGCCTTCGGCGTCACCTGTGAGGGAGCAGCCTCGGTGGTGCGTGCCGTGAGAAAAGTCTATCCCAAGACTCTCATCGTGAAGCTGTCACCCAATGTGACCGACATCGTCAGCATCGCCCGCACTTGTGAGGATGAGGGAGCAGACTGCGTCTCCCTGATCAATACCCTCTTGGGTATGGCTGTAGACATAGAACACCGCAAACCTCTGCTGAGCATTCGCACGGGAGGCCTGAGTGGCCCGGCCGTGAAACCTGTGGCCCTGCGCATGGTCTACGATGTAACTCATGCCGTGAAGATTCCCGTAATCGGCTTGGGAGGCATAATGACGGCCAAAGACGCGATAGAATTCCTCATGTGTGGAGCAACCGCCATCCAAGTGGGCACAGCCAACTTCATTGATCCGGGAGTCACCATTAAAATTCGCGATGGCATCAATGACTGGCTCGACCACCATGGCTGCGCAAGCGTTGACGAGATCATCGGTGCCATTGGCTAAACTCTATTTGACGAGATAATAATCATGTAGAAATCCGTCCCTGTTTCTCGCTTTTTCATCGCTTTTGTTATGCTCGCTTACTGATAACGCCAATAGCGCGCACAATATATCATCAAGCATTTTAGAGGGTGTATCATCATCTGATTTTTCATCGGAATATGATACACCCTCTTTATTAGCTGATCTTTTTCATAGCCAATCAGCCATTCTCAGACCATCTCTCTTCATTGTTGGCGAGGAGAAAGACTAATCGGTGAAAGACGCTACGAACGTCTGAATAATTGTTATCTCTGCAATCCCGTGCGTACTGCGTAATGCTATTTTTTCGGCTCTCTAAGCTTTGCTTCTGAAATTGATACTGTGCTTTTGGATTTGCGTCATTATATCCCGTGCAAAGCCTTAATCCGCTTTCTCGGTCAAAAAATCATCAGCTCCCTCAAAGCTATCGGGTGATTCAGGAAAGGTCTGCCTGCAGAGAATCTAAGTCGAAGCCTAAAATGCTTGAACCAAAAAAGAAAGTCAGAACGATGGCCTTTGTTTTTAGAAGTCCCCTGCTATACCGGTCCACAACTAATGAGAAATATATCTACCAAAGAATTGATTCCGCTTTCGAAGATCATTATCTTTGTAAGTGAAATCCAACATAAGGTGCAGCCCACACCTAACACCCAACTCAATGAGTGGCTGAACACCACCAACGATAAGATAGGATGTCTGTATAAAGTTAGAGCGGATGATGAGAAGAATCTCTCAAAATGAGGCCTTCAGAAAGAATGTTTCACGGCCTATTTTTCAGCTCTTTTCAGGGACAAAAGTTTCCCAAGTCTGGTCGTCATAAAAGACCCGAATCTCAGTAATCTTGCGGGGCTTCTTTTCAACTATTTTTATCACTTCTTTCGGTTGTGGGGCAGGCAGGGGTTGCTGGCCGAAAAAGGTAGGTTCAGAGGAAGGGGGAGTGACAGAGCGCTGACCTTCATTGAGGACAGTATCAGCACTAAAAGAAGGGTGGGAGGTGGAAGTCTGATCTTCGGTATTAAGCTCAGAAGAAGGATCTTTCTCAAACATCTCTCCACGACCGAAGAGGAGCCAATCGGTTGAGATTTTAGGAATCTTGTTCTTGATGGCCTCAACTATATTGAGCGTAGGTTTGGTACGACCATTAAAGATGCTGCTTAGCGCACCTTCGCTCATTCCAATGAAATTGGCAAATACCTTTTGGGTCTGATGCTGATTCTCCATTACAAGACGAATTCTATCCTTCATCAACTCTTCCATTGCTGTCTGTTCTTTTGTTGTTAAGCCTCTAAAAGGGCAAAAATAGTCAATTCTTTAATGATTTACAAAGGTAAACAATATTTTCTACATACACAACAAATGTGAAGAGTATTTTTATATTTAAATATGTATTTTGATATTTAAATATTCGCAATTCTGTTTTCAAAACTAAATTTGCTAAGTTTTAGATTACATATTAAAATTTACAGCTTTAAAGAGGCCTAAAGTTAGCAATACAACACAATTTCATAACGATTTGGGTTATAGGGTATTGAATTAACTATTTATTCTGTAAAAGAGTCATAATTCAAGCCCAAAGAGGTATAAGAAGGCTAAATCTTCGGTCTTTTATTCGTAAAAATCCCTTATTTCATTGGTTTTCAAGCCTATAAAGCATTTATGTTGACTATGCATAAATATCAGTATGCATTTTTAAATACAAATATTTTGATTTACGTTTATATATTTAGAGACTTAATTTTATTTTGTATTTCAACATTCTCAATCCTATTTTGTAAATTGTACACTAATTTACAATTGCAAATACACAAATAATCAACAACTTTAAATGTTATCAAGTGTGAACGGCAAATTTGATACTCTTTGAAGGACTAATTTTAGGCGTTTTTGCAATATTTGGGCCGTCGGCAATGAAGAACGAAAAAACACGAGTTTTAAGAGGGGTAAATAGTACATAAATGCCGATGAATGAATGGTTTAACTAAAATAAAAGAGTCATGATAATCCCACGAAATAGATGAAAAACAGATGAAAATGGGAGTAAAAAACACAAATTTAACGTTTTCTATGGAAGAACAAAGCAATCAAAGGAGCATCGGAAAATGACGGGAAAAAGATAAAAACAGGCCATTTCTGTGATAAGAAATGGCCTGTTTTTTAATGTGTTAGCCCGGAAACTGACACATTTTTGGGAGACTTGGGCCTCCCCTACTTCAATGCATGATGAAGAACAAAAGCTCTTTCATGAGTTGTGCTGGTGGAGTACTCGAGTTATCCACACCCTTATTTTTCATATCTGTTTCCCGGATTTTAGCCAAGATCTTCATCACCTTTACCCCAGAATAATTTCTCATTCCTATAAGATAAGGACGAGCTGCCCAGGGTGACTTCAGGTCGAGATATTGAGCAACGCTGGCCTCCGTCTTCTGCCCGGGAGTATAGTAGGCTATCATCAGATTTTGAAAAAAATTATAGAGACTGGGCAGGAGTAGGAAAAGGCCCGCCGTCTTTGAGTTTTTGTCAAAATAATTAATGATCTGATTAGCTTTAAAAATTTGCTTATTGGCAATGGCATCACGAAGCTCGAATCCGTTAAATTCTTTGCTCACTCCTATCTCATGTTCCACGACCTCTGGAGAGACTCTTCGATTATCTTTTGGTAGCGAGATGAGGACCTTGTCAAGCTCAGAAGTCAGCCTATGCAAATCCGCCCCAACATGTTCAGATATCATCTGTGCCGCCTTGTCATCGATGGCAGCCTGATGGAGTTTCAAATATCCGCTGATAAACGCAGGCAACTCATAGTCACGTTTCTTTTTGCTCTCAAACACAACAGCCGATGGTGGAATCTTTTTCCCCACTAAAGAACGGCCATCAATCTTTCCCCCTTTGTGACAGAGGACAAGAATGGTTGTGGCTACAGGTTTTTCGAAATATCGTGCCAGTCTGCTCCCGTTACCTTTCATGTTCTGACTTTCCTTGACAATAACGACTCTATAGTCGGCCATCATGGGATAGGTCCGCGCCTCATCGGCCACACGCTGATCAGAAGTCTCTGCACCGAAAAGAATCACTTGATTAAAGTCACGCTCCTCGGGTTTGAGTACATTCTCAGCCAAATAATCGCTGATCTTGTCGATGAAGTAAGGTTCCTCACCCTGCAAAATATAGATGGGGGCAAACTTGCGGTTTTTCAAGTCGCGCATGATGGATTCGTATGTGGAGGTTTGTTTTTTCTCAGCCATAAATTACATTAACGGAAACTTAGAATTCATATTTTTTTGCTACCTTTGCAGCCATGCAAAGATAACAAAATGATTCCAATCAACCTACCCCAATACGAGATAAATTTAGGTGGGACGAAAGACAATCCCACAATTTTTGATATTCTGCGCCACAGATTCGTAGCCCTTACGCCAGAAGAATGGGTTAGACAACATTTCGTCCATTATCTTATCGAGCATCTTCACTACCCATCTCCGCTGATGGCCAACGAAGTAAAGCTTAGTGTGGGCAACAAGAAACTGCGTGCAGACACAGTGCTTTACGACCGCTCACTGCGTCCAAGAATGATCATCGAATACAAGGCACCCAGTATACGAATTACGCGAAAGGTGTTTGACCAGATTTTGGCCTACAACACTTTGCTCCACGTGGAGTATCTTGTCATATCAAACGGACTTTCCACCTACTGTATGAGAACCGGCTCCAACGACAACTCTGCTCAATTTCTTGATACTATACCCGAATACGAACAGCTGTAAAACTCGCGTATTTTAAAAGAGCCATACAGTTGACTGGAAATATTAAAAATATGAGGAAGATCATTCATGTGGATATGGATGCGTTTTTCGCTTCTGTTGAGCAGCGCGACCATCCTGAGCTGAAGGGCAAACCATTAGCGGTAGGCTTTGACGGCCCTCGCGGAGTTGTGGCTACGGCAAGCTATGAGGCCCGCAAGTTTGGCGTTCATTCAGCCATGTCGATGGCAAAGGCAAAGCAGCTCTGCCCTTCGCTCATCATCGTCGACAGCGACCACCATCACTACAGCCAAGTGTCGCACGAAATCCATGAAATCTTCCGTGAATACACAGATCTGATTGAGCCTATCTCCATCGACGAGGCTTTTTTGGATGTGACCGACAACAAGAAGAAAATGGAAAGTGCTGTCGACCTGGCCATGGAAATCAAGCGTAAAATCCATGAGACAACAAAACTCACCGCTTCGGCAGGAATCTCCTACAACAAATTTCTTGCCAAGATTGCTTCCGATTACCGCAAGCCGGACGGCCTTTTCTGCATTCCGCCCGACGAGGCACTTGACTTTATAGCCCAGTTACCCATCGAGAAATTTTGGGGCATTGGACCCAAGACTGCTAATAGAATGCACCAGATGGGCATCTTTAATGGCGCTCAGTTACGACAGGTCTCCAGCAGCCATCTTATAGAAGTGTTCGGTAAAGCCGGAGCCATCTACTATAATTTTTCCAGAGGCATTGACGACCGACCGGTTATAGTGGAACACGAACGTAAATCCGTTGGCTGCGAGCAGACGTTTCTTGAAGATCTCACACTGCGCGGGCAACTGATCATTGAACTTTATCACACTGTGATGGAGCTTGTAGAGCGCATTGAGAAATCAGGATTCAAAGGCAAGACGCTCACGCTGAAAGTGAAGTACAGTGATTTCTCACAAATCACACGCTCCACCACTGGCAATCAAATATTATCATCCAAAGACACTATCCTGCCTTTAGCAAAGAGTCTGCTTCAATCTATAGAGTTCTCTCCCACTCATCCCATCCGCCTGCTTGGCTTGTCGGTCAGCAATCCATCACAGAAAGAGAAGACTGGCCCCCACTGGATCGAGGGCTGGCTGCCACTGGAATGGTAATCCAACAATCGGCGCGGCATTGGAAACGATTGCTTCCTATGCCGCGCCGATGATCAACGCAGGACTGCCTACCCGTACAGCAATCCCTCCACAGAATGAATCAAAGAAAAGCTGTTCAATGATCTTCCTTACCGATATCGACAATGCTGACCGTACTCTCAGCATTGGTCATTTTCTAAAGGTTTAAGGAATCAATATGTTGATGTCAGACTACGTCGGTCAGTTCGGCAAACCGTTCAATGGCCCTCATGCGCTCATGCTCAAAGGGGGCAATCTGTTCGTGCTTCCACGTCACATGAAAGGGGACGTACACTGCACAGGCTCCCACACCGAGAGCCGGTGCGATGTCAGATTTCAGCGAGTTGCCGACCATGCAGAGTTGGGATGGGGCTACGTCGAGTTCGTGACAGAGACGGCGGTAGCTCTCCGGTGTCTTGTCGGAAACGATGCTCACCACATCGAAATATCTTTTCAGTCCCGACCGTTGAAGCTTATTTTCCTGATCGAGGAGTTCCCCTTTCGTAAACACAGCCATGCGGTAGCGTCTACGATTACGCAGCGTCTCCAACGTCTGAGCCACGCCTTCAAGGGGTGTGGCCGGCAATCGCAACAGTGAGCGCCCCAACTCCACTATGGCCTTAACGGTGTCGCCACCGACGCGTCCGTTGCTGATCTTCACGGCATTCTCTATGAGCGAGAGGGTGAAAGCTTTGGAGCCATAGCCCAGTTCGGGCATGTTGGCGGTTTCTGTCTCAAACAGTGCTGCCGAAATCTCCCGGGGCTTGGCATAGTCGGAGAGCAACTCACAATATTCTTGCTCCACCTTCTCAAAATACGACTGACAATCCCATAGGGTATCGTCGGCGTCGAAGGCAAGTGCCTTCACATGTGTTAAGGTTTGATTCATGCTCTTATTTCTGATTTTCGTCTTCCACCCATTTTTCAGCGATGCCACGGGCAGGTTTGCCGGTGGCGGTCATGGGCAGATGTTCCAAATGGTAATAATGTTTGGGTTGCCAATATTTGGGCAGCACACGCCTGCAGGTTTCCTTGACGGCCTCTGTATCCTTACTTTCCGTAAGAAGCACTACCACTTGACCAAATTTCTCATCCTTTTGTCGGCTCACCATAAAGGGTGCTGTCAAAATACCACGAAGTTTTTCTTCCACCTCTTCTATCTGAATTTTCAAGCCCCCCGAGCAGACTACGTTGTCTTTTCGTCCAAGGATTCTAAATCGATTACCGTGGATTTCTACCCTATCGTTGGTCACGAGCGGTCCGTCATGAACGAGTGGAGCATCTACAACCAGACATCCCTCGGCAGTCTGGCTGATGCCGACATGGCTGAAAGGCTTATACCATTGGCTGGCCTCCTGCCCGTTAAGGCGTCTGAGGGCAACATGTGAGAGTGTCTCTGTCATGCCATAGGTAGACCAAACAGCATGAGGAAAGTTCTGTAGCTCGCGCTCCAGCTCAGCGTCGATGGCCCCTCCGCCGATGATGAGATGCCGCGAACGCATGAGCTGTGCCCTCTCCTCCTCCACGTGCAGCGAGTTGTATACCTGCAGCGGCACCATGGCCACTAAATCGAAAGGCTCCTCATGAGCGAGCGTAGCAAAGGGGTGGCCTGTGGGCTCCACACTCACAAGCCGTAAGCCACGCTCCAGGCTGCGCACCACCATCATCTTGCCGGCGATATAGTCGAGCGACATGCAGAGCAGTGCCCGGTCGCCCGGTCGCAGATGGAGAAAGTCGCAAGTGATGCGTGCCGAGTTGAGCATCTTTTGTTTCTCCACTTCCATGGGTTTGGGGCTGCCCGTCGACCCACTGGTATGAACCGTTAAAGTCGGTGAGGGGCTGTTCCAATCGTCAAGAAAATCTTTTAAGGTCATTTTTTTAATGCAATCAAATACAAAAATATAAAAAAAGCGCCTAAATACAAGGAAAGGTAATGAGTTTTTTCTTATCTTTGCGAATGAGTGGAGACATATAGGGAGGAAGGGTTGCTGTGATACAGCAACTTACTAAACTTTCGCACAAAAGAACTTTCGCCCCCACTAAAAACCGATGATTTAGCGCAAAGCATACAAGCACCAAAGCATACAAGGAACTATGGATCACAAAACATTTTCGCCCCAGAGGCCTTTCGCTGGTGACAAGGTGCCTTCCATGACCCGCCGCTGTGCGGGCTACGACTATACCCAGCGCCGCATCTACATGATAACCATGGTCACAGAGGGACGCCGCCGGCTTTTCGGACAGATTGTAGGCGACAGCGAGGCCCCCAAGGCCTCAGACTGCTTCCCCCATATTCTGCTTTCGCCATTGGGAGAGGCCGTGGCCCAAAACTGGAACGACATTCCCAAGTATCATCCTGAAATCAGCGTCCTCTCACTCCAGATGATGCCCGACCATCTCCACGGCATCTTGTTTGTGGAGCGCAAGCTCTCCATACCTTTAGGCAAAGTGCTGCTCGGTTTCAAGCAGGGCTGCAACAAAGCCTATCGGGAGTTTTTCCCAAAAGCCGCGTATGCTGCTGTATCACAGCAGCCCACAAGGGATCACGGCCTCCTCTTCCAGCCCAATTTCAACGACAAGATTCTATGGCGCAAGGGCGAGCTCCAAGCATGGATGCGCTATCTGGAAGACAATCCGCGCCGGCTGCTTGTCAAACGACAGCACCCCGATTACTTTCAAGTGAGGCACAGCATCCAAGCCGGAGGGCACACTTTTGATGCTATCGGCAACCTTTTCTTGTTGCACCATCCCTCCCGACTTCAAATAAAATGCTCACGCAGGCTGACCGATCCTGAAATTGAGGCCCAATGCCAATATGCGCTCAATGAAGCGTCACAAGGTGCCGTGCTTGTATCGCCTTCGATTTCCAAAGGTGAGAAAATCATCATGCGTGCAGCCTATGAAAAAGGCTACCCGCTCATACTTTTACAGGAAAACGGCCTCACCCCCATGAGCAAACCACACGGCAGGGCTTTCGAGGCCTGCTCAAGAGGGCAGATGCTCATTCTCGCGCCTTGGCAGCACCACAATGAGCATCTTGTCATCCAGCGAAGTCAATGTCTTCAACTGAACGACATGGCCCATGACCTGTCTACCTATTAGCGCTCGCTTAAGGGAACTGTGGATATTTGTCGAAGTCGGGTTTACGCTTTTCCAGGAAGGCACGGCCGCCCTCTTGGGCCTCGTCGAGGGTATAGTAGAGCATCGTGGCATCGCCGGCAAGCTCCTGGATGCCGGCCTGACCGTCGAGCTCTGCATTGAATCCTGCCTTCATCATGCGGATGGCCAGTGGCGAGCGTTCCATGATGGTCTCACACCAGGCCACGGTCTCGTCCTCCAACTGGTCGAAGGGCACCACTTTGTTGACCAGTCCCATCTGCTCGGCTTCCTTGGCCGAATACTGGCGGCAGAGATACCAGATCTCGCGGGCCTTTTTCTGCCCCACGATGCGGGCCAGATAGCTTGCGCCCAGTCCGGCGTCGAACGAGCCGACCTTGGGCCCCGTCTGTCCGAAGATAGCGTTCTCCGAGGCTATGGTCAGGTCGCATACCACATGAAGCACATGTCCGCCGCCGATGGCGTAGCCGTTCACCATCGCTATGACGGGCTTGGGCATACGTCTGATCTGCATCTGCACATCAAGCACGTTGAGCCTTGGCACACCGTCCTGACCTACGTAGCCGCCACGTCCCTTCACGTGCATGTCGCCGCCCGAGCAGAAGGCCTTGTCGCCGGCTCCGGTGAGGATCACCACACGGATGTCGAGCCGGTCGCGGCAGTAGGTGAAGGCCTGGCTCATCTCCCACACCGTCAGGGGCGTGAAAGCATTGCGGTAGCGAGGCCTGTTGATCGTGATCTTGGCAATGTGGTTGTATTCTTCAAAGAGTATCTCCTTAAAGTCAAAACCTTCTATCTTTTTCCATTCTCTTGTCATAAGTTGAATTCTTTATGATTAGTGGGTTGTTTTTGAACGAAACTGTCTGCTTCCCTCGTCATCCCTTGGCGGTATGGCGATAGAGCGGTTAGGCGGAGCTCAGTTCTCATGAGGATCCTCCACATTGACTGTCTTTCCCCCATGCATGATATAATTGGTCACGGTCACGGTCGAGATCAGTTTTCCTTCGCTGTTGGTCAGGTCCACCTGCCAGGTGTGGAGTGTTCTACCTTTATATATAATACGCGCGATGGCTGTCACGGTATCTCCTTCCAACACACTGCGCACATGGTTGCCGCTGACGTTGATGCCCACACAAATTTTGTCGGGACAAAGTGCCAGGCTCCCCACGCCTGCTAAATTCTCAGCCATAGCCAACGATGCGCCTCCCGAAAGAAAACCGAAGGGCTGACTGTTGGTTGGGTTCACTTCCAGTCGTGCACCCACCGTATCGGGGGCCGGGGTGGAGAAAAACTCGATTCCCAATGTTTTGGACAGACCGTCATTTTTCAATCTGAAGGCTTTCAGTTTCTCTATATCCATAGTATTTTCGTTTTGTTTGTCTCTAAAATGCAAAGTTAATAAATTCCCTCAAAAAAAACACCAATAAAATTTTGTTGGTAAACGAAAATTCGTTAGTTTTGCAAATGAAACAGATTTCTGCGGTAGCAGGGGCCTGTTTCTCTCCGCCCAGCGGAGAAGGACGTTCGGCAAATTATCTTCAACTGCAATCTGGTATCTAAAAGTAACGTTGATAATCTTGCAAGGGCGTCCACGCGATTGGTATTGTTAGAGTGACTACAAAAAAGTAGAAATAGATATCAGTGGCGTGGACTTTACTTGTTACACGTTACAGGTTTCACCAGAGCCGCAGTTGGGTAATGGGTTTAGACTCCACGCCACACTCTTAATCCCAGGACAACGCTTTGTCCTATGTTTCTTACAAGAGATGGCTGCGAGCTTGAAAACCCTCATCAGGGCTTTCAAGTCGAGGCCTTGGTTTTTATGGTTATCAACAACGATTCTCAGGTCTTTTCATTTTTTGCCGAATTCAACGACATGGCTTCCCTCGTCCCGTGAAGTGCGGCAGAACCATCGAAGCATGAGGAAACATAGAAATTACACTAATTTGGTTATACATTCGAACTCATGAAGAGACATGAGTTAACTTAAGTTCGAACGGGCCCACTGTGAAGTGGGTCCGTTTTTTCATGCGCAGGCACCGGCGCGCCATGACCCGTCGAACGTATATTTTCGCTGGCCGGCACATGGAAACCCACTGGCCGGCACATGGAAGCCCGCCGGCCGGCATATGGAAGCTTGCTGGCTGGCATATGGAAACCCGCTGGCCGCCACATGGAAGCCCGCTGGCCGGCATATGGAAGCCCGCTGGCCGGCACATGGCCCCCGGCATGAGTAACCAATAACCAAAACATCAACAACCGATCTCTGAGAATGGCGATCACAGATATCAACATGGATGATTTGGCAATCCGCGCATAGGCGTGCTCTCGCAATTCCTACTCCTCGCCAGAGAAATCCATGGTCATGCGGTTTCTTGCATGCTGGGGCGAGCGTCATTCTGTCATACAATCCCAGCCAATCTGTCACTCTGAGTCCTTGGTATGCTTCTTGCCTTTTCTATCGTGTAACAAATAGACAAACAAACCCTAAAATAAAAAATAAGGAGATAAGACCATGTACAGCAGAAATTTTTGGTTCCCCGAAGTGTTCAACGACTTCTTTGATCATAACGTTATGACTCCGGCAAGAGCAACGGCTCCCGCCATCAATGTTTTGGAAACTCCCACTGCCTATCGCGTGGAGCTTGCCGCTCCTGGAATGAGAAAGGAGGATTTCAATATCAACATCAATCAGGACGGCAACCTCTCCATCAAGATGGAGAACAAGCGTAAGCAAGAGGAGGAGAAAGCCCACTACCTGCGCCGCGAGTTTTCCTACGCCACTTATGAGCAGACGCTCATCCTGCCCGACGAGGTCGACAAGAGCAAGATCAGTGCGCGAATGAGCGACGGCGTACTCACGGTCAACCTGCCCAAGATCCAAGTTGAAGAGCAGAAAATCGCCCGCGAGATCGGCATCGAATAAAGCAAAACAAGCCGAATGTCAATGGTCACTCTCTTCAGGATGATGACATTTGTGTGAATAAATAAGTTGTGTGATTGTTAGTTTTTCGCCTCGTATATGGGAATATACGAGGCTTTTTTTGTATTTTTGCAGCGTACAATACAGAAATGATACGAATTAAACACAAATGATCCATTTAATCCTATTCTCTTTTGCCCCTTCATCGCTGCCCTTGCAGTTGTTGGTCATCGTTGTGGGCATTGCCATTGTGCTTTTCGGTGCCGACAAACTCACTGAAGGTGGAGCGTCTTTGGCCCGGAGGATGAATATTCCTCAAATCGTCATCGGGCTCACCATCATCGCCATTGGCACGAGCATGCCCGAATTTTTCGTCTCCTTTGTTTCGGCCTTAAAGGGAACCCCCGACCTTGCTGTAGGCAACATCGTGGGCAGCAACATCTTCAACGCTCTTCTTATCGTGGGCTGTGCGGCCATGGTGGCCCCCATGACGATCCTTCCCTCCACTGTGAAGCGCGACATTCCTTTTGCCCTCGTCGCATCGGTGTTGTTGCTCATCATGTGTCTCGATGCCACCATCTCACGCCTTGATGCCGCCATCCTCTTCGTGCTCTTCGTTGTCTTCATGGTCATCACCATCCGAAGCGCACACAGCGACCCAAGCGGCGAGGATCAAGAGGAAACACCGAAAGCCACCTCGCCCCTGAAAGCTTGGCTCTACATTCTTCTCGGGCTGGTATGCCTCATCTTCGGCAGCAACATCTTCGTCGACAGTGCCTCGGCGTTGGCCTCTTCGCTTGGCATCAGCGACGCCGTCATCGGTCTGACCATCGTGGCCGGAGGAACCTCGCTGCCCGAACTGGCCACGAGCATTGTCTCGGCCCGTAAGGGACAAAGCGGCATTGCTATCGGAAACGTCTTGGGGTCCAACGTGTTCAACATCCTGATGATTCTCGGCGTCACCGGGCTCATCCAGCCCATGCAGATCACGGGCATCACATCGGTCGACCTGTCGATGCTCGTCATCTCGATGATCCTGCTTTGGCTCTTCAGCTACACCAAGTACACCCTCAGCCGTTGGGAGGGCGCCGTATTGACTGCGGTGTTCCTGGGCTACATCAGTTGGCTCGTGACCAACGCCTGACCTCTCATGCGCCTACCGGGCTGCCAGACAGCCTGAGCGCGACAGATCATCATCGATAACACTCAATAAAACAAATCATTATGGAAATCGGAACAAAAGCGCCCGAATTTCTCGGGCTCGACGAAAACGGCAATGAGATTCACCTGAGCGACTTCAAAGGCAAAAAGCTCGTTCTCTATTTCTATCCCAAGGATTCCACACCGGGATGCACTCAGGAGGCTTGCAACCTGCGCGACAACTACGAACGCTTCCTCGCCAAGGGATATGCCGTGGTGGGCGTGAGCGTGCAGGATGCCAAGAGCCACCTCAAGTTCAAGGCCAAAAACAACCTGCCCTTCCCGCTGATTGCCGATACCGACATGAAACTCAACGAGGCTTTTGGCGTGTGGGGCGAGAAGTCGATGTACGGACGCAAGTATATGGGTACATTCCGCACCACTTTTATTATAAATGAGGAAGGTGTGGTAGAGCAGATCTTTGGTCCGAAACAGATTAAGGTGAAGGAGCATGCCAACCAAATATTAGGCAATTCTTGATTCACCATTCCCGATTGGCAGCGGGGCCATTCCTGATACTCATCGCAGGTTTAGGGAGTGCTGAATATTTTATGCGCTCTGCGCAATTTTACGCGATAGCGATTTTCGTCACGGGCAGGCTTTGTCCCCCGCAGGGGTGGTGCTGAAGTGAAGGGGGCAGCCGACGAGCTTGCTCGTAAGGCTGTCCCCTTCACCTCAGCACCATAGCTCCATGGGGAGCTAAAGTCTGTACGTGACTATTTTCCAGGTGACGCATTATCGCAAGCACCCCATTCGCCTTGTGCTTTCCCCTACGGGCATCCTTATCATTTCTTGCCCGCAGGGCATAGCTGTCTGAAAGGCATAGCTAACAGAATAGAGGACAGTTTATGGATTTATGATCTATCCTTTATTCTCGCCAAGATGAAATCCCTTAGGTCGTCGCCGGGGGAGAGACCAAGCTTCTTGCGGATGTTGCCCCGCACCGTACCCACATTGCTCAAACTCTTCTCCGTGGCCACGGCAATCTCCTTGAGCGTCATGTTCTTCAAGATCAGTCGGGCTACATCGAGTTCCGTGGGCGAGAGCTGGGGAAAGATGGTCGACAAGTCCACGATCTTATCTCTGCGTTCGTTCTGCAAGTGCTCTCCCAAGGCGATCAGATTATGACGGGTGCGCTCCGAAAGATTCCCCAGCACCTTATCGTCTATTCCATCGACGCGACCTGCTTCCCGGCTCAGTTGGATGAGAGTCAAAGCCTCTGCCTTGCCCATGTGAAACATGCCGAGCACACCCTCCTGAAACATTTTATAGTCGCTGATCTCACGGCTTGTCGACCTCGCCATACGCTGCATGACAAAAGAATAGAGCCATATCCCCACCATGGCATAGAAGATGAGCAATACAAACTGGTTCAACATCACTTCTGGACAGATGGCATAGGCACCGCCAACCGAAAGCGTATACATGGCGAAGACCACCGTAGGCGCCTTGGGAACCAGACTAATGCACACGACGACCAAATTGCAATAAGACAAGATTTCGTTGAGCAGCAAGAGCTTCTGGTGGGCTTCAAGCCAGTCGGGGCCGGTCATTGCAGCGAGAAACACGATGCGTACACACTCAAAAAACTGATAAGAAATGGTCAAAACGAATAATGCCTTTGTCAAGCGTAGCCTCCCCGATAGAAAGAGGACGAACAGAACGATACTGCTCAGCCACATCCCGACGGAGATAGCCTGCAGATAAATTCCCTTCTGACCGATGAGTCCGAGCGCAAAGTGCAGGGGCATGCCGATGATGGTCAAGACGGAATATACCAAATACATCATCAGCTGCATCTGTTCTATACGGTTTCTACAATGCTTGTACAAAAAGACATTGATACCTACTTTGATGTTAGAGACTGATTTCACAATAAACGCGTATATTTGATAACGTTAATATTTATCCATGCGCAAAAGCAATTAATAGTTGGTTTGAGAGGGCACAATCGACAACAGATAATTCCTCAGGTCATCATCAGGCCTCAGACCGAGCTTTTTGCGGATATTTCCACGCACGGTACCCACATTACTCAGACTTTTCCCTGTAGCCACGGCAATCTCCTTGAGCGGCATGTTCTTCAATATCAATCGGGCCACTTCGAGCTCTGAGGGCGAAAGCTGAGGGAAGATGGTCGACAAGTCCACCATCTTATCTCTGCGTTCGTTCTGCAAGTACGCTCCTAAGGCGATCAGATTATTACGGGTGCGCTCCGAAAGATTCTCCAGCACCTGATCGTCTATTCCATCGACGCGACCTGCTTCCCGGCTCAGCCGGATGAGAGTGATAGCCTCGGCCTTGCTCATGTGAAACATGTTGAGCACACCATCTTGAAACATTTTATAGTCGTTGATCTCTCGGCTTGTCGACCTGAACAGGTGATGCATCAGCAAAGAACAGATCCATACTCCCATCATTGAATAGAAAAACAGCAGCACAAACTGAGACAGCATTATTTGCGGACATATCACGTAGGCCACGCCCGTAAACAGCGTAAACAGTGCCATGATCACTGTGGAGGCGTTGGGCACCAATCCCATGCAGACCATGAGAATGTTGAAAAGCGACAAGATATCATCCACCGTCAACATTTTCTGAGAGTAGATCATATTTTCAGGACGGGCCATGACGGCAATGAGAACGATACTCAGACCCACCGCAAACTGAAGGCAAACGGACAGCCAGGAAAAAGCCCTTTTCAAACGCATACGTCCTGACAGGTAGAGAGCTAAAAATACAAAGCAGCACAGCCATTCTACGAAGGAGATCGTGCGAAGCAGAAAGCCCTCTTGACCTATCAGGCCGAAACAAAAATGTAAAGGCATACCGAAGATGATCATCACCGAATAAACCAGATAGACCACCAACTGCATCTCCTCCTTACGGTCAATACAACGCTTGGAAAGAAAAGAACGAAAATGCGACATTATGGGGGGGGGTATTTGATTGTATCATGCTGCAAATGTACGAAATTCCTCTGACTTTTGAACCTTTTTGCACCTATTTTTTTGCTCTTTGAATCAATTTTCCGTAAATCATCTTTGAAATCACTCGTAAAAAACCTAAATTTGCAACTGACAGGCCGAACAACACCTGCATGGGCCAGCGATATTTCTAACCAGTAGAATAGACATGGCTTGTGTGCATTAATGACCACCAATAACAATCAAAACATAATAACATGAAACATTTATTTTCAAACACAAAAAGATCCAGATTACGTTCTGCTCTTATTTTACTGATAGGATGCATTACAGCTCTGTCTGCTTTGCCGGCCTACGGGCAGGACGTGACCATCTCGCCCTCATCGGGGCACCTTATCGCAGGACTGACCTACACGGGAGAGGTCGGATTCGAACAAGGTTGGTCGTCGCTCTGGCGTCACAACCAGTTGCCACTCACCCTGCATGTATCCGACAAGAAGGATTTAACATCAAGTGGTGTACTGAAGGACCCAGCTGGTAACATCAGCCTTGATAAGAGCCAAAACCTCTATATCGTGGACGGCGGTGAGTCTGTCAGCACCTTGATGTGCCTCTCGCTCCCCAAGGGTTTCCGCTTTACACGCTATCGCATAGTGCTGCTCAACAACATCAACGGCAAGACCATCAATAGTGCCTCCCATGCTTCTATGTCGAAGCGGTTATATGAGACGGGCAGCACATTTGACTATGAAAATCCGCTGGCTGCCACGGCAAGCATGGGTAGCACAAATGAGACGAAAGACTATGTCATCGAGCGCACCAGCAAGATTGCAAGTGACATGACCAACAACCTCTATTTCTATTTTTGGCATGAAAAAAACGGATTCTATGGCGCAACCATCAAGTCCATCGAGCTCTACTTCACCGCCGAGGCTGAGTTCCAGGCCGAGGGCGTGCCGGGAGCTCCCGACGAGATCATCAGTGATGGCGTGAACATGGTGGGCTCTGAGTTCACCACGGGCAAGCTCGACTTGGGTGTCATCCAGCCGAACACCAAGGGCAGCTCTACGTATTACAGCTACAACTACGAGAACGTGATTGACCTGACGGCCAAGAACTGGCTTTATCAGGAGGACGCAGTATCTGGAGGTAAACTGCCCGAGACCGCCGGCAGCGGAAAAATACAAGTGCTGCAGAACGGCAACCAGTTATACTATGCTCTCGGCAACGGCACCTATTATATAGAGACCCCCACCGAGACAAAGAACCAGAACGGCAAGTCCATCCCCTTGGGCTACCGTATCACGGGCGCGAAAATCAATGCCCACTATGGCACGGCAGCCGGCAGTTCTATCGTAAGTTTCGACAGTAAGACGGGTACCATCTCTTATACAACGAGTGGTTTGTGGGGCACCACGAATTATTATTTGCAGACTGACGGAACGTGGGGAAACAGTCCTGTCCAATGGACACATACAAAGACAGGTAAGCTGCAGAGTGGCAACTACTATCTCACCGTTCAGAAATACACCTCGAATGGAAGAACCAGTTATATTGCCAATGGAACGACCAACAAAGACGAAGCCAGTGCCTTCACCATCAGCAACAATCAGGTGAAGTATGGCGATCTGTATCTCTCCCGTTATTCTAACGATCGTGCCCGATTCTATTCGGATAACGATTATGCCGCTACATGGACAGCCAA